>NZ_LWSF01000001.1:0-242855 GCF_001651785.1 Amycolatopsis sp. M39
AGTCGTAATCGAGTTCGGGCAGCTCGTACCGGGCCATGGGCCCTCCTTTGGTCGACGCGCGGTTTTGCTTGGCGGCTTCCCTCCCGGGAGCCTTCTGAAACCGAGCGTCGTACTTCAAGCTAGGTAGAGGTCAACCCGCTGTGACCCGGGTCATGCCGCCGGGTCCCGGTACCGCGCGAGGTCGAGGGCCAGTTCGTCGAACACCGCCACGTTGTGCTCGAACGCGACCACGGATTCGTCGATCACCCGGGCGCGGTCGTCCTCGCTCCATGGCGCCTCGTCCAGCTTCGCGCGGTACCGGTCGCGGAACGCGGGGGCGCTGCCGATCTCGTCGAAGCGGTAGAAGTGCGTGCCCGCCTCGGCGAGGTCGAACTTCTTCTCCAGCAGCCGCCGGATGATCTGGCCGCCCGCGATGTCGCCGAGGTAGCGCGTGTAATGGTGCGCCACGAACCCGCCGGACCAGCGCGCCGCTTCGGCGATCCGCGCGGTGTAGGCCTCGGTCGCGGCGAGCGGCGCGATCTCGGTACGCCAGCCGGGGCCGACCAGGCGGGCGAGGTCGCGTTCCAGCGCGGGCAGCCTGCGCAGCTCCTCGAACACGAACTGGCCGCCGACCGGGTCGTCGGCCATCGCGTCGCCGGCCCGCTCGATCGCCTGGTAGATGAAGTAGTACTGGGTGGCCAGCGCCGCGTAGCCGGCCAGCGTCAGCTCACCGCCGAGCAGTGCGTTCATGTACGTGGAGTGGTTGGCCTTGTCGTGCACTGTCCTCGTCGACGCGCGCAGCTGTCCGGAGAACGGGCTGGCTTCGAGGTCCGCGGTCACCGTCATGAAGGCCTCCCGACGTTCTTTCTGACAAGCTGTCAGAAAGAACTGTAGGCCATAACCGGTACTTAGGCTACCCTAAAACTCACTGTTTTCACTCGAACCGACCGCCCGCCGGACGAACCGCACGGCGGACTCAATGGCGTTTTCCAGCTGGTCAGCGGCCACATCGATGACCTGACGGCTGCCGAGTGCCGCGGTGATCATCGGGACCACCACATCGAGGTCCTGTGCGGGCCAGCTGTCGGCGTCGACTCCGGCGAGCAGCACCGAACGAAGCTGTTCGATGATGGGATCCGCGTGTGCGCTGATCCGCTGATACGCCGCGGGCGCGAGAGCGGACTCCAGTGCGGTGCCCGGCGGAAGGTGGTGCTCGGCCAGCACGCGCAGCTGCAGCCGGACGAACGTGGCAAGTTGGGCGGCCGGGTCCGGTTCGGCGTCCACCGCCTCGCGCAGCCGCTCGACATACCGCGCGGCCTCGTCCTCCACGAACGCGACGAGCAGGCTTTCCTTGTCCGGGAAGTGGTTGTACATCGCGGTGCGGCCGAGCCCGGCCTCCGCGGCGACGCCGGCGAGCGTGATCGCGTCGAATCCGCGCTCGTACAGCTGCGCGCGGACGACGTCGAACACTCGTGACCGCACCTCGCGGCGGTGCGCTTCGAGCGAACCGCCCAGCACCTTCGGCACGCGCGCCACCCCCTTCCCGTGCGAAACACTGTAGGGGACCGCGCAAAACGGCTCAGTCGTCAAGCGACCAGGTGTGCACCGGCTCTCCTGTCTCCGAGAGCTCCAGGTATCGCCGCAGCATCCAGTTGAGCGCGGTTTCGCGGTCGGCGCCGCGTTCGTGCGCGCGCAGCACGTAGTCGCGTTGCCAGGCCGCGCCGCTGCGGCGGGCGAGGCACCGGCGTTCGATGATGCCGAGGTAGCGCACGCGGGCTTCGTCGGACACATCCGAACGACGCAGGCCCTCGTGTGCCAGCGGCAGCAGGACGCGCAAGGCCAGCTCGTCCGGGGGGATCCAGCCGATGCCGGGCCAGTACAGCTGCGCGTCGAAACCCTTGCGTGCGCCCTCGTGCAGGTTTTCTTCCGCGGCCTGGAACGACATCTGCGACCAGACCGGCCGGTCCTGTTCGGCCAGCGCGCGCTGGGCGCCGTAGAAAAACGCCGCGTTGGCCACGATGTCGGCGACCGTCGGACCGGCGGGCAGCACGCGGTTTTCGATGCGCAGATGCGGCAGGCCGTCGACGACGTCGTACACCGGCCGGTTCCACCGCCAAATCGTGCCGTTGTGCAGCCGCAGTTCGGAAAGTTTTGGCGCCTGCCCGGATTCGAGCGCTTCGATCGGGTCCTCGAGATCGGTCTCGGGCAGCAGTCCGGGGAAATAGCGGACGTTTTCCTCGAACAGGTCGAAGATCGACGTGATCCACCGTTCGCCGAACCACACCCGCGGCCGGACGCCCTGGTTTTTCAGTTCCTCCGGCCGGGTGTCGGTGGCCTGCTGGAACAACGGGATCCGGGTTTCGTGCCACAGCGCCTTGCCCAGCAGGAAGGGAGAGTTCGAGGCGAGCGCGATCTGGACGCCGGCCAGGCACTGCGCGGCGTTCCAATGCGCCGCGAATTCCTCGGGGGCCACCTGTAGATGTAATTGGACTGAAGTACAGGCGGCCTCCGGGAGAATGGACTCCGCGTAGTGCCGCAGCCGCTCCGGCTGGGCTCCGGGCAATGCCGGACCGTCCAGCGCGAGCGCGATCCGCTCGCCGCGGGCGGCGAAGATCTCGTCGTTCAGCGACGAATAGCGCGTTTTGTGGGAAAGCCACTTCTGATCGAAATGCTCCGCTCCCAGCGTGGGCAGAATGCCGATCATGGCCACCGACGAGCCGGTGTGCGCCGCGCTCGCCTGCGCTTTCGCGAGATAGGAGTGCAGGTCTTCTTCCAGGCGCAGCGCGGAATCCCCGGCGAGCGGACGCGGCGGCACGTTGAGTTCCAGGTTGTGCTGGCCGAGTTCGGTGGTGAACGAGGCGTCGTCGAGCGCCTCCAGCACGACCGAGTTGGTCATCGACGGGCGCAACTGCCCGTCCACCAGGTTCAGCTCGACTTCGAGGCCGATGTTCTTGCGGGGAAAGGAAAAACTCCCGTCGGTGAGCATTCGGGCCAGGGTGTCCAGGCACCGCTGGACCTTCCGGCGGTACCGTCCGCGATCGAGCCGGCCGGGATGTGCCGAGAGATCCGTACCCATGGTTCGACGCGCTCCTTGGCTGCTGTCCGCAGTGGTCTGGGCGGCTAGTACGCCAGGCAGACCACCGTCGCACAGCGCGGCGCCATGGGCTAGCGGCCAAACTGGTGCTCTCCGTCACCGGCGGTTGACCCTGCGCGCAACTACGCCGTTTGCCCTAAAGCAGGTCGCGCGTTCGGACCAGCGGGCACGGGTTCGGGCGGATGCGAGACTGTCCGATGTGGCTCAACTGATCTTCACCGAGGACCGGGCGCATCCGGGGCTCGACGACTTCCGCGACCTGTCCACAGCGGACCGTCGCCCGGACCGCCCCGGCGGGCGCGGACTGGTGATCGCCGAAGGAACCGTCGTGGTCGGACGGCTGCTCGCTTCGCGCTATCCGGTGCGAGCACTGCTCGGCGTGGAGAGACGGCTGCGGGAATTGGAAGACGAACTCGCGGGCGTCGACGTGCCCGCGTATGTGACGTCGGCGGAGACGATGGCCGAGGTCGTCGGGTTTCACCTCAATCGCGGAGTGCTCGCGGTCGCGGATCGCCCGGAACCGCCGACGGTCTCCCAAATCGTGGACAGCGCACAGGTTTTGGCAGTGCTGGAAGGTGTCGGCGATCACGAAAACCTCGGCGCGCTTTTCCGCAATGCCGCCGCGCTCGGCGTCGGCGGGATAGTGCTCGGTCCAGGGTGTTCGGATCCGCTTTACCGGCGCAGTGTGCGCGTTTCGATGGGACACGTGCTGCGTGTCCCGTTCGCGACCCTCGACAGCTGGCCCGGCGGACTGGATGTGCTGCGGGCACGGGGTTTCACGGTGGCCGCGCTCACTCCGCGCGCGGATTCCGTACCGCTGCGCGGATTGCGCGAAAAGGTGCCGGGCCCGATCGCGCTGCTGCTCGGCGCCGAGGGGCCGGGGCTGACGGACGAGGCGATCGAGGCCGCGGACGTCGCCGTCCGCGTGGAGATGGTGTCCGGCGTCGACTCGCTGAACGTCGCCACGGCCGCGGCGATCGCGTTCCACGAAGTCTCGGCGGGGTCCGCCCCACTAGAGTGACCCCCGGCACGTTTCTTGCGGGGAGGGGCACCATGGAGCTGCGCATCCGCGGCGAGCAGGCGGTGCTCGCCGGGCCGGGCGGCGAGCACGCGCGAGAGGTCGACCCGCGCCGGCTCGCGATCGGTGCCGACCTGGCGCAGGCACTGCACGAGTGGGCGCGCGTGGCGTCGGCGGTGGCACGCTCCGACTCGGACGTCGATGTCGCCGGTTCGGTCGTGTCGCAGCGCGGACGTCAGCTCGCCGCGCGACTGGCCGCGGTGATGGGTGCCGAGGTGCGCTTCGTCGACCCGGTGACGGGCGTGGAGACGGTGGTCGAACCGCCGCCGCGGCCGGATCGACCGGCACGGGCCCGAACGCAGGAGGAGCCGACGCCTTGGCTCACCGGGCTGACCGTGTCGGTCTTCGCGGCCGCGGTGGTGGTCGTGGCGATGCTCGCGCTGGCCACCACACTCGCCCGCGAGACGAGCGTGTGGCTGGCGTTGATCGCGTCGCTGGTGGTGACCGGCGGGGTCGCGCCGTCCCTGTGGCTGGGCCGGAACGTGCCGATCCTGCGCTGGGCGGTGTACGGCGCGGGTGGCGGCCTGGCGCTCGCGTGGATCGGCGTGCTGGCCACGGTGTTCTGACTCGCGGATACTGCTGAGATGGCTCCGCTCGACAATTTGCGCGCCCTCTGCCTAGCGCTGCCCGAAGCCACCGAACGACTCAGCCACGGCGAACCAACGTGGTTCGTCCGTGGCCGCAAGACGTTCGTGATGTTCGCCGACCAGCACCACGACGACCGGATCGCGTTCTGGTGTCCCGCGCCGCCCGGGGTGCAGGAGGAACTGGTGCGCACCGAGCCCGAGCGGTTCTTCCGGCCGCCCTACGTCGGGCCGAGCGGATGGCTCGGCGTGCGGCTCGACGTGGATGTCGACTGGACCGAGGTGGACCAGATCGTGCGCGAGGCCTACCGGCACGTCGCCCCAAAGAAACTGGCCGCCCTGCTGGACGCCTGACCCTGGCCTCCGCGCTTGCGCCGTTGTACGTGAGGGGAACCCCGAGAGAATCAGATTCCCTCAGGGCTCCCCTCACGAACCTCTCCTGGAACGAAGCCATCGCGGCCCGCCCCCGCCAGCCGGGGCACCCGCAGCCCTGGCTGGAAGCAGGCGTGATCAGCCGCGCTGGGTGCGGACTCCGAGCAGCACGTCCTCCCAGGACGGCACGATCGGATGGTTCTTCTTCGCCTTCGTGCGCGGCTGTTCGGCTTCGTCGCCGTCGGACTCGCCCGGGACGCGCGGAATCTCGCGGGTCTCGTCGTCGCCCTCGTCCGGACCTTCGATGGCGCGCGGTTCCTCGACGGCGTCGAGCGTCGGCTGCACCACCGAATCGCGAGCGGGGGCCAGCGCGCGCACGGTGCGCGGGGCGACGTACGAGTTCGGGTTCAGCAGGACCTCGGCGTTCTCGTCGAGCGCGTGCACCGTTCCGCCGTGCGCGCCGGGCGAGAACGACCAGTGCGCGCGGTTGTCGGAGCGGCCTGCCTTCCAGCGCAGCACGACGACCCACTTGCCGTCGTCGCCGCGCCAGGCGTCCCACGCGGCCTGGTTGTAGTCGTGGCCGCGGACGCCGAAGGCGTAGGCGATGACCTCGCCGAGCGTCTGGACGTCGGGCCCGTCCTCGCGGACCGGGTGCGCCGACTGCGCGAGTTCAGCGGTGCGGGAACGTTCGAGCAGCACCGGGTAGGCGAATCGCTCCACCCGCTGCGTCGAGACGCCCGCGCTGCTCGCGACCTGCTCGACGGACTCGCCCGCGCGGATTCGCGCCTGGATCTCGCGTGGCCGCATCTGGCTCTCCAACTCGATCTCGATCTGGCCCAGCCGGGCTATGTCCCCCCTCGCCGCCGCACGCAGTCTCTCGTCGGCCGGGAGCAGGAAGCGGGTACGGCTCGCCGGGTCCTCCAGCACGAGGGACTTCCCGTCCTCGTGCAGCCCGACCACCCGCAACGCCCGCATTTCTCGCCTCCCCGGTGTTCACCTTTGTGGGTGCCCACGTTAGAACGGCGCGTCGGCTTGACGTGCGAGGCGCGCCGACGCCGCACCCATCCGAACTCAATCCGACGACACTTTCCCGGCCATTTTCGCGGCGCCGGTTCCCCGCCGCTCCCGTGACACGCCGACCACGGTGTGTCACGAACGAGTGGTCGTCAACGCATATCGCCCCGCGAGCCGGACGGCAGGCGGGGCGATATGGGCGTTTTCGGCTCAGCCGAGCCGTTCCACGACGTATTCGATGCTCTGGGTGAGCTTCGTGACGTCGTCCGGGTCGATCGCCGGGAACAGGCCGACGCGCAGCTGGTTGCGGCCCAGCTTCCGGTACGGCTCGGTGTCGACGATCCCGTTGGCGCGCAACGCCTTCGCGACCGCGGCGGCGTCGACCTCGGCGGCGAAGTCGACCGTGCCGACGACCTGCGAGCGCAGCTCCGGGTTCGCCACGAACGGCGTGGTGTACGAGGTTTTCTCGGCCCAGTCGTAGAGCCGGGTCGAGGATTCCTTGGTGCGCGAGGTGGTCCAGTCGAGGCCGCCCTGGCCGTTCATCCACTCGATTTGCTCGGCGAGCAGGAAAAGCGTGGAGACCGCGGGGGTGTTGTAGGTCTGGTCCTTGCGCGAGTTGTCGAGCGCCGTGGTGAGCGACAGGAATTCGGGGATCCAGCGGTCGCCGCCGCCGATCTCGCCGATCCGCTCGATCGCGGCGGGCGAGGCGAGCGCGATCCACAGCCCGCCGTCGGACGCGAACGACTTCTGCGGCGCGAAGTAGTAGACGTCGAAGTCCTCGGCGCTGACCGGAAGACCGCCGGCACCGGACGTCGCGTCGATCGCGACCAGCGCGCCGTCACTGCCTTCGGGTCGCCGCACCGGCACCGCGACGCCGGTGGAGGTCTCGTTGTGCGCCCAGCCGACGAGGTCCGCACCCTGCTGATAGGCGATCTCCGGCGCGCTGCCCGGGTCGGCCTGCACCACGATCGACTCGCCGAGGAACGGGGCCTTGTTCGTGACGGTCGCGAACTTCGAGGAGAACTCGCCGTAGGTGAAGTGCTGGGCGCGCTCGCGCACGAGGCCGAACGCGGCGGCGTCCCAGAACGCGGTCGTCCCGCCGTTGCCGAGGATGACCTCGTATCCGTCCGGGAGCGAGAACAGCTCGGACAGCCCGGCGCGCACGCGGCCGACGAGCGACTTGACCGGCTTCTGCCGGTGCGAGGTGCCGAGGTAGGTGGAACCGGACCGGGCGAGGGCGGCGAGCTGCTCTTCGCGGACCTTCGAGGGTCCGCAGCCGAAGCGGCCGTCGGCCGGCTTGAGGTCTGCTGGGATCGTCAACTCAGCGTCGGTCATGTGCTTAGTCTCTCAGGTCGGGACAACGCAGGTAACGGCGGTTGGCGGGTGTCCGGCATGTGGAATCGTGACGGAAACGCACGGTTACCGGCCGCGCGGGCGGTGGTTTGCGCCCTTCGCCTTGGCGGCGCTGGTGCACCCGTAGGACTCGACTGCGCCGATCGGCCTGACGGTGACGCTGGTGCTGGCTTGCGTGCCGTGGCGACGTGCGTGGTTCCGCCGTTTTCGCTCTCGCGTTCCTCGCCGGGTCGCTGTGGTGGCCGTGGGGCCGGGTGCCGCCGAAAGGATCAACGCGAGGTCCGCGCCGTGCTCGACGGGGACACCACTCAGTGGGACCACGGGCAGGAGATCCCGAGAGTGCTGCGCGCCATGGTCCGTCCGCGCGGCTACCTGACGTTGCTCGACTGCCCGCCGGAGCACGCACGCGAACTCCGGCGGACCGGACAGCCGCGGCTGGGCGAGCCGGACTCGCGCGGCCGGGTCACGGTGGAGATCTGCGGAGTGGCGACGCCGGGGAGCTACACGACTTGCCTGTCCGGAAGCTCTCGCTGCGGAGGCTGCGCTGGCGGGCCGCCGTCGCCGCGCCCGCCTCGGTGCTCGCGGGCGGCGATCGCGCTGGGCGGCGTTCTGATTTCCCGGCGGCTCCGGGTGGCCGGTGCTGATCCCCGCGCTGCTCTGGGGCGGGTTCGCGGTGGCGTGGAGGACCTGGCAGGCCGGGCGCGGTTCGCGCGGCCGGACCGGCAGGTGTGACCCGATCAGCTGATGACCGGCTGGCTCGTGCTCGAACCGGCCGGTCAGGGCGGTTCGAGCACGAGCACTGTCCGCCGGAGGTCGCCGCCGAGCTGATCGAGTATCGGCGGCCGTGCGTGTTCGGGGCGCCGCGGCCGGGCGACGTCCTGCTTGGGCCAGGACGGCTACGCGAAAGCGTGGCTGTCCCCGACCAGGCGAGCGCCCGACCTTGACGCCGAGGAGCCCGGCGTCAAGGTCGAAGCCGGCTGGCTCAGCGCCACCCAGTCTCGTCCAGCCCGCCTGGAATCGGCGCGGCCGGGTCGTACGGCGTGCGGCTGAAGATGAACGTCGCGAGGTTCAGGTGGTTCGCCGTCCCGTCCGCGTCGCGGCCGACGGTGAGCGTTTCGCCCGCGTAGTAGCCGTCCAGGCCGATCCAGGTGTCCGGGCCCGCGGGACGGAACCGCGACGCCCGTCCGGCTCCGACGGCCGGGTTCAGCGAGATCAGGCCGTCGCCCTGCACGCGCAGGAAGTACGGCGACGGGCCCCAGTGCCACAGCCCGGTCAGTGCGAGCAGCTCAGGGTCCACAGTGGACGGGAGCCACTCGTCGGGCAGCGCGGGTTCGAGGTCGTCGGCGGTGGTGATCAGGTCGAGGCACAGCTGCGTGATGTTGACGCCCGAGGTGGAGTTCGCCAGGCACAGCGCGCCGGTGCCGCTGCGCGGGTCGACGACGGTCGCGGCGAGGAAACCGGGCATCGAGCCGGTGTGCCCGGCCAGGTGCCTGCCCTGATAGCGCACGACCATCAGGCCGAGGCCGAACCCGGTCGACCACACCTCGGTGTCGTCGACGGTGTTCATCGTCCGCATTTCGTCGACGGTGTCCGGCGAGAGCACGTCGCCGGTGTGGCCGCCGAGGAACGACGTCCAGCGGCCGAGGTCGGTGATGGTGGACCAGAGCTGGCCGGCCGGGGCCATCGCGCCGGCGTCCGGCCACTTCTCCGGCATGAGCACGTCGGCGAAGGGATGCACGGCGAATCCCTCGGCGTGCGCGCCTTCCGGATGCGGCGTCGTGCGGTTCATGCCCAGCGGGGTAAGGATTTCGTCCCGCACCACGTCGAACCACGGCCGCTCGCGGAGCCGGGCGACCAGCTCGCCGAGGACGCCGTAGCCGACGTTCGAGTAGTGGAACTTGAAGCCGGGACGCAGCTTCGTCGCGTCCTTTTCGAGGCTCGCGACGAGCGCCGCCCAGTCCGCGCCGGGCGCGCGCTCCCACCACTGGCCGGGCGATTCCGACGTGAGGCCCGACGTGTGCGACAGCAGTTGCGCGATGGTGACCGAGCCGAACGCGGTGCCCGGCAGATGCCGTTCCAGCGGGTCGGTGAGGTCGAGTTTGCCCTCGTCGCGCAGCCGCATGACCGCGGTCGCGATCATCGTTTTGGTGATCGACCCCAGCCGGTACTGCGTGTTGTCGTCCGGGCGCTGGTCGCCGACGCGGCCGCGGGCACCGGACCAGACGACGTCGCCGCCTCGGACGACAGCGGCGACGAGGGACGGGGCGCGGCTGACGGACTGCTCGTGTGCGAGCCGTCGGTACAGGGCGAGTTCGGTGGTGTCGAGCATGGCCGCCATTCTGCCCGGCAAGCTCAGCCGAGCAGTTGCCGGTCCAGCGCCGTCGTGACCGCCGCCGTGCGGTCGGAAACGCCGAGCTTCGAGAACACCCGCAGCAGGTGGGTTTTCACCGTCGCCTCGCCGATGTGCAGCTCGCGGCCGATTTCGGCGTTGGTGCGGCCCTTCGCGACCAGCCGCAGCACCTCCACCTCGCGAGCGGACAGCGGCGACACCGGTTCCGGGTTTCGCATCCGGTGCACGAGCTTGCCCGCGACCGACGGCGCCAGCACGGTCTCGCCGCGATGCGCGGCTCGGATCGCACCGGCCAATTCGGTGCGCGACGCGTCTTTCAGCAGATATCCCGACGCGCCCGCCTCGACCGCGCGGAGGATGTCGGCGTCGGTTTCGTACGTGGTGAGCACCACGATCCGGCGCGCGGGCGTTTCCTTGAGGATCGCGTGGATCGCGCCGACGCCGTCGAGGCCCGGCATGCGCAGGTCCATCAGGACGACGTCGGGCTGTTTCACGCGGTCGAGCGCCACCGCTTCGTCGCCGGAACCGGCTTCGCCGACCACCGTCAGGTCGTCCTCGGCTTCGAGCATGCCGCGCAGTCCTTCGCGTACCACGGGATGGTCGTCGACGAGCATGATCGTGATCACACGGGCACCTCCAGTTCCAGTTCGGTGCCGCCGTTCGCGCCGGTCCGCACTTCCAGGGTGCCGCCCACCTGCTCGGCTCGCGAACGCATGCCGCGCAACCCGAATCCGAACACGTCGGCGTCCGGGGTGAAGCCGCGCCCGTTGTCCTCGACGCGCAACCGTATCGCTCCGTCCACAGCGGACAGCCGCACGCGGACGAGGGCCGCGCCCGAATGCTTGCGTACGTTCGACAGCGCCTCTTGCGCCGCGCGCAGCAGCACTACTTCGACCGCAGTGGACAGTGGCGGCAGCCCTTCGTCCACTGCGCACTCAACCGGAATGCCTAGCTCCTCGGCGAGCCGATCTGCCTGCCGCCGGATGGCTTCCGGCAACGAGCCAGTGGCCAAATCGGACGGTGCGAGCGCCGCGACCATCGCGCGGGCTTCGGCGAGATTCTCGCGCGCGGTACGGCCAGCGAGCGCGAGATGTTTGCGCACTGTGGACAGATCAGTGTCCAGTTCGGACTCGATCGCCTGGGTCAGCGTGATGATGCTGGTGAACCCCTGGGCGAGCGTGTCGTGGATTTCCCGCGCCAGCCGCTCGCGCTCGGCCGCGGTGCCCGCTTCCCTCGACAGGCGGGCGACCTCGGCCTGGCTGGATTCCAGCTCGCGGATCAGCTCGGCGCGGGCGTGGCTCTCCCGCAGCACATCGGTGGCGAACTTTCCGGCCAGCAAGCTGAAGGTGATCAGGATCGCGGTCATCGGCAGCAGGATCGACAGCAGCTGGCCGTTCCAGCCGCCGTTGAGCACCCCCGAAACGGGCTCGAACAGGATCAGCAGCGTGGTCGCCACCGCCGCCGGGCGCAGCTCCAGCAGCATGAACAACAGCGGGCAGGCAATGAACAGCGCGAAGCTCGCGGTGGTGGTCGCGAGCATGGCGGTACTCATCAGCGCGATCAGCACCGCTGCCGCGATGTGCGCGCGTCCGCTGTGCGCACTCTGCACGAGGCGCCGTCCGACGGCGAGGTACCCGGCCACGATCGCCGCCAGCGCCGCCTCCGCCACGATTTTCGCCGTCGTCGGCCTGTCGCTGCTGAAGAGCACCAGGAGGGCGGTCGCCACGTAGGCGACCGCGAACAGCACCTCCCAGGACCAGTACGACCGCTCCCACGCGTCGGCTTGGTTCACTTCGCTTCGTTCGTCCACCGGAACGTCACCCTCGCGAGCACCAGGCCCACCACGCACCACACCGCCAGCACCAGCGCCACCTTCGGAAGCTCCCATGTCCCCGCCATTTCCTGGGTCGCGGCCTCCGGCGGAAGGAACACCGAGCGGAAGCCCTGGCAGATCCATTTCAGCGGGAAGAACGACGCGACGTCGACCATGATCCTCGGCAGGTTCGTGATCGGCGTGACGAACACCCCGGAAATGAACTGCAGCACCAAGTACACCAGCTGCACCAGCGCCACGGTGCCGTTGGCGGTGCGGGTGGCCGAGCTGATCGCGATGCCCAGCAGCGTCGAGGAGACGATCCCGAGCAGCAGCACCCAGAGCAGGGTCAGCCATTTCGCCGGATCGGACGGCAGTTCGAGACGGAACAGCAGCATCGCCACCGCGGCCATCAGGACGGTCTGCGACACACTGGTCACCGCGACCATCACCATCTTGCCGGCGAAGTAGGCCGGCGCGGGCATCGGCGTGCCGCGCAAGCGTTTCAGCGCACCGATTTCCCGGTCCGCGGCGATGCCGATGCCGACGCTGTTGAACGACGTCGACACGATGCCCGCGCCGATCATCCCGGCGGCGAGCAGCTGCCCGGACGACACCCCGGCCTGCCCGGTCGGGCCGTCGAGGATGGAGCCGAGCAGGATCATCAGCACCGCGGGCAGCGAGAAGGTGAACACCACCTGCTCGCGGTTGCGGAAGAACTGCCGCAGTTCGAGCGCGCCGCGGGCGAGGCCCAAGCGGAACGTGCCCGGCACGGCCATGGTCGTGGTCACGGTTGCTCCCCGATCAGGTCGAGATAGACGTCTTCCAGGCTGGGGCGCGTCACGGTGAGACCGGTGAGTTCCCCTCGGTCGGCGGCGAGTTGCGAGACGAGTTTCGTCGGGAACTGCGTGCGTTCCTCGTGACTGCCGCGTTCGTCCTGCCACCGCACGACCGCCTCGGCGCGTTCGCGGCCGCCGAGCGTCGCCGGCGTCCCCTCGGCGACGACCGAACCGCGCGCGAT
The DNA here is from genome assembly GCF_001651785.1 of Amycolatopsis sp. M39. NCBI lineage: Bacteria > Bacillati > Actinomycetota > Actinomycetes > Pseudonocardiales > Pseudonocardiaceae > Amycolatopsis > Amycolatopsis sp. M39. Next base: position 12,659 of record NZ_LWSF01000001.1, read on the forward strand.
CACCGCGAGCCGGTCGGCCAGCGCCTCGACCTCGTCGAGATAGTGCGTGGTCAGCAGGATCGTGGTGCCCTCGTGGGCGAGCCCGTCGATGAGCGCCCAGAACTGCCGCCGTGCCTCGGGGTCGAAGCCGGTGGTCGGCTCGTCGAGGAACAGCAGCTCTGGACGGCCGATGATGCCGAGGGCGACGTCCACCCGGCGGCGTTGCCCGCCGGACAGCGACTTCACCCGCGCGCCCGCCTTCGCGGTGAGGCCGACCTGGTCGATCACCTCTGCCGGATCACGTGGGTTCGGGTAGTACTTCGCGAAGTGCCGCACGGTCTCCGCGACGGTCAGTTCCGCCGCGTCGGTGGCCGTTTGCAACACGATGCCGAGGCGGGCGCGCCACGCGCGTCCCGCGGTACCCGGGTCCTCGCCGAGGACAGTGGCTTCCCCCGCCGTCCGCTGCCGGTGCCCCTCCAGGATCTCGACGGTGGTCGTCTTGCCCGCGCCGTTGGGCCCGAGCAGGGCGAACACCTCGCCGTCACGGATGTCGAGATCGATCCCGGCCACGGCGAGGTGGCCCGGGTACTCCTTGCGCAGTCCGCGCACTCGCACTGCTGTGCTCATGGGGTCCAGCGTGCGCCGCCGAGGGTGGCTCGCGGGACGTCCGGGCAGTGGAATCCGGTTGTCCGTCGAACGGTGGACACGGTGGTTTCCCGTGGAACCACGACGCTCGCTGTTGACAAGTTGTCTAACATGACAAGATGTCTCACAAGCAGGTGACTGCCAGCGACGGAGTCCGCCTTTCGGTCCGGGTGAGCGGCAACCCGGACGGGCCCACGGTCGTGCTCGTGCACGGATATCCGGACAACAGTTCGATGTGGGACGGCGTGGCCGAGGAGCTGCGCCGCGCGCACCGCGTGGTCGTCTACGACGTGCGCGGCGCGGGCGAATCCGACAAACCGCGAGCGCGCCAGGCGTACCGGCTGGACCAGCTCGCCGACGACCTCGCCGCGGTGGTCGACGAGGTGCAGCCGTTCGGCAAGGTCCACCTCGTCGCGCACGACTGGGGTTCGATCCAGGCCTGGCACGCGGTCACCGGCGACCAGCTGCGCGGCCGGATCGCTTCCTACGCCTCGCTTTCCGGGCCCAGCCTCGATCACGCCGGCGCGTGGTTCCGTGCCCAGCTGACTCGCCCGACGCCGCGTCGTCTCGGGCACGCGCTGCGGCAGTTCCTGCACTCGTACTACATCGTCGCGTTCCAGGTTCCGTTGATCCCGGAACTGTTGTGGCGCACGGGAATCATGCGCACGCTGATCGGGAAGCTGGAGCCTGCCGAATCGGCGCCGAAGACGGCCGACGGCGTGCACGGCCTGAAGCTTTACCGGGCGAACATGGGGCCGCGGCTTTCCCGGCCGCACCCGCGTCCGGCGGAAATCCCGGTGCAGGTGCTCGCGCCGACCGGCGATTCGTACGTCACCACGCCGCTGCAGACCGAGGTCGAGCGCTGGGTTCCGGATCTGCGCGTCCGGCGGGTGATCGGTTCGCACTGGATTACCCGGACCAAACCGGAAGTGGTTGCTGCCGCGGCAGCCGAGCTGATCGCGTCGGTGGAAACCGGCGAGGAAACGCGGGCGCTGCGGCGGGCGCGGGTCGGTCGCGGCAGCGGTCGCTTCGCCCACCACCTCGTCGTCGTGACCGGTGCGGGCAGCGGCATCGGCCGGGAGACCGCGCTGGCGTTCGCGGCCGAGGGCGCGGACGTGGTGGTCAGCGACATCAACGGCGATTCGGCGGCGGAGACCGCGAAACTGGTGCGGGAACGCGGAGTCGATGCCGGCGAGTACACAGTGGACTCTTCGGATGGCGAGGCGGTCGCCCGGTTCGCCGAGCAGGTGCGCGACGAGTTCGGCGTGCCGGACATCGTGGTGAACAACGCCGGGATCGGCATGTCCGGCCCGTTCCTCGACACCACGATCGAGGACTGGGAGAAGGTCGTGGACGTCAACCTGTGGGGCGTGATCCACGGGTGCCGAGCGTTCGCGCCGATGATGCAGGAACGCGCTGAGGGCGGGCAGATCGTCAACCTCGCTTCTGCCGCGGCTTATCTGCCGTCGAAGATCCTCACCGCTTACGGCACCACGAAGGCCGCCGTGCTCGCGTTGAGCAATGGCTTGCGCGCGGAGTTGGCGTCCGAGGGAATTGGCGTGACCGCGGTTTGCCCGGGGCTGGTGAACACGAACATCACCAAGACCACCAAGTTCGTCGGCGCCGACGAGGTCGAGGAGAAGCGGCGGCAGAAGGAATCGTCGAAGCTCTACGCCCGGCGCAATTTCGGTCCGGAACGAGTGGCGCGCGACATTCTGCGTGCGGTGGAGAAGAACGTCGCGATCCAACCGTCCACTCCGGAAGCGAAGGTCGCGCTGGTCCTTTCCCGACTGACGCCGGGGTTGCTGCGTGCGGCGGCGAAACTGGACGTCACGCCGTGAGCCGTCCGCGCCGGATGACCGCGCAGGCCCGGCGGGACGATCTGATCGCGGCCGCACTGGACTTGTTCGGCACCCGGGCTCCGGAATTGGTCACGGTGGACGACATCGTGGCGCGCGCCGAGGTGTCGCGGCCGTTGTTCTACCGGTATTTCCCGAGCCTGCGGGAACTGCAAATGCAGGCACTGCGCACGGTCACCGACGGTTTGGTCGACCGGCTCGCGACGCTTGAGGAAGGCCCGCCGGAAGAACGGCTACGCGCGGCCGTACGCGGTCTCGTCGATGTCGCCGCGCACTACCGCGAAGGCTATGTCGCGTTGCTGCGCAGCGGTTCAGTCATCGCCACTTCGGAGACGGATGCCGCGATCGACGAGGTCCGCAATCGTGCCGTCGAGCTGATCCTGGAGGCACTCGCGATCCCCGAACCGGCACCGTTGGTGCTGCTGACCCTGCGCTGCTGGACCGCAGTGGTCGAGGGCACGTTGCTGTCGTGGCTGCAGGAGGGCACCGTCCCGCGCGAAACGCTGGACGGCTGGCTGGTCGATCAGCTCACCGCGATGCTCGCCGCCACCGACGCGCACCTGGCCACAACGCCGTGAAGGACTCCTTGGGGGAATCCAATTCCCGCAAGGAGCCCTTCACGGACTCAACTCAGATCTGGGTGACGCTGTCCCAGCCTTCGACCTCGGACGGCGTGCGCGGGCCGGGGCCGACGTACTTCGCCGACGGACGGACCAGGCGGCCGGTCTTCTTCTGCTCCAGGATGTGCGCGGCCCAGCCGGCGGTGCGCGCGGAGGAGAACATCGCGGGCATCATGTGCGGCGGCACCTTCGCGAAGTCCAGGATCACCGCTGCCCAGAACTCGACGTTCGTTTCGATCGGGTGGTCCGGACGGCGTTCGCGCAGCTCGGCCAGCGCGGCCTGCTCCAGCGCGGCGGCCACCTCGTAGCGTTCGGCGCCCAGTTCCTTGCAGGTGCGGCGCAGCACGCGGGCGCGCGGGTCCTCCGCGCGGTACACGCGGTGGCCGAAGCCCATCAGCCGCTCCTTGCGGTCGAGAATGCCCTTGACCAGCGCGCGGGCGTCACCCGAGCGCTCGACCTCCTCGATCATCGGCAGCACGCGCGCCGGGGCGCCGCCGTGCAGCGGGCCGGACATCGCGCCGATCGCGCCGGACAGTGCCGCCGCAACGTCTGCCCCGGTGGAGGCGATGACGCGCGCGGTGAAGGTGGAGGCGTTGAGGCCGTGTTCGGCGGCGGAAACCCAGTACGCGTCGACCGCTTTGACGTGCGCCGGGTCCGGCTCGCCGCGCCAGCGGATCATGAAGCGCTCAGTGATCGACTTGGCCTCGTCGACCCGCGACTGCGGCACCGCGGGCTGGCCGATGCCGCGTGCGGACTGCGCGACGTAGGACAGCGCCATCACCGAAGCACGGGCGAGCTGGTCACGCGCCTCCTCGTCGGTGATGTCGAGCAGCGGCCGGTAACCCCAGATCGGGGCGAGCATGGCGAGCGCGGACTGGACGTCGACCCGGACGTCGCCGGTGTGCACCGGAAGCGGGAACGGCTCAGCGGGCGGAAGCCCGGTCCCGAACCGCCCGTCGACCAGGAGCCCCCATACGTCGCCGAAGGTCACCTTCCCGGCGAGGTCCTCGATGTCGACGCCGCGGTAGCGCAGCGCGCCGCCGTCCCGATCGGGTTCGGCGATTTCGGTCCGAAACGCGACGACGCCTTCGAGTCCAGGCCGGAACCCGTCGTCGGCTTCGTTGGTGGTGCTGATCGTGGAGGTAGTCACTCTTCGCGAACCCTTTCGATGCGCATTCCCCGGCTGTGTTGTGCACGCGCGGACGGGATACACGCTGGCTCCTTGCGCGCCTCATCGCACGGTGGGACAAACCATGCTCCCTTTACCCGGCTGGGGCAACGGAAGATGTCGTGGTTTCGGTCACGATTACGAGAACGATTCAGTCCAGGTGAGCCCGGGACGCTACTTTCTCCCGTCGAGTGAGGTGACCGCTGACTGGTACCCCGGTGGCCCGCAGGTGAACCCCGGCTTGCGGAGACGGGCGGGTGTCACGCTCGGTGAGCGGGGCGGTCGCCAGGCGTGCTCCAGCAGCGGCGGGCCGCCACTGGCGGCGAATTGGGTCTTGAACGAACTGCCGGGCGGCACTTCGCCTGGATCAGCTCTTCGGCAGGAGCGGTTCGAGGGCGGTGGCGCACTTCTCCGCGGCTGGCCTCGGCTGTGGGCAGGCCTGACGCGACGCCGAGTTCTGCCCTGGAACGAGGCTCGACAGCCATAATGACCGTGCAGTGCCCAGGTGAACTCAGCGGTTCGGGCTGCTCGATGGAGGGGCGGCCGTTGACGTCGCCTCGCCGGGCCGTTTCCGGGTGAAGAATGTTGTCTGTATGGAGCTTGTCCTCTTGCGGAACCAGGCTCACGTCGAGACCGTTGGCCATGCCGGCGGAGGCTTTCGCGAGGCACAAGAACGGGTGTGGTCGGCAAGGGCAGGGGCGGCCTTGGGGAAACCCTGGCCATCGAGGATCTGGTCCAGCAACGCGCATTGATTCCGCGCCGCGAACGGGTTGCCTGCCGTTGGTGCGGTGGCCGGGGACGCCGGCCTGTCCGGCTGAGGCGTTCCGACGACCGGGCCGGAGGAGCATCCAGCCACCACTATGCCGAGTGATACAGAGCAGCTTTTGCTCGGGCGGGGTTCACTTGCCGCCCGATTTCTTCTCAAGTTCGGCGAACGAGACGGTATGTGTCCTTCGCTTGTTCGACGCCTATCCTCATGTGCTCCAGGTTGGGCAGCAGGGAGTCGGTATCCCCGTCTGCCGACCTTGGTGTTGACCTTGGCTACTTCCTCGGCGTATTTGGAGGAGCCGATCTCGGCCATCCGGTTGCCGCCGTCGAGGAAGAAGGCGCGGGCCTTGATATGCGCTGGCTTCGTTGACCGCGAACGAGCCGTCTTGCGCGAGGGTCCTGAGCCGGGCTTCCCGAATTTCGCGCCCGTCGTAGCTCCCCTCCGCCGCTTCGACCGACGATCCCCGCAGGACAGAGATTGGCGGGCCATCGCACTCGCTGGCAGCTGACCGCGGGTGACCCGCCAGGTAAAAACTGCGTTGCCGAATCAGGCGGAGCGGTCTCTCCGGTGGTAGACCTTTGCCATGCACCTGAGCCCGCAGGAACGCGACAAACTGCTGGTCCACGTCGCGGCGGACGTTGCTCGCAAACGGCTTGAACGCGGTCTTCGGCTCAATTACCCCGAAGCCGTCGCGCTCATCACCGACTACGTGCTGGAGGGCGCTCGCGACGGGCGCACGGTCAGTGAGCTCGCCGCGGGCGGGCGCACCGTGCTGACCCGGGCGCAAGTGCTCGACGGGGTGCCGGAAATGGCCGATTCCGTCCAGGTGGAAGCCACTTTTCCGGATGGCACGAAACTCGTCACAGTGCACGAACCGATCGGTTGAGGAGGAATTCTTGCGGCCAGGCGAGATCATTCCCGGCGACGAGCCGGTGCCGCTGAATCCGGGGCGCGCCCGGATCCGGCTGCGTGTGCGCAATCTCGGCGACCGGCCGGTGCAGGTCGGTTCGCACTATCACTTCGCCGCGGTCAATCCCGGCCTGGAGTTCGACCGCGAAGCCGCCCGCGGGCACCGGCTCGACGTGCCCGCCGGGACCTCGGTGCGCTTCGAACCCGGCATTGATCGGGAAGTCGATGTGGTTCCGCTCAGCGGAAACCGGCGGGTGCCGGGGCTGCGCGCCGAATATGCCGGGGAGTTCTGATGCCGGAGATCGACCGTGTCCGCTACGCCGAGCTGTTCGGCCCGACCGCAGGGGACCGGATCCGGCTCGCGGACACCGATCTGCTGATCGAGGTGACCGAGGACCGGTCGATCGGTCCTGACGGCAGCGGCGACGAGGTGCTTTTCGGCGGCGGGAAGGTGATCCGCGAGTCGATGGGCCAGGGCATGGCGACCCGCGCCGAGGGAACGCCGGACCTGGTGATCACCGGCGCGGTGATTCTCGATCACTGGGGCGTGGTGAAGGCCGACGTCGGCGTCCGTGACGGACGCGTCGTCGGCATCGGGAAGTCGGGTAATCCAGACACTATGGACGGTGTCGATCCAGCGTTGGTGATCGGCCCGGCCACGGAGGTGCTGTCGGGCAACGGGAAGATTCTCACTGCGGGCGGCATCGACTGTCACGTGCATTTCGTCTGCCCGCAACTGGTGGACACCGCGCTCGCGGCCGGACTGACCACTTTGGTCGGCGGCGGCACCGGACCGAACGAGGGCAGCAAGGCGACCACGGTGACGCCCGGTGCCTGGAATCTTGGCCGGATGTTGTCCGCAATGGACGGACAACCGGTGAATGTGTTACTGCTGGGAAAGGGAAACACTGTCCGGCATGAAGCGCTGCGGGAGCAGTTGGCGGCCGGAGCGGGCGGGTTCAAGCTGCACGAGGACTGGGGTTCGACGCCAGCCGCGATCGACGCCTGTCTCACTGTCGCCGACGAATCCGGCGTACAGGTCGCGATCCACACCGACACGCTCAACGAGGCCGGGTTTCTGGAGTCCACTGTGGAGGCGATCGGCGGCCGGTCGATCAACGCCTACCACACCGAGGGCGCTGGCGGCGGGCACGCGCCGGACATCATCGAGGTGTCCGGAATGGCGAACTTCCTTCCCTCGTCCACGAATCCGACCCGGCCGCACACCGTCAACACTCTCGACGAGCACCTCGACATGCTGATGGTGTGCCACCACCTGAACCCGTCGGTGCCCGAGGATCTCGCCTTCGCGGAAAGCCGGATCCGGCCGAGCACGATCGCCGCCGAGGACGTGCTGCACGACCTGGGGGCGATCTCGATGATGAGTTCCGATTCGCAGGCGATGGGGCGGATCGGCGAGGTGATCATCCGGACCTGGCAGACCGCGCACGTGATGAAAGGCCGCCGCGGCGCACTTCCCGGCGATGGCGCCGCGGACAACCTGCGTGCCCGTCGTTACGTCGCGAAGTACACGATCAACCCGGCGATCGCGCACGGAATGGACTCGGAGATCGGCTCGGTGGAGGTCGGCAAGCTCGCCGATCTGGTGTTGTGGGAACCGAAGTTCTTCGGCGTGCGCCCGCATGTGGTGTTGAAGGGCGGTTTCCCGGCGTGGGCGGCGATGGGAGACGCGAACGCTTCGATTCCCACGCCGCAACCGGTGCTGGCAAGGCCGATGTTCGGTGCCGCGCCCGCTGTAGCGGCTGCGTCCAGTCTGCATTTCGTGGCTCCGGAAGCGCTGGATTCCGGTGTGGCTGAACAATTCCGCATCGCCCGGCCGTTGGTGCCGGTCGCCAGCACCCGCCGCCGGACGAAAGCGGACATGGTGCTGAACGACGCGACTCCGGAAGTGCGAGTGGACCCGGACAGCTTCGCGGTACGCGTGGACGGAGAACTGATCGAACCGCATCCGGTGGCCGAATTGCCGATGGCGCAACGGTATTTCCTGTTCTGATGGACCCGGTCGCGCTCATTCTCGCCGACTCCCGGTTCCCGGGTGGCGGGCACGTGCATTCCGGCGGCCTCGAAGAGGTGGCCGCGCGCGGACTGGTCCGGTCCGAACGAGACTTGCCAGGATTCCTCTTCGGACGGTTGCGTACCGCGGGATTCCTCGCCGCCGCGTTCGCCGCCGGCTCAGCGCACGCCGCGGCGCGGGCCGTCGAGAGTGTTCATTGGCGACGGCTCGATCAGGAACTCGACGCCCGCACGCCGTCGCTCGCGCAACGGGAAGCGTCGCGAGCGCAAGGCCGGGGCACGGCGCGAGCCGGACGTGCCGCGTGGCCGTCGCCGGTGCTGTCCCAGTTGCTCACCGAGACCCCGCGCCCGCACCATCCGATCATCAGCGGCGCGCTCGTCGGCATCAGCGGCGGCAGCCCGTTCGACGCGGCCATGGCGGTCGCTTACCTCGCCGTGAGCGGTCCGGCGAGTGCGGCGGTTCGCCTGCTCGGGCTGGATCCGTTCGCCGTGAACGCGGTGGTCGCGCGGCTTGCCGGACCGTTGCGCGAAGTCAGCGGCCAGGCCGCCGAGACCGCCGGTGCCGATCCGGCCGATTTGCCAGCACCAGCGTCGCCGGCGCTGGATCTGTTCGCCGAGGAACATGCTCGGCATCACCAGGAAGAGGTGCGTCTCTTTGCCAGCTGAACACGGTCACGGGCACTTCCACGCGGTCAACTTCGACCCGACCGCCGCCGAACCGGACCACTACGACGCGGTGCCGACCGCCGGACGCGCGTACCGGATCGGCATCGGCGGCCCGGTCGGCAGCGGCAAGACCGCACTCACCGCCGCGCTGTGCCGCGCGCTCGGCGGAGAACTGAATCTGGCCGTGGTCACCAACGACATCTACACGACCGAGGACGCCGACTTCCTGCGCCGGGCAGGCGTGCTGGACCCGGAACGGATCGCGGCCGTGCAGACCGGAGCTTGCCCGCACACCGCGATCCGCGACGACATCACCGCGAACCTCGACGCGGTCGAAGGGCTGGAGGAGAAGTTCCCCGGCCTGGAGCTGGTCATCGTGGAAAGCGGCGGCGACAACCTCACCGCGGTGTTCAGCCGAGGGCTGGCCGACAGCCAGATCTTCGTGGTCGACGTCGCGGGCGGGGACAAGGTGCCGCGCAAGGGCGGCCCCGGCGTGACGACGGCCGACCTGCTGGTGATCAACAAAACCGACCTTGCGCCGCTGGTCGGTGCCGATCTGACCGTGATGACCTCGGACGCCCACCACATGCGGGGCGACCTGCCGGTGTTCACCCAGTCCCTAGTGGACACTCCGGACGCTCCCGCCGTGGCGGACTGGGTGCGCTCGCTGGTGCCGGTCCGGCAGGGGTGAAAGCACACGCACGCCTGGTCGCCGCCCTCGACGACGGGCGGACGGTGCTGCGAGAACTGAAGTCGATGGCACCGCTGACGCTCGTCCCGCGTCGCCGGCGCGGCCCCGGCGCGGTGGTGCACCTGGTCAACTCGGCCACCGCTCCGCTCGGCGGCGATGAGCTGCGGCTCGATGTCCACGTCGGGGCAGGTGCGGAACTGAAGCTGTCCGGCGTCGCGGCGACCCTCGCCTTGCCCGGTCTGCGGGCGGTACCGAGCTGGTCCACTGTGGAGGTGATCGTCGAGGACGGTGGTTGCTTCGAGTACCTGCCGGAGCCGACCGTCGTCACCGCCCGCGCCGAGCACGTCGCAGTACTGCGCGCGGACCTGGCCGCCGATGCCCGGTTCCGCACCCGCGAAGTCCTCGTCCTCGGCCGAGAAGGCGAACGTCCGGGGCGGTTGTCCACCACGGTGCACGTGACCTGCGGCGGAGTCCCGGCACTCCGGCAGACGCAGACCGTCGGCGATGCGCTTTTGGACGCGAGCCTCGCGGTATTGGCCCGACAGCGGGTGCTGGTGACGGAGGTCGAGTTCGGCGGCGAGTGCGGTCCCGCGGAGTCAGGCCCGTGGTGGTCGCGAACGCCGCTGGCCGCGGGCGGGACGGTGACCACCGCGCTGGCCCCGGACGTCGTGACGGCCACAGCTCTGGATCGATCACGGACCAGCAGATGAACAGCGGATGGCGGCCAGGCGTGGCAGGAGTCACCGTTCGGTGGGTTTCGCCGGGACACCGCGACCCAATACCGTCGCTGGATAGCCGTGATTCGACACCCTCACCAGGGGTAACGGAGGTTGGGCCGGATGACACCGGAGATCGACGAGGCGGTCGTGCGGCTGCCTGGCATGCGGGTGGCTTACGACAGCGCGCCGTTCGACGAGTCGGCGCTCGCGGCCACGTGGCATGACCAGCTGGAAAGCTGGCTGAGCCAGGCGGTGTCCGAAGCACTCGCGGAACCCAACGCGATGGTGCTCGCGACCGCCGACGCCGAAGGCCGGCCTTCCTCGCGCACGGTGTTGTGCAAGGGCTTCGACGAACGCGGAGTGGTTTTCTACACGAACTACACTTCGGCGAAGAGCCACGACCTCACGGCGACGCGCTACGCGTCGGCCACGTTCCCCTGGTATCCGCTGCACCGCCAGGTGACGGTCCGCGGCGAGGTCGAGAAGGTCAGTGCCGACGAGACGGCTGCCTACTGGGCCCAGCGCCCGCGTGGGTCGCAGCTGGGAGCGTGGGCGTCGCCGCAGTCGCGAGTGGTCGACGGACGGCGCGCGCTCGACAACGCCCTGCGCAACATTGAACGCCGCTTCGCCGACGTCGAGCAGATCCCGGCCCCGCCGCACTGGGGAGGCTGGCGCATCCGCCCGGACTTCGTCGAGTTCTGGCAGGGCCGCGAAGACCGCCTCCACGATCGCCTCCGCTTCCACCGCACCCACGACGGCTGGCACGTGGAGCGGTTGGCTCCCTGATTCCTTGCTTCGGACGCCGCCTCTGGGCTTCGGCCTGGAGGCGGCGTTTCTTTTCGGGGCTGGCTTTCGCGGGCTGGGGTCGGCGGGGATGCGTCCCACCGTGGCCTTGGGGTTTCTCAGTAGCGCGGTGTGTGACGGGTTCGCGGTAGCGGTGCTCGTCAGTGCTTTGCCGAGCACGCTGCCCGAGGAGACGCGCCGGGTGGTTTTTCTCCCGCTGGAGTCCTTTCGGCAGCTCGTGGCGGGCCGTCGGCAGGCGGCGAAACCCCTGCGGGCGCATGGGCGAGGTGCGCGCGAAGTCGTTCCTGGCCGATGGGAGCGGAGAGCCCCGCGGTTCGGGCGGTGCTGCGCATCGCTGTAGCGAGACTGCACCCACCAGCTACTGAGAAACCTCATTGGGCCGATTGCTGCGCGGTGGACGGGCGGATGCGGTGGGCTTCTGGCCGAGGCAGTCGGCATCGCGCTGGGCGGTCCGGCGAATGCGGTGTTTGGTGTGTGGGATGCACCCAACCCCACATCGGGTGCGTGGGATGCACTCACTGTGGCATTGGGGCGCTTCGCCCCGCCCACCAGCCGCCGCCCAGTCCGTCTTCAGCCAAGCCCCGGCCGTCGGCAACCTCGCCCTCGCCAGCCTGCGGGGAAAATCACCTGCGCCAGCTTCGTTAGCACAACTAAGCTGATGGCTCGTGACTTCAGAACCGGGGATACGCCCGCCCCGTACCGGGGCTCGCAAGCTCCTCGGCCGGATCGTCGTCGACACTCGTCCGCTCAAGATTCCGGCGTTCCGGCGGCTGTGGATGTCCACCGCGGTGACCGCGGTCGGGTCGCAGCTCACCGCGGTCGCGGTGCCGAAGCAGGTTTTCGATATCACCGGATCGTCCGGTTACGTCGGGCTGACCGGCGCGGTCGCGCTCGTTCCGTTGCTCGTGTTCGGGCTGTGGGGCGGGGCGATCGCGGACGCGGTCGACCGGCGGAAGCTGCTGCTCGTCACCAACGTCGGCGTCGCGGTCACCTCCGCGCTGCTGTGGCTCCAGGCGTTCGCCGGGATGAATTCGGTGTGGCTGGTGCTCGGGCTGCTCGCCGCGAACCAGGCGTTTTTCGCGATCAACATGCCCACGCGCGGCGCGGTCGTCGCGCGCCTGGTGCCTGCTCCGCTCTTGCCGTCGGCGAACGCGCTCAACACCACGATGTCCACGTTCGGCGCGGTGTTCGGGCCGCTGTTCGGCGGGGCGCTGATCCCGGTGATCGGATTGTCCACTTTGTACTTGGTGGACGTCTGCGCGCTGGCGATCACGCTGATCGCGGTGTGGCGGCTGCCCTCGATCCCGCCGCTCGGCGAGGGGACGCGCAAGGCGGGCATCGGCTCGGTCGTCGACGGATTCCGTTATCTGGCCCACCAGAAAGTGCTGCTGGCGTCGTTCGTCGTGGACATCATCGCGATGGTCGCCGGCATGCCGCGCGCGTTGATCCCGGAGATGGCCGAGCGGACGTTCGGCGATCCGCCCGGCGGCGGTCCGGCGCTCGGCATGCTCTACGCCGCGCTGCCCGCGGGCGCGATGCTGATCGGGTTGTTCTCCGGCTGGCTGCACCGGGTGCAGCGCCAGGGTGCGGCGGTCGTCCTCGCGATCTGCTGCTGGGGTGCGGCGATGGCGGCGTTCGGGCTCGCGCATTCGCTGTGGCTGGCCGTGCTCTTCATGGCGCTCGGCGGTGCGGCGGACATGGTCAGCTCGGTCTACCGGCAGGCGATCCTGCAGACCGCCACCACTGACGAGATGCGCGGACGGCTTCAGGGCGTGTTCACCGTGGTCGTCGCGGGCGGACCGCGGATCGCCGACCTCACGCACGGCTGGTCCGCCGCGGCGTGGGGGACCAGGGTCGCGGCGACCGGCGGCGGACTGCTGGTGATCGTGCTGGTGGTGGCTTCGCTGGCCGTTCTGCCCGGGTTCTGGCGGTATCGGGCTCCGGTGGAAGAGGGCCACTGACAGTAGTGTTACTCCGTTCGGAATAGCATGCCCGATATGCGTGCATATCCGATCGCTCTGCTGATCTCCGCCGCCGCTGTTCTCACTGCCTGCTCTTCTGGTGAGCAGAAAGCCGCCGCGCCCGCTCCGCCGCCCGCGAGCAAGGCCCCGGCCTCCTCGTCCGCGCCCGCCGCCAAGGCCGCCGACACCTGCGCCTTGCTGCCGTCCGACGACGTCAGCAAGGCGATCAAGATCCCCGGCATCACGTCGAAAGCCGGCCCCGCCCACGACAATCCGAGCAACGGCGGCAAGGCCACGAGCTGCGAATACGTCGTCGAAGGCAAGACCGCCGGCGCGCTCGCGGTGACCCGCTACGAGGGCCGCAAGGCCAAGCCCGCCGACATGATCGCCGCGATCAAGAAGGCCAAGCCGGGCGCGGTCGACGTGCCGGGCTTCGCGGACGGCGCTGTTTTCTACACCGACGAGCAGAAGACCGCCACGCTCGCCGCGGCCAAGGTGTCCAACGGGGTCCCGGTGCTGGTCAACTACACCGGACCGGTCAAGATGACCAAGGAAATGATGACCCCGCTCGTGCACACGGCGGTCGCCAAGGCCTGACCGGCCGACTTTCCGTACCCGTCCGGACAAGGCACACTAACCGCCCATGACGGACGTGAGCGAGGGCACATCCAAGGTCACCGAACCGGCATTGCTGCGGGTCATGGGCCCGAAGCTGCTGCTGTTCTTCGTGGTCGGGGACATCATCGGCACCGGCGTGTACGCGCTGACCGGGCAGGTGGCCGGACGCGTCGGCGGCGCGTTGTGGCTGCCGTTCCTGCTGGCGTTCGTGGTCGCCTTCATGACCGCGTTCAGCTATCTCGAACTGGTCGGCAAGTATCCGCGCGCGGCCGGCGCGGCGCTGTACACGAACAAGGCGTTCGGGGTGCCGTTCCTGACCTTCATGGTCGCGTTCGCGGTGATGTGCTCCGGGATCACGTCCGCGTCGTCGGCCGCGGTGGCGTTCGGCGCGACCTATCTCGCGGCGTTCGTGAAGCTGCCGACGGTGCTGGTCGGCATCGCGTTCGTGCTCCTGCTGGCGTTGATCAACTTCCGTGGCGTCGGCGAATCGGTGAAGGCCAACGTCGTCCTCACCTGCATCGAACTGTCCGGGCTGTTGATCATCATCGGCGTCGGCGTGTGGGCGGTGCTGAACGGGGACGGCGAACCGTCGCGGCTGGTCGAGATCGACACCGCGGACAAGACGTGGCTGGTCGCCATCTCCTCGGCGACGTCGCTGGCTTTCTTCGCGATGGTGGGCTTCGAGGACTCGGTGAACATGGCCGAGGAATGCCATGACCCGGTACGGATTTTCCCGCGCGCGATGCTGTGGGGCATGGTCATCGCCGCGACGATCTACGTCCTCGTCTCAGTGACGTCGTCGCTGCTGGTCCCGGCCGCCGAGCTGGCCGGCGCGAAGAGCGACGCGCTGCTGAAGGTGCTCGATGTCGGCGCGCCGGGCTTCCCGCGCGAGATCTTCTCCGCCATCGGCCTGTTCGCGGTGATCAATTCCGCCTTGATCAATATGCTGATGGCCAGCAGGCTGCTGTACGGCCTCGCGAACGAACGCGTCCTGCCGCCAGTGTTCGGCCGCGTGCACCCGACTCGCCGGACGCCGTGGGTGTCGATCATCTTCACCAGCGTCATCGCCATCGGCCTGGTGTCCTTTGTGGACATCAGCGCGCTCGGCGGGACGACCGCGTTGCTGCTCCTCGTGGTCTTCGCCATCGTCAACATCGCGCTCTTGGTGCTGCGCAAGGACAAGGTGTCGCACAAGCACTTCCGTGCGCCGACCGTGGTGCCGGTGCTGGCCGCGGTGTTCTGCCTGTACCTGGTCAGCCCGCTGTCCGGCCGCCCGGCGCAGGATTACCAGGTGGCCGGCATCCTGCTCGCCGTCGGTCTCCTGTTGTGGGTGGTGAACCTCCTGGTGAAGCGGGCGCTCAGTGGTGCGTCATCGCGGCCTGGAGCCACCAGGCGCTGAACCCGGCGATCTTCGCGTCGACCACCAGCGGACGATCAAGCCCGGCAGTGACCCGCGTCGCCACTTCGTCGAGGTCTTCCTTGGCGCGGACGGTGACCGCGTCGCAGCCGTAACCGCGTGCGATGGCGGCGATATCGGTGTCCGGGAAGGTGACCGTGTCGGCCGGATGTCCGCCGGGCTCGAAGAAATACACCTCGGCACCGTAAGCGTGGTCGTTGTAGACGACGATGAGCATCGGCAGCTTCAGCCGTACGACGGTTTCCAGTTCGGCGATGCTCATCAGGAACCCGCCGTCGCCGCACGCCGCGACCGGGAAGCGGTCCGGCTGGGCGAGCGCCGCGCCGATCGCGGTGGCCAGCCCGAGGCCGATCGACTGGAACGCCTGGGTGAAGCAGAACCCGTTCTCGTCCGGGACGTCCAGGTACATCGTGGGGTAGCCCATGAAGTTGCCGGAATCGACGCCGACCACCCGGTTGGCCGGAATGAGTTCGTTCAGCGCGGCGGACAACGTGCGCGGATCGATGACCTCGGCGGTCCCGGCGTCCTCGTGTTCGTTGTCGCGCCAACGGATCTCCCGGGAAAGCCGGTCTTCAAGATCGTCGCTGCGATATCCATTGTGGACTTCAACCAGTTCGGCGACCGCTTGCGCCGTGCCGCCGACATCGCCGACGATGCCGAGGTCGACCGGCCGGTTCCGGCCCAGCGCGGCGGATTCCAGATCGACCTGCACCAGCGTGGTTTCCGGCGAGAGCAGCCGTCCGTGCGCGGTGGTCCAGTCATTGAGCGCGGATCCCCAGCCGACGACGACGTCCGCGCCCTGGATCAGCTCGGTCGTCAGCGGAGACGAAAACCCGCCGGACACCCCGATTGCCCATGGCTCGCCAGTGAACAGTCCTTTCGCGACCGCACCCTCGGCAAGCAACGCTCCGCAACGGTCCGCCAAAGCGGCCAATTCGGTCCGGGCGGCCCGAGAACCGCGTCCACAAAGGAATACTGGACGCTCGGCTCGCTGCAGGACGGAAGCGAGGGCCTTCACCTCCGCCTCGGCGGCGCGCGGCTGCGGCAGCGCCTCGATCGCGGTCAGCTCGTCGAGGAGACTTTCGTCGAACGGCTCGGCCTGAACCTCCAACGGGAGTCGCAAAAGGACGGTCCGCCGGTCCTGGCGAGCTTGAGCGAACGCCCGCCGTGCGTCGGCCAGCGCGGTTTTCGCTGACCGCACCAGAATGCTGCTCGCTCCCACGGACCGAGCCAGCGCGTCCTGGTCGAGGTGAAAGTTCGACAGCGGATCCGTCGCCTCGCCGGTCACGACGATCAGCGGCGTCCGGCTCTTCGCCGCCTCGCCGATTCCGGTGGTCGCGTTGCTTAGCCCGCAGCCCTGGTGCACCGACACCGCGGCGACCTCGCCGCCGCACCGTGCGTAGGCGTCGGCCATCGTGGTCGCGCCACCCTCGTGCCGGGCCGCGACGAACTCGGCCCCGCCCTGGATCAGGCCATTGGTGAAGTGGAAGTTCCCGCTCCCCACCACGCCGAACGCCTTGCGGACGCCGAATCGCGCCAACGCGATCCCGACGGCTTGGGCAACGTTCACGACTGAACTCCCGGGGTCACCGCGAGCACTCGCGCCGGGCTGCCGGTCCCGCCGACGATCGGCAGCGGGCAAACCACGACGAGCGCACCGGCCGGCGGCAGCGAGCCCAGATTCTGCAAAGAAGTAATGCCGTACTTGTCCGCGCCGAGCAAGTGGTGGTGCGCGGGCATCGGCGGGTCGAGCGCGAAGCCGTTTCCGGCGTCGATGCCGACAGTTTCCACGCCGTAGCCGGCGATCGGCGTTTCCTCGGCGAGCCACTTCGCGGCGGCGGCCGAGATGCCGGGGGTATGGCTGGCCCCGTCGGAGAAATTGAGGAACGCGTCGCGATCTTGCGCGTACTGGTCCCACCCGGAGTGCACGAGCAGCCAGCCGCCCGCGCGCAACGGTCCGTGCTCGGCTTCCCAGGCGCGGATGTCGTCGGTCTCCAGCAGGAAGTCCGGATCGTGGGCGACGCGCGCGGAGATGTCGAGGACGTGCGCGGGACCGATCAGCCTGCCGACCGGCAGCTGCGCGACGTCCGCTCCGTCGCGGTTGGAGATCCAGTGCCGCGGCGCGTCGAGGTGAGTGCCGATGTGCTCGCCGGTGTGGATGTTGTTGTGCCGCCACAGCGGTCCGGAATCGTCGAACTCGCTGACCGATTCGAGGCTGAAGTCGATCAGGTTCGCGAACGGCTCGGGCAATCGCAGGGTCGGGGTGGCGGCACTGAGCTTGTTGGTGAGGTCGACGACCTGCAGCCGGCCCTGCGCCAGCTGGGCCAGGAGCTGGTCGACCCCGGTTTCGGCGGGGGTGCTCATCGGTGCGTCCTCTCGGTCGCGGGGCGCGCTATTGCGGATCCTTGACGGTCGTTGACAGCGCGGAAGGCCATATCTACAGTACCGGTTTCAGCAGCACTGACGGAATAGCTGCCGGAGATCAGTCAGGGTGAACGCGGAGCCTCGACCAGGGCGTCCGGCGCCAGCCGGAGCATCGACGCACGGTGCTCGCGCCGTTACGGTGGCGAACGGACCGGTCGCCCGCCAGCCAAGGAACGGAGTGTCGTGACCGACCAGCCCAGCCCAGCCGCTTTCCGGGCGCATTTCCCCGCCTTCGCCGACTCGGTGCACCTCGCGAGCTGCAGCCAGGGCGCGCTCTCGGACGCGCTGACCGCGGAGCTTTTCGAGTTCCAGCACACGATCCGCGAGCACGGGGCGCCCTGGGACAAGTGGATGGCGAAGGTCGCCGAGGCGCGGGCTTTGTTCGCCCGGCTGATCGGCGCGGACGCGGACGACATCGCCGTCGTGCCGTCCGCGTCCGAGGGCGCGTATCAGGTCGCGTCCACCCAAGCATGGCCGGCGCGGCCGGGAATTGTCACGACCGACCTGGAATTCCCTTCGCTGGGCCATGTTTGGCTCGCGCAGCAGGGTCGTGGCGCGGACGTTCGGTTCGTCGCGCACCATGACGGACTGGTCGACACCGAGGATTACGCCGCGCTTGTCACCGAGCGGACGCAACTGGTCTCCGTTCCGTTGGTCAGCTACGCCAACGGGTTGCGCTTCCCGGTGCGTGAAGTTGCCGCACTGGCCCGGGAAAACGGCGCGCGAAGCTTTGTCGACGCTTACCAGGGCCTCGGCGTCGAGCCGGTCGACGTCGCCGAACTCGGCTGCGATTACCTCGTCAGCGGCAGCCTGAAATACCTGCTCGGCATCTCTGGGATCGCGTTCCTCTATGTGCGGCCGGGCTTGCGCGACGCGGTTCCCCCGCCGCTGACTGGCTGGTTCGGCCGCACGAACCCGTTCGAATTCGATCCGCGGCACCTCGACTATCCCGAGCACGCCCGCCGTTTCGAGACCGGGACGCCGTCGATCCCGTCCGCGTACGGCGCGGTTGCCGGGCTGAAGCTGATGCGCCAGGTGGACGCGCATCGGGTGCGTGCCCACATCGGCGGGCTGACCGGGCAGCTGCAGCAGCGGTTGCTCGACGCCGGGGAACAGCTCCGGTCTCCGCTGGAGGACGCGCGGCGCGGTCCGCTCGTCGCCTTGGCCGACCGGGATCCCGACGCGCTGGCGGCGTTTCTCGCCGGGCGGCGGATCGTGTGCAGTGCCCGCGGCGACGTGCTGCGGATGTCCTTGCACTACTACAACGTCGAGTCCGACCTCGACGCCGTCGTCGCGGCGATCGCCGAGTACCGGGCGAGCCAGTAGGGAGCAGACATGGCCGAGTCCCCGTCCCCGAACCGGTTGCAGCGGAGGCTGCGCGGCAGGCAGTTGACGATGATCGGAATCGGCGGGGCCATCGGCACCGGCCTGTTCCTCGGATCGAGCCTGGCGATCTCGCACGCGGGACCGGCCGTGGTGCTCGCCTACGTCCTTTGTGGACTGGTTGCCCTGGCGATTTCCTGGGCGCTGGCGGAAATGGTGGTGGTGCATCCGGCCGCGGGCGCGTTCGGCAGCATCGCGCACAAGTATCTCGGCGCGGGCAGCGGGTTCGTGGTGCGCTGGGCGTACTGGGCCATGCAAGTGATCGCGATCGGCGGCGAGACGATCGCGGCCGGGGTATATGTCCAGTTCTGGTGGCCGCGGATTCCGCTGTGGGTGCCGGTCGCGGTGTTCTCGCTGCTGGTGATCGTCGTCAACGGGGCGGCGGTGCACATTTTCGGTGAGTTCGAGTACTGGTTCGCGATGATCAAGGTGTGCGCGATCCTGGTGTTCGTCGCACTCGGCCTGATCCTCGTCTTCTTCGGCCTGCCGAAGGCTCCTGCGCCGGGTCTCACGAACCTCAGTGCGGGCGGCGGATTCCTGCCGAACGGCGTGTCCGGCCTGTTGCTGGCCATGGTGTTCGTGCTGTTCAGCTACATCGGCACCGAGGTGGTTTCGGTGACCGCGGCCGAATCCGAAAACCCGACTCGCGACATCCCGCGCGCGGCTCGGGCAATGGTGGTGCGGCTGGCGATCTTCTATGTCGCGGCAATGCTGGTGGTNGCTGGTGGTCGTGCTGGTGGTGCCGTGGACGGTCACCGGCGAAGGCGGATCTATTACGGCCAGCCCGTTCGTCCGCGTCTTTCAGGCCGCTGGAGTTCCGGCAGCGGCGACGGTCATGAACTTCGTGGTCCTGACCGCCGCGTTGTCGAGCGCGAACACCAACCTCTATCTCACCACGCGCATGTTGCATTCCCTTGCCGAACACCGATTCGCCCCGTCCTTGGCCGGACGGCTGACCCGGTCTGGAGTGCCGCGCAACGCGCTCGTGCTGTCCACCGCGGGCTTGGTGATCGCGACCATCCTGTCCAAGAATTCCGATTCCAACGCGTATCTCGTGCTGTTCGGCATTTCGATCTTCGCCGCGCTCGTCGTATGGATGATCATTCTGGTGACGCACCTGGCATTCCGGATCCGCCGTCGCCGCGCCGGGCTGCCGCCTTCGCCAGTGCGGTTGTGGGGTGCGCCAGTGGTGAACGTCGTGGTGATCGCTTTCCTTGCCACCGTGCTGATTTCGACGTTCTGGATCGAGGGTCTCGACCCGGCGTGGAAGTTCGGGATTCCGTTCTTCGTCCTGCTGGTGGTGGCATACCTGGTGCTGCGAATGACCGGACGGACGAAGCAGGCCGCGGAAGCGGAATTGGAGGATTCGACGCTGGTCCGCGAGAAGGCCTGATCACGGGGTGAGATGGGCGGCGAGTTCGGCTGCCGCCTCCCGCACCTTGGCGGCGAAATCCGTGTCCTCGGGCTGTTCGGTCCATCGCTCGAAAGCGGTTTGAAAGATCGCGATGCCGACCTGGGCGAGCATCTTCGCGCTCGATTCAGTCGCCCCTCGTTCCTGCAGTGCTTCGACGACGGCAGAGGTGACGGCCGCCAGTTTCGTGCGCTCGCGTTCCTGCAGTTCCGGGCTGGACGCGATGATCGCCCGGCGTTGCGCGGCATGTGAAACCAGGCCAGCGAACAAATCGCCAACGTCGACCAGCGCGGCCAGCAGTGCTGGGAACGGCGGAAGCGCCGCATCGGCGCGCCGGACCGCGCCGGCCATCGCGTCCGGGAGTCGTTCCGACCCGGCGAACAACACGTCGCGTTTGTCCGCGAAGTAGCGCGAGAACGTGCGCCGGGTCAGTCCGGCGCGCTCGGTGATCTGTGTGACTGTGGCGTTCTCGTAGCCGTGCTCGGCGAACAGCTCCAGCGCGGCCGCGCGGAGCCGCTCCTTGGCTTCGGGATCCCAGCGCGGCATGCAGTGATCTTAACAGTGATGACTCAGTGGGTCATCACTGTTACTGTTGATGTCTCACTGAGTCATCAAACTCCGGAAGGATCGCTCATGTCTTTACGTGACCAGCGGGTTGTCGTTATCGGCGGCAGTTCGGGAATGGGATTGGCGACCGCTCAGGCGGCAGCGGCGGCGGGTGCGTCCGTCACGATCGCGGCAAGCGGCAAGGAACGACTGGACGCGGCGCTCGCCGAATTGCCGGACACCTGCGAAGGATTCGTCACCGACGTACGCGACGCCGCGAACGTTGCGGCCCTGTTCGAGCACGTCGGCATGCTCGACCATCTCGTTTACACGGCAGGTGACGCGCCACATCAGCGGCCGCTCGCTGACCTGTCGCTCGAAGACGCGCAGAGCGGGTTCTACGTCCGTTATTGGGGCGTCGTCAGCGCGGTGAAGCACGCCGCGCCGCGGATCCGCCCGGGCGGTTCGATCGTGCTGACATCCGGGATCATCGGCGTCCGCCCGACGCCCGGCGCGGCGCTCGCGGCCGGTTCCGTCGGCGCGGTCGAGGGGTTGGCGCGCGGTCTGGCGGTCGACTTGGCCCCGGTGCGGGTCAACACGGTCCGCCCGGGGCCGGTCCACACGCCGATGTGGGACGGCCTTCCGCAGCCGCAGCTCGACGCGATGGTCGCCGCGTTCACCGAACGAACGCTGACCAAATCGGTCGGCGAGGCGGACCAGGTGGCAGCGACCAATGTGTACTTGATGGAGAACAGTTTCGTCACCGGTGCGGTGATCACCGTCGACGGAGGGTTCGTGCTTACTGGAAGCTGACCTGTTCTCCCGGCTTGAGCAGATGCGGCCGGTCCGCGAGCCCGGCCTGCGTGAAAGCCGGTCGCAGCGTGTCCGGGCCCTGGGTGAAATGCGCCCAATGCTCGAAGTGCGGCCGCGCCCTCGCTGGGCAGCGTGCGGTGTAGTCGCCGACCGGCGGAGTGTGCGCTCCCGGCGAACAGGACAGCGATGTCGATCTGCCGTACTACGTCGAGAAAAGCGCTGTCGCCGCTGACGTAAACGCTCGGCTGGCTCTCGCTTTCGAGCACGGAACCGGTGACTTCGCCGACGAGACGTTCGCTGCCACCCGGTCCGTGCTGCGCGGGCACTCCGGTGACGCAAAGGCCGTCGAGGCGATGGACAGGACGAGCGGGGCATCGAGGGCGTACTTCCGCCGGCCGCGTCCAGGTGGTCCGGTGCTGGTCATGGGAAAGCAGCACCGCGTCCATCTCGCCGGGGCCAGCGGTCGGACCGCCGACGTACCGGATGCACGTCACGCGGGTACTCAACTCGGCGAGGGCTGCGAGGTATTCCGCCGCAGTGCCTGGAATTCGACCGGGCTGTGCGCGCTGAACACCGAGACCTCGTCCTGGTGTTGGCGGGCGAGAGCCTGCAGCCGGGCGAGGTTGGCGCGGCGAGCGGAGCCGTCCATCTGGTTCAGCACCTCGAATGCGCGCATGCCGGGTGGGCAGCGCGGGCTCACCGGGGCGACTTCGCCGTGGAAGAAGTACGCGTCGCCGGCGTGCAGGAGCCAGCCGTCGCCGGTGTCGACCGCGACGCCGGAGTGGCCATGCGTGTGGCCGGGCAGCGGGACGAGCAGGATCTCCGGGGGCAGACCGCGCAGCGGCCGCACCGCGTCGAAGCCGAACCATTTCTCGCCGGCCTCGTCGTAGGTGCTCCACAGTGGACTGTGCGCGAATTGCTCGGCCCGGTACCGCGTTTTCTCCGGGAAGCTCTTCGGGCTGTCCGCGGCGCGGCGTTCGGTGGTGCGGACATGCACGGTGGCGTCGGGGAAATCGGCCAGACCGCCGGCGTGGTCGACGTCGAGGTGGGTCATCACAATGTGCCGGACGTCGGCGGGATCGCGGCCCAGCGCCCGGATCTGCGCCACGGCGGTTTCCGCCATGGCCGGCTTCGCCCCGACCATCGCCATGAACGGACCGCCGAGCCAGCGCCGCGATTCGGTGACGCCGCGGGTGCCGAACCCGGTGTCGACCAGCACGAGCGCATCGGCGGTCTCCACGAGCAGGCAGTGCGCCACGATCGTGCTGCGCCGCAGCATTCCGGGCCGGCCGTCGAGCGCCTTGCCGCCGAGCGGGCGCATCGTGCCGCAGTTCAGGTGGTGCACCTTCATACCGTGCTCCTCTCGCTGAGCCGGACGAAATCGGTCAGGTCGTGCGAGGCGAACACGGTCACCTCGTCGGCGTGGTCCCGGCGCAGCTCGCGCAACCGGCGCTGGTTCTCGCGCCGCGGCCCGGGCAGCGTCTGGACCCGCCGTTCGAACATAGCCAATCCGGGCGGGCAATAGGGCTCGGCGTCGATCTCGCGGTGGAAGAAATACGCATCGCCCGCGTTGAGCACCCAGCCGGACCCGGTGTCGACGGCCACCCCGGCGTGTCCGGCGGTGTGCCCGGCGAGCGGCACCAGCGCGACGCCCTCGACCCCGTCCAGCTCGCGGACCGCGTCGAGGCCGAACCAGCTGTCCCCAGCGTCCGCATAGGACTTCCACTGTGGACCGTGCCGGAACTGGACGTCGCGGTAGCGCGGGTTTCCGGCGCGGTAGGCGTCGAGTTCCTTGTCATAGACGTGCACGCGGGCCTGCGGGAAGTCGACGAGGCCGCCGGCATGGTCGAGGTCGAGGTGGGTGAGGACGATGTCGCGGACGTCGGCCGGGTCGAAGCCCAGCGCGCGGATGCGGCTCAGCGCGGTTTCCTTCTCGTCGGTCACCGGGTTCGACGTGCGCAGGAAGCGCGGACCGAGCCAGCGCGCGGCGTCGGTGACGGTGGGCGACCCCATTCCGGTTTCGATGAGGGTCAAGCCGGTGCCGGTTTCGACCAGCATGCAGTGGCACACGAGGGTGGCGCGGCGCAGCAGCCCGGGTCTTCCGTCGACCAGCTTGCCGCCGATCGGACGCATGGTGCCGCAGTTGAAGTGGTGTACGCGCATTAGGCGAACTCCCGTTCGACAGTGGTGTGCAGATGAGCGGCGACGGCTTGCAGCGGCGCGGTATCCCGCCGAGTGCGCGCGAGCAGCAGCGCGCCTTCGATCGCGGACAGCACGACCGTCGCCAGCGAAGCGGCGCGATCCTCGGCGAGGCCGCACCGGGTGAAATAAGCGGAGATGTCGCGCAGCCAGCCTTCGTAGCCCTGATCGCAGGCGGCGCGGATTAGCTCGCTGTCGGCGGCTTCCAATGCGACAGTCGCGATCGGACAGCCACAGCGATAGTCCGATTCGGACAGTGCGGTGGCGAGTGCGGTGACGATGAGATCGATCGCGGTAGCCGGATTCGGTGCGGCAGCGGCGATTTCCCGGAACTGCCCGGCCAGTCGCTGCCCGGAAAGCTGTACCGCCTCGGCGGCCAGCTGTTCCTTGCCGCCGGGGAAATGGAAGTACAGCGAACCCTTCGGGGCCCGGCCTTCGGACACCAGCTGGGTCATCCCGGTGGCGTGGTAGCCCTGGGTGCGAAACAGCTCAGCCGCCGATTCGAGCATCCGGCGGCGGGTGTCGGTGCGGTTGACCATGTGTCCACGGTAGCTCAAACTATGACGACCGGTCTAGTTAGTTTCGAGGCGTGCCCGCGCGGCGCGGCCGATCGGTAACCTCAGCGCCATGGCGAACCCCACCGGAGAGCAGTTCGAGATCACCCGCGGCAACGCGCGCGCCGTCGTCACCGAGATCGGTGCCGGACTGCGCGCGTTCGAGATCAGCGGAGTGCCCTACGTCGAGACGTTCGCCGAGGACGAGAAGCCGCCGAAGGGCCTCGGCCAGGTGCTGCTGCCGTGGCCGAACCGGACCAAGGGCGGCAAGTGGGAGTTCGAGGGTGTGCGGCAGCAGCTGGAGATCACCGAGGAAGCGCGCGGCAACGCCATCCACGGCCTGACCCGGCACCGGGAATGGGAGCTGCTGGAGCACGCCGAAACGTCCATCACGCTCGCCATCGACGTCGAGGCTCAGCCCGGCTGGCCGGTCCCGCTGCGCGCGACCATCACCTATGACCTGCAGCCGCGCGAACTCGTGATCACGCACGAGATCCGCAACGAGGGGGAGAAGCCGATCGGCGTCGGCGTCGGAACCCACCCGTACTTCCGGATCGGCGACGCGCCGACCGACGAGCTGACCCTCACGCTGCCCGCCGCGCGCGTCCGGCCGTACGAGGGGGATCAGCAGATGCCTTATGCCGATGAGCAGGACGTCGAGGGCACCGAATACGACTTCCGGCAGGGCAAGCTGCTCGAAGGCGTCGACCTGGACACCGCGTTCGGCGGACTGGAACTGGCCGCGGACGGCACCCACCACTACGTGCTCTCCCACAGCGACCGCCAGCTGGTGGTCTGGACCGGTCCGGACTTCCGCTGGGTGCAGGTGTTCACGCCGGACGACCTGGTCGGCCGCGGCCGCGCGGTCGCGATCGAACCGATGACCTGCCCGGCGGACGCGCTCAATACCCGCACCGACCTGATCGAACTGGAACCGGCCACCTCGTGGACGGGCAGCTGGGGAATCCGGGTCCCGTGAAACTCGAGCTGCTGACTGACGCTGCCGCGGGCGAGCTGTTGACCTTGCAGCAGGCCGCGTACCTCACCGAAGCGCGGGCGCACCAGAACTTCGACCTGCCGCCGTTGCTGGACACCCTCGACGACGTGCGCGCGGCCATCGCCGACCCGTCGATCACGGTCTGGGGCTTCCGCGACGGCGGCAGGCTCGTGGCGAGCGTGCGGATGCGAGTGGACGGTCCGGTCGGCGAGGTCGGACGGCTCGTCGTGGCACCCGATCGCCAAGGCGAGGGACTCGGTACCGCGCTGCTGACGGCCGCGGAGGAGGCGACCCCGGCGGAGGTGACGGTGTTCCGGCTGTTCACCGGCGAGCGTTCGGCCGGACCGCGGTATTTGTACGGAAAGCTCGGTTACCGCGAGACGCATCGGTCGCCGGAGGCGGACTATCAGTTGGTGCACCTGGAAAAACCCCGGATGCGCGAACCCAGGTGAGTTCGTTAGCGTGTCAAACTATGGCTTACAAGGCGATTGTCGGGGGCTATGTGGTCCCCGTCGGCGCCGCTCCGATCGAGGGCGGCACTGTGCTCATCGAAGACGGCCGGATCACTCACGTCGGGGCTGAGGCCGACGTCGAGGTCCCGGAGAACGCGGAACTGGTGGACGCGTCCGGCAGCTGGGTACTGCCGGGATTCATCGACGCGCACGCGCACCTCGGCGTCCACGAGGACGGCGAAGGCTGGGCGGGCAACGACACCAACGAAATGACCGACCCGAACGGCGCCCGCTTCCGCGCGATCGACGGGATCGACCCGTACGAACCGGGCTTCGACGACGCGCTGGCGGGCGGCGTCACGAGCGTGGTGATCAAGCCGGGGTCGGGCAACCCGATCGGCGGGCAGACCATCGGCGTGAAGACGTGGGGCCGGTCCATTCTGGACATGGTCTTCGCCGAGCAGGTGAGTGTGAAGAGCGCGCTGGGCGAGAACCCGAAGAGGGTTTACGGAGAGAAGAAGGTCACGCCCTCGACCAGGCTCGGCGTGGCCGCGATCCTGCGCGAGGCGTTCACGAAGGCCCGCAATTACCAGGAGAAGCGCGACCACACGCGGTCCGAGGGCAAGCCGTTCGAAACGGACCTGACCAACGAAACGCTGGCGAAGGTCCTGGACGGCGAGCTGTACTGGGACCAGCACGTGCACCGCGCCGACGACATGGTGACCGCGATCCGGCTCGCCGACGAATTCGGCTACAAACTGGTGATCAACCACGGCACCGAAGGCCACCTGATCGCGGACCTGCTGGCCGAACGGGACATCCCGGTGATCCTCGGCCCGCTGTTCACCACGAAGTCCAAGGTGGAACTGCGCAACCGCACCCTGCGCTCGGCCGGGATCCTCGCGCGGGCCGGGGTGAAGATCGCGATCACCACCGACCACCCGGTCATCCCCATCAACTTCCTGGTGTACCAAGCCGCGTTGGCGGTGAAGGACGGCCTCGACCCGGAGACCGCGCTGAAGTCCTTGACGCTGCACCCGGCGCAGATGCTCGGCCTCGACGACCGCATCGGCACCCTGACACCCGGGCTGGACGCTGACGTGGTGGTGTGGTCGGGCGACCCGCTGGACGTGATGAACCGCGCGATGCGGGTGTTCGTGCGGGGCCAGGAGGTCTACCACTTCGACGAGACGACCGGCGAGGGCGTTTCGGCGGATCGGCGGTATCGGGAAGCTCGCTGAACGCTGGGTTGCGGCGGCCTGGGGCGGCCGTCTCAACCCAGCAGGGCGGCGAGGTCCAGTTCGAACGGGAACGGCTCGGCGGTGCGAAATCTCCCCGTGCCGGCGGGGGAGTTTCGGTAGCCGAATTCCCCCGCTCGGTGGCAGGCGACGAGGGAGACCGGGTCGTCGAGGTCGAGGATCCAGTAGAACGGGATTCCGGCGTCGGAGTACTCCTTGTGCTTCGTGACGCAGTCGGTGCGTTTCGAACCCGGCGTCGCGACTTCGACCACCAGGACGAGGTCTTCGGCGCGGAGGGCGTCTTCCTCGGGAGTCCGGGCGATCGCGGCGGACGTAGTGACCAGAAGATCGGGGCACCGGGAAAAACCTGGTGCCCCGTCCGGTGCGAGCCCTAGATCGATATCGACGCGCGGCACCACGGAAAACTCGTCCGGCAGCTGATCATGCAGTTGGAAGGCGAGCGCGTACGTCGCGTGGTTATGCCGTGGGCCCGGGGACGGCGAGAAGACCAGACGGCCTTCGACGAGTTCGGTGAATCCCGGCTCGACCTCGCCGAGCGCGAGATATTCCTTGATCGAGAGCAGTTGCCGCGGAAGTGTCCTGGTGTCCATGCTGCTCACGGTAAGCGAGGGGTACGACACTTTCCGCCAACGCGGTCCGCCAGAAAAGCCCGCAACCCCCGCGGCGCACCCCCGGTCACCATCGCGAAATCGTCACTCAGCCAAGCCCCGTCCCCCTCCGCCAGCAACTCGAAGACCTGCGCATTCGACCCCGCCTCCGGCACCCCGTTCGACTCCAGCACCGCCCGGTGCTCCGCGGCCGAGATCCGCCGATACTCCACCGGACGGCCCGTCACCGCGGCCCATTCACGTGCCACATCGGCGAACGTGACCAGTTCCGGCCCGGTCAGCAGATATGTCCGCCCGGCATGCTCCGCCGGAGCCGTCGCGATCGCGGCAGCCGCGGCCGCGACGTCCCGGGCGTCGATCATCCCGATCCGGCCATCGCCCGCGGACCCCGAAAAGCCGCCGGTCCCGGCGATCTCCGGCGCGAGCGCCAGCAGATTCTGCATGAAGAAGTTCGGTGCGAGCAGCGTGTACTCCATCCCGGACGCCTTGAGATGCGCGTCGATCCGCGCGTGCTCCCGCCGCCGGGCGACTGGCGAATCGTCACCAGCCTTGTGGTTGGTGACCCGCACGACGTGCCGCACCCCGTGCGCGACCGCGCGATCGAGCACCGTGGTCTGGGACGCCACCGCGGGTCCGATCAGCAGGAGGGTGCCGACCCCGCGCAGGGCCGCGTCGAGAGTGTCCGGGCGGTCGAAATCGCCGATCACTTCGTCGGCGCCGCCCGACGGGGTGCGGACGAGCGTGCGGACAGGTCCGAGCAGGCGGACGGCCTCGCGCCCGATTTTTCCGGTGGCTCCGGTCAGCAAGATCATGCAACAAAGCCTGCTCGCCACCGGTATCTTGGGTGAAGAAGGCACCTCGACGATCTATAGGTACCCCATGGATACCAAGTATGCGAAAGCGTGCCCGTCGCGCACCGTGATGGACGTGCTGGCGAACAAGTGGACGCTCTACGCCCTCGGCCTGCTCCGGTGCCGCGATCGGCCGCTGCGGTTCACCGAACTGCGCCGCGGTGTCGAGGGAGTCACGCAGAAATCGCTTACCCAGGTGCTGCGCAATCTCGAACGCGACGGACTGGTCACCCGCACGATCTATCCGACGATTCCGCCGCGCGTGGAGTACGCGCTGACTGATCTCGGCCGGGACGTCGGGGCCTTGACCGGCGCGATCGCCGACTGGTCGAAAGCCAACGCGAGCCGCGTCCATGCCGCCCGCGAGGCTTACGACAACCGGCGTGACTAGGCGTTCTTCAGGGAACGCGCGATCACCATCCGCTGAATCTGGTTCGTCCCCTCGAAGATCTGCGGCACCTTCGCCTCCCGCATGTACCGCTCCACCGGGAAGTCCCGCGTGTACCCGGCGCCGCCGAGCACCTGCACCGCGTCCGTCGTCACCTTCATCGCGCCGTCCGTGGCCACCAGCTTCGCGATCGACGACTGCCGCTGGAAGTCCAGCCCGCGGTCGCGGCGGCGGGCAGCGTCCAGATAGGTCGCGCGGGCGGATTCGACCGTCGCCGCCATGTCCGCCAGCAGGAATTCCAAGCCCTGGAAGTCCGCGATCGGGCGGCCGAACTGGGTGCGGCCCTTCGCGTACTCCACCGCCTCGTCCAGCGCCGCCTGCGCCAGGCCCACCGCGCACGCGGCGATCCCGAGCCGTCCCGAGCTGAGCGACGACAGTGCGATCTTCAGGCCGGAACCCTCGCCGCCGATCAGCCGGTCGGCCGGGACCCGGGCGTCCTCGAACAGCATCTGCGCCGTCGGCGACCCGGTGAGGCCCATTTTCCGCTCGCGCGGAGCGGCCGACAGGCCCGGAGTCGACGAGTCGACAAGCAGGCAGGAGATGCCGTGCCCGCCGTCGTCGCTCGTGCGGACCATCGTCGTGTAGAAGTCCGCGACTCCGGCGTGAGTGATCCACGCTTTCGTGCCGTTGACGACGTACTCGTCCTCGGCAAGCCGCGCGCGGGTGGACAGCGCGGCCGCGTCCGAGCCGGCGTGCGTTTCCGACAGGGCGTATGCGCCGAGCAGCGAGCCGCCCAGCATGTCCGGCAGCCAGCGGTCCTGCTGTTCCTCCGCGCCGTAGTGCGCGAGCGCGTAGCAGGACATCGTGTGCACGGACAGCCCGACGCCGACACTCATCCACGCGCTGGCGATCTCCTCCAGCGCTTGCAGATAGACCTCGTACGGCTGCTCGGCACCGCCCCAGCGCTCCGAGTACGGCAGGCCCAGCAGACCGGACTTGCCGATCAGGGTGAACAGGTCGCGCGGGAAATTCTCGGCTTCCTCGTCGGCCGAAGCGCGGGGTTTCAGCTCGTCACGGGCGATTTCCGTGACGAGCGCGAGCAGCTCCTCGGACTCCGGCGTCGGCAGCAGACGGTCGACCGGCATGGCTTCCTCCCAGACATTGGTACTGAAAACAGTACTAACGGCTGATTGAGAGTACCGTATGCGGAGCGGGGCTGTCTCTGATCGGTAGGAGATAGTGACGTGATGTCCACCCCTGAAGCCCGTCGCCGTCCCACCGCGCGGCAGCAGGCGCTGCTGCGCGAGCTTGAGGCGTTGTTCCTGGCGGAGGGCTTCGCCGGCTTCACGCTCGACGATCTGGCCGCCCGGCTCCGCTGCTCGAAATCGACGCTGTACGCGCTCGCACCGAGCAAGGAGCAGCTCGCGGTCAAGGTCGTCGCGCACTTCTTCCGCGACGCCGCCGAACGCCTGGAAAAGCGGATCGCGGGCATCGACGACGCGCGCGAGCTGATCGGCGAGTACCTCTCCGGCGTCTCTGAGCACCTGAACCGGGCGTCGCCGGAGTTCATGGCCGACATCGCCGCGTTCGCGCCCGCCCGCGACACCTATCAGCTCAACAGCCGCGCCGCCGCGCGCCAGATCCGCGGGTTCATCGACAAGGGCGTCGCCGACGGGGTGTTCCGCGACGTGCACGCGCGGCTCGTGGCCGAAATGACCGGACTGATCATCGAGGGCATTCAAACCGGGGTGCTCGGCAGGCGCACCGACGTGTCCGACGCGGAAGCGTTCACCGCGCTCGGCGAACTTCTGCTCGGCGGGCTCGACAAGAACTGATTTGTCCGCATCGGGACAGGAATTGTCAGCACCGGTTCCTCTAC
Organism: Amycolatopsis sp. M39; assembly: GCF_001651785.1. Lineage (NCBI taxonomy): Bacteria > Bacillati > Actinomycetota > Actinomycetes > Pseudonocardiales > Pseudonocardiaceae > Amycolatopsis > Amycolatopsis sp. M39. The sequence goes on from NZ_LWSF01000001.1 coordinate 43,282, forward strand.
ACTCGCCGCTTGTGATCGTGGTGGGTGGAGAGGCGCTGGTCGACCTCGTTCCTGGCGAACCGTTGGATTCCACTGTGGACGGTGGGTTGCGCGCGTTGCTGCCCCGGCTCGGCGGTGGTCCGTACAACGTCGCGCTCGCCGTGGCCCGGCTCGGCGTTCCCGCGTCGTTCCTGTCCCGGGTTTCCACTGACCGGTTCGGCGTCGCGTTGGCGGATCGCCTTTCCGCTTCGAACGTCGACACCTCGTTGCTGCAGCGCGGTGCCGAGCCAACGACACTCGCCGTCGTCGCGCTCGACGAACGCGGTGCCGCGCAGTACACCTTCTACGTCGAGGGAACCGCTGATCGGCTGGTCTCCGATCCTGGTGCGCTGCCAGAAGAAACCACCGCGCTGTCGCTCGGAACGCTCGGCATGGTGCTCGAACCCGGCGCGAGCGCGTACGAGCGAATTCTGCGCCGCGAAGCCGCGCGTGGGACCCTGACGGTGCTTGACCCGAACATCCGGGAGGCGCTCATCGCCGACCCGGCGGCTTATCGCGCGCGCTTCGCGTCGTGGCTGCCGGACGTGCGGTTGCTGAAAATCTCCGACGACGACGCCGCGTGGCTCGCCGAAGGGGCGGACCCGGTAGCCGCCGCGAAATCGTGGGTGGAGTCCGGTGTGGACGCCGTCGTGCTCACCCGGGGCGCGGACGGCCTGTCTGTGATCACTTCGGCTGGTGAGCTGGCCCACGTTCCGTCCCGCAAGGTCGCGGTCGCGGACACGATCGGCGCCGGGGACACCGTGCAGGGCGCGTTGCTGGCCTGGCTGCACGAGCGCACCGTGCGCGACCTGGCCGCACTCGACGCGAACGCGTGGACCGAAGCGCTTGCTTATGCGGCGAAAGCGGCGTCGATCACGGTCTCCCGCAGCGGAGCGGAGCCGCCGACTGCCGCGGATATGGCGGCCACCGTGTGAACCTGGTCCCAATGGGGCCTTTTGGGGCAACGCAGCGAGTGCGGACTGACCCACCCTTCGACTAGCGTAGTGGTGAATTCATACCCAGCGGGGCGGTGTGCAGCGAGGCGCGTGTTTCCTCGCGTGAACACGTGGCTACTGCGGAACCTTGCAGGCGCCGCCGTCCCGTGCCCAACGTGAGAGGGACCTGCATGTCCGACGCGACGAATGCGGGGCAGTCCGGCGGCGAAACCGCGACGCTGCGCCTGCCGAGTGGCGAGCACGAGTTCAAGGTCGTCAACCCGGTCGAGGGCGCGCCGGGGATCGAGCTGGGAAAGCTGCTGGCGCAGACGGGGTACATCACCTATGACCCCGGGTTCGTCAACACCGGCGCCGCGTCGTCGGCCATCACCTACATCGACGGTGATGCGGGCATCCTGCGCTACCGCGGCTACCCGATCGAGCAGCTGGCGGAGAAGTCCACCTTCATCGAGGTGTCCTACCTGCTCATCTACGGCGAGCTGCCGACCGAGGCCCAGCTGGCCGACTTCACCGAGCGGATCCAGCGGCACACCCTGCTGCACGAGGACCTCAAGGCGTTCTTCTCCGGCTTCCCGCGCGACGCGCACCCGATGCCGGTGCTCTCCAGCGCCGTTTCCGCGCTGTCGACCTTCTACCAGGACTCGCTGAACCCGTTCGACGAGCCCAACGTCGAGCTGTCCACTATCCGCCTGCTGGCGAAGGTGCCGACGCTCGCGGCGTACGCGTACAAGAAGTCCGTCGGCCAGCCGCTGCTGTACCCGGACAACTCGCTGGGCCTGGTGGAGAACTTCCTGCGGATGACGTTCGGCTTCCCGGCCGAGCCGTACGAGGTCGACCCGGACGTGGCGAAGGCGCTCGACCTGCTGTTCATCCTGCACGCCGACCACGAGCAGAACTGCTCCACCTCCACGGTGCGGCTCGTCGGCTCGTCCGAGGCGAACCTGTTCGCCAGCATCTCGGCGGGCATCAACGCGCTGTTCGGCCCGCTGCACGGCGGTGCGAACGCGGCGGTGCTGGAGATGCTCGAGGGCATCCGCGACGACGGCGGCGATGTCGCGACGTTCGTCAACCGCGTGAAGAACAAGGAAAAAGGTGTCAAGCTCATGGGCTTCGGGCACCGCGTCTACAAGAACTACGACCCGCGCGCGAAGATCATCAAGAACACCGCGGACGAGATTCTCGGCAAGCTCAAGGGCGGCGACCAGCTGCTCGACATCGCCAAGAAGCTCGAGGAAACCGCGCTGTCCGACGACTACTTCGTCGAGCGCAAGCTGTACCCGAACGTGGACTTCTACACCGGTCTGATCTATCGCGCGCTCGGGTTCCCGACGAAGTTCTTCACCGTGCTGTTCGCGCTCGGCCGCCTTCCCGGCTGGATCGCGCACTGGCGCGAGATGATCAACGACCCGCAGACGAAGATCGGCCGCCCGCGCCAGATCTACACCGGCTACGAGTCCCGGGACTACACCCCGATGTCGGAGCGCTGAATCCCTGCTTGGTGAAACGCCCCGCCGTGCCTTTGCGCGGCGGGGCGTTTATCGTTGGGCGGCATGACGATGGAAGCGCCGGTCGTGCTGTGGTTCCGCCGGGATCTGCGGTTGCGAGACCATGCCGCCCTGTTCGAGGCGGCCAAGCACAGCAAACGCATTCTGGCGCTGTACGTGCTGGACGACCGGCTGCTCAAACCGGCCGGTTCGCCGCGGGTCGCATTCCTGCTGAATTCCTTGCGGGAGCTGGACAAAGCGTTGTCCGGCCGATTGATGGTGCGCTACGGCGATCCGGTGCGGGAAGTCGTGGCCGCCGCACGGGAGATCCGGGCGGCGGCGGTACACGTCTCTGCGGATACCGCACCATACGGGCGCGAGCGCGACGATGCCGTGGCTGAATCCTTGGCGGAGCATCGAATTCAGTGGGTGCCGACAGGTTCGCCGTACGCCGTGACGCCGGGGCGGGTAACTAAGCCGGACGGGACGCCGTATCGGGTGTTCACTCCCTTCTATCGTGCTTGGGCGCAGCACGGCTGGCCTCGTCCGGCGGATACGAATGTGTCTATTGTGGACTGGATAAAGCCTTCTTCCTCCGAGTCCCTGCCGGAAACGCCGGAGGTGGAGTGCGAGCTTCCGCCAGCTGGCGAGGAAGCCGCGTTATCCGGGTGGGAGGATTTTCTCTCCGCCGGTCTCGCGGATTACGCGACGGAACGCGATCGTCCGGACCATGCTGGCACCACAAAGCTTTCCCCCTATCTGCGCTGGGGCGCGATCCATCCGCGGACGATGCTGGCCGACCTGGCCGGGAAGCGGTCCGAGGGTGCGCAGGCACTGCGGTCCGAACTGTGCTGGCGCGAGTTTCACGCCGACGTCCTGTGGAACCGGCCGGAAACCGCGCGGCGGAACTATGACCGGCGGTTCGACGGAATGCGTTACGACACCGGAAAAACCGCGCAGGAGATGTTCGCGCTGTGGTGCGAGGGGCGGACCGGCTACCCGATCGTCGACGCCGGAATGCGGCAGTTGCTGGCCGAGGGCTGGATGCACAACCGGGTCCGGATGGTCGTGGCGAGTTTCCTCGTGAAGGACCTGCATTTGCCGTGGTGGTGGGGTGCGCGGCACTTCATGAAGCATCTGGTGGACGGCGATCTGGCGTCGAACCAGCTGAACTGGCAATGGGTCGCCGGATCCGGGACGGACGCCGCGCCGTACTTCCGGATCTTCAATCCGACCACGCAGGGCCAGAAATTCGACCCGCAGGGCGATTATGTGCGCCGGTACGTGCCGGAATTGCGTGGCGTGGAAGGGAAAGCGGTGCACGTGCTGAAGGAGCGTCCGGAGGAGTATCCGGAGCCGATCGTGGAGCACGCGGAGGAGCGGCAGGTCGCGCTGCAGCGGTATGGGGCGATCACGGGGTCTTAGCGTGGACACATGAGCTTCGCTGTGCACGCCGCAGAACAGACCGGCGGCACGGTCACCGACCTCGACCGGGCCACTGACTTCTGGGTCGACACGCTCGGTTTCACGCTGGCCCGGCGCGGGCATCTCGGCGGGGAGTTCGCCGCGGGCATGACCGGGTCGCCGGTGCGGACACTTCGATCGCCATCGTGGTCGCGCCGGGCGGCCATCGAGTCGAGCTGCTGCGATATCACCTCCCGGAGAACCGGCGCAGCCTGCGGCCCCGGCCGTGCGACGTGGGTTCGGCGGGTACCAGGTTTGCCTACTTGCGCGACAAACAGGACGGTGCGGTGCTCGAACTTATTGAGCCCGCAGCCGGCTTGGAAACAAGCTGACTTCGAGTCTTGACGTCGGGCGCCCGTTCGTTGCTTTCCGCCAGCTGCTCGGTCAGTTCGGCGAGTTCGCCATCTGCCGACCGGATTGTCCGCCGGTCGGGAAGCGGCCGATTTCGGTCAGCGTGAAGCTGATCTCTTGGCAGAACAGCACAACGCCGACGTCCCTGACCGCTGGCTCGGCGTAACGCCTTCGCCCCGCTTCCCGTTCCACCGGTCGACTGGCCGGGTGCGTTTGGGTCGAGAATCTGTCGCTCAGCGAAGGGTCGTTCGATGCCGCGTTGGCTGTGCACACGCTGGGCATGTGGCCGGATCCGGTTGCCCGGCTGCGGGAACCGGATTGCTCGCGGAGGCTGGCTTTCCCCGGTCTCGCACCGAAATGCTCGACTTGGATCCGCCAGTCGTGTGCGTCCTGGCGTTTCCGGCGGTGCTTGACTGGCCTCAGAGCACGGTTTTCTCGCTGGTGACCATGGTCCCGGCGGAAGCCAGATCGATGAACTTCGCCTCGTCCGGGTGGGTAGTTCTCGGACGCGAAGAACGAGTCGTGGCCGGCCCCGTCGTCGAACCAGATCTCGGTGATCCCGTCGTAGGCGGGAGCGGCATGCGGATCGGGGAGCTGTCCGCCCGGACGGGGGTGAGCCGGCGGCTGCTGCGCTACTACGAAGAGCAAGGGCTGCTGGTCAGCGAGCGGGCCGTCAGCGGCATTACGCCGACGAGCACGTCCGCCGGGTCGAACTCATCCGGGCCTTCTTGGCCGCGGGGCTGTCCACCCGGGTCATCGCCGAGATGGTGCCGTGCATGGCCGAACCCAGCGCGAGCAAGGCACACCGTGCCCTGGCGACGATGCGGCGAGAGCACGGTCGGCTGTCCTCGGCGATCGATCGCCTCGCCGAGGCGCGGTCCGCGCTCGACGGGCTGATCGAGGTCAACCAGAGCTACCTCGCCGATAGCCACACGGATCCCACGCCGAGTCGCGTGCCCTAACGGCGCAATGCGTCAACCAGCCGCACTCGGCTGCCGACCCGCAACACTCCATTCCGATACACTCGCGCACCCGCCCAGGTGACTACCGCGATCAGCGCGACCGTCAGCACCAGAGACAGCACGATTTCCCACGGCCGGACCGTGCCGAGCGCGATCCTCGCGGGCATCAGGACCGGCGACAGCAACGGGATCAGCGACACGACCCGCGTCGCCGTCCCCTGCGGTGCTTGCGTGAGCAGATTGATTCCCGCGACAAACCCGATGACCAGCGCGATATTCACCGGCCCCACTACGGCCTGCGTGTCTTCTTGCCGGGACACCAGCGCACCGGCCGCGCCGTAGAGCATGGCGTAGAGGAGGAAACCGAGCAGGTACCAGACGAGACCCCAGCCCAGCGTTCCCAGCGTGACGCTGGAAATCGAGAACACCCCGGAAACGCCACCGGCCACCAAACCTGCCACGGCGAGGACTGCGAGCTGCGCCAACCCGACCAGGCCGAGCCCGATGACCTTGCCCAGCAGCAAATGCACCGGCCGGACCGTCGCGAGCAGGATCTCCACCACGCGGCTGGATTTCTCCTCGACCACGCCCTGTGCGACGAACATTCCGTAGGTCATGATGCTGACGTACAACAGAATCGCGATCACGATCCCGGTCACGAGCTTCGCCCCGGCTCGCGGATCCGCCGGTTCGAGAGACTGGACGTCGGCATGGGTGGCAGACACTGCCTGGTGCACGGCGGCGGGGTCGAGATTCGCGGAGTACAGCTGAGCGTCCAAAACCTGTTGCTGTGCGATGTGGTCGAGCGTCGTCCGCAGCTCGGAGTCCAAAGTGGACTTGACGGTCACCCGCGGCCGGGAAGCGCTGCCGGACACGAGCGCGTCGGCGTCACCGTCGCGGACCTTGGTCAATCCGTCCGATTCGGACTGCACCAGGACGATCTTGAGGTTCCGGTCGGTGTTCTCCAGTTGCGTGGCGATCCCCTGCGCCTGCCCGGCTAGCGCGACTTCGGTGGTCGACCGGTCATGGGCGAGGAAGACCTGCAGTGTCACGTAACCCAGCAGCAGCAACAACATCACCGCGGTGCTGACCACAAAGGACCGGGTGCGCAGCCGTGCGTTGAGCTCCCGTTTGGCCACCAGCCGCACCGCGCGGGTGGAGCGGATCCGGCTCATCGAGGTGCTCCCGGCGTGGCGACGGAGTCGTGGAACAGGTCGGCCAGCCTGCGACGGCGGTGGCTGAATTCCGTCACCGGGCCGGTGGCCAGCGCGGCGGCGAGCACGGCCTGATCGTCGGCACTCGGCGACAGTTCCAGGACAGTCGTGCTGCCGCGGTTTTCGACGACGCGGGCACCAGGAACCGTTGCCGCCCAACCGGGATGAGCGCTGGGCGCGGTGACCACCAGCCGACGTCCGGCGTAGCGGGTCAGCTCGTCCACGGTGCCGACCGCGACCATCCGGCCGTCGCGGATGATGCCGACCCGGTCGCACAGCCGCTCCACGAGGTCGAGCTGATGGCTGGAAAACACCACCGGCACGCCGGTCGCCGCCTTCTCGCGCAACACGCCGCTCAGCACGTCGACGGCGAGCGGGTCGAGGCCGGAAAACGGCTCGTCGAGCACGAGCAGCGCCGGGTCGTGCACCAGTGCGGCGGCGAGCTGCACGCGTTGCTGATTGCCGAGACTGAGCTTCTGGATGTCGTCCTCGCGCTTCGGCCCGAGCCCAAGCCGCGCGATCCACAACTCGGCGGCGCGGTGCGCGTCGTTGGTGCTGAGGCCGTGCAGTTCGGCGAGGTAGACGAGCTGGTCGATGACCTTCATTTTCGGGTACAGACCGCGCTCTTCGGGCATGTACCCGATCTGCGCGCGGGTGTCGTGCGTGACCGGTCGCCCGGCGAACCGCACCTCGCCGGAGTCGGCGGCCAGCACGCCGAGCGCGATCCGCATCGTGGTGGTCTTGCCCGCCCCGTTGCTGCCGACGAACCCGAACAGCTCGCCGGACGCCGCGGTGAAACTCACTCCGTCGAGCACGGTTTTCGCGCCGAACCGCTTGCTGACCCGGTCGATCTCCAGCGTCACGCGTCCCCCTCCCGCGGCGCACGGCTGAACACGGCCTCCACCGGCAGGTCGAACACCGCGCAGATGCGCAGCGCCAGGTCGAGGCTGGGGTAATGATCCCCGCGCTCCAGCGCCCCGATCGTCTGCGGATTGACCTCGATCGCCTCGGCAAGCTCCGCCCGGCTCATCCCGCGCTCCGCGCGCAGCGCCGGCAGCCGGTTGTGGATCGGCAGCTCCTTGCCACGCCGCACCGGGCTCATGGACCGCACTGTTGCAAAAACCCAACGACCCGTCAAGCTGCCTTGCCGATAGTTGTCCGCCCCAAGGTGGTTTTCTCAGTAGTCGACCCGGCCGCGCCGGGCCGACAGCGAACCCGCCGCACACCGCCCTGCTGAGAAGATCCCAATGCCCCATTGGGGCGATGCTGGCCGCAGGAGTCAGGACAGTCCGGCCAGCGTTTTTTCGACCAGTTCGGCCACCCGCTCGCGGGCGGCTTCGGCGTCGGCAGGGACGAGGGCCAGCCGGGTGCGTCGTTCGAGGACGTCCTCGACGGTCGTCGCGCCTTCGTGGCGGACGGCCCACACCACCTCGGCCGCGGTGATCTCCGTCGACGTGCACAGTGGAGCGGCGAATTCCGGCTCCAGTTCGCCGAGCGCCGCCACGCGGGGTGCTTCGGTGCCGTACTTGGCCGCCAGCCGCGCTGGAGCGTCCACAAGCGACAGCCGCGAGCGCGGTGCGGCACCGATCAGTGGCAGCTTCGAGGTTCGCGAAGGGCCAGCGGGCAATCCGGCGTGTGTCAACGCGGCATCGACGGCGTCCTCGGCCATGCGTCGGTACGTCGTCAGCTTCCCGCCGATCACGGTGAGCACGCCGTCGGAACCGGTGACTACCGCGTGTTTCCGCGAGAGATCCGCACTGCGTCCGGCGGAACCGGAGACGAGCGGCCGCAGTCCGGCGTACGAGCCGATCACGTCGGCAGCGGTCAACGGGCGGTCCAGGACCGAAGACGCTGTCGACAGCAAGAAGTCCACATCGGACTCGGGAACCGTCGGGACATCCGGGACCCCGCCGGATACCGGCTCGTCGGTGAGTCCTAAGTAGACCCGGCCGTCGAGCTGCGGCAGCAGGAACACGAACCGGTTGGTCTCGCCGGGAACCGGGATGTTGACCGACGTGGCTCCGACCCGCACGGTTTCCGGCGCGAGCACCAGGTGTGACCCGCGGGAAGGACGTAGCTGTACGGAGTCAGTCAGCGTGTCCGCCCAGACACCGGTCGCGTTGATGACCTGACGCGCGCGAAGCGTGTACGACGAGACGCCATCACTGACCTGAGCTTCGTTGCCGGACAAGGAAACCGCCGACAAACGCGTGAGGATTCGAGCGCCGAGCAACGCCGCCGTACGGGCAATACTGACCACAAGACGTGCGTCGTCAACCAAAGCACCGTCGTACGCCAGCAAAGCGCCGCGAAGCCCACCGGGAGCCAGGCCGGGGGACAGGGCCAGCGCCTCGGCAGCGGGAATCCGGCGCGGCCCAGGCAGCACTGACGACGGTGTACGCGCAGCTCTCCGCAACCCATCGCCAGCCCGGAGGCCAGTGGCGATCAAAGCCTGCTGCGCGGCGGAAGTACCCGGATAGAGCGGAAAAAGCTGCGGCAGCGCGCGCGTGAGGTGCGGCGCGGTGCGCGTCATGAGGATCCCGCGCTCCACCGCGCTTTCGTGGGCAAGCCCGAGTTCGCCCTTCGCCAGGTATCGCAATCCGCCGTGCACGAGCTTGCTGGACCAGCGCGACGTGCCGAACGCGAGGTCGTGCGCCTCCACCAGAGCGACGGAGAGCCCCCGCGCGGCCGCGTCGAGTGCGATGCCCGCGCCGGTGACACCGCCGCCGACCACCAGGATGTCGACGCGTTCGCCGTCGACCAGCCGGGACAGTTCGCGTTCACGGCGGCGCGCGTTGAGGGATCCGGTGCTCATGGTTTCAACCCCGCTTCGACCAGGTGCCGGAATTCGGCGAGCAATGCGGCCTCGTCGACGTCGGCGGTGGCCGGGCGCAGCGAGAACGCGAACGACTGCACGACCAGGAGCACCGATCGGGCTTGGGCGGCGACCTCGGCGAGGCGCACCGAGCCGTCCCGGTGTCCTTCTTCGAGCAGGCTTCGGAGCACCTGCTCGGCGAAGTGCTGCGTCGCGCCGAGCCGCTCGACGATGTAGGGCAGCACCAGTTCGGCGTCGACGTCCAGCAGTGTCCGGAACAGCGGATCGGCCGACAACGCTCCGACGCTGGCCGCCGCCAGGTGCACGATGCGGTCGCGCGCGTGCGCTGCCTGGTCGCCGGTCTCGTTCACCCGTTGCAGCAGGCCGCTGAACTCGCGCGTCATCAGCGCGGCGAGCACACTGCGGACGTCGGGGAACCGCCGGTACACCGTCATACGGCTGACCTGCGCGGTTCGGGCGATTTCGGCCAGCGTGGTGCGCCGGACGCCGACTGCGAGCACGCACCGGCGCGCGGCGTCGAGGAGCTCGTCGCCGGCGACGCGAGCCGAGGTCGGGCGGCTGCGGGCGTCCGCGAGTGCGGAAGGGGCCGCTCCCGGTCGGGAGTGACGTTTGACGTCCATATGTCACACTGTAGTCGTGAGCGATCTCATCAACCACCGCATCCGGCGTTCGTGGACCGAACAGGGCGGAGCCTCGGCCGGCCTGCCCGACCGCGCGGTCCGGTGGCTTGGCCAGCGTATCGGCCAGGTCGGTCCGGATCGAGGAGATAAAACCGGCGCGGGCAGCCCGGTCGCCGAGTCCGCGCTGACGGTGCCCGTCCGTACCGAATTCGAGGAACTTCTCGGCGCGGACCACGTGCTCGTCGACCCGGGGGAACGGCTCGGCCGCACCGGTGGTCTGTCCTATCTGGACCTGCTGCACGCGCGGGCTGGCGACGAGGTGCCGGTGCCGGACGCGGTGCTGCTGCCCGCGGACCCGGACCAGGTGCAGGCCGTGCTGGAGGTCTGCGTGCGCCACGACATCGGCGTGGTCCCGTTCGGCGGCGGCACGTCGGTGGTCGGCGGGGTCGCGGCGCTGCGCGGCGGCAAGGCGGCGGTGGTCGTGCTGGACCTGGTGCGGCTCGACGAGCTGGTGTCGGTGGACCCGGTGTCGCGGATCGCGGTGCTGCGGGCCGGTGTGCGCGGTCCGGAGGCGGAGCGGCTGCTCGCGGCGCACGGATACACGCTCGGCCACGTGCCGCAGTCGTTCGAGCGCGCGACCATCGGCGGGTTCGCGGCCACGCGTTCGGCCGGGCAGGCGTCGTCCGGTTACGGCCGGTTCGAGGACATGGTCGCCGGGCTCCGGCTGGCCACGCCGAAGGGCGAGTGGCGGCTCGGCGTCGCGCCGGCGTCCGCGGCCGGTCCGGATCTGCGGCAGCTCGCGGTCGGCAGCGAGGGCACGCTCGGCGTGATCACCGAGGTCGCGCTGCGGGTCCGGCCGTTGCCGGAGCAGCGGCATTACGAGGGCTGGATCGTCGACGGCTGGGCGGCCGGAGCGGCGGCGGTGCGGAAGCTCGCGCAGGACCACGCGCTGGCGGACGTCACCCGGCTGTCCGACGTGGACGAGACGAATGTGTCGTTCTCGCTCAACGCCGGGCTGAAGACCACGGCGCTCAAGACGTACCTCGCGGCGCGCGGGATCAAGAACCCGTGCCTGCTGATCGTCGGCTGGGAAGGCGACGTCGCTCGGTGCCGGCGGCGGACGTCGGCGATGCTGAAGTGTTCCGGTGCCGTGCGGATCGGCAAGGTGCTCGGCGAATCGTGGCGGCACGGCCGGTTCAACGGACCGCGGCAGCGCGACGCGTTGCTGGATCTCGGCGTGTGCGTGGAAACCCTGGAAACCGCGGCCTATTGGTCCAATCTGGACGAACTGCACGACGCGGTGCGCGCGGCTTTGGTGGCCTCGCTGGGCCGGGCGATCGTGATGTGCCACGTTTCGCACGCTTACGAAACCGGTGCGTCGCTGTACTTCACCGTGCTGACCTCGCGCGACGACACCGATCCGGTCGGACAGTGGCAGCGCGCGAAGGCGGCGGCGTGCGAGGCGATCAGCGGCCTCGGGACGATCAGCCACCACCACGCGGTCGGCCTCGACCACGCGCCGTACCTGGAGGCGGAGATCGGCCGGATCGGGCTGGACGTGCTGCGCGCGGCCAAGTCCGCGGTCGACCCGACCGGGATCCTGAACCCCGGAAAACTGCTCTGCTGAACGCGCCCGCGCGGGCAGACTGGCGCGGGTGAGCGATGCAGTGGGTTCCTTTCCGCAATACGAAGTGTTCGCCGACGAATTCCTCGACCACGCGCAGAACGGGTTCTACAACGCGCATTACGACCGCCCGGCCTGCCTGGAATTGCTGGGCGACGTCGCCGGGCAGCACGTCCTCGACGCCGCGTGCGGTCCTGGCCTCTACGCCGAAGAACTGACCGCCCGCGGCGCGCGGGTGACCGGGTTCGACCTCAGCCCGCGCATGGTCGAGCTGAGCCGGGAGCGGGTGCCGGCGGGCGAGTTCCGCGTCCAGGGCCTGGCCGAACCGCTGAGCTGGCTGCCGGACGCGTCGGTGGACCAGGTGCTGTTCGCCCTCGCGCTGGAGTATGTGGACGACCGGGTCGGCGCCCTGCGCGAGTTCCGCCGGGTGCTGCGGCCGGGCGGCGCGCTGGTGCTGTCGAGGCAGCATCCGACCGGCGACTGGCTCCGGCACGGCGGCAACTACTTCGAGGTCCGGGTGATCGAGGAGGTCTGGAGCCGCGGCTGGAGGGTCCGGTACTGGCTGGCTCCGCTGGAGCGCACCTGCGAGGAGTTGCGCGAGGCCGGATTCCTGATCGAGCAGCTGCGCGAGGGACGTCCGTCCGCCGAAGCCGCCTTGGCCGATCCGGAACGGCATGCTCGCCTTGCCCGGGAACCGGTCGGCTTCCTCACCGTGCGCGCGATTCCGCGGGTCAGCTGAAGGTGTGCTGCGGCGGCAGGACGGTGCAGGCGAGGCCGTGTCCGGTCGCTGGTTCGCCAGCCAGCAGCGCCGCGTCCGCCTGGGCGACGTCGGCAACGCGCACCGGAGACCCGTTGACCAGCAACGGGAATCGGATTGGTGCGGCACCGACGTAAGCGTGCACTCCGGAAAGCAGCACGCCGTCCAGCCGGATGTCGGCGTTGTCCAGCATCGCCAGGTCGTACCGATTCCCGCGGCCCTCGCAGATGTCCAGCACCGCCAGCTGTTCTGGCGTCGCGAACCAGACGAAGTGGTTCTCCGCCACGCCCGGCAGCGCGGCGAGCGTTGCCGGGCGCTGGCCGTCGCGTCGCCGCAACCCGGCGGCCCACACCGCGGCGAGCCCGGTGCACTGCACGCGCGCCGCGACCACCGGCCCGGTCAGGCCGAGCTGGGTGCGCAGCCAGGTGATCTTCGACGGGCACGCGTTCGACCCGTACGCGAGCACCGGCGTGCGCGAACGCCACCCCGGCGGCGCGGTGTCCAAGGCGTGGCCCGCGCCGTCGAGGTGCACGTACGAGCAGTCCGGCCGGGTTCCCGGGTACGGGTCGGCCGGATAGTCCGCGTCGGCGAAAAGGATCAGAATTCCACCACGCTGCGCAGCACGTCGCCGTGGTGCATTCGCTCGAAAGCCTGCTCCACGCCGTCGACGCCGATCCGCTCCGTGACGAACTTGTCCAGCGGCAGCCTGCCTTGCAGGTACAGGTCGACCAGCATCGGGAAGTCCCGCGACGGCAGGCAGTCGCCGTACCACGACGACTTCAGCGAACCGCCGCGCGAGAAGAAGTCGATCAGCGGCAGGTCGTCGAGCTTCATGTCCGGCGTGGGCACGCCGACCAGCACGACGGTACCGGCGAGGTCGCGGCCGTAGAATGCCTGCCGCCAGGTCTCCGGGCGGCCGACCGCGTCGATCACGACGTCCGGGCCGAACGAGTTCGTCGCGTCCTGCATCGCGGCGACCACGTCCTCCTCGCTCAGTCCGCGGCTGTTGACCGTGTGCGTGGCCCCGAAGTCCTTGGCCCACTGGAGTTTCCGGTCGTCGGTGTCGATCGCGACGATCGTGGTCGCCCCGGCCAGCCGCGCACCCGCGACGGCCGCGTCGCCGACGCCGCCGCAGCCGATCACCGCGACCGAATCGCCGCGCCCGACCGCCCCGGTGTTGATCGCCGCGCCCAGCCCGGCCATCACGCCGCAGCCCAGCAGCCCGGCGACGGCGGGTTCGGCCCGCTCGTCGACCTTGGTGCACTGTCCACTGTGGACGAGCGTCTTGCCGAGGAACGCTCCGACGCCCAGCGCGGGCGACAGCTTCGTGCCGTCGGTGAGCGTCATGGGCTGCTCGGCGTTGAAAGTCGAGAAGCAGTACCAGGGCTTACCTCGTTTGCAGGCCCGGCAGGTGCCGCAGACCGCGCGCCAGTTCAGGATCACGTAGTCGCCAGGTGCGAGATCGGTGACGCCCGCGCCGACCTTGTCCACCCGTCCCGCGGCCTCGTGCCCGAGCAGGAACGGGAACTCGTCGTTGATCCCGCCCTCGCGATAGTGCAGGTCGGTGTGGCACACCCCGCACGCCTGCACCGAGACGACCGCCTCACCCGGTCCGGGGTCGGGCACCACCACCGTTTCGAGCGTGACCGGCTCACCCTTGGCCCGCGACACCACTCCCTGGACCTCGTACGGCATGCGCACAACCTTTCACCCGCGACGGCGTTCCCAGCCGCAGCTAACCACGGATCATGCGCATATCGCCATAGCCCAGCCTCGTGAGTGTTGGTCGCGGTTAGCACTGGGATTGCCGCTCACGAGCCACCTACTCCTCCCTCACCATATCCAGCTGCCCACATACTCCTGCAACAGACGAAACAGAATCCAACCCAACGCAGGCACCCGCCCCGGACCCTTGAAGCGCCCGCCGCCACCGGAGATGTCCTCAAGCCGCGCCCCGGCCCACGATCTCGCGGGACGCCGCGCGCTCTTTCCGGAAGAGCGCCCTGATGTCGTCCGATGGGAGCCTGCTGATGCGCAGTTCGGCCTCAGCCAGGCCGTCCAGCTCGTGCAGCAGCGCGGCCCGGTAATAGCCGAGGTAAGCGAGGAGCAGTTCTCCGGGGGTCCGACAGGGTATCCGGGGGTTCGGTCCCGGAGGCACACCAACCCCGGACCGGCGAGGCGAACCAGCGCGTTTTACGGGGTGATCAGGTAGACCACGCCGCCCGGCCCGCTGGCCACCGCGCCGCTCTCGGTGTGCCGCTTCGTGCGCTGCCAGATCTTCTCGAACTGGTCCCGCTTGTACACCGTGCGCACGCGGCCATCGGAGCTGGACGCCGGGTCGTTCGCGATCACGTCGCCCGCCTGGGTGAAGCCGACGACGACCATCAGGTGTCCGGCCGTGCCGTAGCCCGCGCCGTCGAGTTCGCTGGCCAGGAACGACTGCGAGGTGATCACCGGGATGCCGTGCGCGATGTAGCCTTCGAGTTCGTTGAGGTCGTGCAGCCGGGTGATGTGCCCGCGCAAGCCCAGCGAAGCGGCGTACGCGGTGTTGAACGGCCAGTTGCCGGTGCCGTCGTAGGCGTAGTCGTAGGTGCCGCGCGCGGCGTAGACGACCGACCGGTCCTGGTAGTCCGCCGGGATCCAGTCCATCTGCTGCGCGGTCGGCTTGCGGTGCCAGTATTCGGCGACCATCTCGGTCGAGGTCGGGCTGCACCAGGCCTCACCGCCGCCGCCGTACTGCGGGAACTGTCCTTTGTGGATGTTCTGGGCGAACGGCGGCACCTTCAGCTCGATCCCGCGCGCTCGGCCGGGCTTGGTGGTCTGGACGTCGAACCGGTCGGGGACGTTCGAGGTCATCGCGCCGAGTGAGGACAGTGTCGGCGTGGTCGGCGAACCCTGCTCGCGGTAGAGCGTCACGCGCAACTGGTACGAGCGCAGCGTGACGCCTGCCTTCGTGGCGAGCGTGTCGACGTCGACCGAGGCGTTGTCGTCGCTCTGTCCGTCGACGCTGGTGCGGTGGATGTCCGCGTCCCCGCTGGCCCAGCGGCCCATCGTGTACCACGTGGTTTCGGCCCCGGCCGAAGTCCGGCCGCGCGCCTGCACCTCAAGCCACGTCTTGGCCGGGGTGCGCGCGTTCCACGACGCGATCAGCTGCGTCGCGTCGAAGCCCTGCCGGTACTTCGGCGACGTCCAGGTGCCGTAGTCGTAGGTGCGCGTGGTGCNGCGTGGTGCCGAGCCCCGGTTCGGTGTGCGCGACGCTGCCGATCGGATGCGTGATCCGCAGGCCGCCGTAGCCGAAGCCGAGCCCGTCGAACTTGCCCGCGAAGAACGAGCTGGACGACCATTCGTGGTAGTCGATGGACTCGTCGTTACGCGCGTGCTGCGGTTCCGCGGCGGCCTGTGCCGCACCAGCCGTGAGCATGACGATGGACAGTAACGTGACCAACCCGCGAACCCGCATTCCGGCTCCGTCCCCAGACCCCAGTGGTAGCCAAAGATTTTCGCCTTCCGGAGCGGGTAAGTAAAGAGCCGCCGCTACAACACTGCTTGCGTCTGGGTGATTTTCGCGGCGAGCTTGCCGTCGTCGTCGCGGATTTCGGTCTCGACGACCACGACGCGGCGCCCGGCGTGCAATGGTGTGGACGACGCAGTGGCATACCCCGAACGGACGCCGCGCAGGAAGTTCGTCTTGGACTCCAGCGTCGTCGTGCCCTGCGCGCCTTCGGGAAGATTGAGGAACGCGCAGACCGCGCCGGTCGAATCGGCCAGCGCCATCAGGGCGCCGCCGTGCAGCACTCCGCCGAGCGTGCACAGGGATTCGTCCCACGCGATCCGGCTGCGGACCAGGGCCGGGCCGTGCTCCAGCACCTCGATGCCGAGCCGCTCGCTGAACGGCATCGTTTTATGGAACAGCTGCGTGCCTTCGACGTCGGTCATGCCGAGCAGTCAACCGCAGCCGGACGCGTGGAGTCGATTACCTCGCGGGTAATCAGCTGAGCGGGTTGGTCAGCAGCAGCTCGGTGTTGCGGTCGCCCGCCTCGCCGACGTGGCTGAGGTTCGCGTGGATGTCGTTGTAGGAGAACTCGCGGTACATCGAGGCGAGCGCGTCGGGGGTCCGGGCGGAGTAGTCCGCGGCGTACGGGGCGTCGGCCTCGATGAGCGTGGTGAACACCGACAGCGTGCCGTCGTGGTTGTCGGCCAGTTCGATGATCCGCGCGTGCTGCGGGAAGTCGATGTGGCTGGCGGTGTTGATCTCCCAGAAGCTCTGCGCCGGGGTCTTGCCGACGTGCGGGGTGATCTTGTTGAGGTGGGTGTGCCCGTTGACCCATGCCACGACGTTCGGGAAGCGCTGCACCATCGCGACGAACGTGTCGCCGTTCAGCCGCGGGTCGAGCAGGTGGCGCGCGTCGGGCAGGAGGTTGCCCATGGTGCCGCTGGTGTGGTGGCTGAAGAGGACGAACAGCTCGTCGGTGACGGAATGGGTCACCTTGCGGCCGAAGAAGTCGTAGTACGTCGAGCTGTTGCGCTTGAGTGTCGCTTCGACCCAGTTGAACTGCGCGAGCCCGATCGAACCGTCCGCGAACCCGCCCTGCGTGGTGGTGTCGAGGCTGATTCCGGTGACGCCGGGAGCGATCCGGAAGGCGTAGTAGACGTCGCGCCCGTCGGAGTTGGCGTCGGTGAAGCCGTGCCCGACCGGCCCCGGCCCGGTGTTCTTCGCGGCGAGATGCGCCTTGACGAACTCCGACGTGCTGAACGGCCGCCGGCGCGGATCCGGCGTGACCTCGCGAACGGTGCCGCCGCCGAACAACTCGCCGAGCGGCACACTCTTGCCCTGTTGGATGGCGGTGCCGAGCTTGCGCGCGCTGCTCTCGTCCTTGCCGACGACCTTGTATTTGCCGGTGTACCAGCCCTCGATGCCCGGGATGCCCTCCGGCAGCGTGCCGACGACGCTGTCGTCGTGATTGCCGAACGTGCAGTACCAGGGCAGGTTCAACCCAGGCGCGGTGAACGCCGCGATCCCGGCTTCGAGCAGCCCGGGGACCTGCGGAAAGCCCTTCTTGGTGTAGTCATCGGCTAGCCGTGTGCCCGGGTTCCAGAACTCCGGATTGCCAGAAGCCTGGACCCCCTCGTAGCGGTTCGGGTCGCCGGAGTTGGGCGTGATCGCGCCGCCGTTGAGCGTCGTGAGGAACCAGTCGAGCTCAAGCAGTTCGTGGTTGTCGGTGTTGTCGCCGGTGGTCACGACGAAGTCGAACTGCCGCCCAGTGAACGGCCCCGCGCGCAAACTGTTGACCCGCTTGACGAGCGCACTGGTCGCGACGGTGCCCAGCGTTTCCTGCGGCCGGTGCGCGGACCCGATGAACGGATGCAGATACTCGAACCGAGCGGGCGATTCGGTGTCGGTGATATGCAGGTCGGTGAACTGCACGAACGCCCCGAGCGCGGTCCGCCGGTCGTCGCGCCCGGACTTGCCCTCAACGAGGTCCGCCCGGACCGCGACCGGCCAGCCCGGCCCGGCGGAAAGCCGCGAGTACCCAGTGGCTGCCCCGGAAGCGGCCTGGTCAAGCGTGGTCCCAGCAGTCCGCACGGCCCGCTGAGCGGTCCGCCTCAACGCACGGTCCAGCGCGTTGGCCGTGGGAGTGCACAGCAGCAACCCCACCCCAGCCGCACCCGCGGTGGTGAACGCCCGCCTGGTCAGTTCCGCCATGTTTTCGCTCCCCGTCTCGCCGGCCCCTCGCACGCTCCTGGACGCCCATGACGGGCCGGTGAACTACGCCGAAGCAGAACGCGAAGGTATCTCACATTTGCCGTGACAATGCGGGAGACTCTGTCACGCCGACCCGGGTGCCACTACCGCCGAACGGAGGGGAGGCCAGGCCGTGCCCAGCGGTACGTGAGGGACGCCCTCACCGCCGCTGATTCCCTGAGGGTTCCCCTCACGACCAGCTACCGGGCCGGGAGGGGCCCGCACGGACCCGCCCGCCCCACCGGGATGCGCCCCAAGGTGACATTGGGTGCAGGCGACGTATCGAATGCCGCTTCGGGGCGCTAGCCCCACTCGCGAAACCGCCGCGTGTACCCAGCGAACGGTGCACCCGCACCACCCTCGCACCCCGCTACGAAGCCCACATGCGGTCCGAGGGTGCTTGCCAAGGCATCTTTCCCGCCTTGACAAGCACCCTCGGACCGTCAGCACAACCAAGCTTCGGGGTGCCCCACGCAAGCAACCGGGCGCGATGTCGCCGCCAGGCGACGAGCCGCCCCCGACCTCAGCAGTAAAACGCGCAAGTGGCCCCCACCGCCGACAACGACACAAAGAACCACACCAAGAAAATCACCGCCGGAATAGCCGCCAGGATCCCGCAAACCAGCCCGGCGATCCCCATCCCCTGCCCGGTCCACCCGGGCTTCCCGCCCTGCACCATCCCGGCCCACGACAGCCCGATCGCGGTAATCGCCGCGACCACGTCAAAGAACGGAACCCAGAAGAAGATCAACGCGACGATCCCGACCACCATCCCGGCGATCGCGAGCCCGCTGGTCTTCAACGGCGCGCCCCCCGGATACGGAGCCGCATACGGCGCCCCGTACATCGGCGCTCCATAGGGTGCCGGCGCGTATCCCGGCGTGGGCGTGGGCCCGGACGGATACCCAGGCGAGGGCACCGGCCCGGAAGGATGCCCCTGCGCCGGGTCCTGGCCGGGATAAGGCTGCTGCTGATAAGGGTCCGTCATGGCTGCACTCCTGCTACGACTGTGGCGACGGTGAGTCGTCGGCGGCTAACGGCGAAACGCTACGCGCGGTCGCCGGTCGATGTGACGGTTTTCAGCCTTTCAACCCGGATTCGGTGACCCCGCGTACCAGATATCGCTGGAGGAACGCGAAGAGCGCCGCGATCGGCACGATCGACAGCAACGCGGCCAGGAACAGCAGGTTCAGCTGCGGGTTCTGCGCGGTCAGCAGCCCGGACAGGGCGACCTGCACCGTCCACGAGTCCGGCGACTGCGCGATGATCAGCGGCCACAGGAACGCGTTCCAGCTGCCGATCACGGTGATCACCGCGATCGCGGCGAAGAAGCCCCGCGAGTTCGGCACCACGATCTTGCGGAAGACGCCCCAGCGGGACAGGCCGTCAACGCGGCCGGCGTCTTCCAGTTCCTTCGGGAAGTCCAGGAAGTACTGCCGGAACAGGAAAACGCTGAACGCGCTGAACAGGCCGGGGATGACCAGGCCGCGGAAATCCGAGAGCCAGCCGAGCGTCGACACCACCACGAAACTCGGCACGAACGTCACCGACGTCGGGATCATCAGCGTCGCCAGCACCGCGTAGAACACCGGCTTCGAGTAGCGGTAGGGCACCCGCGCCAGGCCGTAGCCAGCGAGCGAGCACACCACCAGCAGGCCCACGGTTTGCAGCACCGCGACGACGACCGAGTTCACGATGCTGCGCGCGAACGGCACGTCCTGCTGGTCGAACAGCTTCGTGAAGTTCTCCCAGTGGATCTGCTTCGGCCACAGCGTCCAACCGGGCGCGGTGAGCTCCGCGCGCGAGGCGAGACCGTTGCGCAGCAACAGGTAGAACGGCAGCAGGAAGAGGATCGCGGACACGGCAAGCGCTGTCCAGCGAAGCACCGCGCGGATCATGTCGCGCTCCGATCGAACCGGAAAAGCTTGCCCTGGAGGAGAGTCACCGCGGCGATCAGCAGCGCCAGGATGATCGCGCCCGCGCTGCCGCGGCCAAGATCCTGGCCGCCGGAGCCGAGGGAGGTGTAGTAGAGGTACACCAGCGGCGGCCGCGCGAACGGCGGGTAACCGCGGGAATCACCCATGATGTTGTAGAACTCGTCGAACGCCTGATAGGCGTTGATCAGATTCAGCAGCAGCACGGCCACCGACGTCGCGCGCAGCTGCGGCAGCGTGATGTGCCGGAAAACCTGCCAACCCGGCTTCGCGCCGTCGAGCCACGCCGCTTCGTACAGATGCCGCGGAATCCGCTGCAGCGCGGCGAGGAACAGGATCATGTAAAAGCCGAGCTGTAGCCACAGCCGGGCGGTCACCAGCACGACCCAGTACAGCGGCGGGTGCACGGTGCCGGTCCACGCCACCGGGTCGATGCCGAAGACGCCGAGCACGGTGTTCGCGAGACCGTAGCGGACGCCGGAGAACAGCGACGTCTTCCAGATCAGCGACGCCACCACGTACGAGCACGCGAAGGGCAGGAAGAACACCGAACGGAAGAACGCCTTCGCGAACCGAAGCTGGTTCACGCCGACCGCCAAGGCCAGCGACAGCACGAACGTCAGCGGCACGATGAACAGGGCGAACACGCTGAACGTGCCGAGGCTCGCGACGAACGGGCCGTCGGAGAGCATGTGCGCGTAGTTGTCCAGTCCGACGAAGACGCTGGGGGTGACTGTGTTGCGCGCGTCGAAGAACGACAGGTACAGGCTCCACCCGATCGGCACGTAGGCGAAGATCGCCAGGCCGAGCACGAACGGGCCCACGAACCCCCAGAACGCCAGCGTGTCCCGGGTTTTCCGGGACAGTCTCATCCGAACAGGCGTTTCAGCTCGGACTGCGCGACGGTGACCGCGGCCTTCGTCTGCGCCACCGGGTCCGCGCCCTCCTTGGCGATCTTCGCGACCGCGTCCGACAGCGCGGTGTTCGACGTCTGCGTCCACACTGGACCGCCGACGAGGTGGCTGTTCTCCTTGACGAACTTCACCACGTCCGCGGCCGGACCGCTTTGCAGCGTCTGCGCCTTGTCGATCAGGCTCTGCCGGGCGGGCACGTGGAAGCCGTAGCGGGTGGCGAACTCCAGCTGGCTGTCGGTCTGGTCGATCCACAGCCACTTCACGAACGCCTTGGCCTCGTTGACGTGCGCGCTCTTCGCGTTGACCATCGCGCCGTACGCGCCGACCGGGACCGACGGCTTGCCGCTGTCGTCCAGCTTCGGGAACGGCAGCACGCCGAAGTCGTCGTTGAGCGCGTCGCGGATCTTCGGGACGTTCCAAAGCCCGGTCCACTGCATCGCGCAGAGCCCGTCGACGAACGCGCCAGGATCCGACCAGTCGGCGGGCGCACCGAGCAGCAGGGAACCGTTGGTGTTCAACGTGTGCAGCTTGCCGAACGCGGCGGCCGCGCGCGGATCGTCGAAGCCGACCTCGCGGTTGTTGTTCTTCAGGTAGTCCAGCCCGGCCGACCACAGCAGCGGTCCGGTGAGCGTGCCGACGCCGCCGTCATTGCCCGCGAAGAACCCCTTCACGCCGTCCTTCGACAGCTTGCTCGCGGCGTCGATCAGCTCGTCCACGGTCTGCGGCGGCTGCACACCGGCGGCCTGCAGCATGCTCTTGCGGTAGAAGAGGACCTGGGTGTCGGTGGCCTGCGGAATGCCGTAGACCTTGCCCTCCACGGTCTGCGCGGCGAGCACGGCAGGGCTGAAGTCGTTCTTGACCGGCCCGATGATGTCGTCGAGCGGCACCACCTGGTTCTGCCGGACCCAGTCGATCTTCACCTGCGCCTCGAACACGTCCGGCACCGGGCTGTTCTGCAGCGCGGTGACGATCTTCGAGTCGTAGTCGCCGGGGTTCCACACCACGTTGACCTTCGCGGCCGGGTAGCTGGCCGCGTAGTTCTTGACGGCTTGCTGCACGCCGTCTTCGCCGTAGGCGTGGTACCACTGCTGCAGCGTGACCTTCGGGGCCTGCGACGGGGTCGAGGCTCCCGCCGACATCGCCGTGGACGGCGGCGGATCCCCGGGACGCCCGGTGTTCGACCCGCACGCGGCCGCGACCGCGCCCACCGCCGCCGTTCCCGCCAACGACAGGAACGACCTCCTGCTCCGCTGCTGCATCCCCAGTTCTCCTCCGACGTGCTGGGAAGGGCTCCTTGCGTGCACCAGATTTCCGTACGAAGCCCTTCCCAGGCCGACAACTCGCCGGAGATTTACCGCTCAGAGGTGTGAGATGTCGAGCTTTCCCTCGGAGTAGGACGCGCGCAGCCGCTTCTTGTCGAACTTGCCGACACTCGTCTTGGGCACCTCCTCCACGAACGTCCAGTTCTCCGGCAGCTGCCACTTCGCGACCTTGCCCGACAGGTACTCGCGCAGTTCTTCAGCGGTGACCTGCTGGCCCTCCCGCACCACGACGGCGACCAGCGGGCGTTCGTCCCATTTCTCGTCCGGGATGCCGACGACCGCCGCCTCGGCTACCGCCGGATGGCCCATCACGGCGTTCTCCAGGTCCACCGACGAGATCCATTCGCCGCCGGACTTGATCACGTCCTTGGCGCGGTCGGTCAGCGTCAGGAAGCCGTCCGGGCTGATCTTGCCGACGTCACCCGTGCGCAGCCAGCCGTCGTGGAACTTCTCCGGGTCAGGCGTGGGAGCACCGTCCGATCCTCCGTAGTAACTCCCCGCGATCCACGGACCGGACACCTCCAGCTCGCCGACCGCCTCGTTGTCCCACGGCAGTTCCTCGCCGTCGTCGTCGATCAGCCGGGCCGCCACGGACGCCGGGAACCGGCCCTGGGTGTAGCGGTAGGCCCAGCGCTCCTCTCCGGTCGCGCTGGCGGGCGGACGCGCGACGCTGCCCAGCGGCGACGTCTCGGTCATGCCCCACGCGTGCAGGATCGGCACGTCGTAGCGCTCCTCGAAGGCGTGCATCAGCGACGGCGGCGCGGCCGATCCGCCGACGACCACCTCGCGCACGTGGCTGATGTCCTGCGGGTTCGCGTCCAGGTGTGCGAGCAGGCCCTGCCAGATCGTCGGCACCGCGGCGGCGAAGGTCGGCTTCTCCGCGGCCAGCAGCGCCGCGATCGGAGCCGGCTGCAGGAACCGGTCCGGCATCAGCAGCGAGGCTCCGACCATCATCGCCGCGTACGGCAGGCCCCACGACATCGCGTGGAACATCGGCACGATCGCCAGCGCCAGGTCTTCCTGGGCGAGCCGCATGCTGTCGGTCATGCAGACCTGCATCGAGTGCAGCCAGATCGACCGGTGCGAGTAGACGACGCCCTTCGGGTCGCCAGTGGTGCCGGAGGTGTAACACATCGCGGCGGCGGCCCGCTCGTCGATCTCCGGCCAGTCGAACTCGTCGGACTGCTTGGCCAGCAGCTCGTCGTAGGAGTGCACGGTGATGCCCTCAGGCGCGGTCAGCGCGGACGCGTCGCCGTTGGCCACGATCACGTGCTTGACCGTCTTCATCCCCGGCAGGTTGCTCGCCAGCAGCGGCACGAGCGTGCCGTCGACGATGACGACGTGGTCCTCCGCGTGGTTCGCCACGAAGACCAGCTGTTCGGGGAACAGCCGGATGTTCAGCGTGTGCAGCACCGCGCCCATGGCGGGCACCGCGAGGTAGGCGGCGAGGTGCTCGGCGTTGTTCCACATGAACGTGCCGACCCGCTGGTCGCCGGTGACGCCGAGACCGCGCAGCGCGTTCGCCAGCCGGACGGCGTGCCTGCCGAGCTCCGCATAGGTCTCCCGGCGGGCTTCTGAACCGGTCCAGGTGACGACTTCGCTCTTCGCGTGCACCTTCGTGCCGTGGCGCAGCAGCTTCGCGAGCGACAGCTGTCCGTCCTGCATCGTGCTCAACATGGGTGACTCCCGTGGTGCTCGTTCGCCGGTGAACTGGGGTGCGCCCGACTCTAATGCGGATCCGCCGGATCGGGCACGAACAAGTTCGGTCACGGCTTGTCGGCCCTCTCCCGCCATCGGGTGGCGGCCGCGCGCTTTCATGATCCACTTCTGTCGCGATTCCTGTTGCGAGACAAGAAAATGCGTTGTGTTAACTGCGTCGAAATACACTCCCGTTCGGGTGAGGTAATGGGGGCGGAAATGAGCCCTCTGAGGCCGTTTTCACAGGTCGCGAGGGGTCCCCTCGCGCAGGTCCGCCGCGCCCGTCGACGGGTGATAAGTGCGTGTCGGTTGCGCGTACTGCGGGCACGTGGCGTTTACTGGGGCCGTGGTAAGTGACGGCTGGCCAGCGCTTGCAGCTGCAAGCATCGGCTGAGACCGTCGGCCGCGAAAGCGGAGACCTGAGAGGAAAGGACATTACGTTGGCTCTGCCCACGTTGACTCCGGAGCAGCGCGCCGAGGCCCTCGCCAAGGCGGCAGAGGCTCGTAAGGCGCGTTCGGAGCTGCTCGCTTCGATCAAGTCCGGCAAGGAGAGCATCGAGTCGGTGCTCAAGCGGGCCAAGGAGAACAAGACCGTCGGCAAGACGAAGGTCACGCAGCTTCTCAAGGCGGTGCCCGGCCTGGGCGCGGTCAAGGTCGCCGCGCTGCTCGAGCAGGCGGGGATCGACCCCGACCGCCGGGCCGCTGGCCTGGGCGAACGGCAGCGCGAAGCGCTGATCGACGCGCTCAAGTAACGCTGATCCGGCGGCCGCGGGGAAGGTGTGCGCGAAGGTGTTGCACCGACGACACTTTCCCCGCGGCGCTCCCGGATCCTGAGACGCTGGTGGAGTGACGACCAGTACCGAGCCGGCGACCCCGGCCGAGACCACCGTCCGCTACCAGCGTGGCGACTTCCTGTTCGCGACCGCCCGGCGTGCCCTGCTCGCCCGCGGTGCGCTCGGGACCGTCACCGACGCCGACCCTCGCCGCCTCGCCCGTTCGGCAGCCGCTGAGCTGGCCCGTTCCGGCGTGCCGCTCGCCGTCGGCGTGCTGCCGTTCGACACCGGACCCGGCGCTGCCTCACCGGGGCACCTCGTGCTGCCCCGGACCGTGCATCGCGCCCAGGCCGGCTCCGAGACCCCGGTCGCGCCGCCCTCCGTCGACCTGCCCGCCCCGGCGGCCACCCGGCGGCTTCCGTCCGCCGACGGCCACCGCGAGAACGTGCGGGCGGCCGTCAACGCTCTGCGCGACCGCGACCTGCGCAAAGCCGTGCTGGCCCGCGCGCTGGAGCTGGAATTCGACGCGCCGATCCCGGTCGAGGGGATCGTGCGCAACCTCGCCCGCGGCAACCCGCGCCACTTCACTTACGCCGCCGAACTGCCCGGCGGCCGCACCCTCGTCGGGGCCACCCCTGAGCTGCTGCTTTCCCGGGCGGGCGACTCTGTGTTCACGACCCCGCACGCCGGGTCGATGCCGCGTTCGGCCGACCCGGAGACCGACCGGGCCAACGGCGCAGCCCTCCTCGCGTCCGCGAAGGACCGGGAAGAACACGACCTGGTGATCGACTACGTGATCGAGTCGCTGCGGCCGTTCTGCCGCGGGCTCGACGTCCCGGCCGGTCCTGAGCTGGTCTCCACGCCCGCCATCTGGCACCTGCGGACGTCCATCACCGGCGAACTGGCGGACCGCTCAGTGACCGCCCTCGACCTCGCCGCCGCGATGCACCCGACCCCGGCGGTCTGCGGCACCCCGACCGTCGCCGCGCGCGACCTGGTGCAGGAACTGGAGCCGTTCGACCGCGGTTACTACGCGGGCGCGGTCGGCTGGGTCGACGCGGCGGGAGACGGCGAATGGGCCGTCGCGATCCGGTGCGCCGAGGTGGCCGAGACGTCGATGCGGCTCTTCGCGGGCGGTGGCATCGTGCCCGCGTCGGACCCGGACACCGAGTACCAGGAGACGATCGCGAAGTTCCGCACGCTGCTCGGCGCGATGGGGCTGGACGACAGCGCGTCGTGAGTGGTTGTGCCGGTGAGAACCGGCACAACCACTCACGAGCTTTACGGCAGCCAGCGCTCCTCAGTCACGCTCAGGCTGCCTGTCGTCAACGCCGCCACCGCCGCCCGGTGCCCGTCAGCCGCCTTGAGGTCGGCGAGCCGGGTTCGCGCCGGGTCGAGTGCCTCGTCACCGGACGCGACCAGCTCGGCCGGGGCGTCATAGCGGGAGAACGTGATGCTCTGCAGCGGGATCTTCAGCCCCTTGCCGGTGGCCTTCATCACCGCTTCCTTACGCGTCCAGTAGATGAAGAAGGCTGCCGAACGCTCCTCGTCCGACAGGCCCGCGACGGCTTCCCGCTCGGCCGGGCTCAGCGCGTACTCCACGAGCGAGGCGTCCGCCTTGCGGCTGGCGGTTTCGACGTCAAGGCCTACCGGCACGCCGTCAGCGACCGCGAGACCGATCAGATTGCCCGAATGCGAGATCGACAGCACGAGGTCCGAACCCGGCACGCGCGGACGGCCGTGCGGTTTGCCGCAGTCGTCGCAGGTCGCGTCGAAGCGCACGGACTCCGCCGCACCCCCGAGCCGTTCCGCGGCGAGGGTCTTCGCGAGCACCCGGCCGGTCAGGAAGCGGCGCTGGTCGATTTCGAGCCGGTACGCGTCGTAGCGGCCGCGCTCCAACTCGTCCAGCAGCTTCAGGTAGCGGTCCTCCGCAGGCAGCGGTTCGGACCAGCGCACCACGATTTCGGTCACCGGCATACCCTCCCTCGTCCGCCTCCGATCTTGCCGGGGTGCGCAGCGGTTTGTCATGCCCCTATCTCCAAACGCGGCGAAGGCCCCCTCGGAGTCCGAGAGGGCCTTCGCGGCGTGGATGACGAGTGCTACTTCTTGTTGCGCATTGCGATGGGGACCCCGGCTAGGTCCTCCTCATTGCAAAGCAGCTTCACGTCGTAGTAGGGCGAACCCTGTCGCTCGTCGTAGTCTAGGTGGATCGCGAGGACGTCGAGCGGTTCTCCCAGCCACTCCTGCGCTTGGCGCAGCCATACTGCACAGCGCTCAAGCGCGCTGGGCAGGTCGTCGTCACGAAACTCGACTGGTCGATACGGCACGTCCTGGACCTGATCGCGCGGGTTTGAAGGCGCGGGCAGGCCAGGGGAGAGACCCGAGTCGTCCAGTTCGAGTTGGATCGTTTGCTCAGTCACCCTTCGAGCGTCCCCCACGTTCGCCGTCTGAGCAAGGCGTATGGCCCTAAAAGCCCTCTTGGACAGGCAAGTCCCACACCTGGGCGACCACTTCGAGGCATTGCCGGAGGTCGTGCGCACGCACCGCGACCGGATGTCCGAGGGCCCGCAATGCCAGCTCCGCGTAGTGCGTGGCCAGGTCTTCGAGCTTGAGCGGGCCCGTCGGGGAATACCACCTGGCCACGCCGCTGCACATTTCCAGCAATGCGAGCCGCGTCACGGCCGGTTGTGCGGTGTGGAACACGTTCGCCGCGGCGCCGTCCTCGATCGCCTTCGCCCAGAACTGCTCGTATTCGTCCCGCAGTGCGACGACCCGGGCACGCGCCGGAGCCGAAAGTGCGTCGACTTCGTTGTCCACCACCCGGGTTTCGCCCGGCTGGGCGGCGTGCGCGAGGACGTGCAGCGCGACCAGCGTGCGCATCCGGACCACCGGATCGTCGCTGCCCGCGGTGGCCTTAGCCACCGCGTCGATCAGGCGGTGCAGCGAGGTCGTCATGATCTCGACAAGAAGATCTTCCTTGGTGCCCATGTAGTGGTAGAGCGTCGCCGAAGAAAGTTCGGCTTCCTGGGCCAGGTCCCGGATGCCTGTGCCGTGGAAACCCTTGGTGGCGAACAGTTTCACGGCTGCGGATCGGACGCGTTCGGCGCTGCTCATCGCCACTCCCCGGTGCTGCGGTCCCAGGAACCGGCGCGGAGGTCGGCGGCCTTCCGCAGTTCGCCCTTCGCGACGCGTTCGGACGGCGTGCGCGGCAGGTCGTCTGCGAAGGCCCAGAACCTCGGCACCTTGAAGTACGCCAGTTGCTGCGCGCAGAACTCCGCCAGCTCTTCGGGCGACGGCCGGTTCTCGCCGCACACGACGTACGCCTTCACTTCCTCGCCGCGCAGCTCGTCCGGAACCGCGAGCACGGCCGCGAGCTGCACTTTCGGATGTTGGAGCAGCGCGCGCTCCACCTCGTCGGCGGAGATGTTCTCGCCGCTGCGCCGGATCATGTCCTTGGTGCGGCCGAGGTAGTAGACCCGGCCTTCGTCGTCCATCCGGGCGAGGTCGCCGGTGTGGAACCAGCCGCCCGCGAAAGCGCGCGCGGTCGCTTCGGGGTCCTCGTGGTAGCCGTGCATCAGCCCGATGCCGCGGATCAGCAGTTCGCCGGTTTCACCGCGAGGCAACGGGTTCCCGTCCTCTCCGGCGATCATCGCTTCGCGATCGCGGGTCGGCCGTCCGATGCAGCCGGTGCCCACCGCGGCGTCGTGATCGGACTCGGAAACCCGGATGTCCCCGCCGGTCTCGGTCATCCCGAACGCCTCGTACCACGGCACGCCCCAGCGTTCTTCCAGCTGAGCGTGCAGGTCCGGCGGGATCGCCGAGGCGCTGATCGCGCGGACGCGGTGGTTCCGGTCGTCTGGATGCGGCGGCTGGCGCAGCAGCAGCGTCGGCATCAGGCCGAGGCAGTAGAACCAGGTGACCTCGTGCTCGCGGACCTTTGCCCAGAACGTGGACGGGTGGAAGCGGTCCAGCACGACGAGCGCAGCCCCGGCGGCCAGCGCGAGTGCGACGTTCCACTGTGGATCGATATAGTGGAACGGTTGCGCGGTAAGCAGAATATCGTCTTCGCTGACGGCGGGGAAGTCGCTGGCGAGTCCGATCGCGAGCGTGGTCCAGTATCGGTGCGGCAGCACGCAGCCCTTCGGCGCGCCGGTGGTGCCGGAGGTGTACTGGATGTTGACCGGCTGCTCGGCCACCACCGAGTCCGGTTCGCAGCGCGTTTCCGCCTTCAATGCGTCCGGCGTGAGGACGCGTTCCACAGCCGTTTCCGGCGCGATTTTCTCCAGCAGTTCCACGAACTCTTCGGCGGCTACCGCCAAGCGCGCGCCGGAGTGGCGCAGGACGTGCGCGCCGTCGAATTCACGGTAGTTGATGTTCACCGGAACCAGAACGGCGCCGAGTTTGGCGAGCGCGAGCCACAGGAGCGGGAATTCCGGGTCATTGCGAAGCATCACCGCGACCCGATCGCCTGCCTGAATGCCTTGGTCCTGGAGCGCTTTCGCGAGGCGTCCGCTGCGGTCGTCGACCTCGGCGAAGGTGAACCGGACGCCGGTGCTGTCGAAGATCCACGCAGTGCGTTTCGGCCAGAGCTGCGCGGCGCGCGTGACCAGCGCGACCAGCGTGTCGACGTTCCGCAGCGGAGTCACGCCCGGCTCCGGAACGCTTCGGTCGACTCGCGGACGGCGGCCGAGTGCTCGGTGATCAGGGCGTGGGTGACCTCGAGTTCCAGCGCCGAATCGAAGGCGTGGTCGATCCCAGCGTCCAGCGCCCGCTTCGCCATCGCGGCGGCCTCCGGCGGGTGATGGGCGATCTTCTCGGCCCAGCCGAGCGCGAGCGGCATCAGCTCGTCCGCTGGTACGGCGGCGTTGACGAGGCCGAGGTCGTGCGCGCGACGGCCGTCGAACCGGTCGCCGAGCAGCAGCAGTTCCTTCGCCTTGACCGGCCCGACCAGCAGCGGGAGCAGCCTCGACGCGGCACCGGTGACGCTCAGCCCCAGCGACACCTCGGGGAACGCGAACACCGCGTCCTCGGCGGCCAGGATCAGGTCGCAGCCCAGCGCGAACTCCGCGCCCGCGCCGATCGCGTACCCGTGCACGGCGGCGATCACCGGCTGACGCAGCGCACGCAGCCGGCGCGTGACGTCCTGGAGCCGCTCCAGCCTCGCCCGGGAGTCACCCTCGGGGGTGGGCTCCTTCAGGTCGTGCCCGGCGCAGAAGGCGCGGCCGTTGCCGGAGAGCAGGACGACGCGGGCTTCGCTGTGCGCGACCTCCTCCAGCGCGGTGAGGAAGTCGTCCACCAGCACGGGCGCGACGGCGTTGAGCCGCTCGGGCCGGTTCAGCCGGATCTGCGCGATGCCGCCCTCGACGGCCAGGTCAACGGTGCTCATGGAGGGGAGCCTAGACGTTCGATCGATCGATCGATAGTGTCGGAGGCATGCAGGTTGACGCGGTGTACGAGAACGCCAGGCTGGTCACCGGCGACACCGCGCTGGCGGTGCTGCACGGCCGGATCGCGGCACTGGGCGACGACGCGCGCGAACTGTCCGCCCGCCGCCGGGTGGACCTCGGCGGGGGTTTCGTCGCGCCCGGGTTCCACGACGCGCACAACCACATGGCCTGGTTCGGCATGGGCCTGGACGACGTGCCGCTCAGCGACTGCCGCAGCGTCGACGAGGTCTACGACGCGGTGGCGCGGCGCGCGGCCGGGCTGCCCGCCGGGAGCTGGGTCGTCGGCAGCGGCTACGACCAGAACAAACTCGCCGGCGGCGAGCACCCCGACCGGCATGGTCTCGACCGCGCAGCCCCCGGCATGCTCGTGCGGCTCAAGCACACGTCCGGCCACATGACGCTGGTCAACACCGCGGTGCTGGACCGGCTGGACCTCGCGAACGTCCCTGTCGGCGGCGACGTAGTCCAGTCCGCCGACGGCTCGCCGACCGGTTTGCTGCGCGAGCAGGCACAGTTGCTGTTGCGCCCGCTGACCTACCCGACGCCGCTCGAATCGGTGGTCCGAGGCCTCGACCGGGCGAGCCGGCAGTACCTGTCCGAGGGCATCACGAGCGTCCAGGAAGCCGGAATCGGCGGCGGCCTGGTCGGCGAGACACCGGCGGAGCTGGCCGCGTACCAGCTCGCGCGCGAACGCGGCGTCCTGCGAGTCCGCAGCACGGTCATGGTCGCCGCGAGCGTCCTGCACGACCTGCCCGACGGTGCCGGCTTCGGCCTGGACCTAGGCCTGCGCACCGGCCTCGGCGACGAGTGGCTGCGGATCGGGCCCATGAAACTCTTCGCCGACGGCTCGCTGGTCGGCCGCACCTGCGCGATGCACGAACCGTTCGATGGCGAACCGGACAACCGCGGCTACTTCCAGGTACCCGAGGACGAACTGGCGCGCACCATCCGCCAAGCCCACGACGCCGGCTGGCAGATCGCGACCCACGCCATCGGCGACCGAGCCATCACGGTCGTCCTGGACGCCTACGAAGCCGCCCTGGCCGCCAACCCGCGCGCCGATCACCGCCACCGCATCGAACACTGCGCCGTACTCCCGCCGACGGAGTTGACCCGTCTGGCCGCACTGGGTCTGATCGCGTCCCCGCAAGGCCGGTTCGTGAACGAACTGGGCGACGGCATGCGCGCGGCCCTCGGCGAAGCGCGGGTGCCGTGGTGCTACCGCCTCCGCAGCGTCCTCGATGCCGGATGCGTCCTGCCCGCCAGCTCAGACCGCCCCGTCGTCGACGGTGCCCCGCTGCTGGGCCTCGCCGACATGGTCCACCGCCGCACGTCC
This sequence comes from Amycolatopsis sp. M39, assembly GCF_001651785.1. Lineage (NCBI taxonomy): Bacteria > Bacillati > Actinomycetota > Actinomycetes > Pseudonocardiales > Pseudonocardiaceae > Amycolatopsis > Amycolatopsis sp. M39. Next base: position 74,735 of record NZ_LWSF01000001.1, read on the forward strand.
ACCGGCGAACCGTTCGCGGCAGAGGAAGCGCTGACCCCGGCGGAGGCCCTGCGCGCCTACACGTACGGCTCGGCCTACGCGACCTTCGCGGAGAGCTACCTCGGCACCCTGGAGCCAGGCAAGCTCGCGGACTTCGTGGTGCTGTCCGCGGACCCACTGTCCACTGTGGAGGACGTTCGTGTGCTCGGCACCGCGGTGGGTGGAGAGCTCCTCTACGAGGCCGCGTGATGAGGACGTCGGTGTTGCGGTCGGCGGGTGGGCTGGTTCGCCCGCTGGACGGCTTGCGCGTTCGCCCGCTGGTCGGCTCGGCGCACGCTCCGTGTGCGAGAACCGCCGGTCGGCTTGCGCGCTCGACGCACGCTCCGCGCGCGAGAATCGCTGGGCGGCTTGCGCGCTCGGCACCGCCGGTCGGCTTGCGCCCTCGGCGCACGCTCCGCGTGCGAGAACCGCTGGTCGGCTTGGTCGTGGGCTCTTCGCCGCTCGCAGGTTGGTGCGTGTGTTCGCCAGCATCCGTCAGCTTGCCCGCGCACTCCCCACCGCTCGGCGATCGGTTTGTGCGTCCGCCGCCGCTCGCCGGTTGGCGTGCATGCTCGCCACCGCTCGACAGCTCCCCGGCCTGCTCATCCGCCTATTCACTTGTCGATTCACCGATCAACCGTCACCAACTCCTTCCGTCTCGTACCGCTTCACACCGGCTCCGCCGCGCCGGATTCCCATTGCCCTGCTCTGATACCTGCACCGTAGCCGCCACCACCGACAAAAAAGGGGTGCCTGATGCCCGTTCGCGAAGCCGTCTTCGAGGATGTCGAGGAGATCTGCGGCCTCATCGAGGAACACGCGGTCTACGAGGACAAGCACGACCTCAAACTCGACCGCGCCGAGATGAGCAGTCACCTGTTCGGTCCGGAACCAAAGGCGTGGGTGCTGATGTGCACGCCGCCGGGACGTCCGGACGTCGTTGCCGGGTTCGCCTTCTGCAGCTGGAATTTCTCCACGTGGGAAGGTCGTCCCGGCATCTGGCTCGACGATCTGTTCATCCGTCCGGAGCACCGCAGGCACGGGCTGGGCAGGGAACTGCTCGACGCGCTCCGGGCCCGCACGACAGGGCGCGTCGAGTGGGACATGCAGGCTGGCAACGCCAAGGCGGAGGCGTTCTACGCGCAACTCGGCGCGGAGCCGGTCCCGGGCTGGATCCGCTATCGCTGGCGGCCGTGACCGGACGGCCGGGTCGGTCTTGGTCCAGGGCGGCACGCGACCCGGCTGACCGGAGGGACACGCGGCGGGCCAGCTGCGAGGAGCCGCGCGATTGCGACGGCGGCGTAAGTCATGGCCGGGTACCGGCGGCTGCGCAACGCTCCGGCTGACCGGACGGCCGGGTCGGTCTTGGGCCAGGGCGGCACGCGACGGGCTGACCGGAGGGACACGCGGCGGGACAGCTGCGAGGAGCCGCGCGATTGCGACGGCGGGGACAGGCGACATCGGTCATGCCGCGGCCGCGCAACGCTCTCACTGACCGGACAGCTGCGAAGACTCAGCAGCAGCATCCGGACAACAACGCCGGACCTCGCGGACCACCGAACAGCCCCACCGGCCGGTGCTCCGCGACAAGACCATCCCGGCCCGCCGCCAGCGTCCCTGACCGGGCGACCCCGGCAGGCTGGGCCCCGTATCGTATGCGGCATGGAAGATGGTTCCGTCCGGAGGTCGTCGTCGGTCGAGGACTACGTGCGGGTGATCTACGGGCTGGTCGAACGGGGCGAGGCGGTCACCAACGCGTCGCTGGCCGGGCGGCTTGAGGTGAGTCCGTCGTCGGCGTCGGGGATGGTCACGAAGCTTTCGCAGCTCGGTCTGGTCGCGCACGTGCCCTACCGCGGCATCGAGCTGACGTCGGAGGGGCGGCAGCTCGCGCGGTCGGTGCTGCGCAGGCACCGGCTGATCGAGACGTACCTGGTCTCCGAACTCGGCTACACCTGGGACGAGGTCCATGCCGAGGCCGACGCGCTGGAGCACGCCGTCTCCGATCGGCTTGTCGACCGGATCGCGGCCAAGCTCGGCAATCCGGTGCGCGACCCGCACGGCGACCCGATCCCGGCTCCGGACGGCAGCGTCGAGGAGCTTCCGATGCGCATCCTGGACGACCTGCCGCCCGGTGCGGTCGGCGAGATCGTCCGCGTGTGGGACACCGATCCGGACCTGCTGCGCTACCTCACCGAGCACGCGATCGGGCTCGGCGAGCGCATCGAGGTCGTCGAGCGGCAGCCGTTCGGCGGGCCGATGGTGGTGAAGGTCGGCCAGCCGCCGGACGCTGCCACGCACGCCATCGGCAAGGAGATCGCGCAGGCGTTGTCGGTCACCCTGCGCTGAGGGCTCACGAGGGGCTGCGCTGAGGAGCGTACGCGCGAGTGTCGCCGCTGGGCGGATGTGCGTGTCCGCCCGGCCGCCGACGATGGTCGGCATGACCACTACCAAGCCGTTCCGCTTCGGCATCGTCGCCGGGTACGCCCCGGATCTGGAGTCCTGGACCGCGCAGGCCCGCCGGATCGAGGAGCTGGGTCTCGACACGATGTTCGCGACCGACCCGGTCGGCGGGCTCGACCCGTTGACGCTCGTTCCGGCCGCCGCCGCGGTCACGAGCAAGCTCACCGTCGGCACCTTCGTGCTGGCCGATCCGTTCCGTGCGGCCCGGAACCTCGCGTGGCAGGCCGATTCACTGCATCAGGCGACTGGCGGCCGTTTCCTGCTGGGGCTGGGCGTCGGCCATCCCGGAGCGGGCAAGCACGCCGCGACGCTGGGCCGCGATTTTCCTTCGCCGGGGGAGCGCGTCGCCCGGTTGGCGGACACCATCGAGGTGCTTTCGCAGCGCCCCGAGCGGCCCCGGCTATTGCTCGCGGGTTCCGGGCCCAAAATGCTCGCGCTCGCCGCGCGCACCGCCGACGTCGTGACGTTTTCCTGGGGGCCGCGCACGACCGAGGAACAGGCTGACTCTATTGTGGACACTTTTCGCTCGTTCGCGGGAAGCCGGGACGTCGAATTGGCGGTGAACCTCACCGCGATCGGGGACAGGCCTTCTCCGCAGCTGGCCCGCTACACCGGGGTTGACGTGCCACAACTGGTCGAGGAGAAAGCTGTCACGGTGGTGCCGGAAAACCCTGACGCCGCTGGGGAAATGCTTCTCCGCTGGCGGGAGCGGTGGGGGATTTCCTGTGTCACGGTCAATTCCGGCTACGTCGAACCGTTCGCCGCGATTGCCCGCGCACTCTCCGCACAAGGGTGAAAGCCCTTCCGATCATGCGTTGTCCGGCCTACGCTCCGAGGTTTCCCAGCGACGTGGTTCGGAGCGTGTGCGATGACCGGTCAGCGAACACCGACGATCGACCGGGGGAGTACCGCGGGACGGGATCTCGGGCAATTGCTCGAAACCGGCCCGTTCGCCGAAGCGCTGCGCGCGGCCATCCGGGCCCGCGGGCTCGGCCTTGAACGCATCAGATATCGGCTGCGGGTAAGGGGAACCACGGTCAGTCTCGCGACCTTGAGCCATTGGCAATCCGGCCGCTGCCGCCCGGAACGCCCGGAATCCTTGCGGGCACTGCGAAATCTTGAGCAGATCCTCGGCGTCCCGGACGGGTCGCTGCGCAGGCTGCTCGGTCCGCCGCGTCCGCGCGGCCAGTTCCATCAGCCGGGCCAGCCGCTCTCCTGAGCGCGCCCGGCCGCGGCGGACGGCGAAGCGCGCAGGCGTATCCCGACGCTTGCGCACCGTCGTCCGCCGCGTTCGCCCAGGCACGCGCGCCGGACCGCAGCTATCGGCCGGTGAACCTGCGCATCGAGCGAGACCCGCGCGTGGAGAAACCCCCGTGTGGTGTTCGGTGTGTGAGATGCCTCCCAATGCCACATTGGGGGCACGCAAGCCCGGGTGAGCTGAAGCCAGTGGCCCGCAAGGCGGCTTCTACGATCGGACCCATGCGTGCGGTCGTGATCGAAGAGTTCGGCGTGCTTCCCGAAGTGCGGGAAGTACCGGATCCGGCGACCCCCGACGGCGGGGTCGTCATCGCGGTCGAAGCGACCGGCGTGTGCCGCAGTGATTGGCATACCTGGCAGGGGCACGACGAGGCGGTCCGGCTGCCGCACGTGGCCGGGCACGAGCTCGCGGGGCGGATCGTCGAGGTCGGCGCGGGCGTCGTGGGCTGGACGAAGGGTGACCGGGTCACCGTCCCGTTCGTGTGTGCGTGCGGCGTCTGTGCCCAGTGTGCCAAGGGCGACCAGCAGATCTGCGACGACGAGTTCCAGCCTGGCGCGACTCACTGGGGTTCGTTCGCCGAGAAGGTCGCCATCGAGCACGCGCAGACGAANCAGACGAACCTGGTCGCGTTGCCGGACTCGATGTCGTCGGCGGAAGCTGCTGCGCTCGGTTGCCGCTTCGGGACGGCTTTTCGCGCAGTGTTGCGCCAGGGCGGCGTACGCGCGGGGCAGTGGGTGTCTGTGTACGGCTGTGGCGGCGTAGGCATCTCCGCGGTCCTCCTAGCGACTGCTGCCGGTGCGAAGGTGGTTGCGGTTGACGTCTCGCCGCAGGCGCGCGCCGCGGCCGAGCGGTCTGGCGCAGTGTTGAGCGTCGACGCCAGTGCGTTTGACGGGCCCGAAGAGTTGGCCGCGTACGTTCGTGAGCGCACTGACGGCGGTACGCACGTGTCGCTGGACTGCCTCGGCTCCCCGGCCACCTGTGCGGCTTCGGTGGGCAGCTTGCGCAAGCGCGGCCGGCACGTGCAGGCTGGATTGATGCCGCCCAGTCAGGGAGTGCCCCCGATTCCGATGCATCGCGTGGTCGGCGGCGAGCTGGAAATCGTCGGGATCCATGGCCTGCAGGCATATGAGTACCCCGAACTGCTCGGCGTGGTCGAGCGGTCCGGCATCGATCTGGCCGGGTTGATCGGCACACGGATCGGGCTGGACGGGGTGCCAGCCGCGCTCGCTGCGATGAGTGATCCGGTGCCTGCCCGGGCCGGGGTAACTGTCGTCGAGTTCGGGTGACGAGTGGTGACCGGCAAACACCCTGGGTGGCGAGTCCGAGTTGTAGCTGGCCAAGACCTGGCGGGACCCGCGGCGGTGTGGAATTCTCCGAAGCTTGGCGGCAAGTGGCGAGGGGAACCCGCCGCAGGAGCGCCCGTCCGGGTGACTCCTGCGGCCACCGGCCGCGAGGCGGCGTGATGGAGCTGCTGCCTCGTCCGCGCCGGGAAATCGCCCCGGGCGCGGTGCACGTCCCGGATTGGCTCACCGGTCAAGAACAACGCGACCTCGTCACGGCCTGTCGTGGCTGGCGCGGCTACCGGGCGACCCGGCTGCCGGGCGGCGGAGTGATGTCGGTGCGCACGGTCTGTTTGGGCTGGCAGTGGCGGCCGTACCGCTACGACCGGCTGCGCGAGGACGGTTCGCCGGTGGAGCCGTTCCCGGACTGGCTGGCCGACCTCGGCCGCCGCGCGCTCGCCGACGCCTACGACCGGCCAGCTGAGGACTATCAGCCCGACGTGGCGCTCGTGAACTACTACGACGCCACCGCGAAAATGGGCATGCACCAGGACAAAGACGAGCACTCGACGGAGCCGGTGGTCTCGCTGAGCCTCGGCGACACCTGCGTGTTCCGCTTCGGCAACACCGAGCATCGCAACCGGCCCTACACCGACGTCGAGCTGCGCTCGGGCGACCTGTTCGTGTTCGGCGGCCCGGCGCGGCTGGCGTTTCACGGGGTGCCGAAAACCCTGCCGGGCACGGCGGATCCGGATCTTGGCCTGACCGGGCGGCTCAACCTGACGGTGCGGGTGTCGGGGAGGTGAACCGGACCCGTTGCCCGGGCCGGAGCTGGGCGGCGAGATCCAGGTCGTCCTCGTCCACGACAGCGGCGACGGGATAGCCGCCGGTCACCGGATGGTCCGCCAAGAACAGGATCGGCACTCCGGAAGGCGGTACCTGGAGCGCGCCCGGCACAGCGGCTTCCGGGGCCAGTTCGCCGACGCGGGCGCGGGTCAGCGCGGGGCCGTCAAGGCGGACGCCGACGCGGTCGAGGTCGTGGGTCACGGCGTAGGTGCCAGCGAGCAAAGTGGACAGTGCGGACGGGGTGAACCAGTCCAGCCGCGGCCCGGGATCCAGGCGCAGCACGGGTTCTTCCGCAAGCCGGCGCAGCGGGGCGAGATCGACCCAAGGGTTGCTCTGTACCACCGAACCGATCGGCAGTGACATTCCCGCGGCGAGGACGGGCGGGCCGAGTTTGCCCAGGGTGTCGGTGGCTCGCGCGCCGAGCACCGGCGGTACGTCCAGGCCGCCGCGTACCGCGAGGTAGCTGCGCAGACCGAGCGACGCGACGCCGAGTTCGAGTTCGTCTCCAGGGCGCAGGATGATCGGCGCACCGACGGCGGCGGCCCGTCCGCCAGCGCGGATCGGCAGCTGGGCGCCGGTCACCGCGACGACGGTGTGCTCCGAAACCCGCAGCCGCAGGCCGCCGAGGGTGACCTCCAGCGCCGCGTGCGTTTCCGGATTGCCGACGAGCCGGTTCGCCAGCTTCAGCGAACCCCGGTCGGCCGCGCCGGACCGGCCGACGCCGACTGCCGCGTACCCGGGCCGTCCGAGGTCTTGCACGGTCGCGAACGGGCCGGGCGCGAGGATCTCGATCTTCCCGGTCACCGAATCGCCTCGAACCGCACTCGGGTGCCCGGGACCAGCAGGTTCGGCTGCTCGCGGCCGACATCCCACACCTCGGCGTCGCTGTGGCCCAGCAGGTTCCAGCCGCCGGGCGACGGATGCGGGTAGACCGCGCTGTACTCGCCGGCGATCGCGACCGCGCCCGCGGGCACGCGCGTGCGCGGCGTGCTGCGGCGCGGCAGGTGCAACGCCGGGTCAAGGCCGGTCAGGTAGGCGAAACCAGGCGCGAAACCGCAGAACGCCGCGACGTAGGTGGCTGCCGAATGCCGTTGCACGATCTCGGAAACCGACAGTCCGGCAGCCTCGGCGACGTCCGTCAGGTCAGCGCCGTCATAGCGCACCGGCAGGGTGACGGTGTCCGCTGAGCGCTCGGAGACATCCACTGTGGACAGTGAAGCAAGCGAACGAGCTAGCGTGGCCGAATCGGTGCGGGCCCGATCGAACCGGACCAGCAGGGTGCGTGCGGCGGGCACGAGTTCGACGACGCCTTCGGGCTGGGCGGCTTCGCAGGCCGCCTGGAACCCGAGTACGTCGTCGACCTCCACCAGCAACGCGGAACGGCCGTAGCGCAACACCGCGCTCATCTGGCTCACACGAACGACCTCAGCACCACGCCGGATTCGGCGAGCAGCTCGCGAATCCGCCGGGCCAGCTCGACCGCGCCGGGCGTATCTCCGTGCACGCACAGGGAATCCGCCCGCAGCGTGAGCTTGCCGCCGTCAGCGTCGACGACCTCGCCGGTGGTCGCCATGGTGAGCGCTCGCGCGGCGACTTCGTCCGCGTCGTGCAGCACCGCGCCCGGAAGCTTGCGCGACACCAAGCGTCCTTCAGGCGTGTACGCGCGGTCGGCGAACGCTTCTGCGTACGCAGGCACGCCCGCCGCTTGAGCCGCGCGCAGCATTTCGGAGTCTGGAGGACACAGCAATGCCAGATCGGTGTGGTAACGCCGTACGCCTTCGACAAGCGCAGCTGCCTGCTCCGGATCGACAGCTGCGGTGTTGTACAGCGCGCCGTGCGCCTTCACGTAACGCACGCAGCTGTGCGCCGCGCGCGCGAAGGCGTCGAGAGCGCCGATTTGGTACAGCACTTCGTCTGCGAGGTCTTCCGGCGCGATGTCGAGCGCGCGACGGCCGAAGCCGGCCAGGTCGCGGTAGCCGACGTGCGCGCCGATGGTGACGCCGCGTTCGGCCGCGCGTTCGCACACGCGGCGCATCACGTTCGCGTCGCCCGCGTGAAAGCCGCACGCCACGTTCGCGCTGGTCACGATGTCGAGCATGGCTTCGTCGTCGCCCATGGTCCAGGCACCGAAGCCTTCGCCGAGGTCGCTGTTGAGGTCCATGTCATCCCACCTGGTAATCGCGATCGGATTGGTCGGTCAAGAACATGTATCCGGGGGCGTGCGTGACGGCGAACGGCGGACGCGACGCGATCAGCGCCGCCTGCGGGGTGACGCCGCAGGCCCAGAACACCGGCACGTCACCGGGTTCGGCGTCGACCGGATCGCCGAAATCCGGCCGGGCGAGGTCGGCGATGCCCAGTTCGGCCGGGTCTCCGACGTGCACCGGAGCGCCGTGCACCGCGGGCATCGCGGCGGTGATGCCTACCGCGTCCTCGACCAGGGTTTCCGGGATTTGCCGCATCGACACCACCATCGGGCCGCTCAGCCGGCCAGCCGGTTCGCACTGCCGGTCCGTCACGTACATCGAGACGTTGCGGCCCTGTTCCCCGTGCCGCAGCGGGATGCCCGCGGCGCGCAGCAACGTCTCGAAACTGAAGCTGCAGCCGATGGAGAACGCGACCATGTCACTGCGCCACACCCCGGTGGCGTCGGTGTTTTCGCTGGTCAGGGCACCGTTGTGCCAGACGCGGTAGCGCGGCAGATCGGTGCGCAGATCCGCGCCGGGAGCGAGCCGCGTGGTCGGATCGCCGGGTTCGCTGACGTCGAGCACCGGGCACGGCCGCGGGTTGCGGGAGCAGAACTCGCGGACGTCGCCGGCCCAGTCCGCGGGGACGGCGATCAGGTTCGTCTGGGCGTAGCCAGCGGACCAGCCGGTGGTCGGGCGTTCGGTGCCGGCCCGGAAGAGCGCGCGGGCCTCGGCCGGAGTGAGCGTCGAAGGATCGTAAGAAGTGGTCATAACTCCACCAGTTCCTTGCCTCGCGTCTCCGGCAGGCCGAGCAGCGCCACCGCGGCGATCGCGTAGCCGACCGCGCCGAGCACGATCGCGCCGCCCGCGCCGAGAAAGCCCACCACGGCGGGGAAAGCGGCACCGACCGCGCGGCCGAAGTTGTAGGTGAAGCCCTGTCCGGTGGCGCGCAGCTCGGTCGGGTACAGCTCGGCGAGGTACGCTCCGAAGCCGCTGAAGATCGCCGAAGTCGAGAAGCCGAGCGGGAAACTGATCAGCAGCATCAGGCCGTTCGCGCCGTAGGGCAGCTGCACGAACAGCACGATCAGCAGTGCGGAAACGACGGAGAACAGCAGGAACGTCTTCTTCCGGCCGAGCAGGTCGGTGAGATAGCCGCCGCAGACGTAACCGATGAACGCGCCCGGGATCAGCAGCGCGAAGTAGCCGCCGGTGTTGACCACGGACAGGCCGCGGCTGCTCTGCAGGTACTTCGGCATCCAGGTGAACAGCGTGTAGTAACCGCCCTGGACGCCGGTGGCGAGGAGTGCGGCGAACACGGTGGTACGCAGGAGCTTCGGCCGGAAAATCCCGGCGAGTGAGCCTTTGACCTTCGCGGACACCCGTCGCGCGGCCGCCTCCGGTGCGTCCTCGACACTGCGCCGCACCCACAGCACGAGCAGCGCCGGAATCACCCCGACCCAGAACAGCACGCGCCAGGCGATGTCCTGGTCGAGCACGCTGAACAACACCGTGTAGACGATCACCAGCAGGCCCCAGCCGACCGCCCACGCGCTCTGCACGAACGCCACCGTGCGGCCGCGGTACTTGGCCGAGCAGTACTCGGCGACCAGCGCGGCGCCCACCGCCCACTCGCCGCCGAAGCCGAGCCCCTGCAGGCCGCGGAAGATCAGCAGCGTCTCGAAGTTGGGCGCGAATCCGCAGAGCACCGTGAAGATCGTGTACATCGCGATGGTCAGCTGCAGCGTGCGGACGCGGCCGATGCGGTCGGCGAGCACGCCGGCTCCGACGCCGCCGATCGCGGACACGACCAGCGTGACGGTGCTGAGCAGGCCCGCTTCGCCGGACGTGATGCCGAAGTAGGCGGTGATCGCGGCCAGGCCGAAGGGAAGGGTCTGGTAGTCGAACGAATCGAGGCCGTAGCCGCCGAACGCGCCGAGGAAGGCGCGGCGGCCCTTGTGGCCGAGCGAGCGATACCAGCCGAACGGGCGGGCCGCGTTCGCGGTGCCGTCGGCGACGTTGACGTTCATGGGGCACCTCACAAGGGAGACGAACTCATGGTGGCACGAGTCACATGGCCGCTACCGTACGGATCGTTCAACAATTCCACAAGTCTCTCATTTTATTGTTCATCGTCCGCTGGCTACGCTGGGCGACGTGGTCACCGACGGAGAGCCGATGGGCCTGGAAGCGGATCGCGGCCTGCTCGGCCGGACGAGCACGGCGGAACGAGTCGCGGGCGTGCTGCGCACGCGCGTTTCAGAGGGGTACTTCCTGCCCGGGGTACGGCTTTCGGAGCAGGACATCGGCAGCGCGCTCGGGGTCTCGCGCAACACGCTCCGTGAAGCTTTCCGGCTGCTGACTCACGAACGGCTGTTGGTGCACGAGCTGAACCGTGGCGTGTTCGTGCGGGTGCCGAGCGTCGAAGACGTGCGCGACATCTACCGCGTCCGCAAGATCATCGAATGCGCGGCGGTCCGCGACGTGACCGAGAAGCCGGCCGCGTACGAGAAGATCGCCAGCACGGTCTCGGACGGCGATCGTGCGGCGAAGCAGGCGCAGTGGCAGGACCTGGGCACCGCGAACATCCGTTTCCACGCGGAACTGGCGGCGCTCACTGGCAGCGAGCGCATCGTCGAGTTGATGCAGGCGCTCGCCGCGGAGCTGCGGCTGGTGTTTCACGTGATGGCCGACCCGCGCCGTTTCCATGAGCGGTATCTGCCGCGGAACCACGAAATCCTGGACGTGCTCGCGACCGGCGACGGGATCCGTACGGCGGAGATGCTCGCCATCTACCTCGACGACGCCGAAGCACAGCTGGTCGAGGCCTACGCGGAGTTGTCCGGGCTGGCCGAGACCCGCTGAGCGGTTCAGCCGAAACCGGCCGGTTTGTCCGGGAAGGCAGCGAGAATGGCCGTTCGGCCCTCCCTGGTGCCCGGGAGACGCCACGGCGCACGCGGTCTGGCTACCTTCGGCAGTGGGCCGCGCGAGCGTGCCGCCCCGGGCGTCGGGACCCCCAGCCGACGCGCGGAGGGCGGCCTACGGCCGGGCGGCAGATCTTGGTTCCCGCCCGGCCCGCGCGGTGTCCGCGGCGGGCCGTGGCCACCGGGGGGAGGTTACGGCCCGCCGTGCTTCATTCGTCCACAGTGTCCATAGTGGACGGCTACTGGTTCACCGACCATTTCTGGTTGACGTTCCCGGTGCATGTCCACAGCTGCAGTTTCGTCCCGTTGGCCGAACTGACCCCGGCGGCGTCGAGGCATTTGTTCGCGTGCGGGTTGACGATGTCGTGCGCGGCGGTCACGACCCACTGCTGTGCGTCGCTGTTGTTGCAGTCATACATCTGGACCGGGGTGCCGTCGGCGGTGCCGGAGTACTTGACGTCCATGCACTTGCCGAGCGCGCGAATGGTCCCGTCGCGGCCGATGGTCCAGGCCTGCGCGGCGTTGCCGTTGCAGTCGGTGATCTGCAGCTGGGTGAAGTTCGCCGGATTGGCCCACGGCACGTCGACGCATTTGCCGCCGATGCCGATGATCCGGCCGCTTGACCCGCCAGTGCCGCTCGTGCTCACGTGCACGTAGTCGACGACCAGTTGCTGCGGGAACTGCGTGTTGCCGTCCGGATCGCCCGGCCAGTCGCCGCCGACCGCGAGGTTCAGGATCAGGTAGAAGGGATGGTCGAAAACCCAGCGGTTGCCGTTCAGATCGGCGGGGGTGCGGGTCTGGTAAGCGTTGCCGTCGACCGACCAGACGATCTTGTTCGGCGACCAATCGACCGCGTAAGTGTGGAAAGCGTCGGCGAAGACCGGCCCGTTGTACGCCGCGCCGATGCCGCCGGCTCCGGAATAGCCGGGGCCGTGGATCGTGCCGTGCACAGTGTTCGGCTCGCGGCCGATGTTCTCCATGACGTCGATTTCGCCGTCGTTGGGCCAGTTTCCGCCGCCGAGCATCCAGAACGCGGGCCACATGCCCTGGCCGCGCGGGATCTTCATCCGGGTTTCGGCGTGCCCGTAGGCCTGGCTGAACTTCCCGGCGGTGGTGAGCCGGGCGGAGGTGTACTGGCAGGTGCCGTACCAGCAGGTGTGGCCGGAGTTTTCGCGTTTCGCGGTGATCACCAGGTGGCCCTGGCCGTCGAGAGCGCCGTTCGCGGCTCCCGCGGTGTACCACTGGCGTTCGTGGTTGTTGCCGTTGTTGTCGCCGGTTTCGTAGGTCCATTTCGACGCGTCGGCGGCGGCTCCGGCGGGGCCGTTGAAATCGTCGGTGAAACTGTCGGCGGCTGCCGCCGTGGGCGGGGACAGAACGGCCGGAGCGGCCTGGAGGCCGAGTGCCAGCAGCGCGGCCGCGGCCAGTGCGGTGGGGAGACGGCTGAGGAAACTGGGCATGCGTGGGCACCTCGTTTTCGGGGAGGGACCTAGAGCGAGGGAGTGCTTTGTTGTGGCGGGCAACAAAGTAGGAGAAGTATGCCTGGTCTGGACCTCTGCGGCAATGGCCAAGGTCCTGCACGGACGGCCCGCGGGGTCACCTGGCCGAGGGTAAGGCTGTCCCCACCGCGGTGACGCCAGTCGGCACCATGGTTCGCCGGAAGCCCCCGTCCTACGTTCGGAAGTGCCAGCCGAGACCGAACGCAGGAGAGAGGCCGACATGACGGCGGGGACGGATCTTCGACCACCGCGGGTGCAGCCCGCAGCGGAGCGAACGAAACGGGTCGAGCCGGGAAAGCACTGGTGGCGGCGTCCGTGGAGGGCACCGTTGGGGCCGCTGGGACTGGTGGTGGTCGCGTTCCTGGCGTATTCGCTGCCGCCGTATCTCGCGTTCGACCCGGCGCGCTCGCGGGTGCCGTCGACCTTCCCCGCGCACTACCTGTTCCTGGTGGGGCACGTGGTGTTCGGGTCGATCGCGATGGTGACCGCGTTGCTGCAGGTCTGGCCGTGGATCCGGCGGAAGCACCCGGTGCTGCACCGCTATTCCGGCCGCGCGTACGTGTTCGCCGGCGTGCTGCCCTCCGGGCTGCTGGCGCTGACGATCGGCGCGGCCACCCCGTACGGGCCGGTGACCCGGGCCAGCGACGTGCTGCTCGCGGTGCTGTGGCTCGGTACGACGTGGGCGGGCTACCGTGCCGCTCGCGAACGCCGGTTCGGCGATCACCGGCGCTGGATGGTCCGCAGTTTCGCGCTGACGATGTCGATCATTCTCAACCGGCTGATCGGCCCGATCGCGGCGATTTTCCTCGGACCGCAGCTCGCCACCACGTTCGGCGGCAGCGAGATCGCGCTGACGCAGTCGATCGCGGCGCTCGGGGCGTGGGTGAGCTGGACGGTCGCGCTGATCGCGGCGCAGCTGTGGCTCGACCGGAAGCCGAACCGCCGCGCGCGGGTTTAGTCCTGGCTGAATAACGCGGATGTATTCGGCGCGAGGGGTACACCGAATGACGGACTCATCCGCGCGGCTGCAGCGACCGCGCGATGATCGTCCGCTGGATCTCGGACGCGCCTTCGTAAATGCGCGGCGCTCGCACCTCTCGGTAGAGGTGCTCCAGCAAATGGCCCCGCCGCAGTGCTCGTGCGCCGTGCAATTGCACCGCTTGATCCACCACGTATTGCGCGGTCTCGGTCGCGAACAACTTCGCCATTGCCGCGCGGCCGGCCAGGTTCTGCTCGCCCGCGTCGTAAGCGGCGGCCGCGGCGTACACCAGCAGACGGCCAGCTTCGGTCCGCGTCGCCATTTCGGCCAGCGTGTGTGCCACGGTCTGCTGCTTTATCAACGGGCCGCCGAAGGCTTCGCGCGAAGCCGTGTACTCCACGGTCGCGTCGAGGGCGGCTTGTGCCATGCCGACCGCGAAAGCGCCAACGCTCGGGCGGAACAGGTCCAAAGTCCGCATGGCTACGGCGAAACCGCGGTTCTCCTCGCCGAGCAGTTCGTCGCGATTCACCCGGACGCCGTCGAATACCACCGTGCCGATGGGGTGCGGGCTCACCAAATCCAGGTGTTCGCCGCTGAGTCCGGCGCGGTCGCCGGGGACGACGAAGGCGCTGACGCCGCGTGAACCGGCGTCGGGAGTCGTGCGGGCGAAGACTGTGTAGAAGTCGGCTTCCGGGGCGTTCGAGATCCACATTTTCGTGCCGGTGAGCCGCCAGCCGGCACCGTCTGGTTCGGCGGCGAGTCGCAGGGCCGCGGCGTCGGATCCCGCATCTGGTTCGGTCAGCGCGAAGGCGGCGACGGCGTCACCGGCTGCGACGGCGGGGAGCCAGCGCTGCACTTGTTCGTCCAAACCGGACTGAAGCACCGGGTAGCTGCCCAAGCCTTGCAACGCCAAAGCGGTCTCGGCTTCGGTGCTTTGGGTGGCGAGGGCTTCGCGCAGCAGGCACAGATCGGTCGCGGCGGCTTGCCTGGTCGGCTGTCCGCTTTCGACCCCGGGAAACAGCCGGGCGAGCAAACCGTGGGAGCCCATGGCCTTGAGCAGCGGGCGGTTTACCGCGCCTTCGGCACCGGCGGCGGCCAGGTCGACTAGCTGTTCGGCGGCGATTTTCCGGACGGAAGCGGCGTAGGCGGTCTGTTCCGGAGTGAAAGCGAAAGCGTTCATCGGGCGTCCTCCGGTCGCCAGCGGGCGTGGGCGGTCTGGTGGCCGCCGGTGCGGACCAGGTCGAGTCGCGGCTCTGGACCGTCGCTGCGGCCGGTCTGCGGCGGCCGTTTGCCCGCTGCCCACTGTTTCGGCCACGCCACCGGGTACTCCTGCGCGGCCGCCGCGTGCAGAGTCCATTGTGGATTGAACAGGTGGGTGCGGCCGAGTGCGCACAGGTCGGCTCGACCCGCCAGGATGAGCGAGTTCACGTCGTCGTAGGAGGAAATCGCGCCGACGGCGATCACTGCGGTGCCATAGCGGCGGCCGACCTCATTGCGGATCCGGTCGGCGTACGGCGTTTGGTAGCTGCGGCCGAACTTCGGCTTCTCCTCGCTGACCACCTGGCCGGTCGACACGTCGATCGCGGCCGCGCCGTGCTCGGCGAACGCCTGCGCGATGGCGACGGCTTCGTCGGCGTCGTTGCCGCCCTCGAACCAGTCGGTGGCGGAGATCCGGACGGTGAGCGGACGATCGGCTGGCCACACCGCGCGGACCGCGTCGAAGACTTCCAAGGGGAACCGCAGCCGGTTTTCCGGAGAGCCGCCGTAGGAATCGGTGCGATGGTTGGTCAGCGGGGACAGGAAAGACGACAGCAGATAGCCGTGCGCGCAGTGCAGCTCCAGGAGGTCGAACCCAGCGCGCGCGGCGGCTTCCGCGGCCGACACGAACTGGTCCCGGATCTCGCTCAGCTCGTCGACGGACAGCTCGCGCGGCGTCTGGTTGTTCGGCGAGTACGGCAGCGCGGACGGCGCGCAGACCTCCCAGTTGCCCTCCGGCAGCGGGTCGTCAATGCCTTCCCACATCAGTTTCGTGGAGCCCTTGCGGCCGGAATGCCCCAGCTGCAACCCGATCTTCGCCGGGGTTTCGCGGTGCACGAATTCGACGATCCGCTTCCACGCGGCTTCCTGCCCGGAGCTGTACAGCCCGGGGCATCCCGGCGTGATCCGGCCTTCGGCGGACACGCAGATCATCTCGGTCATGACCATGCCGGCCCCGCCGAGTGCCTTGCTTCCCAAGTGCACCAAGTGGAACTCGCCGGGAACGCCGTCGACCGCGGAGTACATGTCCATCGGCGACACGACGATCCGGTTCGGCAATTCCAGCGAACCGATCCGCACCGGCTGGAACATCGGCGGCGCGAGGGAAGTGCCGAGCGAATCGGCGAACCACTGATCCAGCGAGGCGGCGAATTCCTTGTCCCGCAGCTTCAGGTTGTCGTAGGTGACGCGACGGCTGCGGGTAAGCAGGTTGAACGCGAACTGCTCCGGTTCCTGATGCGTGTACTGCGCCAGATTCTCGAACCACTCCAGGCTCGCCTGCGCCGCACGCTGCGTGGACGCGACCACCGGACGTCGTTCTTTTTCATACGCCGCAAGGGCTTCCGGAACGCTCGGCTGTTCGTGCAGACACGCGGCGAGCGCGAGCGCGTCCTCCATGGCGAGCTTCGTGCCCGATCCGATCGAGAAATGCGCAGTGTGCGCCGCGTCGCCGAGCAGCACGACATTGTCGTGGACCCAGTTGTCGCAGCGGACTGTGCCGAAGGTGGCCCACTTGGAGTTGTTGGCCAGCAACTGATGTCCGTCGAAAATGTCACCGCACAGTTCGCGGATCAGCTCGATCGACTTCTCGTCGCTCTCGCCCGGACCGAGTCCGCTGGCGGCGATCGGCCCGAATGCCCGCTGCCACACGTCCTCGTGCATCTCCAGGATGAACGTGCTGCCGTCCCGGCCGTACGGATAGCCGTGGACCTGCATGATGCCGTGCGGCGTTTCGAGCACGTAGAACTTGAACGCGTCGAACACGAGATCGGTGCCGAGCCAAATGTAGCGGCACTGGCGGGTCTCGACGCTCGGCCGGAACGAATCGGCGAACGCCGTGCGCACCGCGGAGTTCACGCCGTCCGCCGCGACCACGAGGTCCGAGGAAGCAGCCAGTTCGGCTGGCTCCGGCGCGACACTGCGAAATCGGACATCAATGCCCATTTCGCGGCACCGCTGCTGCAAGATCGCGAGCAGCCGTTTGCGGCTCATCGCGGCGAAGCCGTGCCCGCCCGAGGTCGACACGGTGTCGCGGTAGTGCACGTCGATGTCGTCCCAGCGCGCGAACTCCCGGCTCATCGCCTCGTGCACGGCCGAGTCGGCGTGCTCGATGCCGCCGAGTGTCTCGTCGGAGAAGACGACGCCGAAGCCGAACGTGTCATCCGGCGCGTTGCGCTCCCAGACCGTGATCTCGTGGTCCGGGCCGAGTTGTTTCGCGAGCACGGCGAAGTAGAGGCCCGCTGGCCCGCCGCCGACTACTGAGATCCGCACGCAAGCCAGGATATGTCGCCTGAAGTACGGTCGTCAAGAATGCGATAGATGGGTTACGCTTCCCGGCATGGAGCGGATCAATCCCCCCGAGCTGGGCAAGCCGTCGGGGTTCTCGCACGCGGTGGCGGCGCAGGGCAGGCTGGTGTTCCTCGCCGGGCAGACCGCGCTGGACTCGGACAACCGGATCGTCGGCGACGGCGTCGTGGAGCAGTTTGAGCGCGCGCTCGGCAATCTGCTCACCGCGTTGCGCGCGGCCGGCGGCGAACCCTCGGACCTGTGCGGCCTGACCGTCTACATCGTCGACATGGACGACTACCAGGCCCACGCGCGCGAGATCGGCCGCGTGTGGAAGCGGCTGGTGGGAGCGGATTACCCGGCGATGGCGGGCATCGGCGTGCACCGGCTGTGGGATGTCGAGGCGCTGGTGGAAGTGCAGGGCTACGCGGTGGTCAACCGCTGAGCACCTGCTGCAGGTGCGTGCGCGCGGCTTCCTCCAGCCGGTCGTGCAGTGTGAAGAACACCTCGGCGGCGCGGATGCCGGACCAGTCCTCGGGCAGCAATTCCGCGGGCAGGCACGGGTCGAGATACGGCATCCGCCGCCAGCCGGTGAGCACGCGCAGGTAGTCGGCGAACGCTTCGTCGGCGGGCGTCGTGCGGCGGCGTTGCCACCGGCGCAGCGCCGGTTCGTGCTCTTCGAGGAACGCCGTGTACAGCTCGTCCAGCTGATCCAGGTCCCACCACTCGCGCACCTTCTCGCGCGGGTCGCCGAAGGCGAGGTGCTCGGCGCGGAACAGGTCGGCGTACTCGGCGAGCCCGAGGCGGTCCAGGGTGCCGACAGTGGCCTCGTACAGGTGCGCCGGCGCGATCCAGACGCCTGAGGCCGCGGTGCCGAATCCGAGTCGCGACAACTGCGTCCGCAGCACGTGCCGCTTGTGCCGTTCGGCTTCCGGCACCGAAAACACCGCGAGCAGCCAGCCGTCGGCGAGCTTCGCGCGGTCCCGGCGGAAGATCCGCTCGTCGCCTTCGCGCAGCAAATCCAGTGCGGTACCGGACAATTCGTACCCGGCGGCTCCGTCGCGGCGCACCGCTTCGAGCACCCCGCGCCGCTTGAGCCGGGAAATCGACGACCGCACGGCGGGCTCGTCGACCCCGACCGCGGCGAGCAGATCGATCAGCGAGGCGACCGAAAGCCATTCGCCGCCCGCCTGGTGATGCACGCCGTAGACCGACACAATGAGGTGCCGGGGCTGGGCCGCACGCCCGCCGTCGGCATCGGCTGCTTCCGGTACGGCCGTCACCCGATCACCATACAGTGCCGTTCGTTGCCAACCCGGCTACAGCCGCGGCGGAGACGGGTTTCGGCGAGCACATCGGCCGCGGACCGTCTCCGCCTGCTTCCGGTCGGATGAGCAACCGGCTAGGGGTAGCATTTCCGGCGCGATGGCGTTTGTGAGCAATGCACCTTTGGTGAACCGGCTGACCCGCCGCGGACGGCTGATGGCGAAACGCACCTGCGACCGCCGGGGACACGCCTTCGCGCTCGGCCGGTTCCTCTTCCGCACCCCCACCGCGTGGGAGTACGCGGCGGCGGTCGCCGGCGGCAGCGATCCGGCCGCGCAGCGCTGGCTCGGCTGGCTGGCCGAGTCCGTGGTGGCAGAGCCGATGCGCGGCGAGGCGCTGCGCGTCATTCCCGGCACCGGACCGGACTGGACCACGCCGGACCCGCATTCGGTGGACGTCGTCGCGATCGATCTCGTGGCTGGCCGCTGCGCCGGTCTCGTGAGCGTGCACGCGGGCGAGGACGGCGGCCCGGAAACCGGCGGCTATCTCGCGCCGGGGTATCGCGGGCAAGGATTCGGCCGTGACCTGTTCGCCGCCGGTCTGGTCCTGGCGCACGAGCATCTCGGGCTTTCGCGGGCACGCGCGGGCGCGGAGGTCGGCAACGTCGCGAGCGGCCGTTCGCTGGAAGCGGCCGGACTGCGCCGGGCTCCGGGGCCGCCGCGGTACACGCTGCCGGACGGGCGGGCCTGCGAGGCCTGGTGGTACCAGCACGACGCGGCGTGGCCTCGCAAGTGCGCGGGCCCGCAGGCGCAGTGGCTAGTCGCCTCGTGAGTGTTGATCACGGTTAGAACCGCGATCAACACTCACGAGCTGTACTCCTCGTACGCCCTCAACGTCCTGATCACCAGCGCCCGTTCCCCCGGACTCAACGGCGACAACGCCGCCTGCCACGCCTTCGCCCCGCGCGCGAGCCACGCGTCCACCGCGGGCCGCTTGTCCGCGTGGATGCTCACGATGGTGCGCCGCCGGTCGTCCGGGTCCTCGGCGCGCTCCAGCACGCCTTGCCGGGACAGGTCGCCGATCATCAGACTCGCTGTGGTGGGCGCGATTTCGAGCCGTCCGGCGAGTTCGTTGACCGTCATCGGGCCGTCGAACAACAAGTAGGCCAGCAGGGACAAGTGCCGCGGCGCGAGCGCGACGTCGTCGAGCTCCGGAGGCGGCGGCGTCCGCTTCGCGCGCCCGACGAGACGGGGCATGAGAAGCAGCAGTTCACGGACGCCGTCCTCGACGGTCGGGCCGGATTCGGTGGCCATGCCGCGACAGTACCTGCGCGTGTGTTGACAGCCCGATTCGCGCGATCCTAGGTTTGTTGTTACATCATCAACCAGGGAGTTTTCCGATGTCGGACTGGAACCAGCAGATCATCGACGAGTTCCGCGCGAACGCGGGCAAGGTCGGCGGCATGTTCGAGGGCAAGAACATGGTGCTGCTCACGCACACCGGCGCGAAGAGCGGCAAACAGCGGGTCAGCCCGCTGGTGTACACCACCGACGGCGACCGGATCGTGATCGTCGCGTCCAAGGGCGGCGCGGACACCAACCCGGACTGGTATCACAACCTCGTCGCGAACCCGTCGGTCACGGTCGAGCTCGGCACCGACAAGTTCCCGGCGAAGGCGAAGCTCGTAACCGACCGCGCCGAGCGCGACCGGCTGTATGCCGGCATGGTCGCGCACTCGGAGGGTTTCGCGGAGTACGAGAAGAAGACCGAGCGCGTGATCCCGGTCTTCGTTCTCGAGCGCTGACTCAGTCCAGCGGCTGTCCGTAGACGAAGCTCCGCAACCGTCCAGTAGACATCGGGTCCAGCGGAGCGAACAGCTTGGCGTGCGCGGCCCGCACGGTCGCCGCGTCCGGCTCGATCATCGACAGCGCGCGCACGGTGTAGCGCGAATCAGCGGTGAAATCCGGTGCGGACGAGCGCTGGTACGCACCGCCGAGCAGGTCGATGATCAGCACGGTCGGCACCGGGGCGGCCGGGCCGGCGTGGTCGAGCACCGTGCTCAGCACGTCGTCCCGGAGCTCGGGCAGCACGCGGTTGTCGCCGAGGTAGGAGTGTGGGTTCGGCGGTTCCGCGGCGATCTTGCCGGAGTCGGTGAACGGCATTGTGGTCAGCGTTTCCTGCAGTGGGCCGAGCGCGCGCAGGGGCGCGACGAGCTGGTCGCCGCCGGTGCCGAGATAGGCCACCCGGACGTGCGCGATGTGCTTGCCCCGCAACGGCTCCGGCACCATCGGCAGGTCCGGGTAGGGCACCATCGCGACCGAGGTGCCGACGGTGTCGGGCAGGTCGAGGGTCCAGTCGCGCCAGGTGCGCAGGACGTCCGGGATCTTGGCGGTGTCGAAGTACAGCCCGCCGCCGTACAGCGTGGTCACCGGCACCAGTTCGAACTCCAGCGCGGTCACGATCCCGGCGTCGACCGGGCCGGTCGTGCGCGTGCCGCCGGGACGGACGATCTCGGCGGAGCGGACGCGGTCCGAGGCCAAGCCGAAGTGCCGGCCGAGGAGGCCGAAACCGCCGCCGAGGGTGTAGCCGACCACGCCGACTCCCGGGGCCGAACCGCTCAGCGGTGCGAGTCCGTGTTCCGCGGCCGCGGTGATGACGCTGCCCCAGGTGGTTCCAGCTTCGGCGCGTGCCACGGCGCGGTCCGGGTCGATGGTCACGCCGGTCATCCGGCGCGTCGAGATCAGCACGCCCTCGGCCGGTGCGCGCAGCCCGTGTCCGGTCGCCTGCACGGATACCGGCAGGTCGCGCTCGGCCGCGAGCCGGACTGCGGCGGCGACGTCGTCCGCGTTGGCGGCGGCGACGACCAGGTGCGGGGTGGAGGCGATGCCGGTCTGGAACCCGGCGATCTCTTCGCGGTAGCCAGGCTGGTCTGGGGTGAACGTCTGCATGTCTTGAGCGTGCTGGCTGCTTGACGATAAGTCCAAGAGATACTAGTTCCACCAGTTAGAATTATTGGTTATGGAACTGCATCAGCTCGAATACTTCGTCGCGGTCGCTGAGGAAGCCAACTTCACGCGCGCGGCGGCCCGGATGCACATCGCGCAGCCCGGGGTCAGCGCGCAGATCCGGCGGCTGGAACGCGAGCTGGGGCAGGCGCTGTTCGACCGGTCCGGGCGCACAGTACGGCTCACCGGCGTCGGCGAGGCCGCGTTGCCGCACGCCCGGGCCGCGCTCGCGGCGGTGGCGGCGGTGCGCGAGACGGTCGCGGAGCATGAGGGGCTGGTGCGCGGCCAGGTGGCGATGGGGATGGTGACCTCCGCCGGACCCGTGGCGCTGCCGGAGTTCCTGGCCGGGTTCGCGGAGCGCTACCCGGGAGTGGAAATCACGCTCAGCGAAGCGAATTCCGATCTGATGGCCGACGCGCTGCGGGAAGGACGGCTGGATGTCGCGGTGATCGGCCTGGCCGACGGCGTGCCCGCCGGGCTGACCACTCAGATCGTGCTCGACGAGGAACTGGTCGCGGTCACCGCGCTGCGTGACGAGTTCGCTGACCGGGCTTCGCTCACCCTCGCTGACCTGGCCGAACGGTCGCTGATCTGCCTGCCGAAGGGCACCGGTATGCGGGGCGTGCTGGAGCGCGGGTTCGCCGCGGCCGGGCTGCGGGCGCGGGTGGCGATCGAGGCGAGCGACCCGAACGTGCTGGCCAAGCTCGCGATGCGCGGTCTCGGCGTGGCCATGGTCCCGGAGTCGCTGGCTCGCTACTACGCCGAGGAGTTGCACACCTTGCGGCTGCGGCCGCAGCTGCGCGGGCAGCTGGCGCTGGCGTGGCGGTCCGACGGCCCGGCCGGGCCCGCGGCTCGCGCGCTGATCGAGTTCGCCCGGTCGGAGCTTTAGCGCGCGGCGGAGCATACCCACGCCGCCCCGGCGGTGCCAAGGAATTCGGCCCGCAATTCTCGAAAAGCCCGCCCGGCGTAGTCCGTTCAGGTCCTCTTGCGGCATGGCCGGAGAATTCGAAGTACTGTCGGCGACGGCCGCGAGTGCGGTCGGGAGTTCGGGATAATCCGGAGGTATTTCCGTGAAGCTTGTTCGTCTCGTGCGCAAGGCCCTTCCGAGCAAGAGTCTCAAGTCTTACGCCTGGTACGGCTGGATCTGATCGCTCTCGCCGGAAAGGGATCGGCCGGTTCCAGAATTCCGGAACCGGCCTCCCCGCGCCCTTGAGGAGTACTGCGGTGACCATTCCCGCTGAACGGAACAAAGTGCGTCAGGTGGTATTCGCGCCGCGGATTCAAGAACTGTTCGACCGTTATCGGGGGAAATCCTTCTTTCGGCTGGAACCGGACACCGTCGGCGTCGCCGGGGCCGAGTTGATGGACGCGGTGCTGCGCAGCCGGCCGCCGAACGCCGAGGAGCGGCCCACCTTCAAGCCGGTGCGCGGCCGGGTGGTCACGCGGCCGGAATCGTCGGCGTTGATGCGCGCGGTCGGCGCGGACGTGCGTGCCGCGCTCAAGAAGCCGCTCGGCGAGGCTGATCTCTCCGGAACGTGGCCCGCCGTGCCGCATAACTACCTGCGCGACCTGGTGTTCGGCCGCGAACAGCGGCGGTTCCGGGTCCTTGTCGACCGTCGGCTGGAGTTGACGCCGAAGATCACCTGGGCGGCAGTCGCCACCGGAGCCGCGCTCTGGGGACGGCCCGCGCCCGAGGTCGCACTGTCCACCTTGGCGCGGATGGTGCTGGAGGCCGACACCTACGAACAGCGCCGCTTCGCGATGTACCTCTACCGGCGCGTGGCCGGACCGGTCTGCTTCACCGTCGCCGCGCTGGTCACGAACGCTTTGTGGCTCAGTTCGCCGCTGAAGGACGACGTGCCCACCGAATACGTGCTCAACGAGGCGCTGCGCCTGCTGCCGCCGTCGTGGAACATCCTGCGCGTGCGTTCACCGGAGTTCGCCGAGGTGGACGCCCGGATCGGCCCGGGCGACGACGTCCTGCTGCTGCCGCTGCTCAGCCACCGCGACCCCGAACTGTGGGACGCGCCGGACGAGTTCCGGCCGAGCCGCTGGGCCTCGCTCGACCCGGACACCCATCCCGGTTACTTCCCGTTCGGGCACAGCAACGAACGCTGCTGGGGACGGCACATGGTGCTGCCGCTGGCGGAACGCGTCCTCGACCTGGTCCGGCGCGACGGTCTGGTCGTCGATCCGGCGCAAACGCGGGCGCGGGTGCACCTGGACGGGCTGATGGAGGTCTCGGACGTGCGGGTCGTGCGCGCCTGAGGGCTCTTGACAACACGTCAACGAGACGTTCCCCTGGACGGATGCTCCAGGACGGCGTGCTCGGCGTCAGCCTGCTCGCGGGCGGCGCGAACGTGATCATGCAGCTGGGCCGGCCCGAGGTCGGGTACGGCGTGCTGGAAAGCCGGGTCGATTCGGGGAATCTGTTCAAGCATCCGCTGAAACGCACCCGCACCACCGTCACCTACCTCGCGGTCGCCGTGCTCGGCACCGACGCGGATCGGGCGGCGTACCGGCGGGCGGTGAATTCGGTGCACGCGCACGTGGTTTCGACTGATTCGAGTCCGGTGCGGTACCGGGCTTTCGACCGGGAGCTGCAGCTGTGGGTCGCCGCCTGCCTGGCTCATGGCGTCGAGGACGTGCATCGCGTGTTTCTTGGTCGGCCCGCTCCGGAATCCTGGTACGCCGAGGCCGCGGTGCTCGGAACGACGCTGCAAATGCGTCCGGAGGACTTCGCGGCGTACTGGGCGGACGGACTGGCCCAAGTGGACATCGACGACCGGCTCCGTGAATACCTCACCGCCATCGCGAATCTGGAATTCCTGCCGCGGCCGTTCTCGTTCCTCTTCGGACGGTTCCATCGCTTCGTCACGATCGGGTTCCTGCCGCAGGTGTACCGCGAGCGGATGCGGCTGCCGTGCTCGGCCGCGGACCAGCGCTGGTTCGATCGGCTCGGCGGTTGCGTAAAGGAAAACCCCTCGTCTCAGCGGTTGACCGGAATGAGCTGGTGGACAAGGGTTGACCTATGGCCAAACCGGATGAGGTGCGCGAAGGGGTTTCCCTGACCAACCTCGACCAGGAGCTGTTCGTCGACGCCGGGGTGACCAAGCGCGACCTCGTCGACTACTTCGACGCCGTTTCGGACCGGTTGCTGCCGGTGCTGCGCGACCGTCCGCTGTCGGTGGTGCGCGTGCTGCGCGGGCAGGACGCGTTCATGCAGAAGAACCTGCCGAAGTACACGCCGGAGTGGGTGCCGCGGGCGAAACTGTGGGCGGAGAGTTCACAACGGACAGTCACCTACGGCCTGTGCAATGACCGCCGGACCCTGTTGTGGTTCGGCAATCAGCGTGCGGTCGAACTGCATCCGGCGCTGACCCGGGTGGAACCGATCGGCCAGACCGATCTGATCATGGATCTCGACCCGCCCGAGGGCGCGGACTTCGGCGTCGCGGTGGCGGCGGCTCGGCTGGTGCGGCAGGCTTTGGCCGACGTCGGGCTCGCCGGTGCGTTGAAGACCAGCGGGTCCAAGGGTGTGCACGTGTTCGTGCCGCTGGTTCCCGGGCTGTCCTTTGCCGACGTCGCGGCGGCGACCCGGGCGGTCGGCGCGCGGGCGGAACGGATCGATCCGCGGCTGGCGACCACGGCGTTCATCCGGGAAGACCGGCACGGCAAGGTGTTTCTCGATTCGACCCGCGCGGGCGGAGCGACCGTGGCGGCGGTTTACAGCCCGCGGATCCGGCCGGGTGCGCCGGTGTCGTTCCCGGTCCGCTGGGCGGACGCGGACAATGTCAAACCAGCGGACTTCACCGTGAAGACCGCCGTGGGCCTTCTCGGCAGTGCCGATCCGTGGGCGGAGGAATTGCCGGAACCGCAGGAACTCCCGGCGGATCTCGTGGCCGAGGGGCACATGATCCCGGTCGCCCGGGTCGCGGCGATGCACGAGGGCAAGCGTCGCGCCCGGGCGCGCCGGGAATCAGGGGAGAGCGAGTAAATCCTGGTGGTGCACGGTGACCTCGGTGATCTGCCGATCCTCGGGTACGGTCAGGTCTGGTTGTTCTTCTCGTGCTGCGGCAACGAATCCGCGGTACCAGGCGTCGATGAGTTCGCGGTGTTCCGGGCCGAGCTGCCACGGTGACAGTCTGGTGTGGACGGTCCAACCGTACCGCTGGAACTCTGCTGCGGTGACGGCGACGGCTTCTGGGCCCAGCTTTCCGTCTCGGCGTTGATGGTCGTTGAAGGCGGTGTTGAGTGCTTCGTCTGCTGCGTCCGCTGCCGTGAGGCGAGCCGATCCGGTCACGGACAATGTGAACAGCGCTGGGCTTTGCGCGTCCACACAGGACTTCACTAATCGCTGGATCTCTTCCTCAGTAAGGAGATCCAGCAAGGCGGAAGCCGTTACGAGAGAAGTGCCGCCGAAACCCAGCCGAGTCACGTCGGCTTGTTCGGTCACGACGCTGATCCCCGGCGGAAGACTGCGGGCGGCGATCTTGAGCAGCCGCTGGTCCTGGTCGTGCAGAATCCACCGCTGCGGTTTCGGAAGCCGGCCGGACAGCCAGCGTCCCATCGCACCCGTGCCGCAGCCGAGGTCCCGGATGACCGCCGGGACGGCCGGGAGCAAGGCGACCAGATCGGCCGCCCTGGCCGCGGTGTCGGCTGGTTCTCTGAGCCGCAGCCATTCCGGCGCGTAACCGGAAGAGTCCGCTGTGGTCACAAGGAACGCTCGTATCCGGCCGAAGCGGCGTGGGATTCGTGCAGGGTCACCGAGATCTGGGCCAGTCCGCGCGCGTTCTCGCCGAGTTCCCCGGCGTGGATCCGGTCCGCGAGCCGGTCGGCGATCACCTTGGCGAGGTATTCCGTCGACGTGTTGATCCCGGCGAAATCGGGTTCGTCGTCCAGGTTCCGGTAGTTCAGGTCCGCGAGGACCGCACCGAGCCGCTGGGTGGCGAGCCCGATGTCCACGACGATGTTGTCCGAGTCCAATTCGGACCGCCGAAACGTAGCGTCGACCACGAACGTCGCGCCGTGCAACCGCTGCGCCGGGCCGAAAACCTCGCCGCGGAAACTGTGGGCGACCATGATGTGATCGCGCACGGTGACACTGAACAACGCGTTCTCCTTTACGGGTAGGTGATCCGGTGAGCCAGTCCGTGCAGAGTTCCCTCCGCTAGCCGTGCCGCGACGTTCGGCAGTTCGGCGAAGGTGGATTCGCTGGTGACGAGCGCGTCGAACGCCGGGTCCGCGAGCAGCCGCAACGCCAGCGCCATCCGGTCGCCGTAACCGCGCCGCGCCGCGCGGGCTGGCGAAACGGTGCCGACCTGGCTGCCGCGCACAGTGAGTCGTCGCGAATGGAAGTTCTCGCCGAGCGGAACCGACACCTGACGGTCGCCGTACCAGCTCAACTCGACCACTGTGCCCTCGTGGCCGAGCAGTTCCAGCGAACGCGCGAGCCCGGCGTCGGTCGCGCTGGCGTGCACCACGAGATCGAGGCCGCCGCTCGCGGTTTCCGGGGTGGCGTAACGAATGCCGAACGCGTTCGCGACCTCCGCGCGATCCGGATCGGGGTCGACGAGCTGGACGTGCACGCCGGGAAACCGGGACAGCAGCCGCGCGACGCTGCAGCCGACCATCCCCGCCCCGACCACCGCGATCCGGTCGCCGATCAGCGGTGCCGCGTCCCAGAGCGCGTTCACCGCGGTCTCGACAGTCCCGGCGAGCACCGCACGCCCCGCGGGGACGTCGTCCGGCACCACCGTGACCGCCGACGCGGGCACGACGTACTCGGTCTGATGTGGATAGAGACAGAACACCGTGCGCCCGGCCAGTTCCGGCGGTCCGGAAAGGACCTCGCCGACGTTCAGGTAGCCGTACTTGACCGGCCACGGAAAGTCGCCCTCCTGATACGGCGCGCGCATGATTCCGTGCTGGCTCTCCGGCACCCCGCCGCGCAGCACGAGACTTTCCGTGCCGCGGCTCAACGCCGAAAATCGCGTGCGGACCAGCACTTCGCCGGCTTGCGGAGCAGCCACCTCGGCCGATCGGAGCTCCCCGCCCGCGGCCGAAGTGAACCAGAAGGCCTGCGCCGCCCGTGTCAAGGTTGTCCTCCGTTGCTGCCGGATCGAGGAGAAATGGCTGTCTCCACCTGTACACGAACCCCGGCCGAGCTGGGTTCAACCGTCGTCCAGCAGGCTCCCGCGCTGCTGGCGCAACTCGCCCTGCTGACCCTGCTGACGGTGACGACCGGCCTCGGCCTGGTTGGCTGGACAGTCGGCGTGGCCTACCTCCTCGGCCTGTTAGTGCTGCTCACCCAGGGCGCCTGGCGGATCAGGGGGTACCGGCTGGGCCCGGCCGACCAGGTGACCCTCGCCCGAGCGGCCCTGATCGGCACCGTGACCGCCCTGGTCGCCGACCGCCTTGGCGGGCATCCGCCGCTGACCTTGATCGTCCCCGTCGCCGCGGTCGCCCTGGCCCTGGACGCACTCGACGGCTACGTCGCCCGCCGCACCGGAACCGTCTCCGCGCTGGGCGCCCGATTCGACATGGAAGCGGACGCCTTCCTGATCCTGGTGCTGAGCGTCCTGGTCGCCACCACGGCCGGTCCGTGGGTACTGGCAATCGGCCTGATGCGATACGCCTTCGTCGCCGCAGCCCGGCTGTGGCCATGGCTTCGCGCCCCGCTGCGCCCCAGCCGGGCACGGAAGGCAGTGGCGGCTTTGCAGGGAATCGCCCTAACCGCCGCGGTGGCGGGAGCCGCACCGGCGGTCTTGGCGGGGATTGCGGCAGCGACGCTGAGCTGGTCATTCGGGCGCGACGTGTGGTGGCTGTACCGGAACCGCGCCGGCTAGGGCGAGCGAATTCCGCTGAGGCGATTCTTCCGTGGTCCGGGGTGCGACCCCGGAAACCGTGGTTCCCGCACTCTCGTGGCTCTTGTTTCCGCAGTGCGGCGAAAAGGGCCAGCCGCTCGCCCCGAGCAGCCCCGCCTCAGCGTGACTACTGCAGGTCAAGCAGCTGGCCCCGGGATGCGGTATCGGCCCCCCTCCGGCTGATTGCCAACCTCCCAATGTCCACCATAGCGGGGTCCGAATGCCCTCGCTTAACCCGTCCGGGGCTCACCCATCCGCATTCCTTTTCGCAGTATCTGTCACTCAGTCAATAGCATCGGGAATTGCTGTCGAGCTGCAGATCCGTCATCGATTCGCGATCGCAAAAAGAAACCGTACGCATATTCTGCTGATCTGTCCGGCTTAGGGACGGCGGGCGTCGGTGACCCGGTATCCGTCCCGCAGCGGTCCGCCAGCGCGGTCAAGCACCGCATAGGCGACCGCATTGAGCCGTGCCGCCTCGGGCAGGGCGGTGGCCAGCTGCTCAGCGAGGCGGGGGTCATGGTCATGCAGCTCGCGCCACAGCCATTTGCCGCTGTCCTGCCAGTGGTGTCCGGCCAGCAGGGCCAGCTGCGCGGTCTTGGTCAGCACCCGAGCGGCGATGAAGGCGATCTCGGCCGGGTCGTCGGCTCCAGTCAGGTCGTCGAGCAGGTCGGTGAGTTCGTAACGCTGCGCGTCGAGTTCGCTTGCCGTCGCGGCGGCGGGTCCCGCGGCCAGCCGTTGCCGCATTTCGTCCTGCAACCGGGTGCCGAGGCCGTCCTGATCGGCCACGAGCACTCCCTCGGCGATGAGCCGGGGGATTCCGGGCCAGGGGCGGGTCAGGTTGTCGGCGCAATAGGCGCGCAAGGTCTCTTCGTCGTGTATCAGTGCTTCCGCCGGCCAGTTTTCCCAGCTGAACGAATGCCGGCACGGGGCGTCGCGGGGTCGAGATCGGACGTCGGCGTGCGGCGGTCGGTCAGCACGCTGCCGCCGACGACCACGACCCGTGCGTCCGCGAACAACTCGCGGACGCACGCACTGGCGGCGGCGACCGGCTCGCTTCTCCGCGGGTCCATCGCGTGGTTCAGTGCCTCAGCCCTTCGCGCTCAACTGCCACGACACGCCCCATCGGTCGTTCACCCAGGCGAACGGGCCGAAGCCGTAATCGTCGAGCGGCATCAGCGTCCCGCCGCCCTCGCCGAGGGCCTCGTAGATCCGCTTGAGTTCGTCGGTCGAATCGACGGTGACGAACAGCGAGGTGGACGGCGTGAAGTCGAAGGCGTGCTGGACGAAGCTGTCGCTGCACCGCACCCGCTGACCGGCCACGGTGAACTCGGCCATCACGATCGTTCCCTCCGGACCGGGGCCGTCGGCGCCGTAGCGCTCCTCGGACAGCACGGAGTCGCCGGGGAACAGCGAGGTGTAGAAGGCCATCGCCTCGGCGGCGTCGCGCTTCTGGAACATCAGGAACGGGACGAGGTCGGTCATCGGACTGCCCTTTCTCGGGTGGGGCCAGGCCCGAACGTCGCATTGACAAGAAGTTTTGTCAAGAGTGCAGCACGACGCACGCGAAGCCGAATGAGTTCCGGTAGCCGCGGAGCCACTCGTCGCGGTGGGTGGCCGCGGCGGCGAGGGCTTCGGCTTGGCCGGGGTCTTCCGGGTGGTCCAGGGCCCATTCGGTGAGGCTGCCGGTCCACGACCATTCGTAGGCGTCCAGTTCGCCGCGGGTGCTCGTGTGGCCGTGGGTCGGCGTCCAGCCGGCGGAAGTCACCTGGTCGAGGAGTTCCGGCAGGTCTGGCAGGTCGCCGAAGATCTCAAGCGCGGCGGGGGTTGGCTCGGCTTCCCAGTAGGCGTCGCCGACCAGGGCGCGGCCGCTGGGGCGGACGTGAGCTCGCAGCGCGGCGAGGGTGGCTGGCAAACCGCCGAAGGCGTGGGTTGAGCCGATGCACAGGACGGTGTCGAACTCGGCTGCGGCGGGGAATTCGGTGGCGGATTGCTGGTGGAGGGTCAGCCGGTCGGCGACGCCTCGTTCGGTTGCGGCGGAGCGGGCGCGGGAGAGGGCGAATTCCGAGGTGTCGACGCCGACTGCGCGAAGTTTCGGGTACGCGGCGAGGGCGCGGATGAGCCATTCGGCACCGCCGCAGCCCAGGTCTAGGACAACAGCGTCTTCGTGCGGGATGCTGCGGTCGAGCAGGTGCCGCACCTCGTCGTCGCTGATCGGGGCCGCGATGGGGTGCTGGGTGTGGGCGAGTGCGGAAAGTCGTTCACGGTTCACGCGCGCCACGCTGACACGCGCGCCCAGAGCCGCGCATCTTGTTTATGAGCGGGTGCGCATCGATGCCGACGGGGCGGTGCCGAGCACGCGAGTGGCGACCCAGGCCAGGCCGTCGGCGGTCTCGGCTGGTGTGCCCGACGGCTGCATGACGTGGCTGAGCACGGTGCGCACGACGAGGTCCATGACCACGGTGAGCTGGCCGTCGTCGAGTGGCGGCGCGTAGCCGCGGACCCGGCCGCGCAGGACGGCTTTCGCTTCGGTCAGCAAAGTGCCGGCGCGGGTGGTCAGCAGCGGCAGGAATTCGTTGTCGGTGCCGTGCGTCGCGGAGGCGATGGCGCGCAGCAGGATGTTGTCGTCGGCCAGTTCGAGCACCGCGCGGACGGCGTCGTAGATCGCCTCGACCAGGTCGTCGGGATGCCGGTCGAACGCCGTGCTCACGACGGCGAGGAACCGGCGCAGCTCGTGCGAGATCATCGCCTCGGCGAGCGCGGTTTTCGAGCCGATCTCGTTGTAGACGGTCTGCCTGCTCACCCCGACCAGGTCGGCCAGCCGCGCCATGGTGACCGCTGACCAGCCGGATTTCGCGGTGAGTTCGATGGCGGCGGTGATGATGGGCTGCCGGTACTGGCCGCCCGCGGGCACCGGAAGCACGCTCATGGCAGTCATTCTAGGCGGCCGTTTCCAGTGCGAAGGCGACCGCCTCGGACCACGGCGCCCGTGCGGCGATCCGCTTGCGGTACTTCATGATGTCGCGCGGCCGGTCAACGGTGAACGCGCCGACGAGCCGGTCGCCGCGCCGGTACAGCGCGGTGAAGCCGTGCTCGGCCGGGACCGCGACGACGACCTCGTCCGCGCGCGGCGTCCCGACGAACTGGATGCGGTGCGAGTACCAATCGGACCAGAAATACGGCACGGCGCTGAACACCCGCGCGCTCGCGGGGTCCAGCGCGTGCCGAGCCGCGGCCGCACCCTGCTCGGCCGCGTTCGTCCAGTGTTCCAGCCGCATCAGCCCGCCGTCGAACAGCGCGTTCGCCACGTGCGCGACGTCTCCGGCCGCGTAAACGCCGTGTGCGGCGGCGAGGGTGCCGTCGCAGATGACGCCGCCGTCACGCTCGTGCAGCAGGAGTCCGCTGTCGCGCAGCCATCCGGTGGCGGGGGCCGCGCCGATTCCGGCGACGACGAGGTCGGCTGGGAGGACTTCGCCGGTGGACAGCTGGACGCCGGTCACCGCGCCGTCTTTCTCCGTAAAACCGGTGACCCTGGTGCCCAGCCGGAGATCGGTGCCTGCCGCGCGATGCAGGTCCGCGCAGACCTCGCCGACTTCGGGACCGATCGCGCGCACCAGAGGCGTGTCCAATGATTCCACAATGGATACCGGAAGGCCGCGTTTGCGCGCGGCTGAAGCGACTTCCGAGCCGATGAACCCAGCGCCGATCACGACTGTCCTAGCGCCACTGTCCAATGCGGACCGGATGGCGACCGCGTCGTCCGCGGTGCGCAGCGAGTGAATGCCGGAGATCTCTTCGGTGCCGGGGAGAACTCGGGCGGCGGCTCCGGTGGCGATGACGGCCGAGTCGTAGGGGACGGTCGTGTCGCCGGTGCGGATCTCCCTGGCGATCGGGTCGAGCCCGGTCGCGGGAGTGCCCAGCCGGAGTTCGACGCCGAGTTCGCGCAGGTCGTCCGCGCTGAGAAACGGTTCCACCGCAACCGGTCCGTCCGCCGCGAGAAAGGCTTTCGACAGCGGCGGCCGGTCGTAGGGCAGATGGTCCTCCGCGCCGATCAGCACGATCCGGCCGTCGTATCCGGTTCGCCGCGCCGATTCGACCGCTCGCAGTCCCGCCAGCGACGCGCCGACCACCGCGAGCGTCATGACACCAGCTTCAACGCGAGCACCGGGCAGGCGTCGACCGCCGCGGCGAGGTCGGTCCGGTGCTCCTCACCGGGGTTCCCGTCGAGCACGACGACCGTGCCCTCGTCGCCCACCTCGAAGAAGTCCGGAGCCATCGCTTCGCACATGCCCAGGCCGTCACACTTGTTCAAATCCGCTTCGATCCGCATCACACACTCATCCTTCCGGGAGCAACGAAGTCGACCTTTTCCCTTACTCCGCAGTCCGGACAGCACCAGCTGTCCGGAATGGACGCCCACGGCGTGCCGGCCGGGAAGCCTTCTCGCGGGTCGCCGCGCTGCTCGTCGTACACGTATCCGCAACCGGGGCACATCCCGCCCTCGCTGGCGTCCCCGCGCACGTCATCCGGCACGGCAGCGGTTTCGGTAGCGGAAGTTCCATACCGGGCAAGGACTTTATCCCGCTTCGACGGCTGGATGTTCGCCCGGCTGAGGTCGCCGTCGAAGTGGTTGAGCACCCGCTGGTCCATCACGCGCCGCCACAGCGGCGGGAACAACGCGAGCACGATCATCCCGGCGTACCCGGTCGGCAGCACCGGAGATTCGGCGAAATCGCGCAGGGTCTGGTAGCGGCGCGTCGGGTTGGCGTGGTGATCGCTGTGCCGCTGCAGGTGATACAGCAGGACGTTCGTCGCGATGTTGTTGGAATTCCAGCTGTGACTGGGATCCACGCGCTCGTAGCGACGGCGCTCCGGCGGCCCGACCTTCTGCCGCAGCATCCCGTAGTGCTCCATGTAGTTCACGACTTCCAGCAGCGAGAACCCGATCACCGCCTGGATCACCAGGTACGGCAGGATCCCGAAGCCGAGCCAGGCCACCATCGCCACCCACAGCACCGCGGACATCAGCCAGGCGTTGAGCACGTCATTGCCGATCCGGAACGGATGCTTGTCGCGGCGGGCGTAACGCTTGCGCTCCAGTCCCCACGCGGACTTCAGCGAACCGAACACAGTGCGCGGCCAGAACCGGTAAAAGCTTTCGCCGACGCGGCTCGACGCCGGGTCCTCCGGAGTCGCGACACGCACGTGGTGGCCGCGGTTGTGCTCGATGTAAAAATGCCCGTAGAAGCTTTGCGCCAGCGCGATCTTCGACAGCCAGCGCTCGTGGCTTTCCTTCTTGTGGCCCAGTTCGTGCGCGGTGTTGATGCCGATCCCGCCGATGCAGCCGATCGAGATCGCGAGCCCGACCTTGTCCACCACGGACAGTTCGCCGCGGGCGATGAGCCAGAACGCGAAGACGAACCCGACGTACTGGATCGGCAGGAACAGGTAGGTGATCCACCGGTAGTAGCGGTCCTGTTCGAGCCGTTCGATCACGTCGTCCGGCGGATTGCTCCGGTCGAGGCCGGCCACCAGGTCGATCGCGGGCACGATCGCCAGGATCACGATCGGCCCGATCCAGAACCAGACGCCCCATCCGGTCGCGGCGTGCAGGCCGATCGCGAGGAACGCGAGCGACGGCACGACCAGTCCGATCAGCCACAGGTACCGCTTTTTGTCGGTCCAGCGTTCGGTCGACCCCAGCGGCACCGTGCCGGTCATCTCGCTCATCGCGCCCTCCTGCGTTGGCTGGCTTTACACAAAGGTAAGACATGTACACCACGATTGACAAGAGCCACTGAAATGTAAAGTCGCCGCACCTGGGTGAATCCGCAGGTGGAGCCGTCCGTGAGGGGTGGGCGGGCAGCGGTTATTCCGCGTCTGTCGAGAGCAGTCGGTGTCCGTCCCACGTGAAGCGCGAGGGCCCGCTCGCCGCCGGGCATCTTCCGGGTCAGCAGCTGCCGGACCTCGCCGTTGGCCCGGTCGACCTTCACCGCGAACCGGTGCCACGCGGTGTAGTCGAAGACCTTGGCCAGTTGCTGTTCCCGCCCAGTGGCGGTGTCATCGGCTTTGGCCTCCTCGGTCCGGTCGCGGAAGAACTGGTGCGGGGATTCCCGATCGGCGGCGGTCAGCCGGACCGGATCCTTCGGCCGGAGATCACGGGCCGCCTTCGTGCCGGGCGGAAGGTCGGTGGCGACCTGCCAGACCAGCCGGACCGCGACCTTCGGCGCGGTGCGCACCTGCTCCAGCCGGTGGTCATGGTCTCGACCAGTTCGTTCGCCTGGCGGGTCCGTGCGGGAGGTGCCGTCGGGTCTGGCCGAACAGTTCCCGCTCCCGTTCGGTGATCTCGCGGCGGCTTCCGCGTGCAGGATCTTCAGCAGTTCGACCCGGATCCCGTGCACTACGGCGGTCAAGATCCGCACGTCCTCGTCTGTTTCGGGATCGAGGTCGGCGCCGGGTTTGCCGAACGTCGCGGCACGTGTGCATGGACTTCGACAGCCGGTGCGGCGCGTCGTAGATGTTGCTCTGGGAGTGCGGGACGCTCGGCCAGGTCACGACACGCGGGCGTGCCGCAGCACCTCGACCACCGGGTCCAACCGGGTGTCGGCGGTGCGCCGGATGAGGAACGTGGTGAGCGTGGCGACGAGGTCGTCGATCGGCAGGACCGCGCATTCGTTCGGGTCCAGCGCCAGCGCGGTGGCGGATTCGACCGGCGCGAGGGTGAAGCTTTTGGTGCTGCGCAGGAAGATCAACAGCCCGCTGACGTCGGAGAACTGTGCTTCCGGATCGACCAGCACGCCCTTGGCGGCCAGCTGTTCCGCGCGCCGCGAGCCGAGATCCCAGTGCCGAGGACCCTGCAGGTACTGGAATCCGCGCAGGTCAGCGAGGGTGAGCGAGGTCCGGCCGGGGAACCGTGACGCGTCCACCACGGCACCGAGCGGCTCGCGGTAAAGGACGATCGTGGACAGCCGGTCGTCGGAAGTGCCCAGATGCGACACGGCGAGGTCGAGCGAGTTGCTGAGCAGCGCCGATTCCATCCCGAGCGACGGCATCTGCCGCAGGGTGAACCGGTAGGAGCCCTCCAGTGCCCGGATCGATTCGCTGAGCTGGCGGCGGTGCGCGGGATTGAGCACGTCGGGGATGGCGAGCCGGACGT
Source organism: Amycolatopsis sp. M39 (assembly GCF_001651785.1). Classification (NCBI taxonomy): domain Bacteria; kingdom Bacillati; phylum Actinomycetota; class Actinomycetes; order Pseudonocardiales; family Pseudonocardiaceae; genus Amycolatopsis; species Amycolatopsis sp. M39. The sequence continues at coordinate 110,015 of NZ_LWSF01000001.1, forward strand.
CGGCGCGCTGGTCGCGGGTGCGCATGCGGACCGGAATGGCGTCGAAGCCCGAAACGACCGATTCGGCGAGCGGCAGCAGTGCTTCGCCCGCCTCCGACAGCCGGGTGTGGTGAGTGGAGCGGTCGAACAGCGGTTCCCCCAGCTCGCGTTCGAGGTCGCGAATGCGCTGGCTGAGCGGCGGCACGGACATGTTCAGCGCCCGCGCCGCACGGGTGAAGTTCAGCTCGCGCGCGACCGCGAGGAAGTACCGCAGGTGGTGAATCTCCACGGTGAGCAGCGTACCCACGGTGTTATCACGGTGGTCATACCGATCTGATGCAGTCGGTCATTCCCTTCCGGTGAGCAAGCGCTTAGCGTCAGTGACGAAGCCAAAGATCGTCAACGGGAGGACCGCGAAGATGGATGCCACCGGACCGCTTTCCGGGGTTAAGGTGCTCGACCTGTCGTCCGCGGTGATGGGCCCGTACGCCACGCAGATCCTCGGCGACTTCGGCGCCGAGGTGATCCGGGTCGAACCGCTGCGCGACGTCGCCCGGCATTCACCGGCCAACACCGGCCGCACGCCCGGGATGGCCCCGCTGTACATGCAGGTCAACCAGAACAAGCGCAGTATCGAACTCGACCTCAAGGACCCCGCCGGCCGCGAGGACCTCTTCGCCCTGCTCGCCGACGCCGACGTCCTCGTCACCAACATGCGCGCCGCCGCGCTCGACCGGCTCGGCCTCGGCTACGAGCAGTTGCGCGAACGGTTCCCCCGCCTGGTCTACGCCCACGCGCAGGGCTTCGCGCCCGGCTCGTCGCGTGCCAACCGGCCCGCCTACGACGAGGTCATCCAGGCCACGTCCGGTTTGGTCAGCCTCCAGGACCGGGCGGGCGGCACACTGCAGTTCGTCCCGACCTTCATCGCCGACAAGACCGCCGCGCTGTACCTGCTGAACGGCGTGCTCGCCGCGCTCTTCGACCAGCAGCGCACCGGCAAGGGCCAGCAGGTCGAACTGGCGATGGCCGACGCGATGATCGCGGTCAACCTGGTCGAGCACCTGGCTGGCGACGTCTTCGTCCCGGCCGCCGGGGACGTCGGCAACCCGCTTTCGCTCAGCGACACGCACGCGGCCATGCGCACGGCCGACGGCGGCGCGATCGCCGCGGTGCCCTACACCAACGACGCCGTGCGGACGCTGCTGATCGGCGCCGGCCTCGACGACGCCGCGGCCGATCCGGCCTGGGACTCCCCGGTGATCGACCGGGAGATTTTCACCGCGGGGGTGGAGAAGGTGCTGGCCAACTCCGCCAGCCGCACCACCGCGGAGTGGGAGGAGTACCTGACCGCCCACGACGTTCCGTACGCGGTCGTGGTCGACATCGCCGACCTGCCGGCCGACCCGTACGTCCAGGAAGCCGGGCTGATCACCGAGCGGGAGCACCCGACCGAGGGCACGATCCGCGTCGTGGAGAGCCCGCTGCATTTCTCGCGGACCCCGGCCGGGTTCCGCAGGCACGCCGAACGCGCCGGCGCGAGCACCGCCGAAGTCGTCGGAGCCGTACGCACCACTGAAGGGGTTTGATCGATGGATCTCGAACTGTCTCAAGAGGACCTCGCGTTCCGGGATGGACTGCGGGAGGTGTTCCTCGGCGCGATTCCGGAGGAAATCCGCAAGCGCAGCGCACTCGGCCTGATCACGCGTGACGACATCGTCACGAGCCAGCGGATCCTGAACGAGCACGGTCTCGCGGTCCCGCACTGGCCGGTCGAATGGGGCGGTCGCGATTGGACACCGACTCAGTCCCACATCTACGCCTCCGAACTGCAGCGCAACGCGGTGCCGCAGCCGCTCGCCTTCAACGCGAGCATGGTCGGCCCGATCATCGCCGAGTTCGGCAGCGAGGAACAGAAGCAGAAGTTCCTGCCCGCCACCGCGAATCTCGACATCTGGTGGTCGCAGGGCTTCTCCGAACCGGAGGCCGGGTCCGACCTCGCCGGGCTGCGCACCACCGCGAAGCGCGACGGCGACCACTACGTCCTCAATGGACAGAAGACCTGGACCACGCTCGGCCAGTACGGCGACTGGATGTTCGTGCTCGCGCGGACCAACCCGGACGCGCCGCGCAAGCAGCAGGGGCTGTCCTTCCTGCTGCTCGACCTGAACACGCCGGGCATCGAGCGCCGCCCGATCAAGCTGGTCGACGGGTCCGCCGAGGTCAACGAGTTCTTCTTCGACAACGTGGTGATCCCGGCGGAGAACCTCGTCGGCGAGGAGAACAAGGGCTGGACGTACGCGAAGTTCCTGCTCGGCAACGAGCGCAACGGCATCGCCCAGGTCGGCACCGGTCAGCGGATCTTCGCCGACCTCGCCGCCGCGGCCGCCGATCTGCCCACCGAGGATGGTCCGCTCTCCGGCGACGCGGAATTCCGCGCCGCCATGCACACCGCGAAGACCACACTGCTCGCGCTGGAGGCGACCCAGATGCGGGTCACCGCCGCTTCCGAAAACGGCCAGCCGAGCCCGGTGTCGTCGCTGCTCAAGATGGAGGGCACGCAGGCCCTTCAGGCGCTGACGAAGCTGCGCATGCGCGCGGCCGGTTCCGACGGCATGGTGCTGGACACCGAATCGCCGGTGCGGGCCGACGAGGCCGCGGTCGTGGCCGCGGCGCAGTACCTGAACCAGCGGAAGCTGTCGATTTTCGGCGGCTCCAACGAAATCCAGCGCGGCGTCATCGCGAAGACGATCCTCGGTCTGTAAGGGACGGCGACTCATGAACCTCGAATTCAACGAAGACCAGAAGCTGCTGTTCGAGACCGTCGACACAGCGGTCGGCCGCGGCTACCCGGCAGGCGGCCGCGCGGCCGCGACGAGCAGCGAACTCGGCTGGAACGATCAGGTCTGGAGCACCCTCGGCGAGCTGGGCCTCGCCGGCCTCCCGATCTCCGCGGACCACGACGGCGCGGGCGCCGGCCCGGTCGAGGTCTACGCGACCTTGGAAGCGATGGGCAAGCACGCGGCGGCCGAACCGCTGCTCGACGGCGTGTTCCTGCCGTCGTGGATCATCGCCGAGCTGGGCACCGACGACCAGGTCAAGGAGCTGCTGCCGCTGCTCGCCAGCGGTGGCACCACGATCGCGGTCGCGCACGCCGAGCCGGGACGTCCGTGGGGCGTCGCGCCGTCGGTGTCGGCGGCCGGTTCCGCGCTTTCCGGTGTGAAGTCGCCGGTGCGCAACGCCCATCAGGCGGAGAAGTTCCTGGTCACCGCGGTCGACGAGAACGGCCGTACCGGGGTGTACCTGGTCGAGGCGACCGCTGAAGGCATCACTCGCGCCGACGGCCGGGCCGCGGACTGGGGACACACGTCGCAGGTTGAATTCGCTGGTACGCCAGCGGTTCTGCTCGGCACCTCGGACTCCGACGCGCCGGTTGCGTTGCGTCGCGCGTTCTCGCGGGCGCGGGTCGCGGTGACCGGTGAGGCGATCGGCCTGATGGAGACCGGGCTCGCCATGACCGTCGAATACCTCAAGACCCGCAAGCAGTTCGGTGTCCCGCTGGCGGCGTTTCAGGCGCTCGTGCACCGTGCGGCTGACCTGTACGCGAAGGTTGAGCTGGCTCGTTCGCTGGCGCTGTGGGCCACCGCGACGGTCGAGGCGTACGACAACGGTGCGTCCACCGTGGACCTGGACGCCGCGGCCGACGACGCGTTCGTGTTCGTGTGCGACGCGGCGACCGCGACCGCCGAGGAGATCGTCCAGCTGCACGGCGGCATCGGAATGACTTACGAATCAGAGGTCGCGCACCACGCGGCGCGCCTCATCGCTATTACGGAGAGTTACGGCGGAGTGAGCGCGGCCCGTCGCCGCGCGCTAGCGTCGGACGCGTTGCTGACGCCGCCGAGCGCGCTGCTCAACAACGCGGACGCGGTCACCGCCTGAGAAAGGAGCGCGCCATGCCGGTCGTCGCGATCGTCGGCGCTGGGGTCATCGGAGTGTCGTGGGCTCGGCTGTTCGCCGAGGCGGGCTGGACGGTGCGGGTCACCGATCCACGCCCGGACCTGCGGGAAATCGTCTCTCGCGACCTCGCCGGGCTGCCCGCCACGGCAGTCGCGGACCTCGCGGAAGCCGCCGAAGGAGCCGACTTCGTCCAGGAGTCGGGCCCGGAGCGGATCGAGCTGAAGCGGGAAATGTTCGCGACGCTCGCCGCCGCCACGCGCGACGACGTAGTACTGGCGTCCTCCTCGTCGTCGCTGTTGCCCTCGGTGATCGCCGAGGGCAACGCGGCGGCCTCGCGGATCGTCATCGGGCATCCGTTCAACCCGCCCGAACTGATGCCGCTGGTCGAGGTGGTGCCCGGAGCTTCGACCGCCGAGCAGACCGTGGCGAAGGCCGTCGAGGTCTACCGCGGGCTGGGCAAGAAGCCGATCACCCTGAAGAAGGAGATTCCCGGTTTCGTCGGGAACCGGCTGCAGAAGGTCTTCAACGACCAGGCGATGTACCTCGTACAGCAGGGCGTCATCTCCGCGGCGGACCTGGACGAGCTGGTCAAGGCGTCGCTCGGGCCGCGGTGGGCGACCATCGGGCCGTTCGAGAGCATGCACCTCGGCGGCGGCCCGGACGGCATCCGGCACCTGGTGAGCCACGTCGGTTCGCAGATGAAGTTCGACATCGGCCGTCCGGACCGGGAGCACCTCGACGCGGTGATCGACGAGGTCGAGCAGGACTACGGGGCCGCGGACACCTATGCCGAGCGGGTCGAAGCGCGCGACAGCCGGACGCGCGCGCTGCTGGACGCGCTGGAGAAGGAATGAGCCTCACCGAGCAACTCGAAGCCGCGCTCGCCAAACCGGCCACGACCGACGAGTACGACTTGCACCAGCCGCTGGCCGATCTGCTCGGCTCGGTCGGCCTGCAAGAATCCGATGCCGGCGGCCGGATCGAGTTCTCCGGAGCCGATCCGGTACTGCCGGGCGCATTGCGGCTGGCCGGAGCGACGTCGATCGCGCTGGCGGCGAAATCCGTCGCGGTGGCGAAGATCTGGCAACTGCGCGGCGGACGCGGGCAGGACATTTCGATGGACCTGCGGACCGCGCCGCACCGGCTGTGCCCGTTCTACGACAAGAAGTGGGAACTGCTCGACGGCTACCCGCAGGGCGACCCCGCGCGTGTCGATCCGGCGTTCGGCACGGATCGCTTCTACGCCACCGCGGACGGCCGCTGGGTGCACCCGATCAGCCCGTATCCGAAGCTGCGCAACGATGCTGCCGCACTGCTGGGCGTTCCCGAGCGGGACGGCGCGGTGCGGCAAGCGATCGCGCAGTGGAACTCCTTCGAGCTGGAGGACGCCGCCGAGGCCGCGGGCGTCATCATGCCGGTGGTGCGGACGACCGAAGAGCTGATGGCGACCGAGCAGTACCAATCAGTGCTGTCGACGATGCCGCCGGTGATTGTCGAGCGGATCGGCGACAGCCCAGCGGAACCGTTGCACCCCAACCCTTCCACGCCGCTCGAAGGAATCCGCGCACTCGGCCGGGCGCACATCATCGCGGGCGCTGGCTGTGGCCGGGCGTTGGCACTGCATGGCGCGGACGTGCTGAACGTCTGGGATCCGGGCGAGTACGAATTGCCGGTGCTTTATGCGACGTCCAATGTGGGCGTTCGCTCCACCAGGCTCGATTTCCGTCGTCCCGCCGATCAAGAACGAATGCACTGGCTGCTCACCGGCGCGGACATCTTCTACGCCAACCGCCGTCCCGGATACCTTGCGCGGCACGGTCTCGACGCGGAAACCGCCGCCGAGATCCGGCCCGGAATCATCCACGCCGAGGTGACGCTCAACGGCGGCACCGGCCCGTGGTCCGGCCGAGTCGGCTTCGACCAGACAGCCGGCTGCCTGTCCGGCGTCATGCTGCTGGAAGGGGAGGGCGGAGTTCCGTCGCTGCCCGCGGTGCCGGTGGTGAACGACTACATCACGTCATGGTTCCTGCAACTGGGAATCCTGCGTGCGCTCATGCTCCGCGCCGAATGGGGCGGTTCTTACCGAGTGCAGGTTTCGCTCACGCGCGTCGCCTTGTGGTTGCTGAGCCTGGGAATCTTCGACAAGGGCTTCGCCGCGGAGGTCGCCGGTGTCGCTCCCGGGCACGAATATTTCGACCCCGAGACGTTCACCGCGGACACCCCGCTCGGTCGCTACCGCGGCGTCACCGAACAAATCCGGATGTCCGAGACTCCGGGCTACTACACGAATCCGTTGATCCCGAGGGGATCGCACCGTCCAGAGTGGAGGTGACATGTTCAGCGAGCTAGTGGTGCTGGGCATTCGCACCGGGACGATTTACCGCGTCGGACTTCCCGACGGGCAGGTTACCCCGCTGTACAAAGACGCTGGTGTCTCGCCGGATGGCGTTGTCGTCGCCGATGGCACTGTTTATTGGACCACCATGGGCATGCCTTCGCGCGACCCGTCGGTGCCGGGCGAAGCCGGTCTCGACTACTCCGCGCGAAATGGCGGCCTGCACGCGGTTTCCTTTGACGGCACCGGTGCGCGCGATGTGGTCCCGAATGGAACTCTGACTACTGGGAAACAGTTGGCGTACAACGGTTCCCTGTACTGGGGTGACCGGGAGGGCTACCGGATCACCCGGGTGCGTCCGGACGGCACGGGACTCACGGACCTGATCGTGAACGAGCCCGACGACAGCGGGATGCAGGAATGCGTCGGCGTTACTGTGGACGCTACGCATCTGTATTGGACGCAGAAGGGGCCGGCTAAGGGCGGCGTTGGCCGGATTTTCCGTGCTGGGCTAGAGATCCCTTCGGGGGAGACCGCACGCGATCGGTCCGATGCCGAGANTGCCGAGACCCTGTGGGATCACCTGCCGGAACCGATCGACCTGGAAATCCATGGCGGGTACCTGTACTGGACTGACCGTGGTGCGGCTCCGAAGGGCAACACGCTGAACCGTGCGCTGATTCCTGGCCCAGGGGAGAAGGGCGCGGAGCCGGAGATCCTGGCGAGCGGCTTCACCGAGGCGATCGGCCTGGCGGTGGACGACGAGGTCGCCTACGTGTCCGACCTTGGCGGGCGGATCACTGCGGTGCCGTTGAGCGGCGGTGAGCCGCGGGTGGTGGTGGAGATGGGCGAGTTGCTGTCTGGGGTCGCGGGGGTGCGGGTGTCGTGAGTGTTTGTCCCGGTTGGAATCGGGATAAACACTCACGACGGCGAGTCCGCCGCGATTCCGCGCAAAATCATCTCCACCAGGTTCAGCAGATGCTCCTGCAGATCGAACGGCGCGGCCTCGCTCTCGATCCATGAGCTGAGCGTCCCGAAATACGCCGTGGCGAGCAGCAACCCCGCCTGCGCCGGGTCGATATCCGGCCGGATCTCGCCAGCCTCCTGTGCCCGCGCGACGAACGCGCCGAACTGACGCGCCAGTTCCGGATTGCCGAACACGTTGGTGGAGTGGATCGCCGCGCCCATGCAGGCGACGGTTTCCGCTCGGGAGTCGAGGCTGTTGCGCGCCAGCTCGATCAGGTACCGGCTGAGCACCTCGCGCAGCGGCCGGTCCTCCAGGTTCTCGGCGCGCACCGCGGTCATCGCGCGTTCGCGGCGCCGCAGGCTCCACTCGTCGAGGAACGCCGTCTTGCGCTGGAAGTGGTTGAACACGGTGGCGCGCGCGGTGTCGGCGCGTTCGGCGATGTCCTCCATCGTGGTGTTGTCGTAGCCGCGTTCCACGAACAGCTCGACGGCCGACTGGAACAGCCGGTCCCGGCGTTCGTGTCGCTGCCTGGTCCGCCGATCGCTCGTCGCTTCTGCCGTCATGCCTCGCAGTCAACCATCATTTCTTCGCGGCGCCTGCTGAATGGCGTCCTTGACGCCGCGTCCGTCGCGGCGCACTTATTGGACGCAAGTACAAACATGGACTCAAGTGCAAGGTGGCTGCGACTGTCGTGGATCCGGCGCGGGTCTTGCGAGCCTTGTGCCTAGGGGAAACCGAAGTCCCGACGGAGATGGTCGCCTTCTTCGAGGCAGGGCCGAGGTGCGCGCCAGGGCTGAGCAGGTGCCGCCGCCGAAAAGGGCGACGTCTTGGTCGGCGAAGGTCGTCCGGCAGTGCTTCCGGAAGAGGACGTCCGCCTGCTCGCCGAGGCGCAGCTGAAGTGCACGTCCGCTAGGAGGTGGGCATGCCCCAAGACGTTCCCTGCGCCAAAGGACAGCACCGGCACGCGAACGGAGACCACTGGTTCGGCGACGAATTGGTCGCTGGCGATTCCATCGCCGCGACCTCGGCGACCCGGACGTTCGCCGAGCAGCTCGACATCGGCGGCGTCGCGGTGGAAATCCGCAGGAAGCGATGCGGGACATTTCGCTGGGCCGGTTCACGGACCTCGACGAACGGGGCCGCCCCGCGCAGAACCGCTCACGGTGTACTGCGAACTCGACCCGGAGATGGGGCGCGTGGACGCCCGCGAGGTGTTCCGCCACAGCGCGGCACCGGAAGGGTTCGCCTGAGCTCCTAACCCGCCACGGTCAGAACCCCGAGCGCCAGCAGCACGAGCACCTTCACGGTTTCCGCGGCGAGGTAAACGAAATGCGCCCGGGAGCGCGGCAGCTCCACGCCTTCCGGGGCCGCGAGGACGCGGTCCGTCCGCCGGTTCAACGCCGGACGGACCGCCCCCAGCTGCCCGATCAGCACCACGGCCGCCACCGCCGCCAGCACCGTCACCGCAGTGCTCGGCTGCCCGGCCGCCACAGTGACCACGATGCCCGCCGCGAGCAGAACCTCGGCGATGTTCAAGGCGCGGAACACGATCCGGCCGATGCCGAGCCCGAGGGGGATGGTGACCCCCGGCGCGCGAAACTTCAGCGGGGCTTCCAGGAACGAGATGGCGAGCACCATCCCGAACCAGACGAACGTGAAGGCGCCAATCAGCGCAATCGCATGCACAGCGCGGAAAACCTCGATTCCGGTGTTCGATCCGCCGCTGCCAGGCTACTCCCGCCGCCAGGTCACCGGCAGCCGCACCGGACCGTAGATCGACGCGTCGTGCGGCAGGTCCACCTCGGCGAACGGCACCGCGAGCCGCAGGTCAGGGAACCGCGCGAACAGCCGGAACAGCGCGATCCGCATTTCGACCCGCGCCAGCTGCTGCCCGAGGCATTGGTGCACGCCGTGGCCGAAGCCGAGCTGCCCGGTCGCCTTGCGTGTGACGTCCAGGCTGTCTGGATCCGGGAACTTCTCCGGATCCCGGTTGGCGACCGGGAGCGATATGGCGACCGGGTCGCCCGCCTTGATCGTCACGCCGCCGAGTTCGACGTCCTCCAGCGCGGTGCGGATCGGTCCGATGTGGATCACGCTGAGGTAGCGCATCAGTTCCTCGACCGTGCCCGCGGTGAGCTCCGGGTCGGCCTTGAACTTCGCCAGCTGCTCCGGATTCTCCAGCAGCGCCAGCGTGCCGAGCGCGATCATGTTGCGGGTCGTCTCGAATCCGGCGACCAGCAGCATCATCCCGATGTTGGCGAGTTCCTCGTCGCTCAGCTCGCCGCCGCGGACCAGGTCGGACAGCAGATCGTCGCCCGGGTCCTTCCGCTTCCGCTCGATCTGCCCGGCGATGAACGCGACGACGCCCTGGGTGGCGTCGATCCGCTCGGCGACCGGGATGTCCGTGGCGAACATGGTCCTGGTGTAGCCGTCGAATTCGGCGCGGCGATCGTAGGGGGCGCCGAGCAGTTCGCAGATCACCAGCGAGGGCACCGGCCGCGCAAACGCTTCCACCAGGTCGACCGGGCCGTCCGCGGCCGCCATCGCGTCGAGGTGGGCGTCGACGATCTCGCCGACCCGGTCCTCCAGGCTGCGCATCCGGTGCACGGTGAACGCCCCGGTCAGCAGCTTGCGGTAGCGATGGTGGTCCGGGTCGTCCATTCCGGTGAACACGCCCGGGTCGGCCGGTTTCGGCGGCGGCAGCGGGCCGAGGTCGAACGGGACCTTCGCCAGCTCGGCCCGTGCGGACATCCGCTTGTCCGCGAGGACCGCCCGCGCCTCCTGGTATCCGGTGACGAACCAGCCCTTGGCGCCGTCTGGATACGTCAGCGGCTCGACCGGAGCCTGGGTGCGCTGGGCCGGTACCGGATCGAACGGACACGTGCCCCTTTCGAGCGGGAGTCCTGCCTGACGGGTCATCGTCGCTCCTTCCCCTCTGAATAGTTCAGAATGTACACATCTTTCACAAACTTGTGAAGAGAATGTCGGAGCTAACGGCGGGACGGGTGGGGATTCACTGGCCTGGGTCGGCTCTGGTGCTGCTGGAGAGCCGGGTATCAGGCCGAGTTCATGAAGGCTCAGCCGGGATTCGCCTCGCGCCGGGGAGCCCGGCGGCTCGGGGCGGTTAGTCCGCCTCTGCGGCGTCGAGGGCCGGAACGAGCGGCTCCAGCGTTCGCCGCAACAGATCCGGCAGCGAACCGGACACCACGACCAGGCCGTTGCCTGCTGGTTGCGTCCACTGCTCCAAGGCGACCCGGACCGCCGCGGCGATGGACGCGGCCAGCACGCGCGCGATCCGCGGGTCGCCGGCCCGGGCCGCGATCACCTTCTGCAGCGGGTCTTCGAGGGCGGCCGGAGCGTCGAGAAATGCCGTGCGCAGCCCGGGGTTCGTGGTGATCAGCAGGAGTGCGTCGCGGCTCTGCTCGCCGGGATCGGTGTACTGCTCCGCGATCGCGTCGAGGATCGCCTCGGCCAGCCGGGTGTCCGGCGAGCGCTCGGCGACCGCGGCGGCGATCCGGTTCTCGCGATCCGCGGTGACCGCCGCGACGATCGCTTCCTCGCGGCTGGAGAAGTAGTTGTTGTAGGTCCGCGGTGACACTCCGGCCGCTTCGGCGATGTCGTCGACGCGTACGTTCGCCGGCCCGTGTTCGATCGCCAGCCGCAGGGCTGCTTCGCGCAAGGCGACGCGAGTGGCCTGCTTCTTCCGTTCGCGCAATCCGGTCACCTGACCAGTCTCGCAGTGTTCATGCGCCTACGCAAACTTGCGTACACGCAAGTTTCGTGCGTAAGGTGGGCGGCGTCCCCGAGTGAGAGGAAACCGCCATGCGCGGCAAGGGAATGACCTACGAGACCGGGTTCGTCCGCAATGGACGGTCGTCGCGGGAGAGCTTCGAGCCGGAGACGGTGAAGCGCGAGCTGGCGATCATCCGCGACGACCTGCACTGCACCGCGGTGCACGTCGTCGGCGGCGATCCGGATCGGCTGGAGCAGGCCTCGCGGTGGGCCGCCGAACTGGGGCTGGAGGTCTGGTTCTCGCCGTATCCGCTGGAGCTGACCCACGACGAGATCCTCGCCCTCTTCGCCGACTGCGCCACCCGCGCGGAACGGTTGCGCGCCACCGGGGCGAACGTCGTGTTCGTGACCGGCGTCGAGCTGAGCGTGATGAACGAAGGCTTCCTGCCCGGCAAGGACACCGCCGAACGAGTCAGCCTGCTGCTCGCCGAACCCGAGGGCCGCGCCGAGCGGCTGGCTGAGGTGGGCAAACGGCTCGACCCGTTCCTCGACGCCGCGGTCAAGGTCGTGCGGGAACGGTTCCACGGCCTGGTCACCTACGCGTGTATCCAGTTCGAGCAGGTGGACTGGAGCCGGTTCGACTTCGTCACGGTGGAGCTCATCCGCTCCGCCGAGATCGCCGACATCTTCCAGGAAGGCGTGCGAACCCTGGTGGCGCAAGGGAAACCGGTCGCGATCACCGGTTTCGGCACGGCGACCTGGCGCGGGTCCGGCGATGTCGCGCCGCGGAGCATGGAAATCGTGGAGTACGACAAGGAAACCGGCGATCCGCTCCGCATCGACGGCGAGTACGAGCGGGACGAAGCCGGACAGGCCGCGTACCTGCGCGAACTGCTGGAGATCTTCGACGCGGAGGGCGTGGACAGCGCGTTCGTGTTCCTGTTCGCGCTCTACAACTACCCCGGCGACCTCGACCTCGCGAGCTTCGGGCTGGTGCGGATGCTGGAGGACGGTTCGGGCACGGCGTACCCGGGGCTGAACTGGGAACCGAAGGAGGCGTTCGCCGCGGTCGCCGGGCACTACGCGAAACCTTGACTCAGCGGGGTCCGGGCGGGTGAGATCCGGACATGCCGACGAAGACGAGCGCACTGGGCAACCGGGTCATGGCCAAGGCGGCGGTGCGGGTCATGCCGCTGCTGATGCTGCTGTACTTCGTCAACTACCTGGACCGGGTCAACATCGGGTTCGCCGGTCCGAACGGGATGAACAAGGAACTCGGCCTCACCGCGACGGCGTTCGGGCTCGCGTCCGGGATCTTCTTCATCGGCTACCTGATCCTCGAAGTGCCGAGCAATCTCGCGCTGCACCGGTTCGGCGCGCGCCGCTGGATCGCGCGGATCATGATCACCTGGGGCGCGGTGGCCGTCGCGATGGCGTTCGTACCGAACACCACGACGCTGGTGGTGCTGCGGTTCGTGCTCGGTGTCGCCGAGGCGGGATTCTTCCCAGGCATCATTTTGTATCTGACGTACTGGTTCCCGGCGGCGCAGCGGGCGAAGGCAGTCGCGCTGTTCATGTGCGCGGTGCCGGTGTCGAGCGCGATCGGCTCGACCGTCTCCAGCCTGCTGATCAGCGGCGGGCACGGCGTGTTCGGCCTGTCCGGCTGGCGGTTCATGTTCCTGGTGGAAGGCGTTCCGGCGATCCTGCTGGCCGTCGTCACGTGGTTCTGCCTGAGCGACCGGCCGGAAACCGCGAAGTGGCTGTCGGCCGAGGAACGCGACTGGCTCACCAGCGAACTCGACGCCGAACGCCGGGCCACCGAAGCCGAACACCACTGGCCGCTGCGGAAAGCGCTCACGCACCCGCGGATCCTCGGGCTCGCGTTCGTGTACTTCGCGGTGGTTTACGGCCTGTACGCGCTGGGCTTCTTCCTGCCGACGATCATCGCCGGGTTCGGCGAGGAGTTCGGCACCAAACTCACGGTGCTGCAGGCGGGTTTGGTGAACGCGATCCCGTACGTCGCGGGTGCGCTGGTGATGGTCCCGTGGGCGCGTCACGGCGATCGGACCGGGGAACGGACGTGGCACGTCGCGCTGCCGATGCTCGTCGGCGGCGCGGCGATCCCGGTCGCGCTGTACCTCGGAAACCCTTACGCCACCATGACCGCGGTGACCATCTGCGCGATGGGCGTGTGCGCGGCGCTGCCGACGTTCTGGGCGCTGCCCTCGAACTTCCTGTCCGGCGCGGCGGCTGCCGGCGGGATCGCGCTGATCAACGCGCTGGGCAACCTGAGCGGGTTCGTCGCGCCGTACGTGACGGGCTGGCTGCGCGACCTGACCGGTACGCAGCGGACCGGTTTGTGGGTCGTCGGCGCGTGCATGGTCGCCGGAGCCGTGCTGGCAGTGGCGTTGGGGGCGAAGCCGCGCGCGTCTCGCCGGTGATCAGCTGGCGCGGCGGGCCCGGTCCGTCAGCACCTGTACTTCGGTCTCGAACAACGCGTCGGCGTCGAGGCCCATCGCGGTGAAGCCACCGCCGATTTCGAGGCTGACAAAGCCATGCAGCCGCGACCACAACGCGACCGCCAGCTGGTGGTTCTCGGTGTTCGCCCGCCGCGCGAGGAGCACTTCCTCGTTCTCGTAGGCGGTCGGCCTCGCCTCGGCGGCGGAATCGAGGTGGTGCAACACCCCCAGCACCACGCCCATCAGCGCACGGGCCGCGTCGGCGAGCGGCTTGGCGTGCGCGTCGTAGCCGGGGAACGGTGCCTTGAACAGCAATTCGTACCGGTGCGGCTCTTTCCGCGCCCAGCCCCGGTAGGCGGCGGCCAGCAGCCGGATCCGCGCTTCCGTGTCGGGTGCGTCGGTGTCGAGTGCGTGCGCCATGGCCTCGCGGAGGTCGTTGTACGCGTCGATGACCAGGACGTTCAGCAGTTCGTCGCGGCTGGAGAAGTAGCGGTAGAGCGCCGGCCCGGACACGCCGAGCTGCTTGGCGATGGCGTTGATGGAGATCGCCTGCGCGCCCCCGGCCGTGAGCTGGTCGAGTGCGGCGGATTTGACCTCCTCGCGCACCTGCTCGCGGAACCGTTCGCGCATCGGTTTGCGGGTGCCTGCTGCGGGCATCCCCACCTCCTTGACGACGCCCGACGGTAACATGGCCGATCGTTCGGAAGACGTTCTAACTGTTCGTCCGGCCTTCGAAGGCTCGCTCGACGTCGTCGCGCTCGACAGCGGGGCCAGGCACTTCGATCGGCCCCTCGGCCGCGAGGCCGTTGAGGAAATGCGCGATCTGCCGTCTCGCCAGGTGGGCCCAGTCGAGAACGGACGCCTTCGGCTGCGTGAGCAGGGTGCTGAACGCGAGGAGATCGGTGGCGTTGACCGGACCGCGGATGGTGCCGTCCTCGCGGCCGGTCGCGAGGAAGAATTCGAGCCGTCGGTAAATTGACTTTCGGGCTGCTACCGCTTCCGGTGTGCCGAGCGGAGGTGCGCCGTGCAGCGGAAGGACGAGCTGGTCGGCGATGTCCACGGTGCCTTCGAGGTAGCGGCGGACCTGGTTGAGGCCGGTGCTGTCGTCGTCGAGCTGGTCGAGCAGGCTGTTGAGCAGGCCGTACGCGCGGTGCTCCAGCGCTTGGAGCAACGCGTCGCGGTCGGCGTAGCTGCGATAGAGCGTGCCGATCCCGAGACCGGCCTCGGCGGCGATGGTGGCCAGCGGGACATGCCGGCCTCCGCGAAGCATCGCCGCGGCAGCCGCGGCGAGCAGCCGTTCACGGTTGGCCTCCGCGTCCTTGCGGACCTTGCGCGGGCGGGACATCGGTTCTCCTCGCGGTGCCTGGACACTGCCCGTCAGCTTAGGCTAGCTTGGCTAAGCGGACGAAATGCTCCGGATCCTCTGCCGAGGTCGTCCGGCCTAGGATTTCGTTGTCTCGCAGGGAGAATCGATGTGGTGCGGAGCAGTTCGGCCGCCAGTGAAAGGCAGGCCATCGGAGGCTCGCCGACCTGTTCGGTGAACCGCCGGGCCGCCGCATAGCCAGGAAAGCCCGTTGACCAGGCTGGCAAAGTGGAGTCACGTGAGTGATGACGCGAACCGCCTCCTCCGTGCTGCCAGCCTGGCGACCCCGATGGCGTTGCGAGTCGCGGTGACGCTCGGCCTGCCCGACCGGCTGCGCGCTCCTGGCACTGTCGACGACGTCGCAGCAGAACTGGATCTCTCGCCGATCGCGCTCGACGTCCTGCTCGGCCACCTGGTCACCCTCGGCGTGGTCGAGCGCACCGACGAGGGCTACCTGACGACTGCGTACGGCGCGAATCTCTGTCAGGACAAGGAAAACGGCGTGGCCAACCTCCTGCACCTGGACCGCGCCGCCGGTCGCGCCGAACTCGCTTTCGTCGAGCTGGCGCACAGCATCCGGACCGGCGAGGCGGCTTACTCCCGCCGTTATGGCAGGGATTTCTGGGCCGATCTCGCCGAACAACCGCATCTGCGGAAGTCTTTCGACCAGCAGATGACCAACCGGTTCCGCACGGAGATACCGCAAGTGGTCGCCGGAATCGACTGGTCTTCTTTCGCCGCGGTAGTCGACGTCGGCGGCGGTCGAGGAGATTTGCTCGCCGCAATCCTCGAAGAAAACCCGAAACTGCGCGCCCACCTGATCGACCTCGAACCGACCGCGAGCGAGGCCCGCGCCGCCTTCGCCGCCCGCGGCCTCGCGGACCGGGTCGAGGTACGCGGCGGCAGCTTCTTCGGTCCGCTCCCAGCTGGCGCGGATGCCTATGTCCTGGTGGACATCCTGCACAACTGGGACGACGAAAACGCCCGCCGCATCCTGAACCGGTGTGCGGAAGCGGCAGGCCGGTCCGGGCGGATTCTCGCCATCGAAGCGGTCAGCGGAATTCACGCGCGCACCGAAATGGACTTGGTCATGCTGGTCCATTTCGGTGGCCGTGAACGACGTGTGGAAGAATTCCGTGCTCTCGCCGATTCGACAGGTTTGGTTGTGGAATCGGCGACCCCGTTGACCGAACAACGAGGCCTCCTGGAATTCCGCGTCGCCTAACTCGGCGACCGTCCGAGCAACGCGACCAGCCGATCCAACGGCGGCGCGTCCTCGGCGACCGGCACCGGCGGCGCGAAGGGGCTACGCTCCGGCGGAAGGTCAGCGAGTTTCGCCGCACTGAACGCGATTTCCCGCTCCACCAAGGCATCCTCGAACTTCGCCTCCTGCCCAGTGGCGCGAGCGAGATCCCAGCCGTGCACGAGTTCCTCGACGATCCGCAGATGCAGCGCGGCGATCCCCGGAACCGTCCCGGCTGGGATCTCGAAAGTCCGCTCCAGCACCCCCGGCTGCCGGAACGCCGCGAGCAGACCGGCAACCGCGTCCCGATAGGCCGAGACCGGATCGCCGCCGAGCGCCTCGGCGGTATGAGGGTCCAGCGAGCCGCCCTCCTCGCCGCGCAGGACGGCGGTGAACAGCCGGTGTCCGAGGACCAGATGGTTCACCAGCTCGCGGACCGTCCACTCCGGGCACGGCGTCGGCGCGTCCCAGCGAGACACGCCAGCGACCAGCGCGCTGGTGGAGTCCAGGACCGCGGCCAGATCGTCGACAGGGTTCATCGTTTCGCCTTTCTCAGGGGTCACCAGTACCGACACCGCCTGCCCGGGAAACGGAACGATGGCAGGATGCCAGAGGTGGGCCAGGACATTCTCGATCGCGCACGGGCCGGAGACGCGCACGCCTTCCGCGAGCTGGTCGAGCCCTATCGGCACGAGCTGCAAGTGCACTGTTACCGCATCCTCGGCTCCCTCGCCGACGCCGAAGACCTCCTGCAAGAAACGCTCCTCGCCGCCTGGCGCGGGCTGGACGGCTACGCCGGTCGCGCCTCGGTGCGCTCCTGGCTGTACCGGATCGCCACCAACCGCTGCCTCAACGCCCTCCGCGACGCAGGCCGTCGCGTCCCGGCCGAACCGTCGCCGCCGTTCACCCCGACCGAGCCCACGCGCCGCACCGAGGTGACCTGGTTGCAGCCCGTGCCGGACGACCCCGCCGCGCACTACAGCGCCAAGGAAACCTTCGAGCTGGCGTTCGTCGCGGCCCTGCAGAAACTCCCGCCGCGCCAGGCCGCTGTCCTCCTGCTCCGGGACGTACTCGACTACTCGACCGCCGAGGTCGCCGACCTGCTGGAGACCAGCTCCACCGCGGTCAAAGGCGCCTTGCAACGCGCGCGAGCCAAGCTGCGGCAGACCGTCGAACCCGCTCCGCCAGCACCACGCGAACGGGAGATCGCGCAACGGTTCGCGGACGCGTTCAGCGAGGGAGACGTCGAAGGCGTAGTCGCCCTCCTGACCGACGACGGCTGGCTCGCTATGCCGCCCGCCCCGCACGAATACGTCGGCCGCGAGGCCATCACCGCGTTCCTCACCAGGTTCGGGCAGTGGCGCGGCACTCGACGGTTCCGCCTGTTCCCGACCCGCGCCAACACCCATCCGGCCTTCGCCTGCTACCTCACCGAACCCGACGGAACGGTGGGGTGTCCCGCCGGAATCCTCGTCCTCGCGCCGTGGGGCGACCGCATCCGCACCGTCACCTGGTTCCTCGAACCCGAGTTGTTCCCGCGCTTCGGCCTGCCCGCGGAGGTGAAGGTGTGCTGACCACCCTGGCGATCCAGAACTACCGCTCGCTGCGTGACCTGGTGCTGCCGCTGTCGCAGCTCACCGTGATCGTCGGCGCGAACGGCACCGGCAAGTCCAGCCTGTACCGCGCGCTGCGGCTGCTGGCCGACGCGGGACGCAACGGCGCGGTCGCCGCTCTGGCCGGAGAAGGCGGTCTGCCCTCGACGCTGTGGGCGGGTCCGGAGAAGATCGGCCGAGCCGTTCGCGAGGGACGGTCACCGGTGCAACCCGTGCAGCGCACCACCTCGGTTGGGCTGCGGCTCGGCTATTCCGGCGACGAATTCGGCTACGCCCTCGACTTCGGCCTGCCCGTGCCCAGTCGCGAGCCCTCTCCAACTGCTTTCAACCTGGACCCGGAATACAAACGCGAATGCGTCTGGCACGGCCCGGTACCGCACCCGTCCGCACTGCTGGCCGACCGCTCCGGCACGAGAGTCCGCATCCGCGACGAGTCCGGATCCTGGGTCGAGAGCGGGCACTCGATCGGCCTCACTGACAGCATGCTGAGCGAAGTCGCCGACCCGCGCCGGTGCCCGGAACTCCTGATCGTCCGCGACCGAGTCCGCGGGTGGCGGTTCTACGACCACTTCCGCACCGACGCCGACGCTCCGGGAAGGCAAAGCCGCATCGGCACCCGCACCCGGGCTCTGGACCACGACGGCGGCGACCTGGCCGCGGCTCTGCGCACCATCCAGGAATCCACCGACGCCGACGCCCTGACCACCGCGATCGACGACGCCTTCCCCGGATCGTCCGTGGAAATAGCCGTCACCGACGGCCGTTTCGACCTCCTCTTCCACCAACACGGCCTGCTGCGCCCGCTCAGCGCCGCCGAACTCTCCGACGGCACCCTGCGCTACCTGCTCTGGGCCGCGGCGCTGCTGAGCCCGCGCCCGCCGGAGCTGCTGGTCCTGAACGAACCGGAAACCAGCCTGCACCCGGACCTCCTGCCAGCGCTGGCCGCGTTGATCACCGCCGCGGCGAAGAAGACGCAACTGCTGGTGGTGTCGCATTCCCAGCTGCTGGTCCGGTTTCTCGAGGACGCCTCGGTACTGGAACTGGAGAAGGATTTCGGCGCGACGGTGGTCGCTGGACAGGGACGGCTGGACCAACCGGCTTGGCATTGGCCGAAACGCTAGCGCTTGGTCCGCTGCCCCTCCGCCAGCTGCTCGGTGATCGTCTCCGCACCGAGATGGCGTTGCACCGCCGCCGCCAACCGCGGCGCGATCCCGCCGAGCAGCGCCGTCAGCCGCAACCCGAACGGAGCCACGTCGATCTCGGCAAGGTCGCGTTCAATCGCCCGCACCGTCGCCCGCGCGACGTCGTCCGTTGTCCGGGCACCGACGCCGGGCGGCAAGATCGCACCCGAATCGGCGAACATGCCCGCATCTCTGATGAACGGGCGCAAGTCCTCCCGCAGCGCGAGTGCAAAGCCGCGTAGCCCGAACTTCGTCGCGTTGTACAGCGAAGCCTGCCCGGACGCGGTCTTCCCGGACAGCGACGAGATGAAGACGAGGTGCGCGCGCCGCCGTGCGAGCATCTGCTCGGCGACCAGCTTCGCCAGCACGACCGGCGCACGCAGGTTCACCTCAAGCGCCCGGTCGACCTGGTCGAGTGAATAGCCGGCCAGCAACCCGGTCGCGGGAAGTGCCGCGTTCGCCACGACGATGTCGATTTCCCCAGCAGCAGCGAGAAGTTCCTCGACCGCACCACGATCAGCGAGGTCAGCCGGAACCGCGCGGCCGCCCACCTGCGCGGCCAGCGGTTCGAGCAGTTCGGCCCGGCGTCCGGTAAGCACGGGATCGGCACCGTGCGCGGCCAGTGTGCGGGCGAGCGTCCGGCCGATTCCGCCGGTCGCTCCGGTCAGCAAGATCTTCGCGCCCCGCAGTTTTTTCGGCATGCCCGCAGGGAGCCGCGAGTGGAACCGGCGGGTATTGCACAAATGTTCAGGCGAACGCGCTGCGATCCGCCGCGAACCCCGGGTCACCGGCCAGGACACCTGGCCTCACCCCGGCGAACGCCACGACATCCCGGTGCAGATGCGACTGGTCGGCGTACCCGCACCCGGCAGCGACCTCGGCCGCACTGGCCCCGGCCGCCAGCCGGCGCGCGGCATGGTCGAAACGCACCAGCTTCGCCGCTCGCTTCGGCGGCACTCCGACCCGCGCCCGGAACCGGTCCCACAACCGCCGCCTGCTCCACCCGAACTCGGCCGCCAGCGACTCGACCCGCACCCGGCCGCGGCTCTGGACGATCCGCCGCCAAGCCCACGCAACCTCGGGATCCGCCGCCGGAACCGCTGAGATCCGGCGGGCGAAAGCGGCTTCCACCAGCGCGAACCGAGTGTCCCATGAACCGGTTTCGCTCAGCTGGTCCCGAAGCCGATCGGCGTCCCGGCCGCACAGTTCGGCCAGCCCGGCCGTCCGGTCCAGTTCCGCGGGCCCAGTACCCAACCCGGCAGCATTGAGCGGCGGCAACCGGACTTCGACGCATGCGACGCCTTCTCCCCGGATCCGCACGCCGCGCGGCGCGAGCCCGGCGACGAAACTGCCGTGCTGCGCGCCGTCGTCGAGAAGGAGCTTGCCGTCGCCGAACTCCAGCACCACCGTGATCGCCGGATGCGGCACGACCCGCAGCTCGACCGTCCCGCCCGTCCGGTGCCGGAATCCGCCAAGGGGGAACGGGCCCGCGTGACTGGGCCGCGCGACCTCCCAGACAGGGTTCTCCACGGTGTAAGAGTCAGCGAGGCCGAACGGGTCGTCGTGCGCGAGTCGTCTTCCCCGGCGTCCGGACCGGCCGGTACGGCTCCGGCACCGGCAACCGCAGGATCCGCCCGATCTTTCCCGGCCCGAGATGGTTCAAGTCCGCCACTGCCGCGGGTTCGTGCCGGGCACAGCTGGCGAGCACGCCGAACAGGAACATGGTCACGATCAGCGACGTCCCGCCGTAGGACACCAGCGGCAGCGTCACCCCGGTGACCGGCAGCGCGTTCACCACGTACCCGATGTTGACCGCCGCCTGCGCCACCAGCAGCACGGTGATCGTCGCGGCCACGATGCGGATCCACGGGTCGAGGTTGCGCGTCGCGATCCGCAGGCCGACCAGCGCGAGCCCACCGAACAGCAGCAGCACGACCGCGCAGCCGAGGAAGCCGAGCTCCTCACCGATCAGCGCGAAAATGAAGTCGTTCTGCACGTTCGGCAGGTACTTCCACTTCGACGCGCCCTGTCCGAGCCCGACGCCGAACAACCCGCCCTCGGCGAGGGCGTACTGCGCCTGCACCGCTTGGTATCCGGCACCGGAGGTGTCCGCGTCGGGGGAGAGGAACGACAGCACGCGCGCGAGCCGGTAGTCCGCGATCAGCGCGAGCACCACGAACCCGCCGACGCCGCCGGCCAGCAGCGCGGCGAAGAGTCGTCCCGGCGCGCCGGAGAACCACAGCAGCGACAGCAGCACGATGCCGAGCGAGATCGTCCCGCTGAGGTTCGGCTGCGCCATCACCAGGGCGAACATCAGCAGCGCGACCGGCACCAGCGGGACCAGCAGGTGCCGCCAGTGGTGCAGCAGCCGGGCTTTCACCACGAGAATGTGCGCGCCCCACAAGGTCAACGCGACCTTCGCGACCTCGACCGGTTGCAGCGTCAGCGGTCCGAGCGCGAACCATCGCTGCGCCCCGTTCACCTTCGCGCCGAGCGGGGTGAGCACGAGCGCGAGCATCGCCAGTGTCACGAGCATCAGCATCGGCGAGAGGGACCGGATCCGCCGCAACGGGAGCCGCAGCCCGGCCCACAGCGCGACCAGGCCGACGAGGACGAAAATGACGTGCTTCTGGAACGTGCTGTACACGCCGCCCGGCTGCGCGGAAGACGCCGACAGCACCATGATGACGCCGAGCAGCGTGAGCAGACCGCACAGCGCGAGCACGAGGTGGAACGACGCCAGCGGCCGGGAGAGCCAGCCGACGATCGCGACCGGAACCCGGGTCCGTCTGTTCCGTGTCGTAGCCACTCGCGCACCGCCGTCCGCCGATTTTCGGGCGCGGGAGTGAACGCGCCGGGCCGATTATGCCCTAACCGTCCGGATAGGACACCGAGGCGCGCGGGTTTCCGTCGCTGAAGTTATTTCACACAAGGGATTCCGCCTCCGCTCAGCGCCGGCGGGGGAGCGGGAGCGCCGCTGCCGTGCGTCATCGGGGTCACGTACGCGGCCGGCGTCGGCACCGGAGCACCGCTGAGCAGTCGCGCGACCAGGGACTGGATTTGCCCGGTATTGACGAAGTTGACGTCTTCGCCGGACGGGCTCTTGCCGAAATGGTCGACCGGAAGGGTTACGAAACTGACCTTCCCGCCGGTCAGGCTGGACGCTTGTTTCGCGAGCGCGAGCAGGTCCAGTGAACTGTCGACCGCGGTGTTCTGCTTCGCGACGTCCATGATCCCTTGGAGTTTCGCCGGATCCGTGAAGGTCCCGCCCTGGTTGAGCTGATAGACCAGCGAAGAGATGAACGCCTGTTGCCTGCGTTCGCGGTCGAGGTCGGTGAAATTGAGTGCTGGATGCACGTTGTCGCGGTGCTGCCGGACGAATTCGACGGCCTGTTCGGCACTGATCTCCTGCTGGCCGGCGTGGAAATTCGCGCCCGAGTAGCTGTCCTGGGTGTCCTCGTTGAGGCACACCGTGATCGGCTGGACGACCTGGGCGATCTCGAAGAACGCCACGAGGGTGACCTCGACGAAATGGTCGATCGGGACGCCGCCGAGGAATTTCCGCACGGTGTCGATTTCCGCCCGGCGGCCCGCGTCCCTGGCTTGCTGCTCGCGCTGGGATTTGTCGGTGGCATTCCGCGATACGAGCTGTTTGGTCTTTTCGTCGAACGCCAGCCCGTAGGCTTGCTTGATCTTGCCCTTGCACACGTTGTCCGGGCAGCCCGCCAGCGGAACGTAATCGTCGCGCGGAATCGAGAGCGACGTGGCCTTGCCGCCGTCGCCGGGGACGTGCAGCAGCATCAGCACATTGGCGTTGTAGCCGCCGTCCTGCTGATCCCCGGCGTGCAGCGAGTTGTAGATGTCCTTCGGCAGCGGGTTGCCGTTCTCGTCGAGCCGCGAATCGAGGCCCATGATCAGGATGTTGGTGTCGCCGCCGCTGGAGGTCGACTGTCCGTCGAGCACGTCGGAAACCTGCAGCCCGGACACGACGCCGTGGTAGGCCGCCCAGCCGTATCCGGTCAGCGAGAGCGTCAACGCGGCCGCGAGGGCCAGCGCGACCCGGCCGGTGATTCGCCTTCGCCGGGCCGCGGCGCGGGCAGCGACGCCACGTCTGTCGTGAGGGTCGGTCATCAGGCCTTCCGGTGCCGGGGCGTCATGGTTAACCACTGTTCTGCACACTCGCTGTGGACACGCTGAGAAGGAAGCTCACGCAGAGTTAACCCAGAGCCAGGTGGACGAGCTTCCCGGCGACGAGCGCCATCGCCGGGAGCAGATTCGCCCCAGGCTCGCATCGCCCTCACCTCCCCGCGTTTCCCGGCTCGCGGGCTACTCAACGCCACCGGCCGGACAACTGTCAATCAATTGTACAAGTGTTTTAGTTATCAAGGTGACCCAGGTCACTGCCGGGCTGATGTCGAGAACGCCGCCCGGGCTCCGTCCCCGCAGCATCTGACCGCATCTGAGAAGGAGACCGCGATGGAACCGCAGGAAGTCGCCGAAGTCCTGAACCGTCCACTCAGCCGTGAACTGCTCGCCCGCGACCTGACCCGGCTGGCCTACGTCGCGAAGGACGGCACTCCGCGCAGCATCCCGATCGCGTTCAGCTGGAATGGTGCCGAGGTTGTCCTGTGCACCACCAAGAACGCTCCGAAACTGCCGTCGCTGCGGGCGAATCCGATGGTCGCGCTGACGATCGACATCGAGTCGCACCCGCCGAAGATCCTGCTCGTGCGCGGGCGCGCCGAACTGGACTACGTCGACGGGATCCCGCAGGAGTACCTGGAAATAAACGGTTCCTACGAGATGACGGCCGAACAGCGCGTCGAATGGGAGGCCGAAATCCGCTCCCTCTACGTCGAGGGCATGGTCCGCATCGTCGTCACCCCGACCTGGGCGAAACTGATCGACTTCGAGACCACGTTGCCGTCCGCGGTCGAGGAACTGGTGCGGTGGCGAGCGCGAGCGGAGGCGAACGCCGGGTAGCCGGTCGCTGATCCACTACACTGAATCGTCTACACGCGAACGTGATTCCCTCGACGCGCGAAGGCGGAGCGCATGATCCTGGTGACGGGTGCGAGCGGCAATGTGGGATCGGCGCTGGTCAAGCAGTTGCGCGCGGCCGAGGTGCCGTTCCGGGCCGCTTATCATTCCCCGGAGAAGGCAACGAAAGCCGCCGTGGACGGAATCGACGCGGTTACCATCGAAATGTCCGATCCGGCTACTGTGCAACCGGCGCTGGCCGGAGTGTCGAAGGTGTTCCTGCTGGGCGCGATGAGCCCCGGGCAGACCGGCAACGAGTCCACTATGGTCGAAGCCGCCGTGTCCGCCGGGGTCTCGCACGTGGTGAAACAGTCGCTGTGGCGGGCGGACGAGGAACTCACGCCGATTGCCCGGCTGCACCGTCCGGTCGAGCGGATGCTGGAAACCTCGCCGCTGTCCTGGACCTTTCTCCGGGCGAACTTCTATCTCCAGACGTTCTCGGGAAACTGGGCCGGAACCATCCGGTCCGGGAGTTTCTTCGCCAGCCCGCTGATTCGCGGTCCGATCGCCTTCGTGGACGCCGAGGACATTGCCCGCGTGGCGTTTCGGGCGCTGACCGAGGACGGCCACGCAGGCAAGGCGTACGCGCTCAGCGGTCCCGAGGCGCTGACGTACGACGAGGCCGCGGCAGTGCTGTCCGAAGTGCTCGGCCGTCCGATCGCGTACCGCGGAATGTCGAACGAGCAAGCACTTTCCGCGTTAGCCGAAGCCGGAATGTCCTCGTTTCACGCCAGAGCGCTGGTTGAGGTGTGCAATACGTACCTGGACGGTGGCGCGGAAACCGTGACTTCCACGGTCGCGGACGTCACCGGTCAGCGGCCGCGGAGCTTCCGCGAGTTCGTGACGGCGCACCGGCATTGTTTCGAGGAAGCACCAGGCAGCTGAGCACTGCGGCGACAAGGCTGAGCCCGGCGGTGACCAGGAAGACGTCGCCGAGGTCCGCGGTGGCGGCGTAGACCAGCCCGAGGACAGCGACGCCGAGGGTTTGGCCGAGCTGCCGGAACGTAGCCATGGCACCGGACGCCATTCCCGCACGGTCCTGCGGAACCGCGCTGAGGATCGCGGTGCTGCCAGCTGGTCCCGCGATCCCCATCCCGGCACCCGTCACGATCAGTCCGGGAAGCAGGCCGAGCCACGTCGAGTCGCGGTCGAGCAGGATCCACTCCAGCCCGCAGCCAGCAGTCGCCAGCAGGGCGCCGAGTCCGAGGACGATGCCTGGCGAAACCGCGTGCAGCCGCTTGCCGATCAGCAGTGAAGCGACGAAAGATGTTGCCGCCAAAGGAATCAGCGCGAGTCCCGCCCCGGCCGGGCTGAGGTGTATTGCTGATTGCAGCCAGATTGACGCGTAAATCAGGCAGGCGAAGACGAAAGAACTCGCGACGACCACGATCAGCACAGTCACGAATGATGCCCGGCGGAACAACGCGAGGTCGAGCATCGGGTGCTTCACTCGTCGTTCGACCACAACGAAAACAATCAACGCCACGGCCGCGACGGCGAACACTGGCCAGGCGCTCTGGATCACTGCGTAGATCAACGCGCCAGAGCTGATTCCGAAAGCCAGCATGCCGCCGAAGTCGATCCGGGTGCCAGCCGGTCGTTTCGGAGCCTCAGCCAGATACGTCCGGGTCAGCAGCAGAGTCAGCACGCTCAACGGCAAGTTGAGGAAGAAGATCGCCTGCCAACCCGCCCACTGCGTCAAAACGCCGCCGAGAAACGGCCCCGCCGCACCAGCGCCACCGAGCACCGCCGTCCAAATCCCGAACGCGGCACCTCGCTCTTTGCCTGCATAATTGGCTCCCAGCAACGACATCGCAGCCACCATCATCGCCGCGCCGCCGATCCCTTGCACCGTCCGCGCGCCAATCAACACGCCGACATTCGGCGCGAGCGCGCACCCCAGCGACGCCGCCGCGAACACCGTAACCGAACCGCCGAAAACCCTGCGCTGTCCGGCGATGTCGCCGATCGCGCCCGCGCTCAACGCGAGAATGGCGAGTACCAAGGTGTAGCTGTTGACCACCCATTGCAGATTGACCAGCGATGCTCCCAGCCCGCGAGCCATCTCCGGCAACGCCACCGTCACCACGGTGGTGTCGAGGATCAACATGAACGACCCGAGGCAGATCGCCGCCAACGGCCCCCATTTGCGCATCACAGTTCCCTTTCTCTCTGCTCGAAGAGTGATCTCGCCCGCAGGGTTACCTCAAGCTAACTGGCCTTCAGTGACGGATTCCGTCATCAGCTATCGTGAGGTGATGAAACCCGTCACGCTGGACGTCGTGGACCGCCAGCTGATCCACGCCCTGGACCTCGACGGCCGCGCCCCTTTCGCGCGGATCGCCGACGTGCTCGGCGTTTCGGAGAACACCGTCGGCAGGCGCTACCGGCGGCTGCGGCAGGCCGGAGTGCTCCGGGTAGTCGGCGCGGTCGCGAGCGCGAGACTGGGGTACGCGCTGTGGACGGTCCGATTCGCCTGTGCGCCCGCGTTTGGCATCCCGATCGCGACAGCACTGGCCAAACGCCCGGATACGTTTTGGGTGCATTTGCTTTCCGGCGGCACGGAAATCGCGTGCACGACGCAATCGTCCATTGTGGAGCAAACCGACGTGCTGCTGCTGGACAAGCTCCCGCGGAGCAGCCGGATCACTTCGGTGTCCGCGCACCAGATGCTGCACGGCTTCACGCGCCTCGGCCGGTGGTCGGCCCTGTCCGACGAACAGATCGCCGCCCTGCGAGTTCCAGTAGATCCAACCGAAGAGATCACCTTCGACGACGCAGACCGGCGCCTAGGGCAAGTCCTGGCCGACGACGGTCGCGCCGGCTACGGCGAACTGGCCGCCGTGTCCGGTCTTTCCGAGTCGACCGTGAAGCGCCGAATCGAAACCCTCCGCCGGACGGGATTGTTGTCGTATCAGCTGGACATTTCCCCGCGAGCCCTGGGTTTTCAGTCGGAAGCGCGACTGTGGATGATCGTTCGCCCCTCAGCCGTCGCTTCGGTCGCAAGCGCCCTGGCGGAACACGAAGAAGTGCAATTCGCCGCGGTCACCACCGGCCCGGCGAACCTGGTCGCCGCGATCGCCTGCCGAAACGCGACGCACCTGTACGAATACCTCACCGGAGACGTCGGATCGCTCGACGGGATCCAGCAAATGGAAACCGCCCCCGTCGTCCGCACGGTGAAACGCAGCGGATCGCTGCTCCCGCTCTAAGCCGCAGGCTTCCCGCTGTAGGCGGCAAGGACTTCGGACAACGAACCGTGCCGGCGGACCTGGCCCTCGTCCATCCACAGCGCGGTGTCGCAAAACTCCGCGAGCAGTTCGTCGGAGTGATTCGCGAATACCAGAATCCCGGACCGCCGCACCAGGTCCTTGAGCCGATCGCGCGCCTTGGCGAGGAACGCCGCGTCGACCGCGCCCAGCCCCTCGTCGAGCAGCAGAATCTCCGGATCGATCGTGGTCACCACCCCGAGCGCGAGCCGCACCCGCATCCCGGCCGAGTAGGTGCGCAACGGCAGTTCGAGATAGTCGCCCAGCTCAGTGAACTCCGCGATATCGTCGACCCGCTTCGCCATCTGCCGTCGGCTCATCCCGAGAAACAGCCCCTGGATCAGGATGTTCTCGCGCCCGGACACCTCCGGATCCAGCCCGACCCCCAGATCGAACACCGGCGCGACCCGCCCCGCGACCTGCCGGGAGCCGCGGGTCGGCTCGTAGATCCCGGACAGCAACCGCAACAACGTCGACTTCCCAGCCCCGTTGTGCCCCACCAGCCCGACCCGATCGCCCTCGCCGAGCCGGAACGACACGTCCCGCAACGCCTCGATCACCGGCACCCTCGCCCCGCCGGCGATTTTCCCGCCGACCTTCCCGAGCACGCGCTTCTTCACCGACCGGGTCTTGGCGTCGAAGATCGGAAAGTCGACATAGGCGTTGCGCACCTCGATGCTGACCATGACTCCCCCTCCTAGATGCGAACCGAAATTATCATTCGCATATTCGCGACGCTACCAGTAACGTGCCGCGAGTGAGCGAGACGAGCGAGGGCTTCCGCCCGCCGCAACAAGCGCGCAGCCGGGCCGCGCTGCAGAAACTCCTGACCGCCGCCGAACAAGTCCTGGCCGAGCAGGGCCTGGAGTCCTTCACCGTCGCCGCGGTGGCTTCGCGAGCAGGCATGTCGGTAGGCACGATCTACCGCCGTTTCGACGGCAAGGAACAGCTGCTGCGCGCC
This sequence comes from Amycolatopsis sp. M39, assembly GCF_001651785.1. NCBI lineage: Bacteria > Bacillati > Actinomycetota > Actinomycetes > Pseudonocardiales > Pseudonocardiaceae > Amycolatopsis > Amycolatopsis sp. M39. Next base: position 138,114 of record NZ_LWSF01000001.1, read on the forward strand.
GTCAAGGACCGGCTGCTGACCCAGCTGGAAACCAGCGTCCGAGACGCCCTCCGCTCAGCGCCCCCGGACCTCCGCTCGATCTTCACCGCCTTCGTGGCGGCCCTGGCGCAGACCTTCGAGGAGCACGACCGGATCTTTCCGGAACTCCTGGACGCCCAACGCTCCGACGGCCGAGACCGCGGCCTGGCCGCCCTGTCCGCGATCCAAGACGCCCTGCTGGAAGTCCTCCCCTCGGCCGAGACCGCCGACCTGAAAATGGCCGCCCGGACAATCATCGGAGCCTGCGTCCACCGCGCCGCGACCAGCAGATTCTGGCCGGACGACCGCCCATGGGAGACGTGGGCCGAGGAGGCGGCGGAGATGGCACTGGCGTACCTGGCTTCACCGGCGACGGGCCCCGCTAGGATGTAGCCTGCAGCGCACGACTGCCCTCGTAGCTCAGGGGATAGAGCACGGCTCTCCTAAAGCCGGTGTCGCAGGTTCGAATCCTGCCGGGGGCACATCTTCGCTGGTCAGACCCTATTTCGATCCAAGAAGTTCGAACCGGGACGGCCCAAGAGTCAGAAAACTGTCAGAATTCATCGCGTGACGGTTCGGGCCCCGGCTGTACCTCTCCGTATGCACTCGCACCGGCAGTTCGACCTGACGACCGACTGCGCGACGAACGGCGAAGCGTCGCGCTAGCCGCGGTCGCCAGCTTCAGGGCGTCAGCCCGAGCCACGCCGCGTAATCCGTCAGCGCGTCGGATTGGCGGCGGGAGGAACGCACCAGCGCGGCGACGGTGTCTCGGGTCATCGGGTGTCGGCGCGCCTGCCCCGGCGCGACCAGGCGGGCGCGTTCCAGCTCTCGGAGCGCGTGCTCCGGCTTGTTCAGCCAGCGGTACGCGCGGGCCATGTCGAGGTGGTGGTGGCCGATCCGCGTCGGCAGCCAGACACTCGGAAACCGGATGTCCCGCCCTGCCTCGACAGCCCGGCCGTGCTCGCCGATCGTCCCCAGCGTCACGGTCCGATGAACCTGCACGTTGGTCGGCCCGAAGCCAAACCAGAACTGTTCTGGCTGCTCGCCCGTCACCGCGGCTATCCGGGCCGCTTCGTCCAGGTGGCCGGCCATCGAATCACGGTCGCCCGTGCGGGCCGCGATCACCGAGGCACCGAGGTGGAGTTGCCCGCGCGCGAGCAGCGCACCGGGCGTGTCCTCCGCGCCGTCGAGGTGCGCCACTCCCGCCCGATTCAGCCGCCAGCAGGCGTCATAGTCGCGGTTGCGCAGGTAGGCCGTGACGCGCAAATACTCGCGGGCGGCACGGAGCCCGGGAGCGTGGCGTCCGGCCTGTTTCGCCGCCCAGTCCATCCGGCTCAGCGCGTAGACCGACAAGTCGTTGTCTCCCACCGCGATTCCCACGGAGTGGCCGCAACGCGCGGCGAGCGCGAGCAGCGCCCACAGGTCTTCGCGCTCGCGGCCGGACGCGTTTTCTGCGGCGAGGTGCACCTCGGCCAGCAACGGCGGGAACAGCGCGATCATGGGCTCGTACTGCGCGGCCTGCGCTAGCAGGTTCAGGTCGCGGACGTCGGCATCGAGTACCGACGTGGGCCGCGGTGCGACGGACGAATCCGGCGGCAAGTCGAGCAGGTCGAGTGCGGCGCGGACGGGGCCGAGCTGGTCGGCGAGCCGGTCGTCCTCGCGTTGCCACTCGAACCGGTTCCATTCCAGCCGGTCTGCGTGCCCGCCTAGAGCTTCGGCGACCCGGCCGACGAACTCGGGCGTCGGCAGTTCCGAGCCCTGCTCGACCTTCGACACCATGCTCTTGCTGTAGCCGATCCGGCGCGCAAGGCTGGCCTGCGTCAGCCCTGCCAGCTTCCGCGCAGAAGCGATCCGTGCCCCGATTCCAGACTCCACACTCCCCATCATCCCCCACGCAGGGCGCGGGTGACCGTTAGTCCATTCGTGTTGTCACTTTCTTGTCACTCCGCGTGGCAGCCCCCTCGTACCGTGACTTTCCGGACGCGGGGGTGGCCCTTTCCAGGTTCCTCCACAGCCCCCGCGTCTGCGGCCCGATTGCACCGCGGGCCGCGCTCCACCAGGGACGGGGGTCGGCGCTGGTACACACCATCACGCCCGCTGGCTTCCGTCCCCGCTCCATTGATGCGGGGGGACGAGTGAACGTCGGGACGCTCGGCCTGGCGCTCGGCGCCGAGGTCGCCGCTATCGCGCTGTCGGCGTACGTGATCGGAGTGGCTATCCAATGGGTCTCGAAGTGGAAACGCGCACGGCAGCAGCGGAAACAACGCCGATGGGAACGGGTTGCCTCCCGATTGGTGGAGGAGGCTCGGCACCGATGACCGGGCTAGGGCTCGATGATCTATTCCGGGAGCTGCGCTACCACAAGTGGACGCTGTGGCTGTTCGGCCGGCGGGACGCGCCGAATCTGTACGCCGCAACGCTCCAGTGGAACACGTGCACGGACGTGCTGATCATCCGCAGCGAGGAACGTGCGACCGCGTACCGGACGCCGCGGTTCCCCAACGCTGACCCCTTCCGACCCACCGTGGTCGCCTGGCAGTACGGAGCGGATGCCCTCTGGGCACTGCGCGCCGTCCTCACCATCGGCGCGCCAGGCCGCGCAGACGCGCCGCGCCAGGTCCTCGTGCCAGCGCCGGACGCGCAGGTCCCCCTCGAACTCGGCTGGCCGGTCACGATCCGGCCGACCGGCCTCGTCCAAGACCCCACGCCGAAAACGGTGTGGTGACAGGAAAAGGAGAACGAGAGCATGACGACCCGTATGTCACTCGCTGACGCGGACGAGCGTTTCGGGCTCGGCGTCCGCCGGGGATTCGTTCCGACGGCGGAACCCGTATCGGACACGGACAGCACCCCGTTCGGCTTGACCTTGCGGACTGCACCCGCTCCTCGCAACGTCGTCGTCTTGCGCACCGGCAGCGGTGCCACGATGGCGACCGAAAGCGTGACCGAGCAGTCCACCGACGGCCAGGACGAAGGCGACACCCGCTTCGACGTCGCCAACGACATCTAACGGCACGACGACCATAAGGACTCGCTGACGCGATGAAACTCGAATCAGACCTCGCCGCCAGCACCGTGCTGGTGTTGACGGAGCCGACCGACAAATCAGCCGATCTCGTCGTGCGCGAGCTGGAGCGGCGGAACGCGCGAGTGTTCCGGGCGGACACCGGCGACTTCCCGCTTTCAGTGAGCGTGAGCGCCTGGTTCGACGGCTCGTGGGAAGGCGAGATCCGCAGTCCGGACGGATCGGTCGGCCTGCGCGACATTCGCAGCGTGTATGTCCGCAGGCCGACCGCGTTCACCTTCCCGGCGACGATGAACGACGCCGAACAACGGTTCGCCGCGCGCGAAGCTCGCCGAGCGTTCGGCGGGCTGCTCATGAGCCTGCCGTGGTGCTCGTGGGTGAACGACCCGTCAAAGGCGGCCGACGCGGAGTACAAGCCGCTCCAGCTCGCCACCGCCGCGGCGTGCGGCCTGCGCGTGCCGCGCACCGCGATCACCAACGTTCCCGGTGACGCTGTCGGACTCCGCGACCGGCTCGGAGACTCGGTCGTCTACAAGACGCTCTCGGGTGCCTCGGTCCCCGATGGGCAGCGGGTGTCGCTGGTGTACACGACTCCGGTCACCGTGGCGGACATGGCCGACGACCGGATTGCGCTTACCGCGCACCAGTTTCAGGAACGGATGCCGAAGATCCGGGATGTTCGGGCGACCGTCGTCGGCCGGCGCGTGTTCGCCGCGAACATCCTCGTCGCCGACGAGGACGCGGGGGAACTGCTCGACTGGCGCGCGGACTACACGGCATTGCGCTATGAGCCCGTGAGCCTCCCGGAGAGCGTCGAGTCGGCGCTGCTCAAGATGACCGATCACCTCGGCCTGGCGTTCGCCGCGGCCGATTTCGTCGTCACCGCCGATGACACCCACTACTTCGTGGACTTGAACCCCAGCGGGCAATGGGGCTGGATAGAGGACGCGACGGCACTTCCCATCGCGGACGCGATCGCCGCCCTACTCACAGGAGAAGACCAGTGACCGACGTGATCGAGCAGGACAGCAGGCTCAGCCAGTTGGCCGCCGACCTCAACACGGACCTCGTCGAGGGCTTGGAGACCTCCGGAAAGCTGACCACCCGCGCATGGGGGGCCGCGTTCGACGACGTCCCTCGCCACCTCTTCGCGCCGCGGTTCACCCTCCCGGACAACCTCGGCGGCATGGTCTTGGGTATCGCGGACGGCACGCGGCCCGAGGAATGGCTCAACGCGGTCTACCACGACGAGGCGCTGCTGACGATTTTCGACGAGCGCGAGATGGTCACGACCTCGTGCTCAGCGCCCTCGGCCGTGGCGATCATGCTGGAGTCCAGCCAAGCGGCCGAAGGCGACACCGTGCTCGAAATCGGTACCGGCACAGGATGGACGGCGGGTCTGCTTTCCCACCGACTCGGGCCGGACGCCGTCACCTCCGTGGACATTGACCCGCGGTGTGTGCGCGAGGCGCGGGAACGGCTGGATCACCTCGGCTTTGCCCCGACGCTCGCTGTCGCGGACGGCTACCTCGGTTACCCGACACGCGCGCAGTACGACCGGATCATCGCCACGACGTCCCTGCGGAAGGTGCCGCCAGCCTGGCTGACCCAAGTACGGCCGGGCGGAACCATCCTGGCCGACATGCGCGGCGACTTCGCCGGCAACCTCGCCCGCCTCACCGTGAGCGAGGACGGGTCCGCGAGTGGTCATTTCCTGCGGGAGCGGGTGAACTTCATGCCGTTGCGCAGCAATAAGGAGGAACACGTCCGCGAGCTGTCCGAGCTGGCGTCTCGTGCGGTCAGCGCTCCAGGCCAGCAACGGCGGACCAGCCTCGCCCCTGCCGCGCTGCGTACGTGGGACTTCGCCTTCCTCGCGCAACTCTCGATGCCAGAAACACGAGCCGGTCGCGTCCGGATCGACGGCGGTCCGATGTACTACTGCCTCACGGACCCACGCAGCGAGTCGTGGGCACGGGTCGACGCAGACACCGACGACACCGAACACGAAGTCACACAAGGCGGAGACCGGCGACTGTGGGACGAACTGGAGACCGCCCACGAACTCTGGACCCGGCTGAACCAGCCATCACCCGCAGACTTCGCGATCACGGTTTCCGCAGCCGGCGAGCAAGCCGTCAGCTTGCCCGACGCCGACAGGCAGTGGGCCTTGTCGTTCTAGTCCAAGCTCAAGGCAATGCACAACGGTCGAGAGACCCCAGCGGTGCACGAGTAGCCGCTCAAAGACAGCCCAGCCGCCACGTCCGGACCCCGACGCCAGGCGTGGCGGCTGGGTCCCAGCATCGAGGCGGCCCCGAATGGCCACAGACGATCAGGTAACCGCCGCGCGGCAGGACCGGCGTTCGCGCAACGCGCAGATGTTGCAAGCGTGGCGGAATGGCGCGTCGATCACGGAGATAGCTCGCGAGCTCGGCCGGTCGCTGAGCTGGACTGGGCGACTGCTGCGTCAAGAAGGGGCGGTGCTGCCGCCTATCCGCCAAGGAGTTCGGCGAGAACTCGACACGGACGCGATCGTGCAGGGCTACGAGCAGGGAGCCTCGATGCAGGCGCTGGCCGACCAGCACGACACGTCGTACTGCACGATCCGACGGCTGTTGCTCCGAGAGAAGGTCACGATTCGCCCGCACGGCGGACAGAACGCGCTAGCGCTGTCGCCTCTCCTGTCTGCCCAATCGTCGCGCGAGAAACGGTGATCCGCCGCGTAACAACGCGCGGGGGTTCGCCGATCCTTCTTGGCGAGCCACGAATCAGGGGGAGACATCGTGACGGACGGGGACTTTGACAGACCGACCTACTTCACGTCGCGGTCCGTCTCAACACTGCTGGCGATCCTCGTCGTCGCCTTCGGGCTGGTCAGCTTCTCGCCGCCGGTCGACCAGACCGCGCAGTCGGCCAGCCTGACGCCGGCCGCCAGCACGGAACCTCCATGCGATCCGGCCGCGGTGATGAACCGGCGGCTCGACGAGCTCGGCCGCGGCGGCTTCACATGGACGCTCGCCGAGCCGTCCGGCGGCCTGTGGGGCGTGGTCGACCTGCGAGGCACCATGCAGGCGTGCATCTCGGAAGCAGGTGACGAACGAGCGGGCCGCGGCGCTGCTGGAGGAGTTGCTCGACGCCGAGCCGAAGATCGCCGGGCCGAGGGGCCGCTAGTGTCAGTAAACCGTCAAAAATCAACTCGATACAACGATGCCTAACTGGGCCATTGTGAGTCCAAAACCCATACGCTGCAACACAATTGGAGCTAACATGGCCACGATTCTGCGACAGCCGGTGTCGCAGGTTCGAATCCTGCCGGGGGCACTACAAGGATGGGAACGGCAGCGGGGCTGGTCACGGTGCCCTCCTTGTTCTCGTTATTGCATGTGTGCTGGTTGAGTCACTGTTCGCGGTCGAACGGCAGAACAGTGGCCTAGTGGGTGGCGTGACGCGTCGCTGGCGGTGTCGTTCCGGCTAGGGTGACTGTGCACTCGATCTGGTTGGTGTCTTTGTGGTAGGGGGAGTTCGAGTCGAAGGGCTTCGAACAGCTGGCGCTCGGTGTCTTCGTGTATCTCCTCGATCCGGACCTCGCTCACGGGCAGGGTGTCGAGCGGTCGGGATTGGGTGCCCGCTGGTTGGCCTCCTCGGCTTCGGCGAGCTGGGCTTCGAGTTCGATCTTGCGATGGTGCAGTTCGGCGCGTTCAGTGTTGATGTCGCGCACGAAGTCCTCGCTGGGTGTGTCGTTACGGGAGAAGTCGCGGACGAGGTTCTTGATCATTCGGGTGGTGTCGTCGATCTCGCGGCGCAGGGCGGCGAGATGTTGTTCTCGTTCCCGTTGGGCGGCGGCGAGGTCGCGCACTGTGCTGTCGAGCAGGTCGCGGCGGTAGGTGCCGAAGAACAGGTAGCTGCGCGGCAGGTAACTGCGTTCGGGCCGGGGCGCAGCTCGCCCGGCTAGGCCTTGACTCCTGCGGCACGCTCAACCAGCGGTCTACGACGCAGGTTCGGGGTGAGGAGGGCGGGGGTGCGGTAGGCCATGTCGAGGGGCGAGACATCGGTGCCGGGTGGAACGATCTCGTCAAGCCGGTCGAGGAGCTCGTCGGAGAGTGACACCTCGGTTCCGGCGAGCAGGTCGTCGAGCTGTCCCATGGTGCGAGGTCCGATGATCGCCGCGGTGACCCCGGGATGGGCGATCGCGAACGCGAGGGCGAGATGGGTCATCGGGATGCCGGCCTCCTCGGCCAGTGGGATGAGCTGCTCGACGACGTCAAGACGGCGCTCGTCGCTCAGGTAGGAGAAGTGAGCGGCGCGGCGCAGATCGGTNGGTCTGCTGTCCCTTGCGCACCCGGCCGGTCAGCATGCCACCGGCGAGAGGGCTCCAGACGAGCGTGCCCATTCCGTACCCCTGCGCGACCGGCAGGACCTCCGCCTCGATCCCCCGATTGAGGATTGAGTAGGTGGGCTGTTCGGTGCGGAAACGTTCGAGGCCCCGGCGCTCGGAGACCCATTGCGCTTCCACTATCTCGGAGGCGGGCATCGCGGAGGAGCCGATGGTGCGCACCTTGCCGCTGTGGATCAGGTCGGACAGGGCCGAGAGGGTCTCCTCGATGTCGGTGGCGGGATCGGGGCGGTGTATCTGATAGAGGTCGATGTGGTCGGTCTTCAACCGCCTGAGGGAATTCTCGACCTCCGTCATGATCCAGCGGCGGGAGTTGCCCTGCTGGTTGGGGTCATCGCCCATCGGCAGGTGAAGCTTCGTGGCGAGGACGACGTTGTCACGACGACCGCGGAGTGCCTCGCCGACGATCTCCTCTGACTCTCCCCCCGAATAGGCGTCGGCGGTGTCGATGAGGTTGATGCCTGCGTCGAGGGCCTTGTGGATGATCCTGACGGCGTCGTCATGATCGGGGTTTCCGAGCCGGCCGAACATCATGGCGCCGAGTGCGTAGGGGCTGACCTTGATGCCCGTCTTTCCTAGAGCGCGGTAGTGCATAGATTCTCCGTTCGGTTTCGGTGCCGGTGTCCGGCATCGGGACGGGTTGGTTCAGGAGAGCAGTCGGTCGATCCACTGGTCGCGGGCACCGGTCATGTCCTTCGCGAGCGTGGTGTGGGGGGCGAAGGCGTCGAAGGCGTGGAATCCACCGGGCCAGACGTGAAGCTCGGCTTGTCCTCCTGCCGCCCAGATGCCGGAGGCGTAGGCGATGTCCTCGTCCCGGAAGACCTCTGCGGAGCCGCAGTCGATGAAGGTCGGCGGCAGGCCGGACAGATCGCCGGCGCGAGCGGGAGCCGCGTAGACCGACACCTCGTCGCTGCCGCGGCGATCCCCGAGGAGTGCGGACCAGCCGGTGCGGTTGCTGCCGCGGTCCCACACGCCGACGCCGTCGATCTGCCGCGTCGACGCGGTGTCGTCGCGGTCGTCCAGCATCGGGTACATCAGCAACTGACCGGCGAGGGCTGGGCCGCACCGATCGCGGGCGAGCAGGGTCGTGCCCGCGGCGAGGCCACCGCCTGCGCTGCTGCCGGCGATGACGAGCCGGCCCGCGTCGATGCCGAGCTCCTCGGCGTGCTCAGCGGTCCAGACGAGCCCCGCGTAGCAGTCCTCGACGGGGGCCGGATCGGGATGCTCCGGCGCGAGGCGGTAGCCGACGCTGACCGCGACGGCGTCGTAGCGCAAGAGCCAGTCCGCGAGCACCTCGACCCCGCCGAGTCGGTCACCGAACACCATGCCGCCGCCGTGGACGTAGTAGAAGCCAACGCCCGCCCCGACATGGCCGGCGGGCTGCACGATGCTGAGGGGGATGGCACCGCCGTCGGACGAGGGCGCGGTGACGTCGCGCACCTCCAGGCCACGTCGGACGAGCGCCTGTCTCGCGTCGGCACCGTCGCCCATTGTCTGCCGCAGAGGGTGGATCATCTCGGGGGTGATCGTGGGCGGAAGCTGCGCGGCCAGGGACTCCAGCGCGGCCTCCAGCTCCGGATCGAACGGCGGGCGTGGGATCGCGGTGCCCGCGTTTTTCATTGTCACTTGCTCTCCAGGCGTCCGGCCGGCTCGGGCTCGGAGTGCAGCTCGTCCGCGGCAACGGTCCAGTCCTCTGCATCACCGAGGACGGCGGCGCGCAGCCAGGCGGTGCTGAGGCGTTGCACGAGCTCCACGCGTTGCGGGTTCTCGTCGGTGGTCGCGGCGGCTTCGTAGCCGTTGATGCCGCCGAGTCCGTGCTCGCCTCCGAAGAGAGTGAGCAGGGTCTTGTTCGCGGGGCTCATGGTGTACACGTCGGTGAACCAGTCCGGGCCGCGGGTGGATAGCGGCGACTGGTCGTGGTCCCCGGCGGCGAGGAACGCCGGCGCGGTCAGTTCGGTGAAGTCGGGGCGCATGAACGGGAAGTACGTCTGCGCCAGCTCATTGAGGCTGTCCCCATCGCCCGGATGCGCCAGCAGGATGCCGACCGTGAAACGAGCGTCCGTCATGCTCTCGCCCGGGGTGCCGGCGGCGTCGCGGACCCGCTCGCCGAGGAGCATGCCGGCAGTCTGCGCGCCGTAGGAATGGCCGGCGGCGATCAGCCGGGTCCGGTCGATCCGCCCCGCGAGTCCGGGAACGGTCCGCTCGATGAGTTCGAGGCTGTCGGCGACATGGCTCATGTCCTGGACGCGCAGGCGCCAGATGTCCGGGGTGCGCGGGTCATCGGGGGCAAGGCCGAGCGTCTTGGAGTCCAGGAAGGTCGGCTGGATGACCACGAAGCCGCGGGCGGCCCAGTAGTCGGCCAGCGGCGCGTAGTCGCGGGAGGCGAGGCTGAAGCCGTGGGCGAACACGATCGTCGGCAGCCCATCGCCGGAGGTGGGCGCCGACACCTTCACCTGAAGATCCTGACCCCGGTACGAGGCGGGAATCGTGACGGGCGAGACGGTGGTCACAGGAGTCGGAGCGGAGATGGTGGTCATCATCGTGCTTTCTGAGGAGTCGTGGACAGAGGCGGTGTTTCGAGATGGATTCCGCTAACATTGCCTAAACGGATCATCGATCCACAACGATACGGATCAATGATCCGTTTAGCAAGCATGAGAGACAACGAGGGCAGAACGCTGACAGCGAACAACGGGGAACCGCATGCGTCGAAGAGAGCAGACGCCCTCCGCAATGCGCGGACGGTGCTGGAGGCCGCGGCGGCGGTGTTCGTCGAATCCGGTGTGGACGCGCCGATCCGTCAGATCGCGTCCCGTGCCGGCGTCGGCATCGCCACCATCTACCGTCACTACCCGACCCGGCAGGACCTCATCGTCGCCGTCTACCGGCATCAAGTGGAGGCATGCGCTGCCGCCGCCCCGGAGCTTCTCGCGTCCTCGTCATCGGCTTTCGCGGCGCTGCGCAGCTGGGTGGGCCTGTTCGTGGAGTTCCTGACGACCAAGCACGGGCTCGCCTCCGCGATGAGCTCGGACGAGGGCGAGTTCGGCACCCTCCACGCCTACTTCCTCGACCGGCTCGTCCCCGCCTGCTCCCAGATCCTGGATGCGGGCATCGCCGCCGGTGAATTCCGCCCAGGCGTCCCTGCCGCGCTCCTGCTGCGCGCGGTCGGCAACCTCTGCGTCACCAGCCAGTTCGACCAAGCCAACGAGACCCAGAACATGGTCGATGTCTTTCTTGACGGGATGACCGTCGTCGCCTCGCCGAGTTCGTAGACCCTTCTTCCCGCCGTGGCGGGCCGGGAGCGCCGCGATGCCTGGACGCGACGCTGTCCAGGCACGACGAGCTGGCGAGGAAGCGACCGTGACAAACCGGGCAACTGTCTGCGAGTTGGCGCTCATCAGGTGCTCCCACCGGAGCCTGGACGCTCGAAGGTCGCCTCGACCGTCAACGTGCCGATGAAAACTCCCTGGTCAGCCCCGTTCCCGTCCTTTGGTAGTCCTGCCGGGGGCACAAAACCTGGTGATCGGCATGTCCTCTGGCCCGCGGAAATGCCCTCGCTTCCGATCGGTTAAGGACAGCCGCCTCTCTGCCGCGACGCCCCTCTCTCTGCGGTGCGCCACCCGGGATCGCTCACAGCTGCCGGAGCTCCTTCAGGATATGGAGCACGAGCTTGACGGTCACCACAAAGGCACCTGCCCCAGCGATCAGCACGGCTTCCGTTGGGGTGCCCACAGCGGCCGCCACGATTCCGGCCACCAGGCAGGCGATCACTCCAGTGAGCACTGCGACCAGGACAAGCAGAGTCCGCTGGCGGGACCGCGTCGCACGGGGCTTGGTCATGGGGTGGCAACCCTTCACTCATCGGACAGCGGCTTCGGGCTGCCGTCGCTTGCGCAACCTAGTAGAGCAGATTATTATCTTCTCATCAACTAGAGGGGATTGAGTTTTGAAACAGCTGGATCTCGCGGACAGCGACTACGACCGAGTCATGCTGCTCGCACGCGCCTGGCAGGTCTCGGGCGGCGAGGCGGTGCGACGCCTGCTCGACCACTTCGTCCGCGAGGTCGGAACGCCCGCCGCTGGTCAGGAACCTGCCGATGACGGCGTGCCCATCTACGCCGACTACGGAGGCGAGCGCGTCGAGGCGCGCTACCACAAAGCTACTAAGCGAGTCGACATTACGAGTGGTGTGCTTGCTGGGCGCTCGTACAAGAGCCCGAGCGGTGCCGCGATGGGGGTTGTTCAAGCGCTCAACCCCAACGTGCACAACAACCGCAACGGATGGTCGTTCTGGTTCATCGCCGAGAACGGGGAAGCACTGCAAACAATTCGGCCGTAGCCGGCCGCGTAGCACTGCCTGACCGACGCAAGCTAAGCGAAGAGCTGGTCCAGGTGCCGATCGACAGCCGCGAGCGCGGCATGAGGATCGATCACGTCCAGCTCAAGCAGCGGCGTTAATCCAGTCAGCGCAAGGAAAAGATTCGTCTCAACGGCTGGGTCCCGGTCCGCGGCGATGTGTCCGTCAGCGACGGCCTGCCGGATCAGGTGTTCCACGAGTGCTCGTTTCTCGCGCAGGTCATCGCGCAGCTTCGCGTGCAACTCGGGGTCGTGCAGTGCTTCGAGGACGTACGCGGCGCTCATCCGGCTGGTGGCTCGGGCGTCGGGGTGCAGCGGCAGCATCTCGGTGAGCGTCACCCGCAGCACTTCTCGGGGGTGCGTCACGTCGGCGAGGCTCTCGGCGACCCGGTGCGAGGCCTGCTCCCCGGCGAACTCCATTGCGAATGTGAGCATCGCCGTCCGAGTCGAGAAGTAGTGCTGAACCTGGCCGAGCGACGCGTTCGCCTCGCGGGCGACCTCGCGCATGGTCGCGTGGTTCCAGCCTTGCTGTGCCACTACTCGCCACAGTGCGCGCGCGATCGCTTCCCGGCGCTCGCGGTGGTCGACCTTTTTCGGCACGGTTGCCCTTTCCCTCGTTCCAATACAGGTGACATAATACACTTGACTTGAAACCTGAGGGGGATGAAAATGGACGGCAAGACGCAGCTGGTGGTCCGGACGGTCGAGGGGGCCGTGGCGGGCCGCTGGCGAGCGGGGATGGCGGAGTTCCGCGGAATCCCGTACGCCCAGCCGCCGGTGGGCGATCTCCGGTTCGCCGCGCCGGTCCCGGTTCCGCACTGGGACGGCACGCGACAGGCGACCGAGTTCGGTCCGCTGCCTCCGCAGTCCGGGCCAGTTCAGGTGGGGTCGGCACCCGAAACGGACTGGCTGACCCTCAACGTCTCAACGCCCGACCCAGGAGCGGCAGGCCTGCCCGTGCTGGTGTGGCTGCCGGGCGGCGGATACGTCATCTCGGTGAGCGGCGACCCGACCTACGATCCGACCCAGCTGTGCGCGGACGGGTTGGTCGTGGTGAGCGTCAACTACCGGGTCGGCGTCGAAGGGTTCGCGTTCATCGACGGTGCTCCGGCCAATCGCGGGTTCCTCGACCAGATCGCCGCTCTGGAATGGGTGCAGCGCAACATTTCCCACTTCGGCGGCGACCCCGCGCGAGTGTGTGTCGCCGGTCAGTCCGCGGGAGCGGGATCGGTCGCGTGCTTGCTCGTGACAACCGAAGCGCAAGGCTTGTTCCAGCGCGCCATCGCCCATTCCGTACCCGGTGCGTTCGTCCTCCCCTCGCTCGCGAAGCAGGTCACCGCGGCGCTTGCGAACGGGGAAGACCTCCGGAACGTCGACCCGTGGGAGTTGGCCGACAGCCTCACCGCGTTCAACGCCAGCCTGTCCGGCCACCACGACCGCTGGGGGCCGATGGCTCAGATCGGGGCCGGAGTTTGTCCTGTTCTGGACGAGACTTCCCTGCCGCGGACACCCTGGTCGGCTCTCTCCGACGGTGTCGACCTTCTCCTCGGCCACACCCGCGACGAGTTCCGGCTGTTCTCTGTCATGGCCGGCCGCGCCGGCACCTTCACTGCCGAGGACGCGCAACTGGCGCTCGACCTCTTTGCCCCGTCGCCAGACGGCTACCGCGCGGGCTACCCGGAAGCCAGCCCGTCCGAGTTGATGGAGATCGTCTACTCGGACGCCCTTTTCCGGATGCCGAGCCAGCAGCTGGCCGAAGCGAACGCTTTGGTCGGCGGTCGGTCGTACCTCTTCGAGCTGTGTTTAGCCGCCCCCGGCCTGGGTGCGTGTCACAGCCTCGACGTGTCTCTCGCGTTCGGAACGCTGGACAGTCCGGTCGGCCGCCAGGTGTTCGGCGAGATGCCTACTGCCGCAACGCTTCGGGTGTCCGAGGAGCTTCGGCGGGCCTGGGCCAGCTTCGCAGCCACCGGCGATCCGGGGTGGGCTGCCTATCGTCCCGGGCAACGGCTGACCCGCGTGATGGACACCGAGTCGAAGACCGTTCCCTATCCGGAAGAAGCTTCACGGAAGATTTGGGAGCGACACACCCCGGCACCGTTTGCCCTTCCCACATAGGCGGAGCCATGCCGACCTGCCGATACCAGGCAAGAAGATCCGGCTGATCAATGCTCCCAGGATCAACCACGCCGCCCGGCTCTTCGTCGCGTAACAGTCGTTTCACCGGCAGCTCGGCGGATGGCCGCGAGGATCCGTTGCCGCAGCGCCTCGTCGGGACGTGCCCCATCGGTCAGGGTGACGAAAAACGACATCCAGTCCCCGCCATCGTCGAGCTCAACGCCGACGACGAGCGCTTCCATGACCTCTCGCCGCGCCGCCACAGTCCCGGAAATGTGTCGAAATACGCGGTCCGGTACCGGCTGTCATCGGGGCTGGTTCGCTATCCGGCGATAATTTGACGGTATGGTCCGCGTCGCTCGATCAGCTCCCTCGCCCGGTTAGACGCCCACCCTGATCGCAAGTCTTGCGTCCGTCACTGCGCGGCCTTCCCTGATCCTCTCCAGCAATAGCGAACGGGATGGCATGACGGCAAACGGTTTTCTCAACTCCGGCCGAGAAAACGCCGCTGCTCCGCCGCCGCGTCCGAGTCCTCCGGGCTATCGCCGCCGAACCCGCCGTGCGGCATCGCCTCGAACACGTGCAGTTCGGCCGCCACGCCCGCGGCGCGCAATTTCCGGTGCATCCGGACCGTGTTCGAGAGGAACAGATCGCGGGTGCCGCTTCGGAGGAAGGTGCGCGGGAAGCCGGAAACGTCGCCGAAGATCGGGGACAGGTACGGATCCCGCAGATCGGTGCCCGCGGCGTAGAGGGCGTTCGTCGGTGCCAGGCTGCGGAGGACGTTGTCGACGCCGTCCAGCGTCTGGAAGGTGTCGCCGGATTCGGTCAGGTCGATCTGTGGCGTGTTGAGCACCAGTGCGGCCGGCATGGGCAGCCCGGCGTCCTTGGCGCACAACAAAAGCGCGGCCGCGATGTTCCCTCCCGCGGAATCGCCGCCGACGAACACCTGTGACGGATCACGCTCCCGCAGCGCGTGCCGGTACACGGACATCGCATCGTTCAGCGCCGCCGGATACGGATACAGCGGCGGCAGCCGGTAGTCCACACCCCACACGAGCATGCCCGTTGACAACGCCGTCCTGACCGTTGTCGCCCGACACGCGTCCCCGCCGCCGACCAAGAGACCGCCGGGATGCATCCACAGGAAGACGGCGTCGTCATCGACCCCGCGCGGCCTAGCGGCATACCCGACGGCTCCGTCTACCTCGAAGTCCTCGACGGTCACTGGCAGTTCGGAGAACGGAAACCGCTGCGCCGTCGACTGATTCGCCTGGGCGGCCATCGCGAGCCAGCCATCCGTGTCCTCGGCTGCCGGATAGGCCAACTCGCCGACGTCGAAGGCGAGCCAGGACTGTGCCTGCTCGCTGATCGTCGACGGTGCCGGAAACGCGCGCTCGCTCATGACTGGGCTCCCCTCCGCCTGTTACTATCTTAGCTGACTAAATTTAGTGACACAAGGAAGTGATTCCGGATGCCCAGAACCAGCGAACGCGGCGGCCCGCGGACGCGCGCCCGGATCCTGTCGGTCGCGAACCGGCTGTTCGTTGAGCGCGGGTACGAAGCCGTCACCGTCGCCGAGGTCGCGCGGGAGGCCGGGGTTTCCAGCGTGACGGTCTTCAACCATTTCGCGCGAAAGGAAGACCTCTTCCTGGATCGGGCGACCGACGCTGTAGACCTGCTGCGCACGGCGGTCCGCGACCGCGCGCCGGACGTCGATGCCCTGACCTCCTTGCAGGACCTGTGTTTCCGGTTGTGCGACGACCGCGCGCCGCTGTCCGGAATCAGCGCCAATTCCGTACCGTTCTTCCAGACAGTCGCCGGTTCGCCCGCGCTGATCGCCCGAGCGCGAGCTATCGGCTCCGAACTTCAGTCCGTCCTCGCCGAGGAGCTGACTCAAGACCCCGCCTTCGACGGCGACGGGATGTTGCTCGCAGCCTTCTTTATCGCTGGCTACAGCGCGGTGCTGGTGGAAACCGTCCGCTGCCGCATCGATGGCGAGTCGGATCGTGCGGCGGCGAAGGACCATCGCGTTCGCCTCGACCGGCTGTTCACCGCACTGCGCGACGGCGTCTTGGCGCGCTGACGAGCAGGACAAACGCTGCGGCTGCGGTGCAGATCGCGAGTGCGGTGCCGGGTGCCGTGGTTTCCGTCGTCGCGCCGAGGAGGCCAGAGCCAGCGGGGGCACCGAGGTTGATCGCGGTGTTGATCCAGCTGCTCGCTTCGGTCCGGACGGTGGGATCGGTGCGAGCGTCCGCCGCGAGGTATCCGACGATGAGCAGCGGTGCGATGAAGCCGCCCGCTATGCCGTTGCCGACGACGAGCGCTGGCGTGGATCCGATGAGCCCAGCAGTCGCGCTGACGCCGATCAGCGCTGTGCCGAGAACGAGCAGCTGCCGTTCGACCGCCATTCGCGGATTGAGACGGCCGTACAGCAAACCGCCGAGCGCGCTGGCCCCTGCGAACAAGGCCAAGACGACACCCGGGAGAACCGTGGAACCCTCGGCCGTATGGCTGGTGCCATGATCTCGACCGCGCCGAGGATGATTCCCGGTGCATGATGGCGACGACTACCGGGAGAAATCCGGGCGACCGTAGAGGTTTCGGCTCCTTCCCGGTTTGCTTGGCACGGTGTCCGTGCTGTTGCCGGGACAGCGGACTGCACACGAAAAGGCCACTGCCGTGGCGACGAAGCCCGCCGAGACGCATCCGCGAGAGCGGTGAGGGCCGCAGAAGTCAAGGGACCGACTGCGAAAACCAACTTTTCAGCGACCGCGTCCAGGCTCAATCCTCGAGTGCGCAGCGGTCCGCGACGCACCCGGATTCGCGGCGAACACCACGAGCGCCACCGTGTGGACCGCGCCCAGCGCGGACAAGACGGCGGTCTGACCGAGCTGGTCGACGGCGCGTGCTCGCCACGGGGTCGCAACCACGTTGGCTATTCCCGGCACGGCCGTGACGGCTCCGGCGGCGGCGAACGACCCGCTGCCGGATTCGAGGAGAAACACGAGCGCGAGCCCGGACATCGCCAGCGACGACCGGCCAAGGACGCTCGGCAGGAAAGAGCGCACCACGTGGGGTTGGCGCAGGGCGGCCCAGTAAGACAGGTGTTCGGTTGACACATCGTTCTCCGGTGCACAGCGCGGGTCGAGGCGCGCGGCTGACGGGGGTCCTGTGCCGGAAACGGCGCGCTGAGACTCGCCCGGGCCGGTGCTGGGTCTGCGAGGGGCGGGTCGCGGGACCGTCAGCTGAAGAGGACGATGAGCTGGAACATCGCCGCGACCGTATCAGCGGCGGCACGCCTGGCGGTCGCCTTTTCGCGCGGACTCCCGGCGGCGAGCCTTCCGAACCAGCCGAGGGTGTGCGGCCGATGAACATCCGCTTCTTCTGGATCGGTTACGCAACTCGGCGGTCCCCATCCGAAGAAGTCACTCAAGTGGGTGACCAGCAACAGGGTCGACCGCTGTTCTCGGCCGCTCCGGTGGACCAGTCGAGTCACCTGGTCGTGTCTGGTTTCGAAACCGTGAACAACAGTAGGTAATCTTCCGTAACGGGTGCGGGGAGCCGCCTCCAACCCACGGTCTGCCGGAGGGCTTCGTTGATCAAGCTCATGTTCGCCGACGACGAGGAACTAGTTCGGTCGGGGCTGCGCGCCATGATGTCCGGGGCGTCGGACATCGAGATCGTGGGCGAGGCAAGCGACGGCAGATCGGCGGTCGAGGTCGCCCGTCGCTATCACCCTGACGTCGCGCTGCTCGACATCAAGATGCGCGCCCCTGACGACGGCATTCGCGCGCTTCGGGCCATTCTCGCGCTGCCCGATCCGCCGACCGTCGCCATGCTCACCACCTTCGACATCGACGAGTACGTCAGCCTCGCGCTGCGGCTCGGTGCCAACGGCTTCCTGCTGAAGGACATCGACCCGGCGGCGCTGCTGCGGGCCGTGCGCGACCTGGCCAAGGGCGGTGCCGTCCTCGATCCGGGCGTCGCCGTGCGCATGGTGCAGAGCCACCGCGACGAGCAGCGGGCCGCGCAGCCGGCGCGCAAGCTCCTGGCCTCGCTGTCCGAACGCGAACGCGAGGTCGTCGCGCTGATCGGACAGGGTCTGTCGAACGCCGAGATCGGCGGGCGGCTGCACCTGTCCGAGGCGACGGTGAAGGGCTACGTCTCGGCGGTACTGTCGAAGATCGGCGCGGCCAACCGGGTGCAGGCCGCGCTCCTGGCCTACCGCGGCGGGCTTCTCGACCAGTAGAACCAGCACATGCTGCTGACCGCGCTCGAGTTCCTCGGGCTGGTGGCGTTCGCGGCGTCCGGGGCGCTGGCCGCGATCCGGGCGCGGCTGGACGTGTTCGGGGTCGTCGTGGTCGGCCTGACCACGGCGCTCGGCGGCGGCATCATCCGCGACGTGCTCCTCGGCATCCATCCGCCGACGTCCCTGCGCAACTGGCCGTACCTGGCTGTCTGCGCGGTGACGGCGCTGGTCGTGTTCACCTTCCACCCGCAGGTCGCCCGGCTGCGGCACGCGGTGCTGCTCGCGGACGCGGTCGGGCTCGGAGTGTTCGCCACGGCCGGCACGACGCTGGCGCTCAACGCGGGCGCGACCGGGTACGCCGCGTGCCTGATCGGCATGACCAGCGGCATCGGCGGCGGCGCGGTCCGCGACCTGCTGCTGCGTGAGATCCCGCTCGTGCTGCGCAAGGAGATCTACGCGATGGCCGCGCTGACCGGCGCGGTGTGCGTCTGGGTGGGACACGTGCTGAACCTCCCGGCCGGCGCGGTCACGACCGTCTCGGCGGTGGTCGTGGTCGCGATCCGCGTGCTCGCGCTCTGGCGACACTGGAACGCCCCGGTCGCCCGGCCGCCGGAAGAGCGCTCGTTATGACGTCAGCTGCGGATGTGGATGTGCTTCCCCCGACGGCCCGTGCGGGACGCCGGACCTAGCCTCCGGTGTCGACGGGGATCTTCAGAGATTGCGACCGACCAGCCGGGGCCGAGTCGTTACCTGTTACGCGCCGCACTCCGAGGAAACGCTCTTTGTGTGTTCTGCGTGTGTTCTTAGGCGGGTCTCAGCACTCTGCGTAAGACTGACGGCATGCGCATCCTCGTAGTGGACGACGACCGTGCCGTCCGTGAATCGCTCAGGCGGTCTTTGGAGTTCAACGGCTACACCGTGGAGCTCGCGAGCGATGGTGCGCAGGCATTGGAGACGATCCTCGCCAACCGTCCGGACGCGATGGTTCTCGACGTGATGATGCCGCGCCTCGACGGGCTCGAAGTGGCCCGCCGGCTCCGTAGCACCGGCGATGACCTGCCCATTCTCGTGCTGACCGCCCGCGACACCGTCTCCGACCGGGTCTCCGGCCTCGACGCGGGCGCGGACGACTACCTGCCCAAGCCGTTCGCCCTGGAGGAGCTGCTCGCCCGGTTGCGCGCGCTGCTGCGCCGCGCCGCGCCGGACGCTCAGCAGGGCGAGACGTCGGAGGTGCTGTCGTTCGCTGACCTCACGCTGGACCCGGGCACTCGCGAGGTCCGCCGCGGCGGACGCGAGATCAGTCTCACCCGCACCGAGTTCGCGCTGCTCGAGCTGTTCCTCTCGTACCCCAAGCACGTGCTGACCCGCGGAAGGATTCTGGAGGAAGTATGGGGTTACGACTTCCCGACGTCGGGCAACGCGCTGGAGGTCTACGTCGGCTATTTGCGCCGCAAGACGGAAGCGGACAACGAACCGAGGCTGATCCACACGGTGCGTGGAGTGGGGTACGTCCTGCGCGAGACCCCGCCGTGACCGACCACCCGGCGGGCGCGCACGCCGCGCCGGAGGGGGAGGTCCCGGATCCGCGGGGCACCCGGTGGAGCACCCGCCGGTTCTCACTGCGCGGCCGCGTCACGCTGCTGGCCGCCGCGTGCGTGGCGGGTGCGGTGGCCCTCGTTTCCCTGTGCGCCTACCTCGTGGTGCGCAACAACCTCCTCACCCAGCTCGACGACAACCTGCTGGCCCGCGCACAAGCCGCGGCGAACTCGCCCCAGGTGCCGACCGACCAGTTGCGCGAGGTCCCGGGAGCCTTGCTCGCTAGCGCTGACCTGCAGATCGGCCAGCTCAACGGCCTCACCGGCGACCTGATCTATCCGCAGCCGGGCACGCGGCCGCCGGTGGGTCCGTCCGAGATGCGCGTCGCGACCGGGGTGCTTCCGCAGTCGTTGCGCACCGACGCGACCACTGGCATGCGCGTGGTCGCGGTGCCGCTTGGGCACGGGCAGGCGATCGTGCTGGCTCAGTCGATGGCTCCGACGATGCGCGCGCTGAACCAGCTTTCCGTGGTGCTGTTCCTGGTCGGCGGTGCCGGGATCGTGGTGGCCGCGGGCGCGGGTACGGCGGTCGCGCGGGCCGGACTGCGCCCCGTCGACCGGCTGACGTCGGCTGCCGAACGGGTGGCCGCGACCGGCGACCTGCGTCCGATCCCGGTGAGCGGCGACGACGAACTCGCCCGGCTCACGCACAGCTTCAACATCATGCTCGGCACGGTCGCGGACTCGCAGGAACGGCAGCGGCAGCTGGTCGCCGACGCCGGGCACGAGCTGCGTACCCCGCTGACTTCGATGCGCACCAACCTGGAACTGCTGCTGTCGGCCAGCCGCCCGGGCGCACCCTCGCTGCCGGAGGACGACCGCGCCGACATCGAGGCCGATATCCGCGGCCAGCTCGACGAGCTGACCCAGCTCATCGGCGACCTGGTGGAGCTGGCGCGGCAGGACGAACCGCGCGAGCAGGCCGAACGCGTCGACCTGATGGACGTGGTCGAGCGCGCGCTCGACCGGGCGCGCCGACGGGCGGGCGAGATCGAGTTCGAGGTCGCGCTGCAGCCGTGGGTGCTCACTGGCGACAACAGCTCGCTCGAACGCGCGGTGCTGAACCTGCTGGACAATGCGGTGAAGTTCTCGCCGCGGGGTTCGCGGGTGCGGGTCACGCTGCGTCCGCTCGGCGACGGCACCGCGGTGGTCGAGGTCGCGGACTCCGGACCCGGCATCGCCGAGGAAGACCTGCCCAAGGTGTTCGACCGTTTCTACCGCTCGTCGGAGGCGCGTACCCTGCCCGGATCCGGCCTCGGGCTGGCGATCGTGAAGCACGCCGCCGAACGGCACGGCGGCACGGTTTACGCCAACCGGGCACCGGAGGGCGGGGCGCTGCTCACCATCCGGCTACCGGGGGCGCCCGTCGCCTGAGCTGTCTGCCACGCTTGGCGGTCGCCCGGCAGGGGGACCCTTGATCTGCACGTCGCGCACACCTGATGTTGAATCGTGTAGGATTTTGTGCAGTTGATGGGTGTGCTTGGGGAGTGGCGGTGCTCGCGCGGCAGCGACAGGCGGTGATCCTCGAGGAAGCACGCCGGACCGGTGCGGTCCGGGTCAGTGACCTCGTCGCGAGGCTCGGCGTCTCCGATATGACGGTCCGCCGCGATCTCGACGTACTCGCGGGCCGCGGCCTGGTCGAGAAGGTCTACGGCGGCGCGACGTCGCTGGTTGGCAAGAGCACCGACGAACCAGGGTTCGAGGCGAAATCGGTGCGTCAGCGCGCGCAGAAGGAAGCCATCGCGGAACTGGCGGCCACCCTCGTCAAACCGGGCACCGCGATCGGCTTGTCCGCGGGCACCACCACCTGGACGCTCGCGCACGCGCTCGACGGCATCGAGGGCCTCACCATCGTCACCAACTCGATCCAGGTCGCCGACGTGCTGCGCAACGCGGGACAGCCGGACCGCACAGTGGTCCTCACCGGCGGGGTGCGCACCCCGTCGGACGCGCTGGTCGGCCCGGTCGCCGTGCAGAGCCTCCGGACGCTGCACCTCGACCTGGTGTTCCTCGGCGTGCACGGAATGGCGGTAGGTCCCGGGTTCACCACCCCGAACCTCACTGAAAGCGAAACCGACCGAGCGCTGGTGGAGGCCGGACGGCGGCTGGTGGTGCTCGCCGACCACACGAAGTGGGGCACCGTCGGCATTTCCACGATCGCGGACCTGGAAGAAGCGCAGGTCGTGGTGACCGACGACGGACTGGACGACCGCGCGCGGGAAGACCTCGCGGAGCGGGTCGGAGAACTCATGATCGCCGAAACGGCGGAGAACCTCGAGGCAGAAGAAGCGTGAAACGCACTGTGCGGCACCTGGCCGACGGCCGGGAGATCATCTATTTCGACCACACCGACGCCCACGAACGGCTCGCCGCCGACACCCGGGACCTGCCGCCGGTCGCCGCGGCCTCGGAGATCCGCCGCGACCCGCTGACCGGCGAGTGGGTCGCGATGGCGGCGCACCGCCAGACGCGCACGTACAAGCCGCCGGCCGACCTCTGCCCGCTCTGCCCGACCCGGCCGGGCAAACCGAGCGAAATCCCCGAAGCCGACTACGACGTGGTCGTGTTCGAGAACCGGTTCCCGTCGTTCTCGCAGCAGGCGACCGGCGAACCGTCCACAGTGGACGGATTGGGTCTCGTCCCGACCGCGCCGGGACTCGGCCGCTGCGAGGTCGTGTGCTTCACCAGCGACCACGACGGTGCCTTCTCCCGGCTGACTCCGGAACAGGTGCGCCTCGTGGTGGACGCCTGGGCCGATCGCACCGCCGCGCTCGCGCAGACGCCCGGCGTGGAACAGGTCTTCCCGTTCGAGAACCGCGGCGAGGAAATCGGCGTCACGCTCTCGCATCCGCACGGCCAGATCTACGGCTATCCGTTCGTCACGCCGAAGACCGAGCGGATGCTGGCGGTCGCGCGCGAACACGGCCGATCGGTGCTCGGCGACGTGCTGGCGGCGGAACAGAAATCGGGCGAGCGCGTGATCGCGACCGGCGAGCACTGGACGGCTTTCGTGCCGCCTGCCGCGCGCTGGCCGGTGCACATCCAGATCGTGCCGCACCGGCGGGCGCCGGATCTCCCGTCGCTCACCGACGCCGAGCGCGACGACTTTTCCCGCGTGTACCTGGACGTACTGCGCCGGTGCGATGCGCTGTACGACCGGCCCCTGCCCTACATCGCGGGCTGGCACCAGGCCCCGGTGCGGCGGGACCGGGAGCTGTCGTGGCTGCATCTGGAGCTGTTCTCCGTGCTGCGGGCCAAGGACAAGCTGAAGTACCTGGCCGGATCCGAGTCGGGCATGGCGGTCTGGATCAACGACGCCACCCCGGAACAGATCGCGGAACGGCTTCGTTCGGCAGGCTGACCGGAACTCGCGGCATACTCATCTACGAAACACAGGTTCGACTCAGGAACCTCTCAGGCCCAGCCGCTTAGGTGAGGACATGACCGAGAACGACCCCCACGTGCCCGACTCCGCGGCGGGTCGCCAGGACCCGGGTGCCCAGCCGGGCGCCGAAGGCCAGGCGGCCTGGCAGCAGACTCCGGCACAGCCGGACCAACCCTCTTCCGCTGGAGAAGCGGGACAGCCGGCTTCCAGCGCGACTGGTTCGACTGCCGCGTACGGTTCGGTCGCTGAAGGCTCGGCAGGGACGTCCGGCACCGGCACAGCGAGCGGCGACGCTTCCGGCGCGTACGGAGCGCCTGCGGGGCAGTACGGTGCTGCCCCGACGTATGGGACTGCTGCTCCGGCTGGAGGCACGCCGAATCCGTGGTCGGCCCAAGGTGCGGCCGCGCCGCACGCTGGCGCGCCCCAGACCGGGCCGATCCCCAGCGCTCAGCAGTCGACAGCAGGCCAGCCGTACGGCAGCCAGTACCCCGGCGGGACGCACACTTCCCCCGCCGGAGCCCCGGCCAATCCCTACGGCCCGCCGCCGGGAACCTCGGTGTACGGCGTCCCCGCGCAGCGCGAGAAGAAGGGCTCGGCGGGCAAGCTCCTCGCGAGCGTCGCCGCTATCTCGCTCGTGATCGGCGGCGTGGCGGGCGGGACCGTCGGGTACCTGACCGGTGGTTCCGGTTCGTCGGTGAGCGCGCTCGACGCGCCGAAACCCGCGCAGCAAACCGGCAACGTGCCCGCAGGCTCGGTCGAATCGGTGGCGCAGAAGCTGTCGCCGAGCGTGGTCGAGCTGCAGGTGTCCGGCCGGACCGCGGCTGGCGAGGGTTCCGGCTTCGTGCTCAGCAGCGACGGCTACATCCTCACCAACAACCACGTCGTCCAGGTCGCCGCGAACGGCGGCCAGATCCAGGCCGTGTTCCAGGACGGCAAGAAGGCCGCGGCGAAGGTCGTCGGCCGGGACCCGACCACGGACATCGCCGTGGTCAAGGTGTCCGGCGTCAGCAACCTCACGCCGGTCGAGCTGGGCCGCTCCGACGACCTGCGGGTGGGGCAGCAGGTGGTGGCCATCGGCTCGCCGTACGAGCTGACCGGCACGGTCACCTCGGGCATCGTCAGCTCGCTGCACCGCCCGGTGCAGGCAGGCGGGGACGAAACCGACCAGACCACGGTGATGGACGCGATCCAGACCGACGCCGCGATCAACCCCGGCAACTCGGGCGGCCCGCTGTCGAACATGAGCGGCCAGGTCATCGGCATCAACTCGGCCATCTACAGCCCGAATTCGGGCCGCGGCCAGGGCAGCGGCGGCGAGGGCGGCAACGTCGGCATCGGCTTCGCCATCCCGATCGACCAGGCGCGCCGTACCGCGCAGGACATCATCAAGACCGGCCACGCGACCCAGACGTTCATCGGCGCGAAGGTCACCGACGCACCCCAGGGCGGTGCCCAGCTCGGCGACATCACACCGGGCAGCCCGGCGGAGAAGGCGGGCCTGAAGTCCGGCGACGTGGTGACCAAGATCGACGACCGCGTCATCGACAGCGCCAACACGCTTGTCGCCGCGATCCGCACGCGCGCCCCGAACGACCAGACGACCTTCACCCTCGCCGGCGGACGCACGGTGCAGGTCACCCTGGGCGGGCAGGCGGTACCGGCCAGCTAGTTCGCTCGGCCGCCGAGGCGCGGCCGAGACCAGCCACGGCTCGACCCCCTATCCGCGCTGGGGCCGAACCTTTGCAGGCCGCGCGCGACCGGAGCACAAGAGCCGGTCGCGCGTGGCCGTTTTTCATGCCCAGCGCCCGAAAACCGGCTCGCACACGAAAACACGAAGAGGCTCTCCGTGCCGCCTCCGACTCGGCACGGAGAGCCTCTCCGCGTGCGGTGAGGTGCCCACGCGCCAGTTCTCCCAAACGCCTAATCCGCGGGAAAATTCCGGTACCGGAAGAAAACCCAGGTCAACTACGTGCGTGCGACCGAACTTTCCGCGCCGCACGACGCCGGACCCCGACAATCCGGACGACCGATACGACCAGGACGGCACTCCACACCACGGCGAGCGTCGCCAGCAGCCCCAGCCACGTGTTCCCGTCGTGCAGGCCAGGCTCCGGCGGCACGCCATAAGCGCGCCACAGCAGCGGGAACGCCACGAAACCCAGCACCGCGGTCAACACCGCGCCGACCTGCATCGGCCCCCGCCACGGCTGCGGCAGGACCCGAGCGAGCAGCAGGCCGGCCACGCCCGCGATCGGAGCGAATACCGCGTCGTTGACGATCGGACCGCCGCCGATCCACAGCAACGTCGTGAAGCTGTCCGGCCACGCTGGTGCCGCGTAGTCGAGGAACAGCACGATCCCGTACGCCAACGCCGCTAATCCGGGCAGCGCCAGCAGAATTCGCGCGGTCTTCACCGCACCTCCAGCTTCTCGACCCACTTCGTCTGCAGCACGCCCGGCCGGCTGGGCGCGATCACGCGGCATGGATAACCATGGTCGAGGTTCAGCACCTCGCCGTTCAGCTCCAGCGCCAGCAACGTGAGCGGGTCGGCCGTGTGCTCGCCAGGCAGCACGCTGACGCCGTACAGGCCGGTCTTCTCCAGCGACGACACACGCACGTCCACGCCGGGTGAGCTGCCGTTCGCGCGCAGCAGGTCCGGGAACGAGACGCCGCGCCAGGTCGCCATCTGGCTCCACCCTTCGACGCACGCGATCGGCAGGTCCACAGTGGTCTGCGGCAACGCCCGCAACTCGGCCAGCGTGAACTGCCGGGTCCGCGCCGGAGTCACCACGGACAGCTGCCAGCCAGGGTCCTGCGCGGTCCGCGTGACCTGCGCTGCCGCGGCCGTGCGGTTGACCGGCAGCTTCTGCGTGCCCTTGTCCGATCGCCACGACAACCCGGAGACGTTCCGCAGCGCGGGAACGGTCGCGCCCGCGGTAGCCAGCACGGCGACCCCGGTCGCGATCCCGGTGGTGGTCAGGAATCCCCGGCGCGACAACCCGGGGCCAGGCGGCTGGGCGGGGGCACGTTCCCGGGTCAGCGCCCGCCGGAGCACCGGGAGTTTCACCGCGACATGCACGAAGATCGACCCGATCGCGACCCACGCCACCGCGTAGTGCACCTGCGGAAAGTAGAAATTCCACGGGTAGTTCTGCGCAACGTTCAGCAGTCCCGAACTCAGCTCGAAGAAGGCCGCGCCGGAGAGGACGAGGATCGACAGCCTCTCCACCGCGTGCGGCACTGAGCGCACCAGCGGCCGCTCGAACAGCTTCGGATAGACGCTCCACAGTTTGGCCAGCAGCAACGGAATCGCCGCGATCCCGGACAGCACGTGCGCACCCTGCGTCACCCGGTACAGCCAAACCGGCCGGCTCGGCCAGAAGAACCACTCTGGCGGATGCTGGATCACATGGCTCAGCAGTCCGGTGACGAAGCAGATCAGGAACGCGAGCCCGAGCAGGCTGCCGACCCGGGCCGTCGCGCGCTCGCCATGCGCGCCGCCCTTGAACTGCTCCGCCTTCGGGACCCGGCGATCGACGGCACGGGCCCGTTCACCGATCTTGGCCTGTACCGAGGTAACCCGAGCATCGAGCCCGCGCCACGCGGCTGCCAGCCGGTTCACGCGCGTGCCAGCTTCGCGAACCAGCGACGACCGCGGCTGGTCGTCCACACCACTCGAAAGCCAGTCCGCACCGCGATTTCCGCAATGGCGTCGGCTCCGACCCAAGCCCAGGTGAACCACCGTCCGCCAGCGGGATCCGGCCGCAGGCGGACGTGGTCCCGGCGCACCCCCTGGCCCGGTTCCTCAAGTTCCACGAGCACATCGCCATCTGGCGTGAGCAACTCGTGTACTCGCCGCAGCAGCGCATCGGGATCGCCGCCGATCCCGATGTTGCCGTCAGCCAGCAGCACGTGATTCCATCGTCCCTCGCCAGGCAGGCGAGCGAAAACGTTGCGCTGCAACGCGCTTGCCCCGCGCCGTCGAGTAAGCCGCACCGCGACCGGCGAACTGTCCACGCCGAGAGCCACCACGCCTCGACGCGCCAAAGCAGCAGTAAGCCGACCGGGTCCGCAGCCGACGTCGAGCGTCGGACCCGCGCACGCGTCCAGCAGTACGGCGTCACCCGCGCCGCAACCGTCCGCCCAACGACCGACCGGAAGTTCGATCCGGTCGCCGTTCGCGAGCTCCAGCCAGCAGTGATGGCCAAGCAGCCCGCGATCGAATTCCCGGCCGGTCGCGAGTTTCATGCGACCACTCCCACTGCGTCGACCGCGGTCGCGAACCTGCTGTCCGGCCGGATCGCGGCCACCCGCAGCGCGTCCGCCATCGTGTCCACATCGGACAGTGTCGGCAGCTCGCCAACACGGAGACCTGCTCCTTCCAATGCCGCTCGGGTGCGGGACCCGGTGTCTGGACGCGACATCGGAACTCCGGCGAGCACTTGCGCCTGCCGCGGATCAGCCAGCCCAAGCCCCCACCAGCCGCCGTCTTCCGCGCTGCCCAGCACTGCGCGGCTGGCCCCGTCGACGACCGGTTTGATCGCCGAAGCCAGCAAAACGGGAGAGACCTGCGGCGTGTCCATGCCGATCTGCAGTACGGGCAGCCCGGTATGCACCGCGGCAGTGTCGGAGTGCGCGTTGGCCAGGCGGGTACCGAAATCCCAGCCCCGTTGGGCGATCACGGTCGCCTTCCGCAATGCTCGGCCGATTTCGGCGCCCCGCGCTGCCTCCGCGAGGTCGCCCGTCATCGCCACCACAGTGTTCGCGTCGTCAGTGGCGAACGCGGCGTCCAGCGTGTCCAGCAGCGCGGAGGCAGCGATCTCCGCGGCCTGTTCTGGCGTCGCAGGAGGGCACAACCGAGTTTTCGCGAACCCCGGCACCGGGGCTTTCGCGACCACAAGCAGGCAGAATGTCATCGGGCCAACACCCGCCCGAAGTCCCGCACCGCTCGCAATGTGCCGCGCACCGAACCGGACACCTTCGATTTCGTGCCCTGCGCCCGTTCCCGGTACGCAACGTCGAACTCCTGGACCGCCCAGCCCGCGCGCTGAGCCTTCACCAACAGCTCAAGGGGATAGCCGAACGCCCGGTCTGCGACGCCGAGAGCCAGCAGCTCCCGGCGACGCACCGCCCGCAGCGGCGCGATGTCCCGCACTGGCAGTCCTCGGGACCGCAGGAGCAAGGAGAGGACGGCATTGCCTGCTCTTGCGTGCCACGGCCAAGCCGCCCGGGAAACCGGCACCCGTCGCCCGACTGCGAGGTCAGCGCCATCCATGACCGCGGCGACCAGACGCGGCAACTCGGCCAGGTCGAGCGACCCGTCGGCATCCGCGAAACAGACGATGTCGGCGGTAGTGCTCTCCAACCCGGTATGGACGGCGGCACCGTAACCGCGCCGCGGCTCGTCGACGACTTTCGCGCCATGCGCGGCCGCGACGCCGGGGGAACCGTCGCGCGACCCGTTGTCCACGACGATCGCGCGGTATCCCGGCGGCAGGCTGGCGAGCACGCCGGGCAGTGCGGCCGCCTCGTCGAGGCAGGGGAGGACGACGTCCACTCCGAATTCGTTCACGAGGCGTACGGTAAGTCTGGAAAGGACAGTGCAGAACCCTTGCTGTGCTTACCAAATCCTGACGTTCGCCAAGATCTTACCAACTTCTCACAGATCCGCCGAAAACCTGCCGGACGGCCGCGCGCGGGGTTATCGTGACCGGCGATGAGCGAGTCGACGAAGGCTGCCCGGCTCGCCGAGCCGTCGCCCCCGGTTCCCGTCCGTCCCCGGTTCCGCGCCGATCTCGTGACGGTCGGCGTCACTCTCATGGTGATCGCCGCCGCGACCGCAGTTGGCGTGTACTACAACCGGCCAGGCTCGGACGTGGTGATCTACGCGTTCGCGCCGCCGTTGTTCGCGCATTGGCTGCCGCACGTCGGCCCCGGCTCGGCGTTCGCCGTCCTGATCGCCGCCGGTGTCGTCCTGCACGGCCCGGCCCTGGCCGCCCGGCTGCGATGGCGGCGCGCCCTGGCCGCGGGCTACCTGGCTTCCCTCGCCTGGATCTTCTCGCTCGCCATGGTGGACGGCTGGACGCGCGGCTTCACCGGCCGGCTCACCACTCCGCAGGAGTACCTGCACGAAGTCCCCGGCATCACCGACATCCCGCGGTTCCTCCGCGAGTTCTCCTCGCGCATCCTCGATTTCCAGCCGAACTCGTGGACCACTCACGTGTCCGGCCACCCGCCCGGCGCGACCCTCGTCTTCGTCTGGCTCGACCGTCTCGGTCTCCGCGGCGGTGCCTGGGCATCGACCGCCGTGGTGCTGGTGGCCGCGTTGGTCGCGGTCGCGGTGCCGGCGACGATCGCCCTGCTCGGCCGTCCCGACGCCGCCCGCGCGGCGCTTCCGTTCGCCGTGCTCAGCCCAGGCGCGGTGTGGTTGGGCGTGTCCGCGGACGGCCTCTTCGCTGGCGTGACTGCGACCGGTATCGGGTTGCTCGCCCTCGCGTCGGTGGGCTTCCGAGAGCACCGTGGTTACGCCTGGCCCACGGCGTTGGCAGCCGGGATTCTCATCGGCTTCGGGATCTTCCTCTCCTACGGCCTCGTCCTGCTCGGCCTGATCGCGCTGGCCGTTGCCGTGCTCGGCAGGCAGTGGCGGGCCGCGGTTGTCGCTGTCCTTGGCGCATTGGCAGTGGTCGCCGTGTTCGCGCTCGCCGGTTTCTGGTGGGTGGACGGCTACCACCTCGTGGTCGAGCGCTACTACCAGGGCGTGGCGCTGGTGCGGCCGTATTCCTACTGGGTGTGGGCCGACCTCGCCGCGGTGGCGGTCGCCTGCGGACCGGCAGTGGTCGCAGCCGCCCGCCGAGGGGTGGCTTCGGCGGTCTTTCTGCCTTCTCGCCGGACGATCCTGCGCGATCCGGTGCTCCTGATCGTGGTGGCGGCCGTGCTCACGATCGTGTTCGCCGATTCGTCCGGCCTGTCGAAGGCTGAGGTAGAACGGATCTGGCTACCGTTCGGCGCGTGGCTGATCCCGGCCACGGCGCTGCTTCCGGCGGGCCACCGCCGCTGGTGGCTGGCCGGGCAGGCGGTTGTCGCGCTCGCGGTCAACCACCTGCTGCTGACGAACTGGTGAGGTGAGGCATGGAGGACCAAGCGGGCCGCGTGCTCGTGGTGGACGACGACGAGACCGTGCGCGACGTCGTCCGTCGCTACCTCGAAACCGCCGGTTTCACCGTCGACCTGGCTGGCGACGGCACGGCGGCGCTCGCCCAGTTCGCCGAGCGCGTGCCGGACCTGGTGGTGCTCGACGTGATGATGCCCGGACTGAACGGGCTGGAGGTGTGCCGTCGGCTGCGGCAGACGAGCCAGGTGCCGATCGTCATGCTCACCGCGCTCGGCGAGGAGGAAAACCGGATCGCCGGACTGCAGCTGGGGGCTGACGATTACGTCACCAAACCGTTCAGCCCCAAGGAACTCACCCTGCGCGTGGCATCCGTGCTGCGGCGGGCCCGGATGCCGCGGCCCGAGCCGCCCACGGCTGAACTGACCGACGGCGACCTCCGGCTCCAGATGACCGCCCGCCAGGCGACGCTCGACGGCGCGGTGCTGCCGCTGACCACGCGCGAGTTCGATCTCCTCGCGTTCTTCCTCTCCCATCCCGGCACCGCGTTCAGCCGGGCTGACCTGCTGGAAAAGGTATGGGGCTGGGACTTCGGCGACCAGTCCACGGTGACTGTCCACGTGCGCCGGTTGCGCGAGAAAATCGAACGTGACCCGGCCAAACCGGTCCGCGTCGCGACGGTGTGGGGCGTCGGCTACCGCTACGACCGGACGCAGCCGTGATCGGCTCGGGCGAGACGGCGTGGGACATGTTCGTCCACGTTCTGCGCATCCTGCCGCTCGCCTTGCTGTTCGCCTTGCCGGTGGCAGCGCTGGGCGGACTCGCGCTTTACCTGCTGCGGCACCGGTCGCTGGTCACCACGATGACCACGCTCGTGCTGACTCCGATCGCCGCGATGCTGATCGGGATCCTCGGCGTGAGCGGCTTCATGTTCACCGAGGCCCTGACCACTGAACTGCTGGTGTGCCTGCTCGTGGCACTGGTGGCGGTGCCCGCGGCGATGGTGCTGGGCCGGGTCATCGCGCGGCGCAGTGTGTGGGAACGCGAGGCGCGAGAACGCGAACGCGCGGCGGAGGCGTCGCGTCGCGAACTGGTCGCGTGGATCAGCCACGACCTTCGCAGCCCGCTCGCCGGGATCCAGGCGATGGCGGAGGCGCTGGCAGACGGCGTGGTTTCGGAGCGCGCCGAGGTGGCTGATTACGCCCAGCGCATCAGCGGCGAGACCACCCGGCTGTCCGGCATGGTGGGGGACTTGTTCGAGCTGTCCCGGATCACCGCGGGAGCGCTCGAACTGAGCATGTCGGCCGTGCCGCTGCGCGACGTGGTGAGCGACGCGGTCGCCGCACAGGCACCGGTGGCTGACCGCAAACGCGTGCGGGTACTGGAAAACGCCTCGGCGTGGCCGGTGGTGTCCGGCAGCGATCCGGAGCTGGCGCGGATCGTGCGGAACCTCGTGTCCAATGCCATCCGGCACACTCCGCCGGACGGTACGGTCGCCGTGCAGATCGGCATCGACGGCGACCAGGCGCTGCTGGCCGTGGACGACGGCTGCGGCGGGATTCCGGACGACGAGATCAGCCGGGTCTTCGACGTCGCCTTTCGCGGCACCCAAGCCCGCACCCCTGACCGCAGCGGCACCACCAGCGGTGGCGGGCTGGGCCTGGCGATCGCGAAGGGCCTGGTGGAGGCACACCGGGGACGGATCGGCGTGCGGAACCACGGCCCAGGATGCCGCTTCGAGGTGCGGTTGCCGTTGGCGGTCTCCTGATATGTCTATTGTGGACAGTCAAGAAGCGGCAACCGCCGAGACCGGCTCCACGGTGCGGTCCGCCGCGATCCGGAAGAACGGCTCCTTCGGGAAATGCGCTGCCGCGACGATCGCGCCGGTGCCGGCCACCTCGCCGAGCCAGCGGCGGCGGGTCAGCTCCGCCTGCCCGGGATCGAAGTCGGACGCTCCGCCGATCGCCGGATCAGCCATCTGCTCCGGAATCTGGAAGACGTCGCCGATCAGGACGACGCGACGGTCCTGATCCGCGGCTTCCAGCACGTGATGCCCTGGCGTGTGCCCCGGCGCATGCCGGACGGTGACGCCGGGAGCGACCACTTCGCCGTCCGACAGCGGACGCAGTTTGCCCTGGGCGCGAAGGGCTTCCAGCGCTACGCGGCCGCGGTCGTGCCGCCCCGCCGGTTCGATGAACGCTGCCCAGTCGGGCGTGCCGTACCGCACTTCGGCATTCGGGAAGTACGGCTCGCCGTTCGGCGCGACCCAGCCGATGTGGTCGGCGTGCAGATGAGTCAGCACGACGGTGTGGATGTCTTCACGGGCAACCCCGGCTTCAGCGAGCGCCGCGGGCAAGCCTCCGGTGTGTTCTGGCTCGGCGGCGCTGACCACCGGGTGCAATTGCTCTTTGGAGTGCTGCGGCAGATGCGGCTCGCCGGACGCACGCGGTCCGAAGCCGGTGTCGACCAGCACGGTGCGGTCGCCTGTCCGGATCAGGAATGCGCCGATGACCACGGGCACGGTGCTCGGCGCCGAGCGCTTGCCCCGAAGTCCCGGGAAGAACGACGACGGCAACTGCAGCCGTCCGTCGCTCAGCGCGTGGATTTCGATGTCCCCCACCACGATGGAACGCATGCCCAGCATCAAGATCCGGCACGGCCGATTCATTCCGGAACGTGATCTTCACCTCATCAGGTGACGGAGGCGCGCAGCTCCGCAGTGGCGAACGCGGCGATGCCTTCCGAGAAGGACGTTTCCGCCTGGAACCCGAGCAGCTCCCGTGCTCGGGCCGGGTCGGCGACCACGTGCCGGACGTCAGCGGGCCGCGCACCGCCGACGATCCGCGGCTCCGGCCCTGCGCAGGCAAGGGCCAGTTCCCGGGCCAGGTCGCCGACGCTGTGCGGCCGTCCGGAACAGATGTTCAGCGGCGTGAGGTCTGCCTCCGGACCGTCGTTCCGGAGCGCGAGGACATTGGCTCGGGCCACGTCGTCCACGTGTACGAAATCCCGCTGCTGCTGCCCGTCCTCCAGCACGGTCGGCGCTTCGCCTCGCTCCAATGCCGAACGGAACAGTGACGCCACGCCGGCGTACGGCGTGTTCTGGGGCATCCGGGGGCCGTAGACGTTGTGGTAGCGCAACGCCCAGACCGTGCCGCCGGTCTGCCGAGCCCATGCGCCCGCGAGGTGTTCCTGCGCCAGTTTTGTTGCCGCGTACGTGCTTCGAGGCAACAGCGGGGCGTTTTCGGGCACGAGTTGCCAGCCCAACTCGGTACCGCAGTGCGGGCAGGCGGGCTCGAATCGTCCGGCGTCCACATCGGACTGCTGGCGAGGCGACGGCGGAACGACACCGTGCTCCGCACACGCGTAACGCCCCTCGCCGTAGACCACCATCGACGAGGCGAGCACGAGCTTGCGCACTTTCGCCGCATGCATCGCGGCCAGCAGCACGGCAGTGCCGTAGTCGTTGTTCAGCGCATACGAGGGCGCGTCGGAGGGATCGACGCCGTGCCCGACCACAGCGGCCTGGTGACAGACCGCGTCGGCACCGTCGAGCAGCTCGGCGACGATCTCGGTATCGGTGACGTCACCGCGGAGGAAGCGGTGCCGCTGGGTGTATTCGGGCGGCGTGGTGGAGCCGTGCGCGGTGGACAGCAGGTTGTCCAGCACGACGACCTCGTCGCCGTCGTCGGCCAGTTGATCAGCGATCCGGGACCCGATGAACCCGGCGCCGCCGGTGATGAGCACTCGCACCTCGCCGACGCTAGGCCGCTTGCCCCAGGACGCGCGCGGCCGGCGCGGACCACGTCACCGAATCGTCAGAAATCACCGGGCCCGTGGCGGCGAAGCGAGCCCGGAACCGGATACGGTGTCGGCATGGAACGGAGCGCACAGCGGCTGGGCCGGGCACTCGTGGTGATTGTGGACGACCGGGTCGCGCACGGGGAGCACGAGGACACCTCCGGGCCGCTCGTCACCGAGCTGCTTGAGGAGGCGGGATTCATCGTCGACGGCGTCGTGGTGGTCGAGGCCGAGACCGCGGGCATCCGCAACGCGCTCAACACGGCGGTGATCGGCGGGGCGGACCTGGTGATCACGGTCGGCGGCACCGGAGTGTCGCCGCGCGACCGCACGCCGGACGCGACCGCCGGGGTGCTCGACCGCCCGATCCCGGGCATCGGCGAGGCCCTGCGCGCCTCCGGACTGGCCGCGGGCGCGGTCGACGCCGGGATCTCCCGCGGCCTGGCCGGAGTTTCGGGCAGCACGCTGGTGGTCAACCTGGCCGGCTCACGTGCGGCTGTACGCGACGGCATGGCGACCCTCTCCTCGCTGGTGCCGCATGTGATCGACGAGCTTTCCGGCCTCGAAGAGGTCTGAGCCCGGCCGTTTCGCGGCGGATGTCTCTCTGCACTTGTCAAACAACAGGTGGGACGATGGACCCATGCCGCACGAGGAACGACGCCCCCGCGTAGACGAGGCCCAGCGCCGCCGCCGGGTCGACGAGATCTTCGGCGACGTCCTGCCGGAGACCACGTCCGATGAGCGGGGCCGGAGCCCGGAGACCACTCCGGATTCGTGGTATCTCGAGAACCGGCCCCCGCATCACGATCAGTGAACCCTCAGTTGCCGCGGCTGGAGGGGCCGTTGCCCTGCTGCGCGCGCAGCAGGTCGCGGATTTCGATGAGCAGCTCGACGTCGGTGGGCTCGGCGGGGCCGGGCTCCTGGCCGCGCTTCCGCCGCTCCTGTAGGTGCTTCACCGGCAGCACGACCAGGAAGTAGACGATCGCGGCGACGATCACGAAGTTGATCGCCGCGTTGATCACGCCGCCGAAGTCCATGAAGGTCGCGCCGTTTTCCTTGAGGATCCGGAAACCGAGCCCCTGCGCCGCGTCGGAACCACCGATCGCGCTGATCAGCGGCTTGATCAGGCCGTTGGTGAACGCCGTGACGATCGCGGTGAACGCGGCGCCGATCACGACGGCGACCGCGAGGTCGACGACGTTGCCGCGCATCAGAAAGTCCTTGAAACCTTTCAGCACTGCTGCTCCCAGGGGATTCGGGACAGGCGGCTGGCCGTCTTCAAACAGCTGTCGCCCGTCGGAACAGGGTCGGGTTAGCGGAGAGTAACCGTTACCGGTCGTTCGAGCGAGGAAGCAGCGACCTGCGTGGCAACCTGGGTCGGCAGCGCGAGCAGTACCAGCGGACCCTTCTGCGGCGGGCCCAAGGCGCGATTCCCGGTATCGTCGGGACGCCGGACGGTGACCACCGAAGCCCCTCTGGCCAGCACAGACGCGGAATTTGTGGTATCCGCGCCCGCGACGACGTCGACGCGCTGGCCCGGCCGAAGCAACTCGGCGACGGCCGCGTCCGCGAGCCGGACGGCCACGGTGACCGCGCCGGGTTCACCCGTTACGGGGAGGTTGTTGCCCAGAAGCCGAACGTCGGTGAGGGGCTCGCCGGCGCGGGCCGCGCCGGACAGAAGCCGACCCACCGCCGCGTCAGTGGCCGCGAGCGCGCCAGACGGGCGGAGGTTGTCGGGCAGCGCGACAGTCCGCACGTCAGCAGCGCGCAGGACCGACCCCGCGGGCAGGTCGCGCGCGGAGACCACCGTCGAGGTGGCGGGTGCGCCTCGCGCTGAGGGCGGGAGAAACAGGACGAGCAGGCCGGCCAAGAACAAGGCCGCCGCGAGACACCGGCGGAGCATCCGGGCTCGCCGCCCGCGCGGCAGACGGAGGTCAGGCAGCGCGGGAAGGCGGCTGAGCAAGGTGTTCACGGTTGTCCCCTCGTCGGTTCCGGTGCGGCGGGATGCCGCACGAATCCGACGTTAAGGACGTCGCGAACCGGCCGGAAGAGCCGATTCGCGAACCTGTGGACAACTGGCCCCTTGTGGATAACTCGGGGGTCAGGAGGGCGAGGGAGCCGTTTTTGTCGTGCTCGTCGTGGAGGATGTGTTCGAGGACGAAGAAGACGTCGACGAAGAGGAGGTGGTGGACGACGAGTCGGACGTGGCGCTCTCGGTCTTGGCCGGGGTCGCGGAGGCGCTCGACTTGCTCGAATCACGCGAATCCGTGCGGTAGAACCCGCTGCCCTTGAAGACCACGCCGACCGAGCTGAAGACCTTGCGCAGTGGACCGGAGCACTGCGGGCAGACGGTCAGGCTGGGGTCGGAGAAGGACTGCACCGCCTCGAAGCGGTGGTCGCATTCCTTGCAGGCGTACTGGTACGTGGGCACTGAAGCTCCTTCATGCACTGGCACTCGACCTACGAGAGTGCTAACCCAATTGTGCTGGACAGCATTCCCTCTGCGCAATTACCCCTTGCTCACAGTGCGGGCGGGGAAAGGATGGTGGCGGGTTAGTGCTGGTCAGGGCGTCCTGGGTGGCGGCGGCTGGGTGACTGGACTGCGGCTGGTCCGGTCGGGTGGGCAGTTGCTGGGCTGTTTGGCGGGGCCTGCAAGGTCTGTGGGCGGGCTTGCTCGCGGCGGGTTTGGCGGTCGCGAGGGAACGGGTGCTGGTGTTGGTTGTGTGCGGATGCGTGGTTTGGGTGGTTCGTGGCTGGGCGGCGGCATCGGGTTCGGGCGGCGGGTCACGACGGTGGTCATCGGGTTCGGCGGTGGGCTATGACGGCGGTCATCGGGTTCGGTTGGCGGCGCCGAACACGGTGACCGATCGAGTGGTCTTGACCACTTCCGCGCCGAGCCGCGTTGAGCCGAGCAGAGCCCGCGCCGAGCCGAGCAGCAGCTCGCGCTGTGTCGCGTTGAGCCAAGCGGCAGCTCGCGCTGTGTCGCGTTGAGCCAAGCGGCAGCTCGCGCTGTGTCGCGTTGAGCCGAGCGGCAGCTCGCGCTGAGCCGAGCGGCAGTCTCACCGAGCAGCGGCAGCCGTTGGCAGCTGGATGAGGCCGGAGGGCGTCAGGACGGCGGTCATGGGCACGTCGTGGGGTTCGGCCGGGAGACGGTTGACGACCTCCTCCGCGCGCACCACAGCCACGCGGGCGGTGTTGGGCGCGGCGGTCAGGGTGCGGTCGTAGTAGCCCGCTCCGCGACCGAGGCGGGTGCCGTGGCGGTCGACGGCCAGGGCTGGGATCAACAGGACCTGTGCCGAGGCCACCGCGGCGGTGCCCAGGCGTGGGCCGGATGGTTCCAGGACGCCGCGGAGGCGTCCGGGGACCAGGGCGTCCGGGCCGGTGTACTCGGCCCAGTCGAGCGGGCCGGGCGTGTCCGGGATGACTGGCAGCAGAACGCGCGCGGCCAGGGCGTTCACCAGGGAAATCTGGCCGGGTTCGGTGCCGAAAGGGAGGTACGCGCACACCGTTTCCGCGTGGATCGACGATGCCGCTGCCGCCAGGGCGGCTGCCTCGCGAGCGTGGGCTTCGGGGGGCAGTTCGGCGCGGGCGCGAAGGATTCGTGTCCGCCACTCCGCCTTGCTCGGGGTCTCATTGCCCGGCTCGTGCATGAGACCAGGTTAGGCTTTGCGCCCATGACGGGCGCCTCAACCACCCAGACCTTCAGAACCGCCATCGTGCCTGCCGCAGGCCTCGGCACGCGATTCCTGCCGACTACGAAAGCGGTGCCCAAAGAGCTGCTGCCAGTGGTCGACACGCCGGGGATCGAGATCGTCGCGACCGAGGCGGCGAGCGCGGGAGCGAAGCGGCTGGTGATCGTCACCTCGCCGGGCAAAGAAGCTGTCGTCCGGTACTTCGAGGCGATGCCGGACCTGGAGAAGACGCTAGAGGACAAGGGCAAGACCGAACTGCTGGCGAAGGTGCGCCGCGGGCCGGAGCTGCTGGACGTCGAGGTCGCGATCCAGGAACAGGCACTCGGGCTCGGGCACGCTGTCGCGCAGGCCGAGCCGAACCTCACCGACGAAGACACCGCTGTCGCCGTTCTCCTGCCCGACGACCTCGTGTTGCCCGCCGGGGTCCTCGACCGGATGTCGGCCGTTCGCGCCCAGTACGGCGGAAGCGTGCTTTGTGCCTTCGACATCCCGAAGGAGCAGATCTCCCCATACGGCGTCTTCGACGTCACCGACACCGACGACCCGGACGTCAAGCAGGTCCACGGCATGGTCGAGAAGCCCAAGCCGGAGGACGCGCCCTCGACCTACGCCGCGGCTGGGCGGTATCTGCTCGACCGGGCGATTTTCGACGCGCTGCGCCGGATCGAGCCCGGCGCGGGCGGTGAGCTGCAGCTCACCGACGCCGTCGCGCTGCTGATCCAGGAGGGACACCCGGTGCACATCGTCGTCCACCGCGGCGGGCGGCACGATCTGGGCAACCCGGGCGGATTCCTGCGCGCCGCCGTCGATTTCGCGCTTGAGGACCCGGATTACGGGCCGTCGCTGCGCACCTGGCTGACCGAACGGATCGGAAACGATCGCCCATGACGGACTCCCTCGATTCCACCCCCGCCGTCCCGACCGAAGACGTGGCCGAACCGGCAGTCCAGGCCGTCCCCGCGGCGGAATCGGCGGAAATCGTCGCCTCGCCGGAAGAATCCGCCGAGCCCGGCGATTTCCGCTCGGTCGACGAGCAGATCGCGCTCACCCTCGACGCCGCTGTGCGCCCGCGTCCGGTTCGCGTCGCGATCTCCGAAGCGCAGGGCCTGCTCTGCGCGGAGGAAGTGGTCGCCGAGCACGCGTTGCCCGGGTTCGACCAGGCGGCGGTGGACGGTTACGCGGTCCGCAGCGTCGATGTGCAGACCGCCGGGCAGGAACCGGTCCAGCTGCCGGTCGTCGGCGAAATCCCGGCTGGCTCGCGGCAGCCGCGACGGTTGCAGCCAGGCCAGGCGGTGCGGGTCGACACCGGCGCGCCGCTGCCCACGCTCGCGGACGCCGTGGTCCCGACCGCTTACACCGACGGCCACCAGGCCAAGGTCACCATCACCCGGTCCGTGCCGTCAGCGGGCTACGTGCGGCGGGCCGGCGAGGACGTGCAGATCGGCGATGTCGCGGTGCGCAAGGGCGACACCATCGGCTCCGCGCAGGTCGGGCTGCTGGCCGCGGTCGGCCGCGCGAAGGTGCTGGTCTACCCACGGCCGCGAGTGTCGATCGTGTCGGTCGGCGACGAGCTGGTGGACATCGACCGCACGCCGTCGGTCGGCCAGGTCTACGACGTCAACTCGTACGCGCTGGCGGCGGCCGCTCGCGACGCGGGCGCCGAGGTGAGCCGGGTCGGCATCGTGCCGGGCGATCCGAAGCGGCTGCGCGAGGTCGTCGAAGGACGGCTGCTGATGTCCGAGATCGTGGTCGTCGCGGGCGGGGCAGGCGGGTCTTCCGGCGACGAGGTGCACGCCGCGCTGTCCGACCTCGGGCACATCGACCTGACGAGGGTCGCGATGCACCCCGGATCGGTGCAGGGCTTCGGCAGGCTCGGCCCGGACTCGGTGCCGACCTTCCTCATCCCGGGCAACCCGATGAGCGCGCTCGTGGTGTTCGAGGTGCTGGTACGGCCACTGATCCGCACCGCGCGCGGCACGCGCAACCCGCACCGCCGGGTGGTCGGAGCGCGGCTGCTGTCGTCGATCACCTCGACGAAGGGCCGCCGCGGCTACCTGCGCGGCCAGCTGCTGCGCGACGAGGCGAACGGCGAGTACCTGGTGCAGCCTCTTGGGACCTCGGGGGCGCACCTGCTCGCGTCGCTGGCCGAGGCCAACTGCCTCATCACCGTCGAGGAAGATCTCACCGAGGTGGCCGCGGGCGACCAGGTCAAGGTCACCTTCCTCGCCCAGCGCGCCTGATCCGTGGCCGCACTCGCCGACTCGGTCGAAAACCGGCATCCCGGCTGGCCCGCCACGCTCGGCCCCCTGCGGATCCCGGCAGGCGTGCTGGCCGTGCGCCCGGTGCGGTTGCGCGACGCCGGCGAGTGGAGCCGCGTCCGGCTGCGGGACCGCGAGCACCTTGAGGAGTGGGAGCCGACCGGGATCGGGCCGTGGGCCGACCGCAACGCGTTCTGGTCGTGGCCGTCGCAATGGGCGGCGTTGCGCGGGCTCGCGCGGCGGGGGCAGTGCCTGCCGTTCACGATCACGGTTGACGGAAAGTTCGCGGGGCAGATCACTGTCGGTAATGTGATCCGCGCCGCACTCCGGTCGGCCTGGATCGGGTATTGGGTGTCGTCCGAGATCGTCCGGGGAGGCGTGGCCACCGCGGCCGTCGCCCTCGTGACAGATCACGCTTTCGATGCCGCCGGGCTGCACCGGCTGGAAGCCACCGTGCGGCCGGAGAACAACGCCAGCATCCGCGTGCTCACCAAGGCCGGATATCGGCAGGAAGGGCTGTTCGAGCGGTACCTCGATGTCGCCGGAGCCTGGCGTGACCACCTGTGTTTCGCCGTGACAAAAGAGGAGACCGGCGACGGCCTGGTGTCCCGGCTGGTGGCGTCCGGCCGCGCCGACCTGGCCTAACGGTGACTACGCGTGCTAAACCGATCACGCGTTACCACATCCTGTGAGATTCACCTAATGCGGTGATGCATTTTCGTGATCGAACCCGGCGAGTCTGCGCCTCCTGTGTGACTGTTGTGGCTAGCGTGACTACAGCAGAGGATCGGGGGAGGTGACGGGAGATGCCCAGCTCGGTGATCATCGTCGCGCTCGCCGCGGCATGGCTCGTCGTTCTCGTGCCCATGGTGGCTCGCAAACGCCAGCAAGTCGCGCGGACGCCAACCTCCGCGCTGGCCGCCCGGGTAGTGCGAAGGGGCAGTGCTCGCAACGAGGGACAGGAGGACGACGCCATGCCCGACAATGCGAATCCTTCGGTGGAGGATGATCTCGCCGAACTCGAGGCGGAACTCGACGCTGACCTGGACGCCGAGCCCGAAGCCGAACCGGAGCCGCTCCCGCAGCCCTCGCGCGCGGAACGCGCCGCCGAGCCGCGCCGCGAACGCCGCAGCTACCGGCCTGGCCGGGGCGGCTTCGACCCGGAGGCAGCGGAGATCGCGGCCAAGGCGAAGTACGCGTTCCGTCAGCGGGTGGTCGTGATCCTGCTGATCGCCGCCGTCGTGACGGCCGCGATCGCCGGATTCGCCATCTCGCTCGCGTGGTGGGCGCACGCCGCGGTGGACCTCGCCCTCGTCGGCTACCTCGTGTACCTCCGCCGTCAGGTCCGCATCGAGAACGAGATCCGGCAGCGCCGGATGGCCCGTTACTCGACGACAGCTCCTGCTCCCTCTTACGAGGCGTACGACTCCCTCGAAGCGGAGGAAGAAGAGGACGTCGAGGTCGTCGCACCCGAGGTGCCGCGCGACATCGTGGAGCGCAAACCGTCCCCGATGTCCCGCATTCGCCGCCAGGCGGTCGTGGTCGACCTGGACGACGAGGATCCCGCGTTCGAGGAACTCGCCGAGCCCAGTGCGAGCCCGTACCGCCGGGCAGTAGGAGAGTGACCCCCGCTGTTCGGTGCCTGGAGGGCGCTGCTAAGCTTTCCAAGCACTGAACAACAGGGGCTCACGCTCCTGAGGGGCTGTAGCGCAGTTGGTAGCGCGTCTCGTTCGCATCGAGAAGGTCAGGGGTTCGATTCCCCTCAGCTCCACCGCAAGTCAGAGGCCCTTTCCGGGAAATCGGGAAGGGCCTTTTTCGTGCCTGTACAGCGGCAAAGTACAGCAGTGGTAGTGGGTCGTGACCTCGCGGACCTGCGGGCGATCATTCTTCTCGAAATGGGTTGTTGGAGAGGCCAGGGACAACCTGCGGGCCGATGTCCGGCCTGGGCGCGCGGCCGGTGCTCAGCGTGCGGCTGGACTCCGGGCTGCTGAACGGGATCGCGCCCGACGCGCCCGGGCTGGCGTGCTGCGGGAGTTGCCGGGCTTGGCGCACCGGGTTGGCGCGGAGGCGATCGTGGATGGCTTGACGACTGCGGAGCGGGCGCGGTTCTGGCTGGACGGGACCGTGCTGGCGCTGGGTGACTACTGCGAGGTCCGGAGGAGCTGGCCGTCGCTTTCGGGGACTCCGGTTGGCGGACGGCGTAGGGATTTTCGGTTCCGGCAGCGGGTTGCCGCTGTGCGCCATGGAGTATTCCGTCCAGATCGTCGACAACCATCGCGGAAGCGAGAGAGCCGCACTGCCCGGAGCGAACTGGGGAGGGCACGGCACCGAGGTTGCCGAAGTACTCCGGCGCATGCGGGCCTGCGCTTCTGCGGCGCTTGATGCGGAGCGCCGCATCACTGCGATTGTTACCGGTCGCCGGCCAATTTTGTAACGTTCGACGATCACGAGCCGACCCGGATCGCAACGGAGGGGAGAGGCTGCGCCGTCCGGATGGTCCGGAGGTCTCTTGATTCAGCTCACGACCGACGAGCGGCTTATCTGGCGGCGGCTGCGCGACTGCGCTCGGGCGGGGTCCCCGGACCAGCCCGAGGACGCCCGCATCTACTACCGAGACCTTGGGCCGCTGGTTGATCCAGCCGGCCGGTGGCGCTATCCGATGAGCCGGCCACCCTTCCGGCGGGCTCAATGACGCCCTAGGCCGGGTCAGCCAATACGAACACGAGCACGGTCGGCCGCTGCTGAGTTCGCTGGTCACCAGCATGGTTGACGGCCAGCCTGGCAAGGGGTTCGCTCAGTTCGCCGCCTCGCTGGGGTTCGAGGTTGCCGATCCGGAGTCGTTCTGGCGAGAGCAACTCGCCCGGACGGTCGCCTACTGGTCGTCTGCGGATGACACGGTGCTGCTCGATGCGGCGGTTGATCGCGTGCTAGGCGCACTGGACGGACTGTTCGGCTCGCGGGGTCGCGAATGACGGTTCCCCTTCGTGCGGGTCCGACCATAAGGAGGATCAGTGCCTATATTGTTGCCGCCGTAATAATGAAGGGCGGAGAAGTCGTCGATTTTAAAGCAGATGGCGCTGGTGCGGACGTTTTGAGCATCGGGCTTGTGCGGAAGAGCTTCACGGCGGGCTTCGTCAGCGTCTGCGCGCGAAAGCTTTCCCGAGGACTGTCTGTTCGGCTTCAAGGATGGGCAGTTTCGCCAGCAATGTCCAGCTGCGCTTGCTCGCAATCGAGCAGACTTAATCTTGGGGTATGAAGTTCAATGCGATGCATTGTTTTCTCTTTTCGGGAAACCCGCGCAGCCGGATGCGCGGATCACCTCAATTTCCATCTCAAATATCGCTCTGAAGAGCAACCTTGGAGAATTTCCGGCAGGTGTCCCCATGGCCATCCGCGTTTAGGCCTCACATCGTGCTTTCGATCGCTCAGCCGAGTCCGTCCAGGAACGGCCGGTGCGCGTTCTGGAAAGCCCAGTTGTAGTACCGATCCCAGTTCACCGACCAAGTCATCAACCCCCGCAGTGCGGGCGACGGCCCGCCGCGCAGGGTGTATGAGCCGCAGCCGGTTCCGTGGGCCAGGCAGGTCACGGCGGTTTGGACTTCGGACGGAGAGACGTAGCCGTTGCCTGCGCTGACGGCTGCGGGGAGGCCGACGGCGATCTGGTCCTCGCGTAGGCCGGGGAAAGTCTGGCCGGTGTTCGCGACCTTGAAGCCGGACTTGAGCATGTCGGTCATCGCGATCAGGAAGTCCGCGCCGCCCATGGTGTGGTACTGGTTGTCCAATCCCATGACTGGGCCCGAGTTGTAGTCCTGGACGTGCAGCACCGTGAGCGAGTCGCGCAGGGCGTAGATGACCGGCAGGTACGCACCAGTACGGCTGTCGCCGCCGCCGGCGCCTCCGTAGAACTGGTAGCCCACCTGGACGAAGAACGTTTCGGGGGCCATCGTCAGGACGAATTTGGCTCCGTATCGGGCTTTCAGGGTCTTCAAAGCCGAGATCAGGTTGACGATCACTGGTGTGGTCGGGTTGTGGAAGTCTGTGTCGCCCGAGTTCAGGGACAGGGACTGGCTTTCGAAGTCGACGTCCAAGCCGTCAAGGCCGTATTTGTCGATGATCGCCGCGACCGAGTTGACGAAGTTGTCGCGGGCGGCGGTAGTGGTGAGCTGGACTTCGCCGTTCTGGCCGCCGATCGAGATCAGGACCTTCTTGCCCTGCGCCTGTTTCGCGCGGATCGCCGCGATGAAGTCCGCGTCGCTTTCCACGCCGGGGCATTCGGTGGCGGAACAGCGGTTGAAGCGGACGTCGCCGGAGGTCACCGAGGTTGGTTCGGCGAAGGCCAGGTCGATGATGTCCCACGCGCTCGGGACGTCGGCGAGCTTCAGGTACCCCGAGCCGTTCGCGAAGCTTGCGTGGACGTAGCCGATCAATGAGTGTTTCGGCAGGCCGGTGCTGGTGCAGCCGCTGGTGGTCGCGGAAACTGTGGGAGTGTGGGCGGATTCGGCTTTGTCGTTGTAGGCGGTGACTGAGTAGCTGTGCGAGGTGCAGGCGGTCAGGCCGGAAAGCGTTGTGGACGTGCCGGCCACGGTGGCGCGCAGGGCGTTGTCTTCGTAGACGCGGTAGCCGGTGACGGTGCCTGCGGCTGCGCCCCAGTTCAACGCGATCGACGTGTCGGCCACGGTGCCGACGGTCGGGCTTCCTGGGACGCCGGGGGCGTCGGGCGTGTCGCCGCCAGGGCCGTCGAGTACTACGTCGTCGACGTGGTACGTGCCGGCGCCGTACCAGCCGTGCAGGTACAGCTCCGCGGATGTCTGGTTCGCGGTGGTGGTGAAGGACAGCGAAAGCTGGCTGTACGCGGATGCGTTGGTCCACGTGGAGGAGCCGCCGGTGACGCCGAGGTAGACCGGCGCGC
Organism: Amycolatopsis sp. M39; assembly: GCF_001651785.1. Taxonomy (NCBI): domain Bacteria; kingdom Bacillati; phylum Actinomycetota; class Actinomycetes; order Pseudonocardiales; family Pseudonocardiaceae; genus Amycolatopsis; species Amycolatopsis sp. M39. The sequence goes on from NZ_LWSF01000001.1 coordinate 183,012, forward strand.
CTTGCACCCAGGCGGAAACCGAGTAGGTCGTGCTGGGGCGCACGGGCACCGTTTGGGTGCATTGACCCTGGTCAGAAGCACCGGGGGCGACGGCTAGGGCATAGGTTCCCGAGTGCACCGGCGTCTTCACGGCGGCACCTGCCGGGCAGGTCCAGCCGGATGTCGAACCGGCTTCGAAACCGGGGTTGGCGAGCAGGTTCGCCGCCTGCGCTGGCCCGCCGACGACAAGTCCGGCTGCGGCTAGCAGGAGCACGACGAGGAAACGAGCACGCTTCATTGCGGTTCCTCCGGTCCGATGCGACCCCCTGGCTCGTTATTGTCTAGACCACTCGCGAAGTTGTCCAGACCTATCGGACCGACGAAAGTCGGGATCAGATGTTGAGGTCGAAGCCCTGGACGTACTAGGCGCCCTCGGGCTTCCGCCTTGAAGGTGAGCCGGTGGCTCCGACGAGTTCGAGGCTGCGCAGGGTGTGGCCGTCGAGCTTGACCTCTCCGGACGCGTTGGCCTCGTCCACGGTGACTTTCCTGGTAGCGGCAGCGTGCCGCCGGGCCTGGCCCAGGCGTCGTGCAGCGGCTCGGCGCTCTTGCACAGCGTCTTTGCCGGGCGGCAGCACGGGAGCGCTGACAGGCAGGCTTTCGCGTAGTGCTTCCGCAGGATCTGGCTGACCCAGCGTTCGACTGCGGTCTGGTAGGCCGGGTACCGGACGCGGGCTGCCGCGTCCCGGACGGCTGGGGAGCGCTGTTCGGCGCCGAGGCGGCTGGTCCGGCGAACTGGCCGCTTCGGTCGAACCGCACGCGGCCAGGATCGCTGGTGCTAGGGCGGCGCGTGTTCTTGCCGTCGCGAAAAGTCTCCTCGGATTTCGGCCGCGGAGGCGTCAGTCGAGTACCGCAAGGGTTCCTCGCGGCCAGGAGCGGCCTCCAGGCCAGCGATGGCAGGGAGAGGACGTTCGCCCAGGTGGCATCGGCCAGTTCGGTGGTCTTCAGCCCTGCCGACGGCGCGCGGCGGCGGTTCCTCCAGCGTTTCGGAGTTCTCCCTCTCCAACGGAACCCCGTCTGGCAGCGGAGGAGTGATTTCGCGGCCGAGTACCGACTCGCGTCGGTAATTCCTCACGATCTGCGGCGTTACAGTGACCAGGCGAGAGGGGTTGCGGCCGGAGGAGTCATGGAGCTGGAACTGCGCCATCTGCGCGCGCTCGTGGCCATCGCCGACGCGCACAGTCTCGTTCGCGCGGCCAAGACGTTGCACGTGTCTCAACCGGCGTTGTCCGGGTTGCTGCGGCGCGTCGAGCGGTCGGTCGGCGGGAGTTTGTTCGCGCGCTCGCCGACCGGGTGTGTGCCCACGGCGCTCGGCGAGGACGTTGTCGCGGACGCGCGGGCGGTGCTGGCCGGGATGTCCGCGCTGACCGAGCGGGCCGGCGTGCGGCGGGAGCCGGGTGGAGCGGTGCGCATCGGCGGGTATAGCGGGTTTTTGCATCTCGCGTTGGCGAGGTGGTTGCGGGATCAGCCGTGGTGTGCCGGGGTCCGGGTGCATGAGGAGCAGGACGAAGCCCGGACGTTGGCGGCGCTCGCGGACGGGGAGCTTGATCTCGCGCTGGTTTATCTTGCGCCGCTTCCGGACCGGATCGTTCCGGACGGCGTCGAGAGCATCGTGGTGCAGGCGCGGGAGCCGGTTTTCGTGATTCTGGCCGAAGATCATCCGCTGGCCTCGCGCGGGGAGATACCGCTGGCGGAGCTGGCCGGGTATCCCTGGGCGGACGATCCGCCGTGGACGACTCGGTGGTCGGTGTACTTGCAGGAGGTCTGCCGACAGCGCGGCGTCGTACTCGATCAGCCGCATCGGCCGCAGTGCCTGGCTACGTTGCTGGACTTGGTGCGCGAGGGCATGGCGGTCGCGCCGGCGTTGGCGACTCGCGAGGATCGGCAGGGCGGGATCGTGGTGCGGGCGATCGAGGACGCACCGCTGTGGCAGGAGCTGCGGTTGTGTTACCGGCCGGGCACGGCGGTCGCGGACCGGGCCGGCGAGATATCCCGGAAGGTGGCCCGCGATTACGCCGACCGGCAGGGGTGCAGTGCCGCGTTCGACCGCTGGTGGCACGCACCCCTGCCAGCCGGGGCTTAGACGGTGACGCGCCAGTTGCTGTTCGGCGTCGGCACCTCGAACCGCAGCGACGAGCAGCTGTAGTCGCTGGGGTTCGGGTTGGCGGTCGGCTGCAACGGCGAGTTCGACTCCGTCGCCGGCGTCCACTGGCCGCCGATGCGCAGTTGCAGCTGGCTGGATTCGAACACCTTGCCCTTGGCGTCCGAGCAGTAGTAGGCCTGGCCGGTCGACGGGTCGACGGTCGAGTACAGCTCGAAGATGTCCCAGCCCTCGTTGAGGGTGCTCTGGTCGCTCCCGCTCTGCGAGAACAGGTCGTCCCACTTGCCGGTCTTCACGTTGTAGAGCGAGGCGGTCCAGCGGTTGCTGCCCGCGTCGGTCTGGACCTCCTGCACGGTGAACGCCGGGTGTCCATCCACTGTGGACGTGTAGGTGGAGAGGAACGAGCTGTCCAGTGGGACTACCTTCGCCGGTCCGATCGTCCCGCACCAGTCCCAGGCCCAGACCTGACCGCCCTGGTCGAGCCCGTACGCGGTGACGACCTCGATGCAGGAATGCCCGGTGGGCTTGACCGTCGGGGCGTAAACGACGTCCGCGCTGTTCGAGAGCCGGAGGTCGGGGACGACACTGTGCGTGACGAGAATTCCGTCCGCGCCGCTGGAGAGTTGCGGTTCAGGGCCCCAGAAGGTGTGCTGCTGCGCGTCGAGCCGCGGTTTGACGGAGCGGCCGGCTTTTTCGCGACGCAGTTTGAGGAACTTGTCCGCCGCGGTCCCGGCGGCGGCTTTCGCGGCGGCCCCGGTCAGCCCGGGCACCACCCCGCTGTCCGGCGCCGCGGAAACCGGCGGGCTGCCGGCGACGACGGCCGCGGCCGCCAGGGCGGAAGTGAGCAGGGCAAAGAGTTTCCGCATCGATGCATCTCCTCGTCGTGGGCGAAGGAAACGCGCGGAGGGAAAAGGGTGTCCGTCCGCGGGACACGGATGTTAAGCCGGGATTTTTGGTGCTAGGCACCGACTTTCGATGGTGGGTTCGGATCGGCGCAGGTCAGCGCGGGCATAGGTTTTCCCCTACGCCTTGGGTTATGCCGCCACATGGAGCAATCAGCGTGTCTTGGCCCGGACGCGGATGCGCTCGCCCTGACTGCCGAACATGCTGAGGATTTCGACCGGACCCTCGCCGGTGCTGCCGAACCAATGCGGAATCCGGGTGTCGAATTCGGCGACCTCGCCCGCTTTGAGGACGACGTCGTGTTCGCCGAGCACGAGCCTGCCCTTGCCGCTGAGCACGCAGAACCATTCGTGACCGGGATGAGTGCGCGGTTCGGGTTCGCGTCGGGCGGCGTCGAAGATCATCTTGAGCGATTGCAGCCGGCCGGGCTGCCGGGTGAGCGGTACGACGGTCCGGTCGCTGCGCGTGACCGGTTGCAGCGGGGCGGTGCCGACCAGTTCGTCCAGCGGGACCCGGTGCGCGCGGGCGATGGGGAGCAGCAGTTCGAGGGTGGCCTTGCGCTGGCCGGATTCGAGACGGGAGAGGGTGCTGATGGAGATGCCGGTCGCGTTCGACAGTTCGTCCAGGGTGCGGTTCCGTTGCCGCCGGAAGTGCCGAAGCCGGGGTCCGACCGCGGCGATGATGTCCTCCACCAGGCCAGCATGACACTTCTGGCCGCAGGACTGAACGCAATTAGCCCGACGGCTGTCCGCGATCGACCGCGGGCGGATGTTTCGCCTGCTCGCGTGTTCAGGCCCGGAAGCCCCTGCCAGGTTGCCGCTGGCGGCTTTCAACCGAGCTTCACCGGACCGAATTCAGCGCCGCGTTCACGAACGAGGCCACCTGCGGCCGCCGGTCCTGCTCATTCCAGGCGAGCACCAGCTGGCTGGGCGGAGCGTCCGCGATCGGCACGCAGACCACATCCGGCGGGACCTGGTCGACCAAAGACCGCGGCAGTACGCCGACCATCCGCTCCAGCGAGATGAGGTGCAGCAGCTGGACCACGTCAGCCACCTCCGGGCCGGTTCCGTCGAGGCCGGGCACGCCCTTCCAGGACGGCAGCGGTTCTCCGTCCAAATCGGACAGCCGGACGGACGCGTGCTGTGCCAGCCGGTGCGTGCTGGGGACGATGGCCACGCGGTCCTCGGCGTGCAGGGTTTCGTGCGCAAGCCTGGTCAGGTTGTCGAACGGGACGAACAGGAGGCCGACGTCCGCGCGGCCGCTGAGGAGGAAGTCGGCGCGGTCGGCGGGGCCGCTGAAGAGGATGTCGACCTGGTGCGCGTCGGGATGATGGGAGTACTCGGCGAGGATTCCGGACAGCAGTCCGGCGTCCCCGCCAGGTTTGAGCACCAGGCGCAGGTGGCTTTCCCCGGCGCGGCGGGCGTTGCGGGCGGCGGCGCTGACCGCGTTGAGCGCGTGCCGTCCGTGTTCCTGGAGCGCCTCGCCGGCCGCGGTCAGTTCGACGTGGCGGCTTGAGCGGGCGAACAGTTGCACGCCGAGCCGGGTTTCGATGCGTTGGATCGCCTTCGAGAGCGCTGGCTGGGCGATCGACAGCCGTACGGCAGCCCGGCCGAAGTGCAGTTCGTCGGCGACCGCCAGGAAGTACTCAAGTTCGCGCGTCTCCAGCTCAGCCATGCCTCCAGGTTATCGCCAAATAGCGAATCGGTCTTGGACTTCCGGTCGGAACCAGGGCAAAACTTGAAGCATGATCACGCACACGATGCTTGTTTCGTTCGAACAGCCGCTACCCGACGGTGAGCTGGATCAGTACCTCAGCGATATCAAACAGGCCATGCTGGCGACCGGGTTCGCCGAGTCGGTACAGACCAGGCGCCACCTGCCGATCCCCGGTGAAGACGCCATCCCGGCGCTGATCGCGACGGCGATCGTCCAGGTCACCCTCGCCGACCTCGACACGCTGGCCAAGAGCTTCACCGCACCTGAACTGCACGAGGTGATCGAGAAGTGGCAGGCGCGGTATTCGTACCGCGTGGCCTGGGCGAACCACGAGTCGCTCGGGTGAACCGGCGGTGTGGGCTCGTCACCGGGGCGGGCAGCGGGATCGGCCGGGCAGCGGCGATCGGGTTCGCGCGCACCGGGGCAGCGGTGGCCGTGCTGGACATCGACGAGGCGGCCGCGGCGGAAACCGTCGAGATGATCAAGAAGGACGGCGGGGAAGCGCTGGCCGTCCAGGTCGACATCAGCGACGAGTCTTCGGTGCAGGCCGCGGTGAAGCAGGCAGTCGAGGCGTACGGCGGGCTCGACTTCGCGGTCAACAACGCCGGGTTGTCGTCGCATAAACGCGTCGACCAGCTGACCCTCGCCGAGTTCGAGCGCGTCGTGCAGGTGAATCTGTCCGGGACCTTCCTCTGCATGAAGTACGAACTGCCGCACCTGAAGGGCGGCGCGATCGTGAACGTCGCATCCAACGGCGGGTTGTACGCGATCCCGAACGCGCCGGCTTACGTCGCGGCGAAGCACGGGATTGTGGGCCTGACCAAGGTCGCGGCGGTGGACTACGCGGCAGACGGCATCCGCGTCAACGCGGTGTGCCCTGGGCCGACTCGGACGCCGGGGTTCGACAAGTGGGCTGCCGACCCCGCTGTGATCGCCCGGCAGGAGGCGATCACTCCGCTCGGCAGGCTGGCCACTCCGGAGGAAGCCGCCGCGGCCGTGGTCTGGCTTTGCTCGGACGCCGCGTCGTACGTCACCGGGACGACGTTGTCGGTCGATGGCGGACGGCGGGCGTAGCTCTTGACGGTGCGCGGCCCACCTGCACCGCGCCTGGAGTTCGCCGGTCAGGAGCTTGGCGGTCTCGGCGGAGGATTCGACGGGGAAGTGGCGGCTGCCGAGGTCGACCAGCTCGATCCGGATCCGGTCGCCGTAGCGCTCGATCGCCTCCTTGGCGATGATCGAGCGCACGGCGAACAGCGCGACCGGTTGGGCGACCTCGCGCAGCGCCGCGTCCAGGTCCCAGCGCACCAGGCCTTCGAGCGAGTGCAGTCCAGCCGGCTGGCGTGCCGAGCCCATCTTCTCGGTGTAACGGTCCACTAAGGACGGATCGGTGCCCTCGGGCGCACCGGCTTCGACCATGCCGCGCATCGCGCCGGCGAAGTTCTCCCGGAACGGCCGCGGCAACGCTTGCACGTCGTCCTCGCTCTGCGCGGGGAACAAATTCAAGTAGTGCAACACCTCAAGCGCGGTTACCCGGGTGACCGTGTCCGGAAGCAGCCGGGCGGTCTCGACCGCGACCGTGAGTCGCCGTGCTCGACGATCGTGTCGAAGTCCCCGCGGTCACAGCCCCAGCCGTGGATGAGCGTCAGCGTGGGTCCGTCGGCGGGACCGGTCGCGGTGTAATGGATTCTCGTGCCGTCCGGACGGCCGGTTTCGTGATTCATGGTGCAGTCCATCAGAAAGCGCGGTGGTAGCGGACGGGCCAGGCGTCTTTGGGCTGGTTGCGCAGGGCGAGGTACGGGTCGCGCAGCAGCGAGCGGCCCATCAGCACGGCATCGGCCCTGCCCTCGCGGATGATCTGGCCCGCGGCCGCCAGATCGGTGATCTGGCCGACCGGCGCGACGGCCAGCCCGGACGCTTCCTTGAGCGTGGCGGCGAAATCGACGTTCACGCCTTCCCGGCTCGGCGGGCGGGCGCCCCGGTCGCGGACGAGCACGCCGGACGTCACGTCGAGCAGGTCGATCCCGATGGCCGCCAGTTCCTTGGCGAACTCCGCGGCGTCGTCGAGCGCGATGCTGCCCTCGACCCAGTCGGTGGCGGTGATGCGAACGAACACCGGCTTGTCCTCGGGGAACGCCTCCCGCACGGCGCGGGCCACGCGCAACGGGAAGCGCATCCGGTTCCGCGGGCTCCCGCCGTACTCGTCGGTGCGGTGATTGGACAGCGGGGACAGGAACTGGTGCAGCAGATAGCCGTGCGAGGCGTGGATTTCGACGGCCTGGTAACCGGCCAGTTCGGCCATCCGGGTCGCGTGTGCGAAGTCCTCGACGACCTGGTCCAGGTCAGCCGCGGTGGCCGGGCGGGGCACCGCCAGGTCGCCGAACGGGATTGCCGACGGCGCGATCAGCTCCCAGCCGCCGTCGACGACCGGCACCGGTCCGTTCTGCCCGTCGCCGACCCACGGGACCTGGTGCGATCCCTTGCGGCCGACGGCGTTCAGCTGCACCGCGGGCACCGCGCCGTGGCCCGCGACGAACGAGGTCAGCCTCCGGTGCGCGAGCGCCTGTTCCTCGTTCCAGATCCCGAGGTCGGCCGCGGTGCACCGGTTGCCGGGGCTGATCGCGGTGGCCTCGACCATGACCAGCCCGACGCCGCCGATCGCGCGGGGGCCGTAGTGCGCGAGATGCCATTCGGTCGGCAGCCCGTCCGGGCCGGCCGCGTACTGCGCCATCGGGGACATCCAGACGCGGTTGCCGAAGGTGACATCGCGCAAGCGCAACGGGGTCGTCTCCGGGAACTCCGCGCTGGACGCACTGAACTCACTCATGCCACTAGACGGTACGCCTCATTCCGCAATGCGGCACACAGGTGTCAGTTCTCGGCGAGCAGGCGGCTGACCTCTGCTGCTGCCGCCACGACCAGCGGCGCGAAGGTCTTCTCCTGCGCGCGGGTGTAGCGCATGTCCGGAATCGCGAGGGTGATCGTCGCCACCGGCCGTCCGGCCGGATCCGTAATGGCCGCACCGATCGACGACACCTGCGGGCGGTACCACGACGAGGACCCGTTGAGCGCGTATCCGCGCTTCGCGGTCAGGGCGATGTCGCGGCGGAGGGCGACGAAATCCGGTCCCGGGTTCTGGGCGAACTCGGGAAGTTCGTGGGTGAACAGCTCCTCGACCTCGGATTCGTCGAGCCGGGCCATGATCGCCGTGCCGCCGGAAGTGGCCAGCAGCGGGATGCGCGTGCCGACGTCCAGCACAACCCGCACGATCTGGTCGGTGTGCTGGGTGGCGACGATGACCAGGTTGTCGCCGTCGCGTTCGGCCAGCATGACGGTTTCGTCGGTCTCCGCGGCGAGCCGTTTGATGACCGGGCCCGCGACCTCCTTGAGGTCCGGCTTTCCGCAATCGCGCAGACCGAGCGCCAGCACCCGCGGCGCGACGCCCCAGCGAGCGCGTTCGGCGTCCACGACTTTCAGCCATCCTGCCTGCTGAAGCGTCATCAGCCCGCGCTGCACGGTGCTCTTCGGGATCTCCGTGCAACGCGCCAGCTCGGAGACGCCGATCGGCTGTCGCTGGGCGACTTCCTCGAAAACTCGCAGCGTGCTGAGGACGCTGTTCATCGTCCGGACCCCGCTGGCCGGTTTGTCGGCCTCCTCGTCGTGCATGTGCCTCATCGTGGCACAGCGATACGATGAAGCCTCGCGTCGCAGGGGGAGGAAGCATGACCGAACCGTGGCAGTGGAACGAGCAGACCTGGCGGGGCCACGTCGATCGCGTGCGTGCCGGGCGGCCGTTGCGGCCGGAATCCTGGCCGGGCGGGGCGCGGGCGGCCGTGGCGTTGTCGTTCGACTCCGACCACGAGACGATCTCGCTGCGCGACGGCCACGTGCTGCCGGGCAAGCTCTCGCAAGGCGAGTACGGCTCGCGGGTCGGCGTGCCGCGGGTGCTGAAGCTGCTGGAGCGGTTCGGGGCGCCGTCGACGTTCTTCCTGCCCGCGGTTTCGGCGTTGCTGCACGACGGCGAGGCACAGTCCTATGTGGACGCCGGACACGAGGTCGCCTTGCACGGCTGGATCCACGAAAGCAACGCTCAACTGCCGCCCGCCGCCGAACGCGACCTCACCTTCCGGGCCGCCGACACGGTGGAACGGCTCACCGGCACGCGTCCGGTCGGCATCCGCACCCCGTCGTGGGACTTCTCCGAAAGCTCCCTCGCGATCATCCGCGAACTGGGCCTAGCCTACGACTCCTCGTTGATGGCGGACAACGACTGCTACGAGATCCTCGCCGACGGCGAACCGACCGGCATCGTCGAGCTTCCGGTGGAATGGATCCGCGACGACGCGCCGTATTTCACGATGAACCGCTTCGGCTCGCAGCGCCCCTACACTCCGCCGCGGGAAGTGCTGCCGATCTGGCGCGACGAGTTCGACCTCGCGCTGGCCGAGGGCGGCCTCTTCCAGCTCACCATGCACCCGCACATCATCGGACATCGTTCCCGCATCACGATTCTCGCCGAGCTGCTGGAGCACATCGCTTCGCACGACGGGGTTTGGTTCGCTACGCACGCGCAAGTCGTCGACTACGTGTCAACGCCGATGAATGACAGCCACGACAATGCCGACGGCCGCGGCTAACGCTCCAGCCAGAACGAACGTCGTCCCCATCCCGACGGCGTCGATCACCGGCTGCGCGATCAGCGGCGACGAGAACTGTCCGAGGAACAACGCGGAGGTCAGCAATCCCAGCGACCTGGTCCGAACCCCACGCGACGCGGTGGAGACCAGCCATCCGTTGACGGTCGGGTTCTGCAACCCCACGCCAAGTCCGACCACGACCATGCCCAGCGCAGCCGTCCACAACGCACCCGCGCTACCCAGGACGACCAGCCCGACGGCGAACGCGGCGAACATCGCGATGGCCAGCACGGGGAAGGACCAGCGGGCACGCAGCCGGCGGAAGTTCAGTCCCACCAAGGTCATCACCAGGTTGACCGCGGCGATCAAGGCTCCGGCGACAGCCGGTCCCGCGCCGCCGACTTCGGCCAGCCAGAACGGAGCCTGCGTCGGAACGGTGTAGAAGACCACGACGCCAATGAAGATCAGCGCGTACAATCCGAGCAGGCGCGGTTGCCACGGCGACGCGGCAGTGGTGGTGTCCGTCGGGTCGGCTGGCTGGCCGGGTGCGTCGGGAACGAATCGCAGCACGAGCGCCAGCATCGGAATCGCCAGCAGGTAAATGGCGAAGGGCCCCCGCCAGTCCAGCGCGGCCAGCAATCCGCCGAGCAGCAGTGCGACGACGCCGCCGAAACCCATTGCCGCACCTTGTAATCCGAGCACCCGGCCGTGTTCCTCGGGATCATGGTGGTCGGCGATCAATGCGGTGGACGTGGTCATGATCCCGGCGATGCCGATCCCGAGCACGGCCCGTCCGACGAGCAGCGCGGGAAGGGAATCCAGCAGCAGACCGGATCCGCCGCCGACGGTGTAGAGGGCGAGGCAGGCGAGCAGCAGAGGTACGCGTCCGGTCCGGCCGCTCAGCTTGGCGAGCAACGGCGCGGACACCATGATCGCCAGCCCTGGCAACGTAAGCACCAGCCGGACGAGAAGTTCCGCGTGCGGTTCGGCGGCGAAGTGCCGCTGCATGCCCGGCAGGGCGGGCGTGATCGTGGCGCTGGCCATGATGGTCATGGTGCTGACGCCGAGCAGCGTCGCCAGCAGGGATCTCGGTGGGCGCCGTACTCCGGCGTCAGTCGTTTCGGTCACGAGGCCGAAGGTAGAACTTAAAGTTAACTTGAAGTCAATGCCGAGACCGCGTGCTGGAACTGGGGTGCGGTGGGAGCGGAATCCGGTGCGGCGAGCCAGATCAGGGACGCGCCGTTGAGCACCGCGTGGTACAGCTGCGCAAGCCCGGCCAGCTCGGACGGCGGAAGTTGCGGATGGACGGCGCCGAGGATCTTCGTGAGCGCGTCGGTGCTCTGCCGCATCGCCGGTGCCATCGTTGTCTGCGGATCGCCGCTACGGACGAGACGCGTGAAGTGTTCCAGCGACGTCAGCAGGTGGGTGTGCACTGAGGCGAACGCCTCGGGCAGTCGTCCGCAGAACTCGGCGAAAGTCTTGCCGGGTTCGGCTCCGGCCGGGGTCTCGCGGAGGGTTTGTTCGATCCAAGCGCCCAGTGCGTCGCCGATGGCTTCGGTGGCGGCTTGCGCCAGCAGCGCGTCTTTCGTGCCGAAGTGATAGCCGATCGCGGCCAGGCTGACGCCCGCTTCGGACGCGATGTCGCGTGCGGTCGTGCTCAGGCCGCGTTCGCGCAAGCAGACGCGAGCGGCTTCCAGAAGATCCTCTCGGTTGCCCACGGGCCACACCTCACCCGGCTGTCTGAGACGACGTCTTGCACAATGTTCTAGGCTGGCATCACCTTCAGACCAGTGAAAACACCAAGGATAGTGATCAGCGCCGCCGTGCTCGAACGCGCGGACGGGCCGCCGATCGGCGGCCACACGGTGGGCTTGCGCGGGCACGGTCAGGACGTCCTTCGCGAATGGGGCTGCTCGACGACGTGCTCGCGTCGCGGGCGGCGGAGGAGCGGATGGTCTCGGTCGGCCGGGACGGTCGCGAGTTGTGGCGGATGCCCGCATAGGACGTCGAGATTGGTCGCGGGGACCTGAACGCGGTGCTGGAGAAGGCGTCCACCGCGGACGTCCACTATGGAGAACACTTGGTAGACGTCGACGTCACGGCCGCTGGCGTTCGGGTGGAGACCGGATCGGCGCGGACCTCCTGGTGGTTGCTGAGGGGACCCGGTCACCTGTCAGGACACGGGTGTTTCCCTCCCCGCGAATTCGGCTCCGACATGCGGATGTCCGCTGGCGGCGGGGTGATGGTCGCCATCCGACCGGGGCGCGCCAGTGGCCAAGCGTTGATCGCGGTACGCGCCCCGCGACGCGAAGACTTTGCCCGAGGTGGTGCGGCGCAGCGGAAATTCGTCGCGGACAGCATCAAACGGGCCGGGACAGCGGACGATTGGCACCTGCCGTCAGCGCTCGACGCGATCGCGCACGACCCCGGATTCTACTGCGACGAGCTGGTGAAGGTCGCCGCTCCGTCGCGGTCCACTGGGCGGGCGGTGCTGCTCGCCGATGGCCGGGCACGGCACCGCGGTGGCGATCATGGGCACGGAGGCGTTGGCCGCTGCGGTCGAGGCAGGCGACCTCGGCAGTCACGAAACCCGGATGCGCCGGTTCGTCCACTGGGGACGACGACGCTCAAGCGGTGGGCTCCCGACACTGTGAGGCAGGCGCGGCGGAACGCGATGGCGATGCGGATGTTCACGCGCACGCCCCTGCGCCGCTTGCTCGCGCGGGCGGGCAACCTGCCCCCGTGGTATGCCTAGCCCTACCTCCAAGACTATGGGAAAGCTGATCGAACCCGGGCAGCACGCTGGCTAATCTGGATCTCGTGGCTACCGTCTCTACGACCGCGAAACCGCGCACTGTGCTGGATGCCTTGCCGCATCGGACGTTCCTGATTTCCTCCTGGCCGTGGCGGGCGCTGCTTTACGGGCTCAGCACCGGGCCGATGACGCTGCTGTTCGGCCTTCCGTTCGGGTGCTGCCTGCTGCCGCTCGCGGTGCTGGTCAGCCGCGTCGTGCACGGGCAAACCTCCGACCTGGGGCTCGTCGCGGTGTTCTCGGTGTTCGGCATGCTGTTGTTCCTGAGCGCGGGCCCGGCCTGGGCGGCGGTGGTCGCCGGGGTCGAACGGCAGCGGCTGCGCATGGTCGACCTCAATCCGGTGACTGTCCCCTTGGGACCGATCGGCGAACCGGGCTGGTGGCCCCGAATGCGGACCCGGTACACCGAACCGGCGGCCTGGCGCGAACTCGGGTACGCGGTTCTGTTGTGCACTGCGATTCCCGCGTTGTACTCAGTGGCCGGAATGGTCGCGTTGTTCGCGGTGGTTCTGGTGGCAAGTCCGCTGCTCGTCAACGCGAATGACACGATTTCCGTTGGCTTCACTGAGGTTTCCACCCCGGGGGCGGCGGTGCCGTACGCGCTGGCCGGTGTGGTGCTGCTCGTGCTGTCGGGCTATCTGCTGTCCGGTTTCGCTGGTCTGCACGCGATGCTGGCCCGTTCGCTGCTCACCGACGGGGCCGCTGAGAAGCTCCGCGGCGAGCTGACCGAGGTGTCGCAATCCCGCACCCGGTTGTTGTCGGCGTTCGACGCGGAACGCAAGCGCATCGAACGCGATCTGCACGACGGCGCGCAGCAGCGGCTGGTCGGGCTGAGCCTGCAACTCGGGCTCGCGAAGGTCGATCTGCCACCGGATTCCGCGGCGGCGAAAGCGGTGTCGGACGCGCATGACCAGGCGAAGAAGCTGATGGTCGAGCTACGCGAGCTGATCAACGGAATCCACCCGCGCGCGCTCGCTGAACTCGGTTTGCCCGCCGCGTTGGAGGAACTCGCCGACTGCTGCGCGGTGCCGGTCACCGTGGACGTGGTGGTGCCGGTGCGATTGCCGGAATCGGTGGAATCCACTGCCTACTTCGTGGTGGCCGAGTCGCTGACCAACGTCGCCAAGCATTCCGCGGCCAGTTGCGCCTCGGTGACCGCCGGAATTGCCGGCCGGGTGCTTACCATTGAGGTATGGGACAACGGAGCTGGCGGTGCTGAGCCGTCACGCGGCACGGGGATCACCGGGTTGAGCGACCGGATTGCCGTGCTGGGCGGACGGATGTGGGTGCGCAGTCCGATCGGCGGGCCGACCGTCGTGCGAGTGGAGCTGCCGTGCTGAGGGGCGAGCCGATGCGGGTCGTCCTCGCCGAAGACGAGGTGCTGCTGCGCGAGGGATTGTGCGGTTTGCTGGAGCGGTTCGGCTTCGAGGTCGTCGCCTCGGTCGGCGATGCCGAGGGCCTGCACGCCGCCGTGCGCGAGCACGCTCCAGACCTGGTGCTCACCGACATCCGGATGCCGCCCGGCCATTCGGACGAGGGGCTGCGTGCCGCGGTCGAGCTGCGCCGCACGCGCCCGGAGCTGGCCGTGGTGGTGCTGAGCCAATACGTCGAACACCACCACGCGGCCGAGTTGCTCGACTCCGCCGAGGGGCGCGGGGTCGGCTACCTGCTGAAGGACCGGGTGGTCGACGTCGAGGAATTCGTCGGGACGCTGCGCCAGGTCGTGGACGGCGGCACGGCGGTGGATCCGCAGGTGGTGCGCCAGCTGCTGCGCCGCCGGGCCGACCCGCTCGCCCGGCTGTCGGCGCGGGAACGGGAAGTCCTGTCGCTGATCGCCGAGGGGCACTCCAACGCGTCGATCGCCCGGCGGCTGGTGGTGTCCGAAGCCGCGGTGGGCAAGCACGTCGGGAGCATCCTGTCGAAACTCGACCTCCCGCCGACGGATGACGGGAACCGTCGGGTGCTGGCGGTGCTGGCGTTTCTTCGCGGTAACGGCTGAGGCGGTGCGAGCGCGGTTCGCGCTCGCACCGCTGGGTTTTCTGATCCGGGCTAAAGCAGGCCGACCCTGAAGCGGCACGCAACCGTTGCAGCGAAGTCATTCGGCCGTGGCTGTGGCCGGATTAGTAACGATCGGCACAGTGGGCCGCGTTCACCACCGCGGTCAAGCTGGCCGCGAGTACTGAACGATCGCGCCCGGCTGTCCATTGTGTACCGCTGTCAGTGCGATACTCCAGCAGAGTCAACGCTTCGCTGTGGTTGCCGGAGCCGATGCTCGTTTGGTGCAAGGCCACGATGTCCACCTTTCGCCCGTGCTCGCCGAGCGCCGCGGTGAGCGCTTCGACCGGTCCGGTTCCGGTGTGCGTGCTGGTGTGCTCGATCCCGTCGACGCGCAGGGTGATGCTGGTGTGTTCGTCGGCGGAGTTTTCGAAGCGAGACAACGCGATTGCCGGGTTCGGCTGGAGGTAGGCGGCTTCGAAGAGCTGCCACAGTTCGGTCGCGGTCACCTCGTGGCCGGAGCCGTCGGCGTGGTCTTGGACGCGGCGCGCGAAGTCGATCTGCAGCCGCCGTGGCAGCGTGATTCCGTACTCGTTTTCCAGCAGGTAGGCGATTCCGCCTTTGCCGGACTGCGAGTTCACCCGGATCACGGCGGCGTAGTCGCGGCCGAGATCGGCGGGGTCGATCGGCAGGTACGGGACGTGCCAGTCCAGTTCGTGCGCGGGCACGCCGGTTTCCGCGGCGCGCGCGTGATGTTCGGCGAAACCCTTCTTGATCGCGTCCTGATGGGTGCCGCTGAACGCGGTGTGCACGAGGTCGCCGACGTACGGATGCCGGGCGTGGACCTCGATCCGGTTGCAGTACTCGACAGTGCGGCGGATCTCGTCGATGTCCGAAAAGTCGATCATCGGGTCGACGCCCTGTGCGTGCAGGTTGAGCGCGAGCGTCGCCAAGTCGACGTTGCCCGTGCGCTCGCCGTTGCCGAAGATGCAGCCCTCGACGCGTTCGGCTCCGGCCAGCACGGCGAGTTCGGCGCAGGCGACACCGGTGCCGCGGTCGTTGTGCGGGTGCACGGAGAGGATTACCGAATCGCGGCGGGCGAGGTTGCGGTGCATGTACTCGATCTGGTCGGCGTACACATTGGGCGTCGCGATCTCGACGGTCGCTGGCAGGTTCAGGATCACCGGACGGTCCGGGCTCGCCTGCCAGGTTTCGGTGACCGCGTCGCAGACTTCCAGGACGTAGTCGGGTTCGGTGAGGTTGAAGACCTCGGGGGAGAACTCGAAGCGGATGTCCGGCAGGTCGCCGGCCGCGCGCAGAACGTCGCGGGCGCCGTCGAGGATCAGTTCTTTCAGCGACGCCTGATCGTGGCCGAGGACCACCGTGCGCCAGGTCGGCGCGGTGGCGGTGTACAGGTGGATCACGACGTCGTTGCGGATGCCGCGAACGGACTCGACGGTGCGCTCGATCAGGTCACGCCGCGCCGGGGTGAACACGACGATGGTGACGTCTTCCGGAGCCAGCTCGGTGTCCGCGAGCAGCCGGACGAAGTCGTAGTCGGTCTGCGAGGCGGACGGGTAGCCGACCTCGATTTCCTTGTAGCCCATGCTGATCATCAGCTCGAAGAACCGGCGTTTGCGCGCCGGGTCCATCGGTTCGGCCAGTGCCTGGTTGCCGTCGCGCAGGTCGACCGGCACCCAGAGCGGGGCTTGAGTGATTCGGTTGCCGGGCCAGGCGCGGCCGGTGTTGGGGACGTCGACGCGCTGGTAGACGTCGCGGTAGCGGTACGACGGCATGCGGGAGGCTCGCTGCCGGTTCCCAACGGTGTTCATCTGCGGTCCTTCAGGTGGTCGGAAGCCGACCGGCGCGCGTGCTTGCCCCACGGCGGGGGGCCGGTCCGGTCAGGCCCCGCCGTGGCGGCGAAGGAGAAGGAAGCGCGTGAACATCGAGGCGGAGCGTAGCACAACTCCTCAGACAAGTAGCGGGGTTAGGGCAAGCCGCCGCGGCGGGCGGCGCGAGCGCTTAGGATTGGCCCGTGGAGCTGGAATTCGTGCGGACCTTCGTCGCCGTCGTGGACGGAGGGCAGTTCCAGGAAGCGGCCGCGGAGCTGGGGATCACGCAGCAAGCAGTGTCCAAACGCGTCGGTGCGCTGGAACGCGAGCTAGGCGTGCGGTTGTTCACCCGCACCGCCCGCGGAGCCCGGTTGAGCAGCGACGGCGAGGCGTTCCTGCCGCACGCGCGGGTGCTGCTCGACGCGGAGAAAAGCGCGCTCGCCGCAGTGCGTCCGGAGAAGCGTCCGCTGCGGGTGGACGTGCTGAACCGGCGGACCAAGTCGGCGCATCTCGCACTGAGCTTCCACCGGGCGTTCCCGGAGGTGGAGCTGGAGGTCGTGACCACTGGTGCCGAGCTGAGCTTCGACGCAGCCGTCGCCGCGGTCGCGGCCGGTTCGGTCGACGCCGCGTTCCGCGGTGTGCCGAAGCGCGACCTGCCGGGCGGCGTGACGAGCGGGGTGGTGGACTACGACGCGCACGAGCTGCTGGTCGGCCCGCGCCATCCGTTCGCTGACCTGCCGTCGGTACCGATCGCGAAGCTCGTCGGCCATCGGATCTGGATGCCGGGGCTGTCGGCGAGCACGGAATGGGGCGCGTACTACGCGGAGCTGGCCGCGGCGTTCGACCTGGCCATCGACGTGTCCGGCCCGGTCTTCGGCAACGAAACGATGCTGGACGAACTGGCGACGTCGCCCGGCCTGTCGACCTTCGTGGGTGCTGGCTCGCGTTACTTCTGGCCGGACGAATACGACCTCCGCCGGGTGCTGGTGGTGGACCCGACGCCGGTGTACCCGATGTCGCTGCTGTGGCGGCGGGAGCCCGCGCATCCGGACGTGCGGAAACTGCGTGATCACTTGGTGACCGGACAGGAACCAGGAGACGGGGTTTGGCTGCCCGGCTGGGAGCAGGCGTAATCAGAGCGGATGCTCGTACCAGACGTTCGGCTCGACGTACCCGCCCAGATCCTGTTCCGTTGACGCGAGCACCGGTGCGATTCCGCCGGGCACGACGGTGTGACCGTCGTTGAGCCGGATGCCGGTCCACTGCTCCCACTGCGCGAGCGTGCCGGTGACGGTCATCGCGAACGGCGCGATCTTCCGGAACTCCGCGCCCAGCCGCTCGTGACTGCGCAGCCAGGGATCGGCTCCCCGGCCGAGATAGTCCACAATGGACTCCATGGGTGGTTTGCCGGTCGGCCGCACCGGCACGACCAGCCGGGAAAGCCCAGCCCGGCGTGCCCGGTTCTGCAACTCCACGAGCGCCTGGGCGGCAATGCCTTGCCCGCGCGCGGATTCCGCGACGTATACCTCCAGTGCGACCAGCGTGGTGGGTTCCCGCCTGTCGAGGTAGTCTTCGGCAGCCCAGACGAGGGCGCCGTCCCAGCCGTGGTCAGGCAGTTCCGGTCGCTCCGGGGTGGGGAAAGCGACGGGAATCGCCGCCGCTCGCGCTACCGGAACGCCGTCGTCGAGGAGGACCAGGAAGAACTCGGGAGCAATCCGCCGAGAGCTGGCCAGCCCGGCGGTGAGGCCTCGGCCGAGGAACTCTCCGCCGACGAATCCCAGCTGGAGCGCGGGAACGCGCAGCTCCGGCCGGGTGGCAAGGTCTTCGATGCGCAGCACGACGCCCTCCAGTTCAGCGCACCGGAAGCGCCGACCTCCGCCTTCCGAGCGCCGCCGGGTCGAGATTCGCCCGGGTTCCGGCCCGGTGCCCCTCCCGGTACCCCGATCCCGACAACCGGCGCGGGCCCGCCGAACGCAGGTCGCCGTACTCGCGGTCGAAGGCCTGCTGCACCAACGCCGTCCGGTCCCGCACCACCAGTTCCGCCGACTTTCCGCCTGCGACATCGGAGTACGTCCGCGCGGCATTCTCCTCCGCCGCGGTCAGCCGCTCGTGCACCGCACGCGCGAACCCGTGCAGCCAGGTCCGCCGATACGCCGCCAGCGATTCGCGGAACACCCGTTCCTCCGGCCGCACCCGCGTGAGCTGCGTGCTCGCCTGCAGCAACAGGCTGGTGAACAGCAGCTCGACCCGCGCGAGATCGGTGCGGAAGCCGAACACAGTGACCTCTTCGACCCCTTGGCCGACCCGGTGCAGCAAGGTCCGGCAGCGCAACGGGTACGCGATGCTGGTGAGCAGGCTGGCTTTGTCGCGGCTGTAGGGATTGGAGATCGGCAGCTTCAGCACCGTGATGTCGTCGCCGCTCTGACCGGACGCGGCCAGCATCGCGTTGTCGATCCCGTGCCGCGCGATCAGTTGCGCCGCTTTGGTGTTGTACAACTCGGCTTCGGCGGGCGTGACGGCCGGATCCTCGGCCTTGGCCAGCAGCTTCCGCACGCGCTCCAGCAGCGTGTCGTGGTCGGGCATGACCCCCCTCTCCAGCAGGCGCGGCCCGTGCGGACCGGCATGGGGTGCACGGTAGGCGTGGGGTACGACAATATTCGATCAGATGTTCGGGCGTGACACTGGGCGCCCGGTTCGTCGCGGTCCTACGATCGGGACGTGTCTCCGCCCGTCACGCTGGACGTCGCGGTCGTCGGCTCGGGGCCGAACGGCCTGGCCGCGGCTGTGCTGCTGGCGCGGGCGGGGTTGTCGGTCGAGGTGTACGAGGCGGCGGACGGGCCAGGCGGCGGGGCGCGGTCGAAACGGTTGTTCGACTCTGACGTTATCCATGACATCTGCTCGGCAGTCCATCCGATGGCCGCGGCTTCGCCGTTCCTCCGGCAGTTCGATCTCGACCTCTGCCATCCCGAAATCCCGTACGCGCACCCGATCGACGAGAAGACCACAGCGATCGCGTACGCGGACCTCGACCGCACCTGTGCGCGGCTAGGAACCGAAGGTGCGCGCTGGCGTCGCTTCATGGCACCACTGATCGAGCACAGTGCTGAGATCACCGAAGTGCTCCTCGGCGACCTTCGCCGCCCCCCGCATCCGCGTACGGCGGCGTACATCGCGACGCGCGCTCTCATGGCGAATTCCTTCAAGAGCAAGGAAGCGGCAGCACTCATAGCTGGCGTCGAGGCGCACGCGCTCGGCAAGCTGCCCTCACTCATCGGCGGCGGTATCGCGGTCCTGCTGGCCCATCTCGCGCACACCACAGGCTGGCCAATTCCCCGCGGCGGTTCGCAACGCATCACCGATGCTCTCGTCGCCGACATCGAGGCCCACGGTGGCCGCGTACGCGCCAACGCGCGCGTCACCGACGTACGCGAGTTAGCGCACGCGCGTGCTGTCCTCTTGGACTTAGCGCCTAAAGGCGTCCTCGACATCGCGGGGTCGTTGCTGCCCCAGCAGTACCGCAGAGCGCTGGAGAACGTCCGCTACGGACCGGCCGCGGCGAAGGTCGACTTCTTGGTCTCCGAAGCAATCCCGTGGCGCGAAAAGGAACTCGCCCGAGCCGGTACTGTCCACATCGGAGGGACAAAAGCCGAGGTGCACGCGGCGGAAAACGCGGTCGCTGCCGGAAAGCGGGCGCGGGATCCGTTCGTCCTCCTCTCCCAGCCAATGATCGCCGACTCCTCGCGCGGCCGCCCAGGCAAACAGCCGATCTGGGCCTACGCCCACGTCCCGCACGGAGATTCGCTCGACCCGACCGCCGCGATCATCCGCCGCGTCGAACGCTTCGCCCCCGGTTTCCGCGACACGATCCTCGCCTCGCGGGCGATCCCGGCGAGCGATTTCGAGGCCTACAACGCCAATTACGTCGGCGGGGACATCGCGGCCGCCGCGGTCACGTTGCGCCAGGTGCTGGGCCGTCCGGTCCTGCGCTGGGACCCGTACCGAACCCCGTTGCGCGGCGTCTACCTGTGCTCGGCCGCGACCCCGCCCGGGCCGGGGGTGCACGGAATGGCCGGCCAACACGCCGCGGAACGCGTGCTGCGCAACGAGTTCGGCTATCGCCCTGGCCGGACCAAGCCGGTTTCGTAGGCGACGACGACCGCTTGTGCCCGGCTGGAGATGCCGAGTTTGGGCATGAGCCGGTTGAGGTGCGTCTTCACCGTCGCCTCGCTGACCAGCAGCCGGGTCGCGATTTCCCCGTTCGGCATCCCCGTGCCCACCAACCGGAGCACCTCGCGTTCGCGCTCGGTCAGCCCGCTCAGCTCCGGTGCGGGCTCCGCGGGCGGCGCGCTCGTGTACGCCTCCACCAGCCGCCGCGTGACTGTCGGGCCGAACAGCAGGTCCCCGCGCGCCACTGCCTGGATGCCGGAGATCAGTGTTTCCGGTGGGCTGTCCTTGAGCAGGAACCCGGCCGCGCCGGCCCGCAGCGCGCGGTACACGTATTCGTCGAGGTCGAAGACGGTCAGGATCAGCACACGCGGGTTCTCCGACCCGGCGAGGATGCGGGCGGTGGCCGACACGCCGTCGAGGCCGGGCAGCCGGATGTCCATGAGGATCACCTCGGGCCGCAGCCGCGCCGCCTCGTGCACGGCCTCCAGCCCGTCGCGCGCCTCGCCGGCGACTTCGACGCCCGGCGCGGCGTTGAGCAGCGCGACGAGGCCGGCGCGGACGAGATCCTGGTCGTCCACCACGAGCACACTGGTCACTTCGGTTCTCCGCCGGTCCGGTCCGGGTACGGGAGGGTCAGCACCACCTCGAACCCCGCCGGCTCGCGCGGTCCGATTTCGATCTCGCCACCGTACATACGTGCCCGCTCCCGCATGCCGACGAGGCCGTGACCGGCGGGATTGCCCTCGGCGCGCGGACCGCCGCCGGAGTCGGCCACGCTCAGCCGCAGTGCGTCGGAGAGGTACTCGACGTCCAGCGTGGCGAAGGAACCCGGCGCGTGCTTCAGGACATTCGTCAGCGCTTCCTGCGCGACCCGGTACGCGCACAGTTGCTGCCCAGAAGGCAACGTCCGCCGCGTTCCGGCGACCCGCAGCCGCACGGTCAGCCCGGCCTCGCGGACCCGGCCGACCAGCGAGGGAAGCTCTTCGAGACCCGGCTGTGGGCGGTATTCGCCCGGCTCGTGGTGCGGTGGACGCAGCACGCTGAGCAGGCGGCGGAGTTCGTCGAGCGCCTCGGTGGTCGTGCCGGTGATCGTGTCGAGCGCGCCACGTGCGGTGTCCGGTGCGGACTCGAAGACGTACCGCGCGAGGTTGGCCTGCACGGAGATCACCGACAGATGGTGCGAGACAACGTCGTGCAGCTCGCGGGCGATGCGCAGCCGCTCCTCGACGACCGCCAGTTCGGCGCGGTCGGCACGTTCCGCGGTCGCGTGCAGGGCGAGCCCGCGGAGATAGATGGAGTGTCCAATAAGGACGGTCGCGGAGGCTTGCAGCACCGCGATCACCGTGTCGCCGATCGGGTTCGCGCTGTCGCCGAGGAGCATCGTGACCTCGAAACCGGCAGCCGCGAACAGCGACGGCGGCCAGGCTTGCCGCGCCGGGTAACGCGCCCACACCGTGTACGCGGCGATCAGCAGGTCAGGACGGCCGAGCGTCGCACGGTACCCGGCCAGCGCGAACGCGCCGACCAGCACGGTCACCACGAGCAGCACGCTGATCGGGTAGCGCCGCCGGACCGCCAGCGGCACCGCGCCCGCCGCGGCGAACAGCAGTCCGAATAGTCCCGGCCGGTCGCCGAGGGAACCGTGGTGGACCGCCGCCCCGGCGAAAAGGAATAGTCCGACCGCAGCCGCCAGCAGCGAATCCGTGCCCAGCGGCCGCGCCCGCAGGATCCGCATCACACGCCGAAACTACCTTCCTGACCGGCGGTTTCCCAATTCCGTACCGCGATCGCGGCAGGCCGCCTACCGCCAGGGTTTACCCAGGGCTGCGGCGAAGGGCGGATTCCGCGGACGGGATCGAGCGTTACGGTCGGTGCTGAATGGTCATCCCATTCCCGCTGTTCGGCGGAGAGCCAGGGGTGGGGAGGATTCCGGGCTCTCCGCTGAGCTTCACCCCAGATACGCGTCGAGCGTCACCGCCAACGCCGATTCCGGCGAAGGCGCGAAGCTGGCTCCGGCCAGCCCGCCCCACAACCACAGCTGCGCGAGACCGTGCAACGCGGCCCACAGCGACNACAGCGACGCTGCGACCAGCCGGGGATCCGTACCGGGACGCAGCCGGTCGTCGTCCGCTTCGGCGCGGTCGAGCCGCACTAGCTCGGCGAAGGTGTCGAAGACGGCGCTGCTGGCCGCGACCAACCCCGGCTCCTCCGGGTCGATGAGGTCGCGACGGAACATCAGCTCGAACATCGCGGGGTTCGTAACCGCGAAGTCGACGTACGTGTGGCAGGCGGCCGTGACGCGTTCGCGCGGAGTGCCGTCAGGCAACTGTGTGCCGCGATGGAGCAGCTGTGTGAAGCCAAGCGTCGCTACGGCGGACAGCAGCTCCGCGCGTCCCGAGAAGTGACGAAGCGGCGCACCGTGCGACACACCTGCTGCCTTCGCGATACCGCGCAACGTCACGGCCTCGACGCCGGAGCCGACGAGCAGATCCGCCGCGGTGCGGATCAACCGCTGTCGTGCGCTCATGCCTGAGCTTCGGAGAAGGCCACCGGCAGCAGCTCCGGGCGCTTCGGCAGGAAGCCGTCGCCAGGGGACCGGCCGGTGAGGCGGTTGCGCAGCCGCGTGATCCCCACCGGCAGCACCTCCTGCCACAGCCAGCGCAGGTCGGCGATCGCGCTGCCCTGGGCCGGGGCTCCGGGAAGCGGCCGCAGCCAGCTGCCGTCGTGCGCGACGCCGAGCCGGTCGAGCACGTGGCCGGCGACGCGCAGGTGTCCGGCCTGCGACAGGTGCAGCCGGTCCGGCCCGAAGTAGCGCGAGTCGTGCGCGGCCTGGTCCTGCCACAGGTCGACGAGCTTCGCGCCGTAGCTGACCGAAGCCTCGCGGATAGCGTCGTTGAGCGCGGTGACCCGCGGCCGCATCCGCCCGCCCAGCGGCATGCGATGCGCGATGTCGCTCAAGGTGAAGGTGACGACGGTGGGCGCGACGTGCGTGCACTGCCGGATCGCCGTGTCGACGCGACGAGCGACGGTGCGAGCGTCCCAGCCGCGGCTCAGCACGTCATTGCCGCCGCCGAACAACGCGATCAGGTCCGGTTCGTGCCGCTCGGCCGCGGGCAGCTGCTCCGCGGCGATCTGGTCCAGCCGCCGCCCGCGAATGGCGAGATTGGCGTAGCGGAACGCGGTTTCGTCGCGCGCGAGCCGCCCGGCGACGTAGTCCGCCCAGCCGCGGTACTGACTGTGATCCGGATAGGGATCGTCCAGCCCCTCCGCGCAGCTGTCGCCGACGGCGACGAACGTGTGGAAACCCATTCCGCTCTCCGTAACCCCTGGTTCATGTTGTAGACACTGTCTATCAAAGTAAGTAGACGGTGTCTACCTCGGGGTGTCCGACTTTCGGGCCTACAAGCCGGTGTGTCCGCGCCTTTACCGTGGGTGTGGTCTAGACCTCTCAGGAGAGGAATCCTGCGATGAAGTTTTCCCGCTCCGCCGTCAAAGCCGGGATACTGACCGCCGTTTTCGGCACGGTCTCGGTGTTCACCGCCGTCCCCGCCCTCGCGCACGGCTCGATGGGCAACCCGATCAGCCGGATCATGCAATGTTTCCAGGAGGGTCCGGAGAATCCGCAGTCCGCCGCGTGCAAGGCCGCCGTCGCGGTCGGCGACAGCTGGCCGATCTACGACTGGGACGAGGTCAACATCGGCGACGCCAGCGGCCACAGCCGCGAGATCATCCCGGACGGCAAGCTGTGCAGCGCCGGCCGGGACAAGTACAAGGGGCTCGACCTCGCCCGCGACGACTGGCCGGCGACCACGCTGCCGAGCAGCGGCCCGTACACCTTCCAGTACCAGCTGACCGCCGCGCACGAGGGCACCTTCGAGCTGTACGTCACCAAGCCCGGCTACGACCCGGCGAAACCGCTCAAGTGGTCCGACCTGGAAGACACCCCGTTCTACCGGCAGGACAACCCGCCGATCGCGGGCAACGCCTACCAGCTCCAGGCGAACCTGCCCGGCGGGCGCACCGGAAGGCACCTGATCTACTCGATCTGGCAACGCCACTGGCCCGACTCCGGCGAGGCCTTCTACTCCTGCTCGGACGTGATCTTCACCTGATCGCGGCGGCCCGGCAGAGGCAGCGAAAACCTCTGCCGGGCAAGGTCGGCCGGACCGGAGGGCACCGCGCAAGCGGTTTCGCCGGTGCGCTGCGCCATCATGGCGGCGTGCCGGCACGGAAGGATCGGCTCAGCGCTCTCGCTCAGGATCGTCTGCCCGCTGAGGTGGCGGCGAAACGGTTCGACCGCCGCTGCTCACCTGATCGCTGCCAGCACATTCTGCCCGGCGACGCCGACGGCTATCGGGTGCTCTTCGTGCCCGCGGGCACTCCGGTCGCCGAACGAACGCCCTCGTCCGGCCTCGCGCCCTACCCGCGACGTTTTCGCGGAGATCGTGGCCACCGCCCCGGAGCGAGGGCGCGTCCGGCTGGACCGCACCACCGAAGCCGTCACGTGTTCGGACAGCTCACCTCAAGGAGGAAGCGGCCCGTTGGGTGCTGCTCGCCCAGTTCGACAGCGCCGAGGAAACTGACATGATGTGGGGCGACGTCGAGATGCTGTACTGGCTCATCCGGCCCCGCTGCTCGATGCAGTGCGGCTGACGAAGCCCGAATGGAACGAACCATGAAGATCTTGGTGGTAGGCGGCAGCGGTCTGCTGGGCCAACATGTGCTCGACGAGCTGCGGAACCGCGGTCATGAGACGACCGCCGTCGCGCGTACGGCACGTGAAGGGGTCGACCGGACGCTCGACGTCTCGAAAGCTTCGCACGCCGAACTGCGCGAAGCGCTCGACGGATACGACGGTGTCGTCTTCGCCGGTGGCATGGACGACCGTGCAGTCGGACGAGGACCGGTCGAGCCTCGGTTGCGCGCGGGCAACGTCGCACCTGTCGTCGCGTTGTTGCGCGCGGCGCGCGAAGCAGGCTGTACGCGTGCGGCAGTGCTCGGGTCGTATTACACGTACTTCGATCGCGTACGCCCTGAGTGGGGATTGGCTGCTAAGCATCCGTACGTGCGCAGTCGGCTGGAGCAGGCCCGCGTCGCGCGCGAAACGGCTGGGCCGGGGTTGCCGGTGGCGGTGATCGAGGTGCCGTTTGTCTTCGGTGTTGCGGAGGACCGGGTGCCGCAGTGGTCGGTGCCGATCGTCAAGTGGGTCCGTTCCAACTCCCCGCTCTTCGCGCCTCCCGGCGGGACCGCGGCGACAAGTGCGCGCGGCGTCGGCGTCGCGACGGTGGATGCGCTGGAGCAGGCGTCGGGCGCGGATGTCCCGGTAGCACAGGAAAATCTCCAGTGGACCGACATGTTCGCCCGGCTGGCCGCGGCAGCGGGACGACCGCGCCGGGTGCGGCCGCTGCCGTCCTGGCCAGTGCGCGGTGCGGTCAAACTCGGCGGATTCCTCAACGGGCTGAGCGGGAAACAGCCGGGGCTGACGGTGCGGCACATGGACGGATTGTTGCTGCGGGAGTTGTATTTGGAGCTGAATTACCCGGCTCCGGTGGACGAGGCGATTCGGGAAACCGCTGTGGCGCGGTAAGAATCAGCCCAGCCGAGCCCGGTGCGTCCGTACCGCCGCCAACCGTGGATCCGACGGTGCGAGCACCGCGGACAGCGCGTCCAGGATCGCCAGATCATCAGCACCACAGGAGGTTTCCCAGAACGCCCACAGCGTATCCGCGTCCCCGCTGTTCAACGCCAGCTGCCGGACCTGCGCGCTGATCGACTCGCGTTCCTCCAGGATCGCGGGCGATTCCGAATCCGCGAGCAGCGGGCCCCGGAACGACCGGACCGCTGCCGCGGCGTCTCCGGTGCGCAGGGCGGCTTTGACGCGCAGGAAATCCGCGTCCACTGTGGCCGCGAGGCGGTACGGACGCGTCTGCAACACCCCAGTGCCCAGCTGCGTGCGCAACCGGTGGATTTCGGCGCGCACGGTCACCGGATTGCCAGCTTCGCCATACAGCTGCAACGCCAGCTTTTCCGCCGGCAAACCGCGTGGCTGAAGGGCAAGCAGAGTCAGCAATTCGGCGTGCCGCAAAGTGAACGGGATGTCTCGACCGTCCACAGTGGTCGATCCGGGGCCGTCGGTGAGGTATTCGAGCGACAGCTTCCGCCGGGTCGCGGAGCCGGACGTGGCGATGCGCAGCAGGTAGCCCTCGTCGAGCGGGTCGACGGTGGCGACCCGGCCGTCCGGCAGCGTCACGGTGCCGCCGCCTTTTCGTACCTCCACAGTGGATGGAAGGGTGCACGCTTCGGCGGCCAGCACCCGCCCGCCCGCCGAAAGGAGCGCGCCGGGGCGGCCGCGCAACGACGCCAGGTGCGGCATGTTCGCCCGCCGCACCTTCTCGTCGCGGACCGCCAGCTGGGCCCGCAGCCGTCCCTCGGCAAGCTGCGCCGTGGCGGTGACCAGCGACAACATCGCCGGATGCACCGTGCGAAGGGGTCCGCTGACGTCGATCGAGCCGAGCAACGCGCCGGTGTCCGGGTCGCGCACGGGGGCCGCCGCGCAGGTCCACGTGTGATAGCGGCGGACGAGGTGCTCGGCGGAGTAGATCTGCACCGGCTGCCCGGTGGCCAGCGTGGTGCCCATCGCGTTCGTGCCGATCGCCTCTTCGCTCCATCGCGTGCCCTCGGTGAGCGCGACCTGGTCCGCGCGCAGCAGCACGCCGGTCGCGCCCTCACGCCACAGGATGAGCCCGTTCGCGTCGGTCACGATCATCATGTGCTCGGCGTCGTCGGCGATGCTCACCAGCATCTCGCGCAACAGCGGCAGCACCGGGGCCAGCGGATGCTCCGCGCGCAGGTCGGTGAGTTCGTCCGGCTCGCAGATCAGCGGGGCCTCTCCGGCGTCCGGGTCGACGTGCGCGGCCAGCGAGCGCTCCCACGACGCCGACACCACCGACCGTGGCGAGCGCGGCGCGGTGGTCCCGGACAGCACCGCCTCGCGGACATGGCGGAGCAGCCGCGCGTACGACTCCGGATCGCGCAGCAGATCGGCTTCGGGCAGCTCCGCCACATCAACGAGAGTAGAGACCCTGGTCACACGGTTGCAACGTCGGCGCAACGTTGCCCGGCCTACGGTCGTCGCCGACCGTCACCGACCAGCAACGAGGCAGGGCAAGATGGCCGTATACGCCGCACCGAACACCGACGGCTCCGTCGTCGACTACGAAACCCGCTACGACCACTACATCGGCGGCGAATACGTCGCGCCGGCCGGCGGGCAGTACTTCGAGAACCCGACGCCGGTGACCGGGAAGACCTTCACCGAGATCGCCCGCGGGACGGCGGCCGACATCGACCGGGCGCTCGACGCGGCCGAGGGCGCCGCGCCCGCCTGGGGCCGCACCTCGGCCGAGGAGCGCGCGAACATCCTGCTCAAGATCGCCGACCGGATGGAGCAGAACCTCGAGAAGATCGCGGTCGCCGAGTCCTGGGAGAACGGCAAGCCGGTCCGCGAGACCCTCGCCGCGGACATCCCGCTCGCGATCGACCACTTCCGCTACTTCGCCGGCGCGCTGCGCGCCCAGGAGGGCGGTATCTCGCAGATCGACGACAACACGGTTGCCTACCACTTCCACGAGCCGCTCGGCGTCGTCGGCCAGATCATCCCGTGGAACTTCCCGCTGCTGATGGCAGTCTGGAAGCTCGCCCCGGCGCTGGCCGCGGGCAACGCGATCGTGCTCAAGCCCGCCGAGCAGACCCCGGCGTCGATCCACCTGCTGCTGTCGATCATCGGCGACCTGATCCCGCCGGGCGTGCTGAACGTCGTCAACGGCTTCGGCGTCGAGGCGGGCAAACCGCTCGCGTCGAGCAACCGCGTGCGCAAGGTCGCCTTCACCGGCGAGACGACGACCGGGCGGCTGATCCTGCAGTACGCCAGCGAAAACATCATCCCGGTGACCGTCGAACTGGGCGGCAAGAGCCCGAACATCTTCTTCGACGACGTCGCCGCGGCCAACGACGCGTTCTACGACAAGGCGCAGGAAGGCTTCGCGCTCTTCGCGCTGAACCAGGGCGAGGTCTGCACCTGCCCGTCGCGCGCGCTGATCCAGTCCGGCATCTACGACCGGTTCCTCGGCGACGCGGTCGAGCGCGTGAAGAAGATCAAGCAGGGCAACCCGCTCGACACCGAGACGCAGATCGGCGCACAGGCCTCGAACGACCAGCTCGAGAAAATCCTGTCCTACATCGACATCGGCAAGCAGGAGGGCGCGAAGATCCTCACCGGCGGCGAGCAGTCCGACCTGGGCGGCGACCTGTCCGGCGGTTACTACGTGCAGCCGACGGTATTCGAGGGCGACAACAAGATGCGCATCTTCCAGGAGGAGATCTTCGGCCCGGTGGTGTCCGTGGCGAAGTTCGACGACTACGCCGACGCGCTGAAGATCGCCAACGACACCCTGTACGGCCTCGGCGCCGGCGTCTGGTCCCGCGACGGCAACACCGCCTACCGCGCGGGCCGCGACATCCAGGCCGGCCGCGTGTGGGTGAACAACTACCACGCCTACCCGGCACACGCGGCCTTCGGCGGCTACAAGGCCTCCGGCATCGGCCGCGAGAACCACAAGATGATGCTGGACCACTACCAGCAGACGAAGAACATGCTGGTCTCCTACTCCGACCAGGCGCTGGGCTTCTTCTGATGCCCGAGCGGGTGGGCCTGACCCCGGCCGCCGCCGACCTCCTGCGGCGGCTGGTGCCAGTCCACGGGCCGGTGATGTTCCACCAGTCCGGCGGATGCTGCGACGGCAGCGCCCCGATGTGTTACCCGATCGGCGAATTCCGGGTCGGTTCTCGCGACGTGCATCTGGGCGATCTGACAGTGGACGGCATCGACGCGGTGCCGGTGTGGATGTCGGGGCCCCAGTTCGAGTACTGGCGGCATACGCATCTGACGATCGATGTGGTGCCGGGGCGGGGCAGCGGCTTCTCGCTGGAGGCCCCGGAGGGGGTGCGGTTCCTGATCCGGTCCCGGTTGTTCAGTGACGAGGAATCGGCGGAGCTGAACGGATAAACCGGGCAGGCCAGCTGCGGCGGCATCCGGTGAGTGTTTCCCGCTCACCGGGTGTCGCCGGTTGTTTGTCGACGCCTGGTTGGGCGTGTCATTAAGCTTCCTGGTGGTTCGGGGATGTCAGGGAAACTGTCCGGGCGGATACTCGCCACGGCAATGCTTTTCATTGCCGTTTTTCCATTCCTTTCCGGGATCGCCGCGGCCGACGACGCTCCGTCGCCCATCGTCGAAGGCTTCGACTATCCCGGCGCGGATCAGATCTATGCCCAGTACCACCTTCGGCTGCTGAAGGGCGACGGGCACATCCTGTTCGCCGACTGCGCCTCCGGCGGCACGCTCGTCAAGGTGTGGAGCCGTGCCGCGGCGAACGACTTCTTTCGCTTCCGCATCACCGGAGAGTCCGGCTACCTCACCATGGACGTGCCGGATGTCTACGCCGTCACCGGCGACCAGCACCGGCTCAAGGCGACCGTGGTGGTCAAGGACGTCGCCACGCGGGTTCACCCCGCTCGTCGAATTGCGGTCCGGGAAATCCCGGCCAGTTCCTGCTGATAATCATCAGTTCGCTATTTTTGTGTTCAGGGGGAATGCCGTGAAATCTTTCCGTAGCTCCTTGGCAATGGCGCGGCCTTCGTTCGACGCGGACGAGATGCGGGAGGTCGGCTGGGCGAAGGCCGGCCTTTACCCCCACCTCGATACGCCGTACCACGCGACGTTCTCAGCGTTCGTGAAATCCGGTACGGAGGAGACGGTCTACGTGCGGAGTCCTGCCGCTGGCTTCCCCGGCCGCTCCAAGTGGCCGGGGAAACTTGCTAGGTTCACCGCATGCTGTCGCTGAAAGACGTCTACGTGGGCGAGCCGACCGTCCTCGGCCGCCAGCGGGACCAGCCGGTCCTGAGCGCCATCCGGAAAACCCGGGTCGGCGATCCGGAACTGGCGCTGTCCGAACTCAACCTGGACGGCGACCGCCAAGCCGACCTTTCGGTGCACGGCGGTCCCGACAAAGCCGTCTACGTCTACCCGGTCGAGCACTATCCGGTGTGGACCGCGGAGGGGTACTCCGTGGCGCACGGCGACTTCGGCGAGAACCTCTCCGTAGAAGGCGCGCTTGAGAGCGACGCGCGGATCGGCGACGTCTGGGGCTGGGGCGACGCGCTCGTGCAGATCGCCCAGCCGCGGCATCCGTGCTTCAAGCTCGCGATGCGGACCGGGCGCAAGGATGTCGTGCCCGCGATGATCAGCACGAACCGCTGCGGCTGGTATCTGCGCGTGCTGCGCCCGGGCACGGTCCCGGCGGCCGGGCCGCTCGACCTCGTGGAGCGGGCCGAGGGACCGACCGTCGCGGAGACCTTCCTCGTCGCGTCAGCGAATTACGCGCGGTTGCCTGAGCCGGGGCCGATGCTGGAGCTGGCCGAGCGCGTGCTGACGTCGACCGCACTGCCCGAAAGCTATCGCGAAGGGATCAAGTCCAAAGTGGACCGGGCGAAGGGGTTACTTCCAGTCGACCTGCGGTGAGCGGTAGAAGCCGATTCCCTGTGCTTGCCAGCGTGGCGCTTGCTTGGCGATTCGCTCCCGATATCCGTCCCAGGTTCGGGACGCTCGCGGCGACCAGCCGATTTCCGCGACGCCGGGCAGGCGCGGGAAGGCCATGTACTCGATGTCGTCGCCGGTCCGGATGGCTTCCGTCCACAGTGGAGCTTCGACACCGGCGACCGACTTCTCCTCGACACCGGGAACGAGCGTCGCCGGGTCCCATTCGTAGGCGTCGCGGACTTCGACCAGGCCGGCCCAATCCTGGCCCAGTTTCGTCGATTCGGTGTACTTCATGTCGAGATAAGCGTGGTTGGCGGGCGACATGATGAACTTGTTCCCGCGCGCCGCGGCGGCGGCCATGTCCTCGTTCGGGCCGCCCTGGTCCCAGTACTGCGGTACGGCGGACGTCGGCAGCGGCGTCTTCACGATTTCGTGCCAGCCGGTGATCAGCTTGCCGTACTTGGCGACCATCGGGCTTACCTTCTCGTAGAAGGTTTTGTAGTCCTCGGCGGACGTCGAATGTGCTTCGTCGCCGCCGATGCTGAGGTATTCGCCCGGCGTGATCGCGGCGAGCTCGCGGATCACATCCGCCACGAATCGGTACGTCGTAGGCGAATTGATGCACAGCGAGCTGTAGCCGACCTCGATGTCGGTGCGCGGCGGGACGGCGACCCCGTCGCAGTTCAGCTCCGCGTACACCGACTGCGCGGCGTTCGTGTGTCCGGGCATGTCGATTTCCGGCACGACCGTCACGTGGCGGCTCGCGGCGTAGGCGATGATGTCGCGGTATTGCTCCTGCGTGTAGTAACCGCCCGGGTCGCCGTAGGCCGCGGTCTTTCCGCCTTCGGTCGCCAGCCGCGGCCAGCTCTTGATCTCGATGCGCCAGCCCTGGTCGTCGGTGAGGTGCAGGTGCAGAGTGTTGATCTTGTACTGGACGATCTGGTCGATGTACTTCTTCACCTGCTTTGGTGTGAAGAAGTGCCGCGCGACGTCGAGCATCGCGCCGCGGTGGGCGAAGCGCGGGTAGTCGAGAACGCTGCCGCCCGCGATCGTCCACGTGCGGTGCTGCACGGTCTTCGCCTCGATCGCTGACGGCAGCAGCTGCCGCAGCGACTGGACGCCCGTGAACAGCCCGGCGGAGGTGTTGGCGCGCAGCCGGACGCCGTTCTTCGTGACATCGAGCTGGTACCCCTCGTCGCCGACGCGCGGGTCGGCGTGGCCTAGGTCGAGCGAAATCGCGGACAATCCCGGGCTCACCGGGACGACCGGCAGCGGGAAGCCGGTCGCGGGCCGCAGCAGGCCGCGCAGGTACGCGGCGACCTCGCCGGTGCCGTGCCCGGCGCGGATCACGGTCAGCGGCGTGAGCCGGAAGGTGGCGTCCGCCTTCGCCACGGCGTGCACCGGCACCGGTACGAGATCGGTGACCTGCCGTTCGCTGGGCGCGGGAGTCGCCGCGGCAGGCCCGGGCACTCCCACCGCGGCGAGCCCGAGCACGGTCACCCCAAGCACGGCCCTGGACAGGGTCTTCCTCACGGCATACCTCCGGTCGCGTCGCGGAGAAGGCGGACTCCAAGAGGTATAGACCACTACCCGGGAGGCTGACAACGCCCGAAAGGGTCGGCCGGTGCCGGATGTCCCGTTCGCCGGGATGCCCGCAGCCCGTTCGCCGGGATGCCCGCAGTGCACCCGATGCCGCATTGGGTGCGCGGCATCGGGCCGGGTCGCGTGGTCTCGCCAGGGTTCCCCTCACAGACGTTCGCGCCAGCCCGGCCGGGGTCAGCGGCAAGGGGCAGCTTCGCGCGCTGGGGCCGCGCGGCTTCAGGAGCAGAAAAGCCGCCCGGCGCGTCTCGCCGGCCGGTGCGCCGCAGCGCCCCGACCGCGAACCGCCGCCCACCGCGCCACCGAGAAAACCGCATTGGGCGGTCCTCAGGGCCGCAGGATCGCCCGCAGCGCGTCGAGCACCGACGGGTCCTCGATCGTCGACGGAACCGCCTCGTCACGACCGTCGGCGATCCCGCGCATCGTCTTGCGCAGGATCTTCCCCGAGCGCGTCTTCGGCAGCGCATTGACCACGGAGACGTCCCGGAACGCCGCCACCGGCCCGATGTCCCGGCGAACCAGCGCCACCAGCTCGTCCCGCAACTGCTCCTCGGGCACCTCCACGCCGGACTTCAGCACCACGAAACCGCGCGGCACCTGACCCTTCAGCTGGTCCGCGACCCCGATGACCGCGCACTCCGCGACCGCTGGATGCGACGCCAGCACGGCCTCCATCGAGCCGGTCGAGAGCCGGTGCCCGGCCACGTTGATCACGTCGTCGGTGCGGCCCATGACGAACAGGTAGCCGTCCTCGTCGAGGTAGCCCGAATCGCCGGTCAGGTAGTAGCCGGGGTAGCGCGACAGGTACGCCTCGCGGTAGCGCTCGTCGTCACCCCAGAGCGTCGGCAGCGAACCCGGCGGCAGCGGCAGTTTCAGCGTGATCGCGCCCTCGCGGCCTGCCGGCAGTTCCTCGCCCGCCTGGTCAAGAATGCGCACGTCCCAGCCGGGCACCGGTTTCGTCGCCGAGCCGGGTTTGACCGGCATCGGTTCGAGCCCGCGCGGGTTGGCCGCGATCGGCCAGCCGGTTTCGGTCTGCCACCAGTGGTCGACGACCGGCGTGGCGAGGATGTCGTGCGCCCAGTGGTAGGTCTCCGGGTCGAGCCGCTCGCCCGCCATGAACAGGGTGCGGAACTGGGCCAGGTCGTACTTCTTGAGCTCGTCCGCGTCGGGGTCCACCTTCTTCACCGCGCGCAACGCCGTCGGCGCGGTGAACAGCGCCTGCACGCCGTGCTCGGAGATGACCCGCCAGAACGCACCCGCGTCCGGAGTCCCGACGGGTTTTCCTTCGTACAGCACGGTTGTCGCGCCGACCAGCAGCGGCGCGTAGACGATGTACGAATGCCCGACGACCCAGCCGACGTCGGAAGCCGTCCACCAGACGTCCCCGGCGTGGATGTCGTACAGCGCGCCCATCGACCACGCGAGCGCGACCGCGTGCCCGCCCGTGTCGCGCACGACGCCCTTCGGGCGCCCGGTGGTGCCGGACGTGTAGAGGATGTACAGCGGGTCAGTCGCCTTCACCGGAACCGGATCCACCGGGTCGGCGTCGGCGACGAGGCCGGTCCAGTCGAGGTCGGCGCCCGACAGTTCCGCGCGCGCCTGCTCGCGCTGGAACACCACGACGTGCTCCGGCTGGTGCTCAGTGGTTTCGAGAGCGGCGTCGATGATCGGCTTGTACTCGACGACCCGGGTCGGCTCGATCCCGCACGACGCGGCGAGGATCAGCTTCGGCTTGGCGTCTTCGATCCGCGCGGCCAGTTCCTTCGGCGCGAACCCGCCGAACACCACGGAGTGCACCGCGCCGATCCGCGCGCAGGCGAGCATCGCGATGACGGCCTGCGGGATCATCGGCAGATAGAGGATCACGCGGTCGCCGCGGGTCACCCCGAGCGACGCGAGCGCGCCGGCGAAGGTCGCGACCTCGTCGCGCAACTCGGCATAGGTGTAGCGGCGTTTGCGTCCGGTGACCGGCGAATCCCAGATCAGCGCGTCCTGTGCGCCGCGGCCGCCGTCCGCGTGCCGGTCGAGCGCGTTGTAGGAGGTGTTCAGCTCGCCGTCGGGATACCAGCGGTAGAACGGCGCGGCGGACGAGTCGAGCGCGCGGGTGGGCCGCTGCGTCCAGTCGATCGCCCGGGCCGCTTCGAGCCAGAACCGCTCCGGGTCGTCCAGGCTGCGCCGATAAGTCTCGGTGTACGCGCCCACGTGGTCTCCTTTGACTTCAGCCGGCCGGATCTGCCCTCATAATGGCCTTTCCCCCGGCGGAACGCAGGTCAGCGAGGTCAGGCGACATCGATGCGGCGGATCACGATCCCGGCGCGACCCGGCAACCTCGCGAAGGCCGTGTGCGTCCTAAGCTGGACCGTGGGGAACGGCCGCGCAGCGGCACGAAGACAACACTGACAGTGAGGGGAACCAGCCGGTGAGCGGAATCGCGAGCGCGCTGCTCTCGCTCGCGCACACCTTGTTCGGCCCGGGGTTCTGCCCCGGCGACTGGGTGTGGGCGACGACCACAGCGGGTGCGCTCGTCGCGCTCTTCCCGGCGGCCGGGGCGCTGATCGTGGCGATCGTCCGCAAGGGGACCGGCAACCGGTACGACGCGACGACGCTCACCGTGTTCGGGCTCATCGGCGTGGTCAGCGTGCTGGTGCTGCCGTGGCTGATGGCCTCGGGCATCTCGGAGACCTTCCGCGCGGCCAACGCGGGTAGCGCGAGCGGGCTGTCCGCCTCCGAAACCGCCAAGCTGAGCACGAACTACTGCTCGTTCATCGGCGTGCAGAAGACCTACCTCGGCGGCGGGCCGAACGTCTTCGAGACGCTCTTCTACCCGCGCGGCCTCAAGCTGTCCTACGCGCTGTACCTGCTCGCCTTCACCGTGCTGCCGGTCGGCTCGCTGCTGTTCGTGATGCTGCAGGCGCGCACCGCCTTCCGCCGCGGGCCGAAGTGGCCGTCGCGGTTCTTCTGGATTCCCTTCGTGGTCATGGCGGTCGCGACCTCGGGCATGTCGGCCAACACCGCCGTGCACTTCTGGCTCGGGTTCCTTCCGTTCAGCATCCTGGGACTGATCCCGGTCGCGCTGGTCGGCCCGCCGCCGTGGTCGGTGATCAACCGGCCGGAGCCGCGCCGCGACGAACCGCCCGCCGCGCCGCCGCCGTCGCGCCGGGAGCAGCTGCCGCCGCCTCCGCCGCCGCAGAACAAGCAGTACCCGGCCACCGCGCTGGCGTCCGCTCCGGAGCCACCGCCCGCCGGGATGCTGGCCGCCGCGCCCGGCGCGATCCCGCCGCCGCCCGGTTCGCGCAACGCGGGCAGCAGCCGGTACCGGCGCGTCCGCCAGCTCGGGCACGGCGGGTTCGGCACGGTCTGGGAAGCCGTCGACACGCAGCTCAACCGCACTGTCGCGCTCAAGATCGCGCACGCGCCCGACCGCGACACCGAGGAGCGCATGCAGCGCGAGGCGCGGGCGCTGGCCGTGGTGAACCACCCGAACTGCGTCCGCGTGTACGACCTGGTCGAGGAACCGGACGGGCTCGCGCTCGTCATGGAGTACCTCCAGGGCCGACCGCTCGCCGAGGTGGTCGACGGACAGGGCCCGATCGACGACGTCGCCGCCGGACGGCTGTGGTCGACGATGGCGGGCGCGCTGGTCGCGGCGCACGAGCGGGGCGTGCTGCACCGCGACGTGAAGCCGTCCAACGTCATCCTCGACCCGGCGGGCATCGCGCACCTCATCGACTTCGGCATCGCCCGCAGCCAGGGCGACTCCAAGATGACCGCCACCGGAATGATGATCGGCACGCCCGATTTCGTCGCGCCGGAGCAGGCGATGGGCTCCCCGGCCAGCCCGGCGTCGGACGCCTGGCAGCTCGCCGCCACGGTCAGCTACGCGCTGTCCGGCCAGCCGCCGCGCGGCACCCGCGAGACGCCGATGGCCGCGCTGATGGCCGCGGCGCGGGCCGATCCGGTCACGCACCTGCCGCAGCGTTCAGTGCACGCGCGGATCCTGGCGGCCTCGCTGGACCCGGAGCCGCGCCGCCGCCCGACGCTGAACTCGGTGCGGCGCGAGGTCGACGGCTGGCTGAGCCGGGCGGGCAAGGCGCTTGACGGGCCGGTTACGCAGATCGTGCCTCGCCGCTCACCCCGTTGACGCTCGTGAGTGTTGATCACGGTGCGCACCGTGATCAACACTCACGACGGCCGCACCGCGGAAAACTCCAGCCGCTTCCGCTCCACCCGCACCCGCACCTGCTCAAACCCCGCCGTCGCCAACCGCCCCGGCAGGGCTTCCGCGTCGAGGACGTTCATCGTGTCCCCGATGTGCAGCAGCCGGAATCCGAAACTGAGCTGGCTGTCCACCCCGCAATAGGTGCCGCCGGGCCGCAGCACCCGGAACGCTTCGGCGAAGATCCGGTCCTGAAGTTCGTCGGTCGGCACGTGGTGCAGCATCGTGAAGCACACGACCGCGGAGAACCGGCCGTCCTCGAACGGCATTTCCGCGCCGCTGCCCTCGACGATGTCCGCCCGGTCCCCGTATTTCTCCTGCAACAGCCGGGTCGACGCGGGGTCGATTTCGAGCGCGGTCAGCTGCGGGAGAGCGTCGACCAGCACCCGCGTGGTGGCCCCGAAACCCGGCCCGATTTCCAGCACGTCGTCGCCCAGGTCGAAGCGGGCGAGCCAGTCCGGCAGCACCTCGGCCACCGCGGCGGCCCATTTTTCCGAGCTGCAGAGCTTGCGGTGCATCAGGTTCATCGGCATGGTCCCGACGCTAGGGACGAGCCGCGCTGACCGGAAGACGATAGGCTGTCACCTCATGTCGCAGTACGGTCAAACCGGCGCGATGCTGCTCGGCGACCTCCCGATCGCGGCCGGAGCCTGGTTCCCCTGGCACGAACATCCGGCGCACCAGCTGGTCTGGGCCGCGCGCGGGGTCGCCGCGGTGATGGTCGGCGACGCGCAGTGGGTGCTGCCGTCCACGCGCGCGCTCTGGATCCCGGTCGGTGTCCGGCATCGCACCGGCGCGGCCGGGAACGTCGAGCTGCGCGGTATCTACGCCGATCCCGAACAGTGCCCGGTCGACTGGCCGTCGCCGCGAATCGTCATCGTCCGGCCGTTGCTGCGGGAGCTGCTGGAGCACCTGTCCGCGGACGGCATCGGCGACGACGCCCGCCGCCGTGCCGAAGCCGTCGCGTTCGATCTGCTGGAGCCGATGGACGTGGCGCCGATCGTCGTCCCGGCGCCTGCCGATCCACGAGCGCGGGACGTCGCCGACGCGGTGCTCGCCGACCCCGCCGACTCGCGCAGCCTGGCCGAGCTCGGCCGGGAAGTCGGTGCGAGCGAGCGGACGCTGTCCCGCGCGTTCGTCCGCGACTGCCGGATGACGTTCGGGACCTGGCGCACGCAAGCGCGGATGCGCGCGGCATTGCCGTTGCTGGCGCGGGGAACGCCGATGACGACCGTCGCGCACCGGGTCGGATACGCGACGGCGAGCGCGTTCGTCGCCGCCTTCCGCCGGGCGGTCGGAGTGCCGCCGGGCGCCTACTTCAGCGCCACGAAGGCAGCCACATTTCCGCCTGCCAATGGGCGTTCGTGATCGGGATGCCATTGAGGACCGGCCACAGCCAGGCGAAGTTCGCGACCACCAGCCCGACGTAGAGCGAGACGACGAGCAGACCGGTGCCCCGGCGTTCGAATCCGCGTTTGGCGCTTCCGAGGATCTGCCCGAGGGCCAGCACCAGGCCGAGCACCAGGAACGGGGCCATCGGCGTGGCGTAGAAGAAGTACATCTGCCGGTCGATGTTGGTGAACCAGGGCAGGTAGCCGGCGAAGTAGGCGGTCAGCACGGCGGCGTAGCGCCAGTCCGCGCGGAAGAACCAGCGCCACAGACCCCAGCCGAGCATCGGGACGGCCAGCCACCACATCGCGGGGGTGCCGATCAGCATCGTCGCGCCAAGGCAGCGCGATTCGCCGCAGCCGGTGACGTTGCCGTCGTAGTAGTAGAGCATCGGCCGCAGGCCCATCGGCCAGGTCCACGGCTTCGACTCCCACGGATGCGGATTGTCCTTGGGCGTCAGCAGGGTTTCGTGGAAATGCAGCACGTTGGCGGTGTAGCTGCCGAGCGAGCGCAGCGCGGGCGGGATCCAGCCGAACATGCCCGGGCCGAGGTTCTTGATCTCGGTGTAATGCCGGTCGGTCGCGGTCTCGCTGGCGAACCACGCCCAGTACGCCGCCAGGTACATCAGCACCGGCACGACGAGGATCGCCCACAGCGCGGGCGCGACGTCGCGCCGGATCGTGCCGACCCACGGCCGCCGCACGCCCGCCGCACGCCGGGCCGCGACGTCGAAGAACACGGTGAGCAGGCCGAACGCCGCGATGTAGTACAGCGCCGACCATTTGACACCGAAGGTCAGGCCGATCATCAGCCCGGCCGCGAACCGCCACCACCGGAAGCCGAGCTTCGGCCCCCACTGCGATTCGCCGATCCAGCCCTCGCGCACCGCGACGGCCAGCCGCTGCCGAACCTGGTCGCGGTCGCAGAGCACGCAGGCAAACGCGGCGAGGACGAAGAACGCGATGAAGATGTCGAGCATCCCCATCCGCGACTGCAGGTGCAGCACGCCGTCGCAGATCACCAGCACGCCCGCGATACCGCCGAGCAGCGTCGAGCGGGTCAGCCTGCGTGCGATGCGCACGGTGAGCAGCACGATCAGCGTGCCGGCCACGGCCGACATCAGCCGCCAGCCCCAGCCGTTGTAGCCGAAGAGCCACTCGCCGAAGGCGATGAAGTCCTTGGCCAGCGGCGGGTGCACGATCAGCTCGTACCCGGCGTTGTCCTCGTACCCGCCGTTGCGCAACATCTGCGCGGCCTGGGGCACGTAGTGCTTCTCGTCGAAGACGGGACTGCCGTGGTCAGTGGGCAGGCCCAGATTCTGCAGCCGGACAACGCCGCCGATCACGGTCAGCACGATCGTGACGATCCAGCCGCGCAGCCGGTCGGCGGGCATGGCCCGGCCGAGCAAGGTGGCTTCGCGGTCGGTCGGGGGACGGCGCGCGTCGACCGGGTCCGGCCGCACGCTCTCGTCGTCGGCACGGGTCAGCAGCGCGGTCACGGGGCCCGATAGTACGGCCTGATCCACCGGTGGCGTCTGGTTAGGCTGACTGCCATGACT
The DNA here is from genome assembly GCF_001651785.1 of Amycolatopsis sp. M39. NCBI lineage: Bacteria > Bacillati > Actinomycetota > Actinomycetes > Pseudonocardiales > Pseudonocardiaceae > Amycolatopsis > Amycolatopsis sp. M39. Next base: position 222,564 of record NZ_LWSF01000001.1, read on the forward strand.
TCTGCGTCCGGACGGCTCGTGCTCGCCGCCACCCCGCTCGGCGATCCCGGCGACGCGTCCGCCCGGCTGATCGAGGCGCTGGGCTCGGCAGACGTGATCGCGGCCGAGGACACCCGGCGCCTGCGCGGCCTCGCTTCCGCGCTCGGCGTGTCGCCTTCCGGCCGGGTGGTGAGTTTCTACGAGGACGTCGAGACGGCCCGGCTGCCGAAGCTGCTGGAAGCACTGCACGGCGGCGAGACGGTGCTGGTCGTGACCGATGCCGGGATGCCGAGCGTGTCCGATCCGGGCTTCCGTCTCGTGGCCGCTTGCGTCGAGGAGGACCTGCCGATCACCTGCCTCCCCGGCCCGTCGGCGGTGACGACGGCGCTCGCGTTGTCCGGGCTGCCGTGCGACCGGTTCTGCTTCGAGGGTTTCGCGCCGCGCAAGCCCGGCGAGCGGACGAAGTGGTTCGCGGAGTTGGTGAGCGAGCGTCGGACTGTCGTGTTCTTCGAATCGCCGCACCGGATCGCGTCCCTGCTGGCCGACGCTGCCGCCGCGCTGGGCGGGTCGCGGCGGGCCGCGGTATGCCGGGAGCTGACAAAGACCTACGAAGAGGTCAAACGCGGCACTCTCGCGGAACTTGCCGAGTGGGCAGCGGACGGGGTGCGCGGCGAGATCTCGGTGGTGCTGGAGGGCGCGCCGCCTCGGCAGGTATCGGTGCCGGACTTGGTGCCGGAGGTGGCGGAGCGGGTCGCGTCGGGGGAGCGGCTGAAGACCGTCGCGGCCGAGGTGGCGGGTGCGGCTGGGGTGTCTACAAAGGAGCTTTACGCGGCGGTGCTCGCTGCTCGGAAGTGAGTCAGCTCCGGCGGGCGTTGAGCCAGGCGCGGGTCTGCAGCCAGTGCGGGTCGCCGGGCGCGGCTTCAGTGATCGTGGCCAGGTCCTCCTGCCCCCAGGTGCTGATGCCGTCGGTGTGCACGACGTGGTCTTCCGGCAGGCCGTCGCCGGGAATTTCCGCGGTGCTGGCGAGGAACTCGGCGACGGTGGCCGGATCCGCGACAGTGCGCGGACCGGGAACGGGCACCAGCGCGAGTTCGCCGTCTCCGGCGACCACGAGGTCGCCGCTCGACGTCGCGGCCAGCGCGGTCACTGCCGAGCGGAGCAGTTTGTGCTCCGTGGTTCGGCCGCGCTCCACGTTTAGCTCCAGCACGGTGCCGGACGGCGTCCCGATCCACAGTGCGCCGGGCCGCGTGCCGAAAGCGATGTTGTGCCAGGCCCAGCTGCGGTACTCGGCGACCCAGTTCATGTCGTCAATGCTGTCTGGCTCCGGAACGGAGAACGTGGTTTTGCGGACTCGGCGCAGCGAGGGGAACTCGAAGACCAGGACCAGGTGTCCGGGGTCGTCGCCGCGAATCGCCAGGTGTCGCCCGTCGGGGCTGAAGACCGGAAGCCCGTGGCCGCCGCCGTCCAGAATCAGGGCCCGGTCGAGGAACCGCAGCCGGTCGCCTGGGCGGGAGAAGAGCACAAAGGTCGCGCCCTGATCGCTCTGCTTAGTGGCGATCAGCCCGCCCGCCGGATGCGTGACGATGCCGGTGTCCCAGACCGGAGCGAATTCGACGATGCCGGTGCCGAGGTCGATGACGTCCGAACGATCGCAGAGACCGGGCGGGGTCGGCGACGTCCACAATGACTGGCCGTCCGGGCTGAATGCCACGTCGTCGGAGACGGCGATATCCAGCACGGAGGTGCCGTTCCGGGTCCAGCGCACCGTTTCCCCGCCGCCGGACACGACCAGTTCCGGCCGCTCCGGATGCCAGGCGACGACGGGCCAGCGGTCGAACTTCCCGTACTGCGCGGAATCCGCGCCCACTGCGCCGAATTCGCGAAGCACTCGCTCGGCGTAGTAGAGGCGCACCGCGGGCCGGTCCTGATCGATCCCGGCGACGAGCGGCAGTTTCGGATGGCACACCAGCTTGCCGATCGAAGCGGTGGGGATCCGGGCGATGGCCTGGACAGCGGTCACCAGAAGACTTTAGCGACCGCGCAACAGCATTTTCGCCGCTACCAAGGCCTTCTCCGCGTTCGGCTCCTCGCCGGTGATCGCGTCGGTGTAGATAAACGACTCGCCGACCCGCACCAGCAGATACGCCAGATCCGCTACCGCCAGCGGAGATGCCAGCCGCCCGGCCGCGGCCTCGGCCGACAGCAACGCCTGCACCTTCTCGATAGTCCGCGACTGCACCAGACTCGCCTTGGTGGTCAACAACCTCAGCGCGCGTTCCGGCTCCCGGCGCAAGAACGCGCGGAACGGCTCAGAAGCGTTGACTGTCCGCACGAACGCGCCGATCGCCTCCGCGATGCCGTCGCCGCCGCGGCCCGCGTAACTCACGTTATCTAGCACCGCCGAGGTCTCCGCCCACAGGATTTCGCTCAGCAGATGGTCCCGGCTGCCGACCCAGCGGTGCAGGGTGGCGCGGCTGACGCCGAGGTCGCCGGCCAGGTCTCGCATGTCGACGCGGTCTCCGGCGAGGAACCGGGCGCGGGCGAGGCGGAAGGCCGCGACGGCGTCGGGTCGCGAGGTGCGGGCGGAGAGTGGCGTGTCGATGGGTGAGACGTTAGCAGAAAGTGTCCCGAGAATGAGACATGTGGCAGAATGTCTCACGGAGAGCGAGAGGAGCCGCGAAGATGCGTGCTGTGCAGGTGACCGAGTTCGGCGGTCCCGAGGTGCTGAAGCCGGTCGAGCTGCCCGATCCGGTGGCCGGGCCGGGGCAGGTGCTGATCGAGGTCGACCGCGTCGGGCTGAATTACGCGGACACGCATCAGGCGGAGAACTCGTATCTCGCTCCGAGCAAACTGCCGCTCGTGCCGGGCGGCGAGGTGGTCGGCCGCACGGCGGACGGCAAGCGCGTGGTCGCGCTGCTCAACGACGGCGGCGGGTACGCCGAGCGCGTCGCGGCCGACGAGGCCATGACGTTCCCGGTGCCGGACGGCGTCGACGACCTGAACGCGCTGTCGATGCTGGTCCAGGGCGCGACCGCGTGGATCATCCTGCGCAAGAACGCTCACCTTGAGCCCGGCGAGACGGTGGTCGTGCACGCCGCGGCCGGCGGGGTTGGTTCGATCGCGGTGCAGCTGGCGAACGCGTGGGGAGCGGGCCGGGTCATCGCGACCGCGAGCAGTGCGGAAAAACGCGAGCTGGCGATCGAGCTCGGCGCGGACGTCGCGGTCGATTCCCGCGCGGAGAACATGACCGAAGTCCTGCGGGAAGCCAACGGCGGCAAGCGGGTGGACATCGTTCTCGACATGGTCGGCGGCACCACGACCGACCAGAGCATCGCCGCGCTCGCCCCGTTCGGCCGTCTGGTGTTCTACGGGATGGCCGGCCGCCGGTCGCCGAAGCCGATCGAGTTGCGCAATCTGCTCGGCCACAGCGCGACCGTCGCCGGGATGTGGTTGCCGCACGTGTTCCGCTTGCCGGGCAACGTTTTCGGCACCGCCCTCGGCGAGCTGTTCACCATGGTGCGGGACGGGAAGCTCCGCGCGATCGCGGGCGGCGAGTACGCGTTGGCGGACGCGCGGAGGGCGCACGAGGCGCTGCGGTCGCGGGGCACGACGGGGAAGTTGCTGCTCGACCCGCGCAGGTAGGGCTCGTGAGTGCTGATCGCGGTTCTCACCGCGATCAGCACTCACGAGGGCTAGCCAGCAGTTCCTCCAACGGCGCCGCCTTGTGCAGGCACTCCTGCCACTCCGCCGCACTGTCCGAGTCCGCCGTGATCCCGCCGCCGACCCCCAACGCGATCCGGTCCCCGGCGATCTCGAACGTCCGGATCGCCACGTTCAGCTCCAGCCCCGCCAGCGGCGACAGCAACCCGACCGCGCCGGTGTACCCGCCGCGCGCGGCCGGTTCCAGCTCGGCGATCAGGTCCAGTGCCCGAATCTTCGGCGCCCCGGTAACCGAACCCGGCGGGAACGTCGCCGCCAGCAGTGCGGCGTCGGTTACCCCGTCCGCCAGCACACCCTCCACAGTGGACGCCAGATGCCACACCCCCGGAGCCGGGTGCACCGCGAGCAGTTCCGGCACCACGACGCTGCCGACCTCGCACACCCGGCCGAGGTCGTTGCGCACCAGGTCGGTGATCATCACGTTCTCCGCGACGTCCTTCGCCGACTGCCGCAGCCGGAGCGCGTTGCCGTCGTCCGCCGGGCCGCGGCGGGGCAGCGTCCCCTTGATCGGCGACGACCGCACGCGGCGGCCGTGGCGTTCCAAAAACAGCTCCGGCGACAGCGAAACCACCGAACCCCATTCACCGGTGACGTAAGCCGCCCGCCGCGGAGCCAGCCGCCGCACCCCCTCGGCGAACAGCGCGGCGGGCGAGCCCTCGAACGCCCCGATGAACCGCGAGCAGATGTTCGCCTGGAACAGCTCGCCCGCCTCGATCTCGTGCACGCACGCCTTCACCGCCTGCGCGTGCCCGGACGGCCGGTCCAACGCACTAGCGGACCACGACACCTCCGCGGACCCGGCCAACGCCCGCTCCACCACGGCGAGCTGCGCGTCAGCGTCACCTTCGATCGACTCGAACCAGCACACCCCCGCCGCGTCCCAGCGCAGCAGGTGATCCGCCCAGCCCCAGGCCGACGCCGGAACCCCGGTCGATCGGCCGGACGGATCCGCCTGGTCGTAAGCCAGAAACCCGAACCATCCACCGCCGATCCGGCCCGACGGCCCCGAGGCCGGGAAATCAGCCGGGAACGGCCGCGGAGTCACCGCCACGAACGGCGCCACCACGGCCCGCGACCCGAACCAGTTCCCGCATACCGCGGCCGGATCGGGCAGGCCGTGCGCCCGGGCGTACGTGGACAGCAGAACGAGCACCCGGGAAGGGGTCAGGTCGGTCCGCAGCCGCTGGAAACGCATCGCGCCATTGTGCCGGAATCCGGCGGTGACCAGCGGAAAAGGTGATCAGAGCAGCACATCGGACAGCGCGAACGGATACACCACCGCGTCCTGGGCCACCGGCCCGTCGACGCCTGGCACGTCGGGTGCGAAGGCGTGCTGGTGCAGCCCGAGCCGCGAATGGAACCAGCCGGGCCGCCCGGGGATGCCGTTGTGCCGCACGAGCCACAGCACCACCTCGGAATCGGCCCAGCGGTCCGGGTGCAGGCGGTGCGCCCAGCAGTCGTGCCCGGCGTACACGAGCACCCGGCTGATCTTCGCGGCGTGCCGCACGTGCTTGATCCACGCCTTCACGAACCGGTCGTCGACGCTTTGCGCGTCCACCTCCAGTGCGGGGGCGAGCGATCCGGGCGCGAACGCGCCGAGCCTGCTCGCCGTCCGGACGAAATGGTCGGCCTGGTCGTGCACCGCGCCGGGCCGGGCGTAGTGCCGGGCCCCGGTGTGGATGCCCGCGTGCTGGGCCGCGGCCAGCGTCCGCTCCGCGCCCGGATCGCTCCAGTTGACGTTTTCACTGATCGTGACCGAGGCGAACCGCACGTCGGCACCGCGCACCGCCGTCCAGTCGAGCACTTGCTCGCGATGAGTGAGCGTGAGTCCGCGCCCACTCTCCGGTTCCGCCACCTCGCACCCCTGACAAGCCCCACGACGGGTGAAAGGCCACCCTACGTCCGGAATTCCGGAGCGGGGTGACCTTTCACCCGGCGTGTCGATAGGCTTTGATCAGGCGTTTTCCCGTTGGAAGGTGCGCGTTCCCCACCAGATCGCCACCACGGCCATGACCAGCACGACCACGCTGCCGGTGAACAGCGCGTCCATCGAGAAGTCGCCGCGGAAGCTGTTGCGCTCCACGTCGACCACGTGCCGGAACGGATTGATCTGCGAGATCGTGTACAGCCACTTCGGAGCCAGGCCCGCGGTGATCGGGATGAGGATCCCGGACAGCAGCAGCAACGGCATGAGCACCGCGTTGAGCAGCGCCGGGAACGCCTCCTCGCTCTTGAGCGTGAGGGCCAGCGCGTAGGAGCACGACGCCAGCGTGAGCGCGAGCAGGAACACGATCGCGAGGCTCAGCAGCACGCCGCCGAACGGCGCGTTCAGGTCGAACACCAGGTAGGCGAGCAGGATGATCAGCACCGATTGCACGGTCGCCTGCAACGCGTTCGCCAGCACCTTCCCGAGCAGCAGCGCGGCCCGGTGCACCGGGGTGACGCGCAGCCGCTCGACCACGCCGGACCGGAACTCGGCCAGCAGCCCGAAGCCCACGAACGAGCTGCCGAACAGCGCCAGCTGCGCGATCAGCGCGGGCGTGAGCACCATCCAGCCGTCGACCTCGGACATCCCCTGCGCGCTGAGCGACTTCACCAGCAGCGGGCCGAAGAAGAACAGGTACAGCAACGGCTGGGCGAGCCCGATCAGCAGCCACGCGGGATTCCGCAGCGCGCCCGCCATGTCGCGGCGGAAGATCAGCCAGGTGTCATGCCACACCGGACACCTCCGGTTCCGCCGGCGCGGGCTGCTCGGCTTCGCGCAGCGACCGGCCGGTGAGCGTAAGGAATACGTCGTCCAAGGTCGGCCGCGTGACCTGCATCGAGGTCGTCGCGATTTCCTTGGCGTCGAGCGCGCGCAGCAGCTCCGGCATCGCGGTGTCGCCGCGCGGCACCCGGAACCGGATCGACCCCTCGCGCACGGCGAACTCGTGCGCGCCGGGCAGCTGCCGGGCCAGGTCCGCGGCGGCCGCGGCGGAGCGCGGATCGACCTCGATCGCCACGCCGTCGCCGGAGACCTGCTCCTTCAGCGCGTCCGGATGCCCCTCGGCGACGATCCGGCCGTCGTCGATCACGATCAGCCGGTCGGCCAGCGCGTCGGCCTCGTCGAGGTAATGCGTGGTCAGGAAGATCGTGACGCCCTGCTCGGCGCGCAGTCGCCGGATGTGTTCCCACAGGTTCGCCCGGCTCTGCGGATCGAGCCCGGTGGACGGCTCGTCGAGGAACACCAGCCCCGGCGAATGGATCAGCCCCAGCGCGATGTCGAGCCGCCGCCGCTGACCCCCGGACAGCGTTTTCGTGGCCCGCTGCTCCAGCCCGGCCAGGTCGAGCTGCTCGGTGAGCACCTTGCCGCGCGCGATCGCGTCGGCCTTGCTCATCCGGTACAGCCTGCCCTGCAGCTCCAGCTCTTCGCCGACGCGCGATTCGGGCGCGGTCCCGCCGCCCTGGGCGACGTACCCGATGGTGCGGCGCACCCCCGCCGCATCGGTGAGCAGGTCGTGCCCGCCGACGGTCGCGGTGCCCGCGGTCGGTTTCAGCAAGGTGGTGAGCATGCGCAGCGTGGTGGTCTTGCCCGCCCCGTTCGGGCCGAGGAAGCCGACCAGCTCGCCCGCCTCGACGTCGAGATCGACCCCCTGCACCGCGTGCACTTCGCCACCGGCTCGGCCCTTGCGGCGGAACCGCCGCTCAAGTCCGCGTGCCGTGATCATGGATTGCCCTCTCCTCCCAGAAGATCAGCTAGTCAATTTTGAATAGCTGACGCGCACACTGTGCCCGGAACCGAAGGGTTAGTCAAATTTGATTACTGGGGCGGCTGGCCGAACGCCGAGCCCGGATCGTCGGCCATCACGTATTCGCCCGCCTCGAGCCTGGCGATCAGCCCGGTGAGCCATTCCGTGCTGGCCCTGGCGATCCCGCCCCACAGCCGGAACAGCTCGGACACATGCGGCGGCTTGTTCCAGGTGTCGTCCTCCAGGCCCAGCTGCGAACGGCGCTCTTCCGCCTCGAAGTGGATGAGGTTCTGCCGAAGCAGGCTGATCACGTGCTTGCGAGGGAGCGCGGGCATCAGGCTGATCGCCGCGCACAGCTCCGCGTTGCTCGCGCTCGGATCGGACAAGCCCTTCGCCAGCAGCACCTGGAACTCCTGCTCGCCCGCGGGAGAGAGCCGGTAGGCGACCCGGTCCGGGCCGCCGTCGCCCGGTTCGACGTCGATCTTCTCCAGCAGGTCCTCGGCGGCCATTTTCTTGAGCGCGTGGTAGATCGAACCGGGCTGGACGTTCGCCCACTTGTCCGCCGACCACGACAGCAGTTCGCGGCGCACCTGGTAGCCGTGCGCGCGGCCGAACATCCGCACGACCCCGAGCACCAGCAGACGCGTCGCCGACACCGGCTCTCCCTTCCCCGACCGCCAGGAAACGCCCTGGAACGCATCCGTAGGCTAAACAGGTATGAGCACCCCTGTGTTGACCGCGGTGGCCTGGCCCTACGCCAACGGCCCCCGCCACATCGGCCACGTGTCCGGATTCGGCGTCCCGTCCGACGTCTTCTCCCGCTACCAGCGAATGGCCGGCAACCGGGTGCTCATGGTGTCCGGGACCGACGAACACGGCACGCCGATCACCGTCCAGGCGGACAAAGAGGGGATGACCCCGCAGCAGACCGCGGACAAGTACACCCGCCAGATCGACGAGGACCTGCAAGGTCTCGGCCTCTCCTACGACCTGTTCACCCGCACCACCACCGGCAACCACGCCGCGGTGACGCAGGAGATCTTCCTCGCGCTCAACCGCAACGGCTACGTCGTCCCGAAGACCACCCGCGGCGCGATCAGCCCGTCCACCGGCCGCACGCTGCCCGACCGCTACATCGAGGGCACCTGCCCGATCTGCGGCTACGACGGCGCACGCGGCGACCAGTGCGACAACTGCGGCAACCAGCTCGACGCCGCCGAGCTGATCAACCCGAAGTCGCGGATCAACGGCGAGACGCCGAAGTTCGTCGAGACCGAGCACTACTTCCTCGACCTGCCCGCGTTCACCCAGACCCTCGGCGACTGGCTGGGCACCAAGACCGACTGGCGCCCGAACGTCCTCAACTTCACCAAGAACCTGATCGACGACATGCGGCCGCGGCCGATCACCCGCGACCTCGACTGGGGCGTGAAGATCCCGCTGGAGGGCTGGCGCGACCAGCCGCTCAAGCGGTTCTACGTCTGGTTCGACGCGGTCATCGGCTACTTCTCCGCCAGCGTCGAATGGGCGCGCCGCAACGGCACACCGGACGCCTGGCAGGAGTGGTGGGCCAACGCCGACGCGCGCGCCTACTACTTCATGGGCAAGGACAACATCACCTTCCACGCCCAGATCTGGCCCGCGCTGCTGCTCGGCCAGAACGGCGACGGCGACCACGGCGGCGAGCCGGGCAAGTACGGCAAGCTGCACCTGCCGGACGAGATCGTGTCCAGCGAGTTCCTCACCATGAGCGGCTCGAAGTTCTCCACCTCGCGCGGCACGGTCATCTACGTGCACGACTTCCTGCGCGAGTTCGGCCCGGACGCGTTGCGGTACTTCATCTCGGTGGCCGGGCCGGAGACCCAGGACACGGACTTCACGTGGGACGAGTTCGTTCGGCGGACCAACTTCGAGCTGGCCAACGAGTGGGGCAACCTCGTCAACCGGTCGATTTCGATGGCGCACAAGAACAATGGGGCGATTCCGGCTCCGACCGAGCCCGCGCCCGCTGACGAGGAGTTGAAGGCGCTGTCTCGGCAGGCGTTCGAGACGGCGGGCGGGCATCTGGCGCGGTCGCGGTTCAAGCTGGCTGCGGCTGAGGCGATGCGGGTGGTTACGGCGGCCAACCGGTACCTGTCGGATCAGGAGCCTTGGAAGCTCAAGGACGATCCGGATCGGCGGGACGCGGTGCTGCATACGGCGTTGCAGGTGGTTAGCGACGCTAATACGTTGCTGACGCCGTTCCTGCCGCATTCGGCGCAGAAGGTGCATGAGGCGCTTGGCGGGACTGGGGTGTGGGCTGCGCAGCCTGAGCTGCAGGAGGTCGAGGATCTTGACCTGCCGGATCGGGTCAATCCCATCTTGACCGGTGATTACCAGAGTGAGCAGGCCAAGTGGGAGTCGAAGCCGGTCGAGGTCGGGCGTCCGCTTGAGAAGCCGACGCCGTTGTTCACGAAGCTGGACCCGAAGCTGGGGGAGACTGGGCCGGAGTGGGCTCCGATCGTGACTGACTGAGTCTGGGGGGCTCGTCGCCTGGGGCGACATTGCCGTGGTCTTGGCGTGGGGCACCCCGAAGCTTGAGTGTGCTGACGGNCCGCAGGGAGGCTTCGGATCGGGGTGCGGGGGAGGGGCTGGGTGCCTCGATCGTGGGTGCAGCGGCTGCGGTTTGTGGGTGGGGTGGTGAAGGGCTCTTGAGGGAATCTAAGTTCGACGGTCTGTGAGGGGGACCCTGGGGGAAACAGCGTCTGTGAGGGTTCCCCTCACGGCATTCGGGGGTCAGGCGCGCAGTAACTTGGGGGCCATGGGTGACGAAAAGCGCGAACTTCCCCCGATTCCCGACCGGCTGCCGGTGACGGTGGTTGACGCGCACACTCATCTGGACGCGTGTGGTGCGAAGACTGCGGCTGATGTCGCGGAGATGGTTGACCGCGCGGAGCGGGCTGGTGTCGCGCGTGTTGTCACGGTCGCGGATGATCTCGCTGCCGCTCGATGGGCGACCGAAGCGTCCACCTGGGACTCGCGGGTTTTCGCGGCGGTCGCTATTCATCCCACGCGCACCAAGGAATTCGGGCCTGCCGAACAGTCCGAAGTGGAGCGTCTGGCGCGCGGGGAACGGGTGGTCGCGGTCGGCGAGACGGGGCTCGATTACTACTGGGACTACTCGCCGCACGATGCGCAGCAGGCTGCGTTTCGCTGGCACATCGACCTTGCGAAGCGGCTTGGCAAGGCGTTGATGATCCACGACCGCGACGCGCACGAGGACGTGCTTCGCATCCTCGACGAGGAAGGCGCGCCCGAGACGGTCGTCTTCCACTGCTTCTCCGGCGACGAGCACATCGCGCGCCGCTGTGTCGACAAGGGCTACATCCTGTCCTTCGCGGGCACGGTCACCTTTAAGAACGCGCGCGGGCTGCGCGAGGCCGCGCGGCTCGTGCCGGGCGGGCAGTTCCTCGCGGAGACTGACGCACCATTTCTGACGCCTCATCCCTACCGCGGGCGGCCGAACGAGCCGTATTGCACTGCCTACACCGTTCGCTTCCTCGCTCAGCTGCGCGGCGAAGCGGTGCACGAGGTGGCCGAAGCGGTCCGGACCACTGCCGAACGCGCATACCGGCTGCCGGCATGATTCCGTAGTGTCACAACGGGTTGCACGGATTGCGACATTCGAGACCGCGCATTCGTCCACCTCATGAGTGACGCAAGTCACGACACTCCGGGGGGTGTTTGCGCAACCTGCCAACACCCGTTACTGTCCCGTGATCGTGCCGGTCGGTACCGCGCAGCGGATGCCGGCTGATACGCCCACCAGTCACGTCAGTGCACGTCGGGGAAGCGGAACCGGGGTTGGTACGACTCGGGACCGTGACGATGGCGCTGGCTGGGGGTGTCGGACTTGAGAGGCGCGCCCGAGGGTGCGTCGCTAACGAAGGACGACGCGCGCATGACGCGCGGTGTCTTGGGAAAGGGAACGACCCGGTGACTGGTAGTCGGCAGGATGACTCGCGTCTTGACGCGGGTTCGGCGTATTTCTCCTCCTCCGAGTCCTCGGTGGCCGTGCTCGATCGCGAGCTGGAGGACACCGCCTACGGGCAGCTGGACTTCTCCGACGAGCTCCGCGTGACCGAGCAGGACGTGCTCGCCGCGCTCGGCCCGGACGCCGACATGCTGATGTCGGAAATCGATGTCGACGTCGACGAGCTGATCCGGCTCATCAACGCGGAAACCACGATGCTTCCGCCGCTCGTCCTCCCGGACGAGGTCGAGCAGGACCGCACCGCCTCCCCGCAGGCCAAGAAGGCCGCGGTCGAGGAAGGGCTGCGCGAGGCGACCAAGACCTGGAAGCGGCGCTTCCTCAAGGGCGCGGTGCTTTCGCTGCTGGTCACCGTCGGCGGTGGCGGTGCGGCGGCGCTCGCGATGAACAAGAGCATCACCGTCGACGTCGACGGCCACCAGCAGACCGTGCACAGCTTCGGCGGCACCGTCGGCGACGTCCTCAAGGACGCGGGCCTGTCGGTCGGCGAGCACGACGCGCTTTCGCCCTCGCCGCAGGCGGCGGTCGGCGACGGCGGCGTCATCAAGCTTGAGCGCGGCCGCCAGCTGAACCTCGTCGTGGACGGCGTGTCCCGGCCCTCCTGGGTCCGCGCGACCACGCTCAGCGAGGCCATGAACCAGCTCGGCATGGGCAGCATGCTTTCCCAGGGCGCGTGGACGTCGATGCCCTCGTCCGGCGAACTGCCGTTGCAGGGCTCGACCGTCCAGGTCAAGACCCTCAAGCACATCACGCTTTTCGACGGCACCAACGCGCCCCGCAAGGTGGACACCACCGCGGTGACCACCAAGGAGTTCGCCTCCGACCTGAAGCTGAACCTCGGCCCGGACGACGCGATCGAGGGCGGTCTCGACGTCAGCCTGAAGAACGGCGCCGAGGTCCACGTCAGCCGCATGGGCGTGTCGATGGTCAACCAGGAAGAGACCATCGACCCCGAGGTGCAGAAGGTCGACGACCCGACGCAGCTGCAGGGCCAGCAGAGCGTCGAGGACCCGGGCACGCCGGGCAAGAAGCTGGTGACCTACAAGGTCACGAAGAAAAACGGCGAAGAGGTCGCGCGCGAGCAGGTCTCGGAGAAGGTTCTCGTCGAGGCCAAGGCCAAGATCATCAAGGTCGGCACCAAGAAGCCGCCGGCCCCGGCGATCGGCGACACCGGCGTGTGGGACCGCATCGCGCAGTGCGAGTCGAGCGGCAACTGGTCGATCAACACCGGCAACGGCTACTACGGCGGCCTGCAGTTCGACCGGCAGACCTGGAACGCCTACGGCGGCCAGCAGTACGCCCCGACGGCCGACAAGGCCACCCGTGAGCAGCAGATCGCGGTCGCCGAGAAGGTGCGCGACGCCCGCGGTGGCTACAGCGCCTGGGGCTGCGGCTACAAGGCCTGAGCACTCGCTGATTTTCCGGCAGGCGGCCGGGAGCCTCGCGCTCCCGGCCGCCTGTTTTCGTCCGCCGCGTTGTCGCTGGGTAGGCTCGTCCGGTGGTGGAACTGCTGGGGCCTGCTGAAATCCGCGGGCTGGCCGACGAACTCGACGTCCGGCCCACGAAGAAGCTCGGGCAGAACTTCGTGCACGACCCCAACACGGTCCGCCGTATCGTCGAACTCGGCGGCGTGCGGCCGGGGGATGTCGTCCTGGAGGTCGGGCCCGGTCTCGGCTCGCTGACGCTGGGCCTGCTGGCCGCGGGCGCTCAGGTCGTCGCCGTGGAGATCGATCCGGTGCTGGCCGCCCGCCTGCCGCGCACAGTGGCCGAGCGCGCGCCTGAGGCGGCGGAGCGGCTGACCGTCGTCGGCGCGGACGCGCTGCGGGTGCGGGCGGCTGACCTGCCGGCTGAGCCGGTGTCGATCGTGGCGAACCTGCCGTACAACGTCGCGGTGCCGGTGGTGCTGCACCTGCTGGCCGAACTGCCCTCGCTGCGCAGCGGGCTGGTAATGGTCCAGACCGAGGTCGCCGACCGGATGGCGGCCGGGCCGGGCAGCCGCACTTACGGCGTGCCGAGTGTGAAGCTCGCTTGGTACGGCCCGGCGCGCAAGGTGGCCGCGGTGCCGCGCGCGGTGTTCTGGCCGGTGCCGAACGTCGATTCCGCGCTGGTCTCGTTCACCCGGACCGACCCGGTTTCCGGAGTGGATCGCGCACGGCTGTTCGCGGTGGTCGACGCGGCGTTCTCGCAGCGGCGCAAGACTTTGCGGGCCGCATTGGCGGGGTGGGCCGGTTCTGCCGAGCGGGCAGGCGAGCTGCTCGCTGAGGCGGGGATCGATCCGAAGACGCGCGGGGAGCAGCTGGACGTGCACGCGTTCGCGCGGATCGCGGTCGCCGGTAACTGATCGGGGACCCCTCCCGCAGGGGCGAGGCTAGGTTCCCCGGCATGGTCCGGAATCTTTCGCTGGCCCTGCTTCAGCTCGTCGGCGCGGTGCTGATCGTCGGCGGCCTCGTCGGCATGGCGGCCGGGGTCTCGATGCGGTTCACGGAACCGGACGCGGTGATGTGCGGTGACCGGGTGATGCCGCGCGATCCGTCGTACTTCTGCAGCGGTGGCGGCACGTACGAATCGATGGCGCGAGCACAGCAAGCCTCCTACGACCGCGGCCCGTACGTCGCGGGGTTCTCCTTCGTGGGCGTGCTGGCCGGGATTCCGGTGACCTACTTCGCGTCGAAGAAGCGGTACCGGTGGTAGCCGGGCATCGCAAGCACCCCCCGTCGCAGAGCTCCCCGAATCGCGTGCGCTTTGTGACATCCAACGGCGGCGCCGGGACAGGTATTCCGTGAGCGGCTAGCTACTTTCGGTCATCGTGCGAGCACGGCCAAGGCAGCCGTGTTCCTGTGACGAGCAGCTCGTCCGGCCCTTGGCATTCGGGCGAGTCTGCTTGCTCCGCACCCCGGATTGTTCGGCGGCGCCGACCCGAGGTGCTTCGCTCCGCTGACCTATCTCAGCCCGGCCGGAGCCTCGGCGGCCCGAGTGCCGAGGCCTGCGGACCATCGCCCCTTGACAACGGGAAAACTCTTGTTCCATCAAGAACCTGGATCGTCCACAGTAGACCGAACTAGTTCGCCGCCTGCCATCGCCGCGAGTGTTTCGCAGGTCGAGGCACTGTTCGGCGGCCGAGGTTCCGGGTTTCCGGGTTCTGGACGCGGTGTTCCGGTATGCGGGCACCACCAGACGTGTGATCTGCACCAACGCGCTTGCGTTCAGCCAATGGGATCGGCTTTACTCAGAAGCGTCCATCCCGAGCGACTGAGAGACCTGGCTCGCCGAAGTCGCAGCAACCACCCTCCGCGGGGCAGGTGCTACCGCCAGGACCGATGGAGGCTGTTTTCGATGAAGAGGGTCACCCGCCCGCTCCTGCTGACCCGCCGGCGCGTAGTCGACGAAGGTCGCCGCTCGGTATGTGCGTGTCCACGCTTCATGGTCATCGCCTGATCGTTTTTTCCGCAGTTTCTTGCGCCGTCCACAGTGGACGGTAATTCGATGACGCCTGGCGCGCCCGGAATCGGCGCTGCGCCTCGTTTGCCTGGAGCCCTTTCGTGATCACTGTCGAAAACGTGTCCAAGTCCTTTCCCTTCCACGGAAATCGTGTCGCCGCGCTGCGCGACGTGAGCGTTGACGTGCAAGCCGGTTCGCTGTTCGGGGTCG
Organism: Amycolatopsis sp. M39; assembly: GCF_001651785.1. Lineage (NCBI taxonomy): Bacteria > Bacillati > Actinomycetota > Actinomycetes > Pseudonocardiales > Pseudonocardiaceae > Amycolatopsis > Amycolatopsis sp. M39. The sequence continues at coordinate 237,669 of NZ_LWSF01000001.1, forward strand.
TGGGTCCGTCCGGTTCCGGCAAGTCGACCCTCGCCCGGTGCATCGCGCTGCAGGAGCGTCCCGACCGCGGCGTCGTGCGGCTCGACGGCCTCAACACCGCGACGCTCGACGGCAAGCGGCTGCGGGAGATCCGCCGCCAGCTGGGTGTCGTCGGGACCAAGCCGGAGCTGATCGCCGAGCGCACCATCGCGGGCAACATCGCCAGCCCGCTGGAGCAGCTCGGTGTCGACGGCCCGCAGCGGCGCAGCCGGGTCGGCTCGCTGCTCGACCTGGTCGGCCTCACCGCCCGTGCCGCGCAGAAGCCGGAAGAACTCACCGACGGCCAGCTCCGCCGGGTCGCGGTCGCCAAGGCGCTCGCCGCCGGCCCGGCCGTGCTGCTCGCCGACGACCCGACCGCCGGGATCGCGGCCGAGGACGCGGGCGCGGTGCTCGCCGTGCTCGACCGGGCGCGGGCCGAGCTGGGCGTGACGGTCGTCGTCACCACTCCGGACGCGGATGTCGTCCGCCGGGTCTGCGACGACGTCGCCGTGCTCGACAACGGCGCGATCGTCGAGCGCGGCACGGTGCTCGACCTGATCTCGACGCCGGACAGCTGGACCGCGCAGGCGGTGCTGCCGTCGGTCGAGACCTCGCGCGCCCAGTCCGCGAAGTACGACCGCGCGGTCGACGTCGTCCTGATCGGCTTCGCTTCGGTGGGCGCCCTGCTGCCCGAGGCGGCCAGCCGTTTCGACGTGGAGCTCGCCACCATCGGCGGCGGCCTCACCCGCATCGGGGACACCCCGATCGCCCGGTTCCGCCTCGGCGTCCGCGGCGAGCGGGCCGACGCCGCGCTGTCCTGGATCTCCGACCGGGGCGCGCACGTGAGCCAGCCGGCTCGCGGCCCGCAAAGCGTCGTCGCCGCCTGATTAACCTTTGCCTGAGCGGTTTCCGAGGGCCGTCCCATTCGGTTGGGGCGGCCCTCGCCACGTCTGCGGGACGCGTCGCCCGAGGAATCAGGTCGCGTGGTCAAAATTATAGGACACGCGTCCTGAAGTCTGTCCATTGTGGTCGCTCCGGCGCACGATCTCCGCCAGTTCCGGATCCGCGTGCGCCTCGGCGGTCTGCTTCCACTTCGCCACGAGGGCGGCGAACGGCACCGGGTTGCCGAGGGAATCGGCTCGTTCCAGGGTTTCGGCCAGTTCGCCGGCGAACGTCCGCACCTCGTCCGCCGACAGGTATCGCGCCCACGGGAACGCGGCGGGCAGCGCCTCGGCGGCGAGCGCGGCCGTCTCGGCGCTGCGGCGCATCAGCTCCACGAGGATCGTGACGGTCGCCGAAAACCCGGCCGCCGCCTGCTCGGCGCGCTCGGCGGTCACGAGCACCAGATCGGGTTTGTCCTTCTCCCGGCGGCGAATCCGGACCGAACGGGTCGGCGAACCTTCGAGCTGTTCCACGACCCGGCGCGGGTGCAGGGACAGCTCGGACAGGTTGACCTCCGGCGCGCGCATAGTTACAAAGTAGTTCCAAATTAGCCCGCCTGGCCACTTCGGAGCGACGGTTGGGGGAACTTCCGTGCCAACGTTTTCTCCTGGCGGCGCCTGGTCAGCGACAGCCACGTAGGCTGGACGGGTGCTCGCCGTCGTTCCACCACCAGTCACCGTCCGGGTCCCGGCCAAGGTCAACCTGCACCTGGCCGTCGGCGACCTGCGGGCGGACGGGTTCCACGAGCTGGTCACCGTCTTCCAGGCGCTTTCGCTCACCGACGAGGTGACCGTCGCGGCCACCGACGAGCCAGGGCTTGAGGTGTACGGCGAGGGGGAGCGCACCGTACCCACCGACAGCGCGAACCTCGCCTGGCGCGCGGCGTGCGAGCTGGCCTCCTACGCCGGACGGCCGGACGCGGATGAGCCGAAGGTACGAATCGTGCTGCGCAAGGGTATTCCGGTCGCAGGCGGCATGGCGGGCGGGAGCGCGGACGCTGCGGCGGCGCTGGTCGGGCTCTCGTCGCTCTGGAAGCTCGACGTCACCCGCGACGAGTTGGCCACCATCGCCAGCAGCTTGGGCAGCGACGTGCCCTTCGCGCTGTACGGCGGCACTGCGCTCGGCACCGGCCGCGGCGAGCAGCTCGTGCCGGTGCTCGCGCGGCACACGTTCCATTGGGTGCTGGCCTTCGACGAGGAAGGCCTGTCCACGCCCCAGGTGTTCGGCGAACTCGACCGGCTGCGCGCCGACGGCAAGCCGCCGCGGATCGGGTCGCACACGCCGGTAGTGGAGGCGCTCGCCTCGGGTGATCCTCGCCAACTCGCGCTGTTGCTCGGCAATGACTTGCAAGCGGCCGCGGTGTCGCTGCGGCCCGGCCTGCGCCGCACGCTGCGCGCCGGGGTGAACGCGGGCGCGCTCGCCGGATGCGTGTCCGGCTCCGGGCCGACGTGCGCGTTCCTGTGCTCCGACGCGGAAACCGCGGTCGAGGTGGCCGCTGAACTGTCCGGCGCGGGAGTGTGCCGGACGGTGCGAGTCGCGCACGGCCCGGTGCCCGGGGCCAGGGTGGTCGGCGGCGACGACGCGCCGCGCAACGCGCCGCCGCGCGTGCACGCCTGAACCGCAAGCTTGAGTCAATAGTCCACAGTGGAAAGGATCCGGATGGCCAACCTGGTCAACCTGGAATCGGTGAGCAAGTCCTACGGCGTGAAGCCGTTGCTGGACAACGTTTCCCTCGGTGTCGCCGAGGGGCAGCGCATCGGCGTCGTCGGGCTCAACGGCGGCGGCAAGACCACGCTGCTCGAAGTCCTTTCCGGACTGAGCGAGCCGGATTCCGGCCGGGTGAGCCAGGTGCGCGGCCTGCGGATGGCTGTCGTCACCCAGCGCACCGAACTGCCCGCGGGCAGCACGGTCGGCGGCGTGGTGCTGCAGCGCTACGGAGCCGAGCACGAATGGGCCGCCGACGCGCGCGTCCGGTCTATTGTGGATGGTCTCGGCATCACCGCGATCGGTCTCGACACCCCGACCGCGAACCTGTCCGGCGGCGAACGCCGTCGCGTCGCGCTGGCCGCCGCCCTGACCGGCGAACTGGACCTCGTGGTGCTCGACGAGCCCACTAACCACCTTGACGTCGAAGGCGTTCGCTGGCTCGCCGACCATCTGCTGGGCCGCCGGATCGCGGTCGTGGTCGTGACGCACGACCGGTGGTTCCTCGACACCGTCGCGAGCCTCACCTGGGAGGTCGCGAACGGCCGGGTCGAGCAGTACGAAGGCGGTTACGCCGACTGGATTTTCGCCCGCGCCGAACGCGCCCGCCTCGCCGCGACCGCGGAGGAGAAGCGGCAGAACCTGGCGCGCAAGGAATTGGCGTGGCTGCGGCGCGGACCGCAGGCGCGTTCCTCGAAGCCGCGCTACCGCGTCGAAGCCGCCGAGGCGCTGATCGCCGACGTGCCGCCGCTGCGCGATTCGGTGGAGCTGATGGCGTTCGCGAAACGCAGGCTCGGCAAGACGGTACTGGAGTTGGAAGACGCTTCGCTGCGGGTTGGCGACCGGACCTTGCTCGACCACGTCACATGGCGGATCGGCCCGGGCGACCGGATCGGTCTCGTCGGGGTGAACGGCTCCGGCAAGACCACGCTGCTGAAGCTGCTGGGCGGTGATGTCGAATCGCCGACCGGGCGGCGGGTGCAAGGCAAGACGGTCGCGCTCGCGCACCTGCGCCAGGAACTCGACGACCTGCCCGCTGATCTTCGCGTGCTGCAAGCGATCGAGCAGATCTCCGGTCGCGTCGTGTTCGGCAAGCAGGAGATGACCGCCTCGCAGCTCGGCGAGAAGCTCGGCTTCCCCGCCGCTCGGCAATGGACGCCGGTCGGCGACCTGTCCGGTGGCGAACGTCGTCGGCTGCAGCTGTGCCGGTTGCTGATGGCCGAGCCGAACGTGCTGCTGCTGGACGAGCCGACGAACGACCTGGACATCGACACCCTGCAACAGCTCGAAGACCTGCTCGACGGCTGGCCGGGCACGATGGTGGTGGTCTCGCACGACCGGTACCTGGTCGAGCGCGTCTGCGACGCCACGTACGCGCTTCTCGGCGACGGCAAGGTCACCCATCTGCCGGGCGGCATCGAGGAGTATCTGCAACGCCGCGCTCGGGCGAAGGAAGCCACGCCGCGTCGCGAGGCACCTCCGGCGGAGAAGGCCGAGGCCAAGCGCAGTGCGGCGGAAACCCGTGCGGCGCAAAAGGAATTGGGCCGGTTGGAGCGGAAGCTGGACCAGCTCGCGAAGCGGGAAGAGAAGCTGCACGCCGCGTTGGCGGAAGCGGCCACCGACCCGGAGAAGCTGATCGAGCTGAACACCGACCTGAAGGCCGTCCTGGCGGAGAAGGACGACGTCGAAGCGCGGTGGCTGGAGACGTCCGAACTCGCCGAGTGACTCACGACTCCGGCCGATCACGCATTTCAACGCGTTGACCGGCCTTGCGCCAGACGTGGTCCGGTCGGCGCTGGCATCGACGGAGCATCCGTGTGGCTCGACGGCGCGGGTTTGCCCGCCGCTCCGGCCCGGCGAACCCAGCCTGCTGGAAATCGCGGTATCGACCCGCGAATAACACCGGGATCGCTTGCGTGCACTGCATTTGCTCGGCCACGACCTCGTCCAGCCAGTCGTGGCGCTCGTCCGCACCGGTGCTCCAGAGGACAGCCTGGACGCACTCGCCGCGCCGGTGCCGGTCGGCTGCGACACCACCGCCTCGGCCGCCCGACCCGAGTACTGACCCAAGGCGGTCCGGCACCCCGCGAATTGGCCGGGGCCTGCACGACGACCTCGCCGCCCGCCCGCCTCGACCGGACTGGACCGAGCCGTGGACGTCTGGATCGCTACGGCGAGTCAGCCGCACCCCTGTAGTGGCAGCAAGCCCGCACCGCGCTGCGTTTCGCATCGTCCACTGTGTTCGATCGCCGGGCCGTCGCCTGGACCGGATCGAAGCGGCGACCGGCTGGTGGCTCGAGGACGCGATGGACCGGTTCCAGGCGACGTTCGCGCTGCTGGCCCGGCGGTTGGTGACCTCGGATCGCACGCTGGGCGACGTCGGGTAGGCGACGCCCGTCGCTCGGACTGGGCGGGTCCGGCGGCGCGCGTTTCCCGGAGGGACGCTCATGATCGACCTCGCCCGCACCTGGCAGATGCTCGAACAGCGGCTCAAGACGACCGTGAACCCCCGGCACCGGCGGG
>NZ_LWSF01000001.1:242895-274136 GCF_001651785.1 Amycolatopsis sp. M39
CGTATCACTTCTGCGGCGACACCGGACCGAAGGGCCACGACGCCGTCCGCGAGTACTACGCGGCATTCGCAGCGAGCAAGGCGAATCACCTCGAATCCCGGATGGACCGGCTCATTGTTGACGATCATGCGCTGGTCACGGAAGGCGATCTGCACACGCTGCCTCCTGGCGCGGCCGCGCGGCAGATGAGCTTCCCGATCGACGATCCGGACGCGGACTACCGGTATGTCAGCAGGCAGCTGATCGTGTGGCCGGTCGACGCGGACGGCCTGATTGCGGCGGAGGATTTCTACCCCCGTCCGGGCCGCTGGAGTTCCGGAAACTAACCCGCGACGAGCTGCCGCGGGCCTATCTGGACCGGGTGCGTCCGCAACCCGCCGGACGCCGGACATCCGCTGTTCACGCCGCCGCGAGCAGTGCCGGAAAAACCGGACAGTAATCTGACGCACATGAGTCGGTTTGTGGACACACTCGTCGGGAACGCGGCGGGCCGGGGGCAACGGCGCGGCATGGTGACCGGCGAGCCCAAGGAGCCGGTGCGCCGGACCTGGGCGCAGGTGCACGACGAAGCGCGCCGGATCGCGGGCGGGCTGGTCAGCGGCGGATTGAAGCCGGGAAGCGCGGTGGCGGTGCTGGCCGCCGCGCCGGTGCTGATCGCGCCGACCGTGCAGGCGGTGTGGCTCACCGGCGGCAGCGTGACGATGCTGCACCAGCCGACCCCGCGCACGGACCTCGCCGAATGGGCCGAGGACACGGTGAAGGTGCTTGAGATGATCGGGGCCGAGCTGGTCGTGCTGGGCGAACCGTTCGACCAGCTCGCCCCGGTGCTCGAAGGCAAGGACATCAGCTACCGGCTGATCTCCGAACTGGCCGACGCGGAACCGCTGGCCGAGATCGTGCAGACAGCCGAGGGCGACACCGCGCTGCTGCAGCTGACCAGCGGATCGACCGCGGAGCCGAAGGCCGTCCGGATCACCTACGGCAACCTGTACACCAACGTCAAGGCGATGGTCGACCGCGCCGAGTTCGAGTTCGAAACCGACGTGATGGTGTCGTGGCTGCCGACCTTCCACGACATGGGCATGGTCGGCTTCCTGACCGTGCCGATGACGTTCGGCGTCGAACTGGTCAAGATCACCCCGGTGGAGTTCCTGACTGGCCCGCTGATCTGGCCGGAGCTGATCAGCAAGTACGGCGGCACCACGACGGCCGCGCCGAACTTCGCGTACGCCATCGTCGGCAAGCGCATGGCCCGGGTCGAGGACGACAACGCCTACGACCTGTCGAAGCTGCGGATCGCGCTCAACGGCGCGGAGCCGATCGACGAGAAGGCCGTCGGGACCTTTGTGGACGCCGGAAAGCGGTTCAACATGCCGCCCGAGTGCGTGTTCCCCGCGTACGGCATGGCAGAGGCGACGCTGGCGGTCTCGTTCGCGCCGCTGTTCACCGGACTCACGCTGGACGTCGTCGAAGCCGACGCGCTGGAAGCCGACAACCGCGCGGTGCCGGTGCCGGAAGGCGACCCCCGCCGCGGCACGGACGAGGCGCGCTCGTTCGCCCTGCTCGGCCGCCCGCTGGACGGCTTGGAAGCGGACATCGTCGACGAATCCGGAGCCGTACTGGGTGAACGGCAGGTCGGCGAGATCCGCCTGCGCGGCGAGGCCGTGACGCCCGGCTACCTGACCGCCAACGGCCCGCTGGACACCCAGGGCCCGGACGGCTGGATGAAGACCGGCGACCTCGGCTACCTGGTCGACGGCCAGATCGTCATCTGCGGCCGCCGCAAGGACGTCATCATCATGGGCGGCCGCAACCTGTACCCGACCGATATCGAACGTGCCGCGGGCTCGGTCGAGGGCGTCCGGGCAGGCAACGCGGTCGCCGTCCGCCTGGACGCGGGCAGCCGCCGCGAACGCTTCGCCGTGGTCGTGGAGTCCAAACTGGCCGGTGACGCCACCGAGGAAAACCGCCTGGCCAAGGAAATCGCCGCCCGCGTGCGAGACGCCGTGGACATGCGCCCCTTCGCGGTCGTGGTGCTTCCGGCCGGGAGCCTGCCCAAAACCCCTTCCGGCAAGGTGAAGCGGGCGGCTACTGCGGTGCAGTACGCGGACAAGATCGCCAAGAACGCGGACGATTGATCGTTCGCGGGGCGCTCGGGCAGCGCCCGAACGCGACGAAGGCCGCTGCGGCTCCTCGCAGCGGTCTTCGCGTCAAGACCTATCGGCCGGGCAGTCGTTCGGCCGGTGCCTCGGTGACCACGGGCCAGGAAGCGCGTCCCGCGGTCGCCTCGCTGTGGTCCCGGCTTCCCGGAATCAGGGGTGCTCGCCGTCCGGAGCGTTCGGCCAGCTGCGTCTCCACCTCGTCGAGAAACTGGTCGACCTCGCGCTCGTCGTATCCGCGCTTGCCGATCAGCGGCTTGGAGAACAGCACGTGGTGGACCTCGGCAGCGGTGAGATCGTCCTCGTCGGCGATCGTCTTGGCGATCCGCCGCACGAAGTCGTCGACCTCCTGCTTGGCGTAGCCGCGGCGGCCGATCGGGGCGTTACCGAAAGCGACCTCAGCGAGATCCTCGGCGGTAAACGGCATGGATCATTCTCCGATTCAGGTCGGGGTGGTGCGAACTCCTGCAGTCCGTCCTAACCGTTCCCGGCCACCCCGGGAAGCCCGCACCCGCCCGGACGACTCGATCAGGGCCCCAGAAGCCGCCCATCGAGTGAGAAATCCATCACGGACGGCCACAACGACTCACCCACACGCACAACAGCTCACTCAACCCCAATGCCGCATTGGGTGCGTGGGACGCACTGAATGCCGCGTCGAGGTTTTCTCGGTGGCGCGGCGGGCGGCGGGTTCGCGGTAGCGGTGCTGGTCGGGGCGCTGCGGCGTACCGGCTGGCGAGACGTGCCGGGCGGCTTTTCTCCTGCTGAGGTCTGTGAACCCGCGCGGCCGCAGTGCGCGAAGCTGCCCTTTGCCGCTGCCCCTGGTCGGGCTGGCGAGACCACTCGACCCGGCCGGACTCCGCGCATCGCCACAGCTACTGAGAAACCCCATGCGGCGTTCGGTGCATCCCACGCACCCAAAGCGGCGTTCGGTGCGTCCAGCACACCCAACGCCGGATGGGGGCGGAACCGGGCAGGTCAGGCGGCGTGAAACGCGTTCTGCGCCGCGGCAAGTCCCCGCGAAATCAACGCCTCGGCGGCGTCCGCGCACCGGTCGACCTCGAACGGGAGCTCCTTGCGCTCGACCGTCGAAAAGTCCTTCAGCACGAAATCCGCCGGATCCTGCCTGCCCGGCGGCCGCCCGATGCCGAAACGCACGCGGTAGTAGTCACGGGTGCCGAGCGATTTGGTGATGGACCGCAGTCCGTTGTGCCCGTTGTCGCCGCCGCCGAGCTTGAGCTTCAGCGCGCCGAAATCGACGTCCAGCTCGTCGTGCACCACCACGACGCCGGACGGTGGCACCTTGTAGAACCGGGCCGCGCCGACCACCGGCCCGCCGGAGAGGTTCATGAACGACCGCGGCTTCACCAGCACCACGCGGGAACCGGCCAGCCTGCCTTCGAGCACCTCGGCCCCGCTGCGGTGGGCCTTGAACTTCCCGCCGATCCGGCCGGCCAGTTCGTCGAGCACCATGAATCCCACGTTGTGCCGGTTCCCGGCGTACTGGGGCCCTGGATTGCCAAGGCCGGCGAGCAGAATCAGCTCGCCGGCCCCGGGCAGGTCTTCACTCACGAAAGCAAGTTTATTCGGCCGCTTCCTCAGCGGCTTCCTCGGCTTCGGCGTCCTCGTCAGCAGCGCCGCGCGGGGCCTCGTTGACGGCGACGACGAGCGCCTCGGCGTCGGTGACCAGCTCCGCACCCGAGGGCAGGGTGATCTGGCCCGCGGTGATCTGGGTGCCCGCCTCGAGACCCTCGACGGAGACCTCGAACTGCTCGGGGATGTGCAGCGCCTCGACCTCGACCTGGATCGTGTCGATGTCCTGGGCGACCAGAGTGCCCGGGCCAGGGGTGCCGGAGACGACGATCGGGACGTCGACAGTGACCTTCTCGCCGCGCTTGACGACCAGCAGGTCGACGTGCTCGATGTAGTTCTTGAGCGGGTGGACCACGATGGTCTTGGTCAGCGCCAGCTCGCTGGCGCCTTCCAGGTCGAGCGTGATGACGGCGTTGGCGCCGTTCTCGCGGACGACCCGGGCGAACTCGATGGCCGGCAGCGCGAAGTGCCGCGGGTCCGAGCCGTGCCCGTAGAGCACCGCGGGGATTTTGCCGGCGCGACGGGTGCGGCGGGCGGCACCCTTTCCGAACTCGGTGCGCGGTTCGACGGAAAGACGTACCTCGGACACGGTGTAGCACTCCTTCAATCACACGACGTGCGGCAGGGGGCGGCGGGGATCGTCGATCTCTGCTCGGGGGCGGTTGGCACGGCGGCGAGATTGCGGGCGTGAATTGACCACGGGGCTTCTCAAGCCGCCGCGTCGATCACGCCGGGCACCTACAGGCGCACCCGCCTCGCCGAGACAACCCGAGAAGTGTAAACCAGCCGGTCCGCGCGGGCGTGCACCGGGTCGGCCCAGCCTCCCCCGCATGGGTGGGTGACGACACAAATCCCGTCCCGCTCACCGATCTGGTGGGGGTGGCATGATTTCCGCGGAAAGAGGGGCGGCCGACATGCGGGCTCGATGGACTGCGACAGCATTGGTGCTGCTTGGTGGGCTTCTCGCGGGCTGCCAGGTCGCGGTGACTGGCACGGCGGGACTGTCCGATGCCGACCGGCAGCTGGCTACGCAGCGTACACAGCAGCAGACGGCGATCGACGCTGCGCTGGCGGCGTTGGAGGAGGCGCCGGCGCTGCAATACGACGCGACGCTGAAGGACGGCACCGGCAATCCGGCGACGCTGACGTACCGCGTCGCGCGCGACGGCAACGGCTTCGGCGCACTGCCACTGGAGGGCAAGTCGGTGCGGCTGACCGAACCGGATGGGCAGCTGTACCTCGCGGCCGACGCGGACTACTGGAAGTCGCACGGCCTGGAGGAGAACAGCACCCAGTTCGGTAGCGGATGGGTGCACACCGTCGCCAGCGAACTGCCGGTCGACCCGGCCGCGCGGATGGCCCCGCCGAAGCTCGCCGGCGAACTGCGCAAGGCGCTCGGCGGTCTCGGTTCCGGCGCGCCGCAGAAGCAGAAGCTGCCGGACGGCACCGAGGTGTACGACCTCGGCGGCGCATTGCAGGTGACCACCGCCGAACCGCACCGGGTCACCGGGTTCGCGCCGGCGCTGCTCGATCCGCGCGGCGGCCCGAAGCTGGGTGCCGCGTTCCGCGTCCGGCCGCTGGGCGACGCCGAGATCAAGCAGTTCCACACCGATTTCAACGCCGCGGTCGACGCGATCGGACAGCCGTTCGACGGACTCGCGCAGGCGAGCGTCACGGTGCTCAACGACAAGCTCGACTGCCAGGACTACGTCGGTTCCTGCAAGACCACAGTGGACGTTTCGAACAGCGTCGTCGGCAATCAGCCGGGCTCGAAACCGAGCGTGCACATCAAGCTCTCGGTGGAGATCAGCGCGGACACGCTCGGCTCGCAAAGCTGCGCCACGGAAGGCGACGCCGCCGCGGACGCGACCATCACTATGTCCTGTTCGGTCAAATTCACCCTGCCCAACCGCACCGCGAGCTACCAGGTGCTGGCGAAGCCGACGGCGGTCGCCGAGGTGCGCTCGCCGGTCGACGCGAACGCGGTGAAGGCGAAGCTGGCCACCGCTTTCGCCGCGCTCGGCGGCTGACCTGCACGCTCACCTCGAGGTGCGTTTCTTCCGTTGAAGTAGCCGAAGACCGGTCCTTACCATCGGTGGCGTCGATACGGATTTTCTTTTCGAGGAGCGGCAATGAGCAAGCTGGTGGTGTTCGGCGCGACGGGATACGCCGGGAGCCGGATCACCGACGAGGCGCTGCGGCGCGGGCACTCCGTGACCGGGGTCGCGCGCAAGGCCGACGGGTTGCCTTCCGGGGTCGAAGCGCGGTCGGGGTCGATGCATGACGCGGAATTCGTCGCTTCGGTGGCCAAGGGCGCGGACGTGCTCGTGGTCGCGACGCCGGGCCGCGCGGACGACCAGGGCCGCCGCCTGGTGGACGCCCTGCCGACGCTGGTGGAAGCGGCCCGTGCGAACGGCGCGCGGCTGGCGATCGTGGGCGGTGCCGGTTCGCTGCGGGTCAGCGAGGACGGGCCGCGCGTGATCGACACCCCGGAGTTCCCGGAGGAGTACAAGCCGGAGGCAGGCAGCCATGTCCTGGTTCTGGAGGCGCTGCGCGAACTGCCGGACGACGTCGACTGGTTCTACGTCAGCCCGGCGGCCGAGTTCGGTTCCTGGATCCCCGGCGAGCGCACCGGCAAGTTCCGTCTCGGCGGCGACGTGCTGGTCAGCGACGCCGACGGCCGCTCGCACATCAGCGGTGCGGACCTGGCGATCGCGTTCCTGGACGAGATCGAAGAGCCGAAGCACTCGCGCGCCCGGTTCACCCTGGCGTACTGAGCGCGTGGAACCCGGTGGCGCGCTTCGTGGCACCACCGGGTTCTTTGCTGTTGTGTCAGCCGGGAGATCCGGCGGCGCACAGGAATTTCGTGGCGTGGGCCGGGTCGAGCGCGTTGGTGACCAGGTTCCAGACGTTGCGGTCGTAAGCCTCGCCGATGTGCCCGACGGGATCGAACGGGCAGGTGTCCTGGACGTATTCGTTCGTGACTCCCGGCTCCCGCACGAAAGACGTTTCGGTGGGCGTGACCAGTTCGTCGAACCGCGACGTGAGCACGGTGTAGCGCACGCCGGGCTGCGCGATGGGACCGTTCGTGAGCGTCTGGACCGCGCTGCCGTCGGTGATCAGGTTGTCGCAAGCCGGGCAGCCGAACGTGGTGAGCACCTTGCCGACTTCGTCGCGAATTCCCAGCAGGTAGGCCAGTTTCGTGAGATTGGCGAACGTGGTGCCGTGTGTGGGCGGTGCGATGGCCACGACGGAACCGACGCGGTCGGCGATGCCTTGCGTTTTCGTCACGTACAAGGTCTGGAATCCGCCCTCGGAGTGGCCGACCAGATCCACTTGCGCCGCACCGGTTTCCGCCAGTACCTCGCCGATGAACTGCTTGATTTCCGTTGCGGAGTCAGCGATCGGGCGCAGCCCGCCGACGACCGGGAATTGCGGATACGCGCCGTAGGTCCGGCTGAAGGTGCAGTATCCCTTGGCCGCGACGTGATCCTGCAGGAGGTTCAAGTCCTCATCGGACGTGGCGCCGAGTCCGTGCAGGAACACCACCGGACGCGGATGCGCCGCACTCGGCCGGCACGCCGGATCGTTGACGCCGCCGGCCGGAGCGGCGGTGGCTGGGGCGGCGAACGCGGCGGTCAGCAATGCCGCGGCGGCCAGGACGATGCGCAACCTCATCGGAGCGGTCCTTCCCTGTCGTCCTTGACAGTGGATACCCGTGGGTATTGGATACCTGAAGGTATTGAGCGGGCTGAGGCAGTGTCAACCCCCGGATGAGGGAGAAGCCGATGACCGGCCGGACGCGGCCGACCCGGGCGGAGACCCGGCGGCGCATTCTCGACGCTGCCTTCGCCGTGTTCGGGGAACAGGGCATCGCCGCGACGAAACTGACCGAGGTGGCCGCGGCGGCCGGGCTGACGAAAGGCGCGGTTTACTCAAGCTTCGCGTCGAAAGACGAGCTGGTGCTGGCGTTGATGGAAGAGCACGCCGCGCACCGGCTCGAAGCGAGCCTGGCGAGTTTCGCCGAAGCGGACGACGGTGGTGCCGGGCTGGCGAACGTCGCCGCGGTGCTGATGTACGAAATGCGCGCCGACGCGGTGTGGCACCGGCTGCTGGCCGAGTTTTTCGCGATGGCGCACCACGACGACCGGCGGCGCGACGCATTGCGCCGGCGCCGCCGGGAGGTTCGCGACACGATCGCGCGTGCTTTGAACCGGCTTGCCGAGGGATTGGACCTCGAACTTCCTTTGCCTGCCGAGGAATTCGCCGTCGTGCTGCTCGCGTTGAGCAATGGTTTGGCCGTGGAAGCCGACATCGACGACGAAGCGGTGCCGGACGGGCTCCTCGGCCGGGTGCTCACGCTCATCGCCGGAGACGCCGTCGCGAAGGTGCGGGCGGCGGCTAGCGACCCCGCAGTTCGGCCACCACCGGAGCGAAAGTCTCCATCATCGCCTCGAAAACGGTGAAGTAGGAGAAGCCGTACCGTTCGCGGTGCGCGATCAGCTGCTGCACCATCTCGTCCACCGTGCCGAAGAGAAGCTGCGGTGCGCGCAGCAGTTCGTCGAGGTTCGCCGCGCTGCGTTCCTCGGTCTCGGCATGCCATTCCGCAGCGGCCTCGCGCCGGTCGTCGGTGACCACGACGCGTTGGATCAGCATGTTGTAGTCGATCTCGCGATCCCCTGCCAGCGAACGGAAATACGCGATCCGTTCGTCCATCGCCACGTCGTTGTCGAGCACGAACGTGCCCGGCGGACGACCGCGGTCCTGGCGAAGACCGGCGAATCCGGCGATGTCCGCCTGTTCCGCCGCGAGCTTGAGCACGCCGTCGCTGTTGCCCGCGATCAGCAGCTTCGGCATGCCGCCCTCGTCCTTGACGCGGGTGCGCAGTTCGTCGAGACCTTCGGTGAGGTAGGTGATCCGGTCGGCGGCTTTGCGCCACGGCAGCCCGGCGTCGTCGAACTCGTGCTTCATGTGGCCCGAGCCGAGACCGAGTTCGAAGCGGCCTTCGGTGAGTTTGTTGGTAGTAGCGACATCGCGGGCGAAGAGCGCGAGGTTGTAAAAGGGCACATTGGACACCAACGTGCCGACCCGCACCCGCTCGGTCACCGCTGCGGCGGCCGTGAGCGCGGGGAACGGCGACAGCCGCCCCGGCCCGAGATGGTCGGGAACGGTCAGGTGGTCGTAGCCGAGTTCCTCGGCCCGCCTGCATTTTTCGGTCCACTCAGTGCCGTTGGCCGTGAGCCGCAGGCTGACACCGAATTCGAATTTCCCCATGGCTAGGACGGTAGCTACTCCCGGATGGGTGACGCACCGGTTTTCGCCGCCGGCGGAACCCGGTTTTTGTCGTACCCCGTGGCTACCTTCGGGGCATGGTGTTGTCGAGTGAAGAACGGGAACAGTTTCTGGCCGAACCGCACATCGGCGCGCTCTCGGTGGTCGAGCGCCCGGACCGGGCGCCTCTGACGGTGCCGATCTGGTACCAGTACACGCCGGGCGGCGAGCTGTGGGTGATCACGCAGCCGGAATCGCGCAAGGCGAAGGCGATCGAGGCGGCGGGACGGTTCAGCCTGATGGTGCAGCGGGTCGAGCCGACGGTCCGGTACGTGTCGGTGGAAGGGCCGGTGGTGCGGACTCGGCCGGGCAGCTACGAGCTGACGTGGGAGATGGCTTCGCGGTACCTGCCAGAGGACAAGGTGGCGGGGTACGTGGAGTTCGAGCGGACGCAGCTGGGGGAGCACATGGCGATCCATATGCGGCCGGAGCGGTGGTTGTCGGCGGATCTGGGCGCGTGACGGCGTAGGGGAGGAGAGAAGGAGGGGTGCCTTTGGCTGACGACGGTGGGATGGCTGCTCGGAGCGGGTGCCGGACACGGGCGGCGCTGAGCGGGCATGGCCCTGCTCGGGTGCTGCGGTGAGCGCGTGCTGCCGCGCACGGGTGCTGCGGTGAGCGCGTGCTGCCGCNGCGCGTGCTGCCGCGCACGGGTGCTGCGGTGAGCGCGTGCTGCCGCGCACGGGTGCTGCGGTGAGCGCGTGCTGCCGCGCGCGGGTGCGCTGAGTCGTGCGGTCGTGTCCCGCGTGCTGACGCGCACGGGCGCGGTGCTGCCCGGCGTGCAGCGCTGTTCGCGTAGGCGCTGACCGTGTGTGCCCTCTGCCCGGGTGCGCCATCGAGCGTGTGCCCTTCGGCGCGCGGCGCTAAATGCGGTACTGCCGCGCCCGTGTGCGGCTGTACCCGCGTGGGGCGCGCGCTCCGCCCCGGCTGCGGCACCGAGCGTGTGCCCTCCGGCCGGTGCTGCACCGAGCGCGTGCGGCTCTGTCCGAGCGGCGTGCTGCCCATGTGCGGTCCTGCTCCGCATGCAGCGCTGTTCGCGTGGGTGCCGACCCGTGTGTGCCCTCTGCCCGGGTGCGGTGCTGAGCGCGTGCGGCTCTGCCCGAGCGGCGTGCTGCCCATGTGCGGTCCTGCTCCGCGTGCAGCGCTGTTCGCGTGGGTGCCGACCCGTGTGTGCCCTCTGCCCGGGCGCGGCACCGAGCGCGTGCAGCCCCGCCCGAGCGACGGCACCGCGCGCAGCACCGAGCCCGGAGTTCCAGCGAGGGCAGTCGGCCCGGACGGGCAGCCTCGGCCAGCCGTGGGCTCTGCCTGCGACGGTGCGCTCTGCCCCTGCCCCCGTCGTCCGGGGCGAACGCTGCCCAGAGCGGCATGGGCAGGCAAGCCTCACCCCGGCAAACGGGCGCCGACGCCAAACGACGCGACCCGAGTCAGCCGGTGCGACCTGATTCGGGCCGCGCCGCCAACTCGGGCCGCGTCGTTCGGCAAGCTGTTGAGACTCAGGCGTTGCCGTCGAACAGCGACGTAACCGAGCCGTCCTCGAAGACCTGCTGGATGGCTTCCGCCAGCATCGGCGCGATGGACAGCACCGTCAGGCCCGGGAAGCGCTTCTCTTCCGGGATCGGCAGGGAGTTCGTCACGATGACCTCGCGGGCCTTGCACTGCGAGAGCCGCTCGGTGGCCGGGTCGGAGAGGATGCCGTGCGTGGTGGCGATGACCACGTCCGCCGCACCCTCCTCAAGCAGTGCCTCGGTGGCCTTCACGATCGTGCCGCCGGTGTCGATCATGTCGTCGATCAGCACGCAGACCTTGCCCTCGACCTTGCCGACCACGCGGTTGGCGACGGCCTGGTTCGGCTTGTCCGGGTCGCGCGTCTTGTGGATGAACGCGATCGGCCGGTCGCCGAGCTGCTGCGCCCACTTCTCGGCCAGGCGCACGCGGCCCGAGTCCGGCGAAACGACAGTGATGTCCGCGTTGCCGTACGTCGACTTGATGTGGTCGGCGAGGACCGACTGGGCCATCAGGTGGTCGACCGGGCCGTCGAAGAAGCCCTGGATCTGCGCGGTGTGCAGGTCGACCGTCATGATCCGGTCCGCGCCCGCGGTCTTGAACAGGTCCGCGATGAGCCGCGCCGAGATCGGCTCGCGGCCCTTGTGCTTCTTGTCTTGCCGCGCGTACGGATAGAACGGCATGACCACGGTGATCCGCTTGGCGCTGGCGCGCTTGAGCGCGTCCACCATGATCAGCTGCTCCATCACGTACTCGTTGATGGGCGTGGTGTGCGCCTGGATCACAAACGCGTCGGTACCGCGCACCGACTCCTCGAACCGCACGAACAGCTCGCCGTTGGCGAACGTGTGCGCGGTCTGCGGGGTGATCGTCACGTTGAGGTGCTTGGCGACCTCTTCCGCGAGCTCGTGGTGCGCACGGCCGGAGAAGAGCATCAGATTCTTCTTCGGCGTACCTGACTTCGGACTCATGCTGGCGACTCCCCGTCGGTTCCTGCTGCTGACTCGGACACAACGGTGTCCTGCTGCTGGGCGGCGAGAGCAGCTTCCGCCGCCTCCGCCGCGGGCGTGCCCGGCCTGCGCCGGACCGCCCAGCCTTCGATGGTGCGCTGCGGACCGGCCGACAGCGCCAGAGAGCCCGGCGGAACGTCGTCGCGGATGACCGCACCGGCTCCACTGTAAGCGCCGTCCCCGATCCGCACCGGCGCGACCAGCGTGTTGTCCGCTCCAAGCCGGACATGCGAACCGACAACGGTCTGGTGCTTGCTCACCCCGTCGTAGTTCACGAAGACACTGGAACAGCCGATGTTGCTGTGGTCGCCGACGATCGCGTCGCCTACGTACGTGAGATGCGGCACCTTCGTCCCGATGCCGATTTGCGCGTTCTTCGTCTCGACGAACGCGCCCAGCTTGCCCTTCGCGCCGAGCTTCGTGCCCGGACGCAGGTATGTATACGGACCGACGTTGACGCCGTCGCCCAGCTCAGAGCCCGAACCGTGCACGCGGACGACCGACGCGCCCGCGCCGATCCGAACGTCGGTCAGCGTGGTGTCCGGACCCACGACGGAGCCCTCGCCGACCGAGCAATGGCCCTTGAGCTGGGTGTTCGGCTCGATCAGCACGTCACGGGAGAGCGTGACGTCCGCCTCGATCCAGGTGGTGTTCGGGTCCGTCACCGTGACGCCCTCGCGCTGCCAGCGGCGCACGATGCGGCGGTTGTACTCGGCACCGAGCACTGAAAGCTGCACGCGGTCGTTCACGCCCTCGGTGACCCACGGGTCGTCGACCACCAGCGCGCCGACCCCCTTGCCGTCCTCGCGGGCGATGCCGAGGACGTCGGTGAGGTAAAGCTCACCCTGCGCGTTGTCGGTGGACAGCCGCGACAGGCCGTCGATCAGCACGGCCGCGTCGAAGGCGTAGACGCCGGAGTTGATTTCGGTGATCGCGCGCTGGTCCGGCGTCGCGTCCTTGTGCTCGACGATCGCGCTGACCGAACCGTCGGCGCCGCGGACGATGCGGCCGTAGCCGGTCGGATCGGCGACCTCGGCGGTGAGCACGGTGACCGCGTTGCCCGTCTTGGCATGCTCGGCCCGCAGGGATTCCAGGGTTTCGGTGTCCAGCAGCGGAACGTCGCCGTAGCTGACGACCACGGTGCCGGTGAGTCCTTCCGGCAGTTCGGCCAGTGCGCACGAAACGGCGTGCCCGGTGCCCTTCTGCTCTTCCTGCACGGCGGTGGCGACCTCGCGGCCGAGCGCCTGCCCGACCCGGTCGAGTTCGGCGCGCACGGCGTCGCGGCCGTGTCCGATCACGACCACCAGATGCTGTGGCGCGAGGCCGGCGGCGGCGCGCACGGCGTGTTCCACCAGCGGCCTTCCGGCGATCGGGTGCAACACCTTAGGAGTGGAGGAACGCATGCGGGTGCCCTCACCCGCAGCGAGGATCAGCGTGCTCAGCGGGCCGCTCACGAGTCTCCCAACGATTCACCGGTGCGTTGACGAGCACCAACGATCCTACGTGGGGTCCTCAGCGCTCCACGCGGGGTCGGTCGGAGCCGTTTCCCCAGGCCAGCCGCCCATGCCGTCGCCTGCCATCGAGTTGGCCGACGCCACCTGGTTGCCACCGCCGCGTTTCGCTTCGTACATCGCCGCATCTGCGCGCGCGAGCACCTGCTCGGCCCGCTCTTGCGGACGCAGCGACACCAAGCCAATGGACAACGTCACACCGTGCGAAAGGTGATGCGGGAGCGTCGCGACCGACTTGGCCGCGCGGCCGAGCGCCATCTTCGCCGCTGACGCCGGTGCGCCGGGCAGCAGCACGATGAACTCGTCCCCGCCGTAGCGGGCCACCACGTCGTCGCCGCGCAGAGCGTCGCGCAGAGTGCTTGCGACAACACGCAAAACGTTGTCGCCCTCGGCGTGCGACTGCTTGTCGTTGACGCCCTTGAACCCGTCGAGGTCGACCAGCGCGACCGCGAGCGGCTGGGCGTCCGCCGACGACGCGAGCGAGCGCAGCCGTTCGTCGAGCGCGCGGCGGTTCGGCAGACCGGTGAGCGGATCCTGCAGTGCCTGCTGGGTGATCGCGCCGTGCTCGGCGGAAAGCCGTTCATGCTCGCGGCGCGCGTTCAGCGTGGCGATCTGCGATTCCCGCAGCGCCCACATTTCGGTTTCCAGCGCGGTCGCGTAGTCGATCAGCGACTGGCTCGCGGCCTCCGGGTCGAGCCGGGCGAGCTCGCGGGAGAGGGTGAGCCGCATCGAGGGCTGCGAGACGTCCTCGGCCAGCACGTCGCGGGACTCGCGCAGCACCTGCAGCGCGTCGGAGCGGCGGCCGGCCGCGTCGAGACAGCGGGCCAGCGCGATCGCGACCAGTTCCTGCTCGTGCGGATAGTGGTGGCCGAGGTGCATGCCTTGCAGCCGTTCGACGTGCTCGGCCGACGGGTCGGGCAGCGCGAGCGCCGCGGCCAGCACGCCGACCTGGTCGACCGCGGACACGCCGATCTTGCGCGGGAACAGCGATTCGGCGAACGGGCCTTCGGCGGCCACCGCCATCGACGCGGCGGTGCGGAACTTCTCCGCCGATTCGTCGTACTGTTCGATCCGTTCGAGCCGAAGTCCCCAGCCGAGCAGCATCTTGACCCGGTTCATCAGCTGCAGGGTGATCTCGTGCGGGCTCGCGCTTTCCCGGATCGCCTGGTGCGCGCGGCCGATCACCTCTTCGGCGGCCTCGTAAACGCCGAGCTGGTTGAGCACTATCCAGCAGTCGATGAGCGCCATCGACTGCATGCGGTTCCAGTTGCGGACGCCGATCTGGCGGTCCGGGATCGTGGAATCGTCGAGGATCGCGAGCGCGCGGGCGATCTCGGTGAGCGCGGCGTCCTCTTGCGCGGCGAGCACCAGCCGGCGCCCGCGCAGCGCGTGCGCGTCCGCGCGCAGCAGGGACAGGCCGTGCCGCCGGGTGTGCGCGAGCATCTCGTCGAGGCGGGGCTCCGCTTCAGCGGCGAGACCGCGGGTGACGAGCCGGGAGAACGCGGAGGCGCGCAGCAGCTGGGCGACGAGCGTGGGCTCCCCCCGGCGCAGGGTCTCCTCAAGCAGCTCGTCCATGATCTTGACGATTTCGAGCTGGTTTTCGTGCTCCTGGCGCTGAACGGCCGCGATGAGTTCCCGCGCGCGCCCGACCAGCCACGCGTCCGACATCTCGACCAGGGTCGGGCGACGGGCGCCCGCGGGGTCGCTCGGTTCCTCGCTCAGCCGCCCCCACTCCCATCGCCCTCGCCGGATGTGCAGCTCCGCCGCCAGGATTCGAACCTGAACTGTCAGAACCAAAATCTGAAGTGCTGCCGATTACACTACGGCGGATCGGTCCAGGTCAGGATAGCGATGATCGAGGACGGGGGCGCCAGGAGGGGGAGGCGTGCGCCACAGGGCCGTCCCAGGGGTCAGGCAATCGGACTTTTCGGGCCTCCACAGCGCCGGAAACCTCCTGTACCGTAACTTACGACACCGTAGGTAAGGGCACCCTTCGCAAGGGGTTGTGAGAGGAAAGAAGTGAGCGCATGACGGCCACCCTCGATCGTTCTCAGTCAGCGGGCGACCCGCCGAAGGGCCCCAAGCCGATCATCGACGGACAACGCGGGATCGGCGTTCAGCTGTCGGTGTACTTCGGGGTGCTGCTGCCGATCGTGGCGCTGCTGGTCGCGGTTCCGTTCGCCTGGGGCTGGGGGCTGACCTGGCTGGACGTCGCGCTCTTCGTCGTGTTCTACGGGATCAGCGGGCTGGGCATCACCGTCGCCTACCACCGTTACTTCACGCACGGTTCGTTCAAGGCCAAGCCGTGGCTGCGCGTCGTGATGGCGATCGCGGGCAGCATCGCGTTGCAGGGCCCGGTGATCACCTGGGTGGCCGACCACCGGCGCCATCACGCGTTCTCCGACCGCGACGGCGACCCGCATTCGCCGTGGGCGTACGGCACCTCGCCGCTGGCCATCGCCAAGGGTTTCTGGCACGCGCACATGGGCTGGCTGTTCGACCGGGACCAGAGCAACCAGGCGCGGTTCGCGCCGGATCTGGTGAAAGATCCGGCCATTCGCAAGGTCGACGACCTGTTCTGGCTGTGGTCGCTGGTGAGCCTGTTCGGACCGGCGCTGCTGGGCGGCCTGATCTCGTGGTCGCTGTGGGGCGCGGTCACCGCGTTCTTCTGGGCGGGCCTGGTCCGCGTGTGCGTGCTGCACCACGTGACCTGGTCGGTCAACTCGATCTGCCACATGATCGGCGAACGCCCGTTCGCCGCCCGCGACCGTTCGGCGAACTTCTGGCCGCTGGCGATCTTCTCCTTCGGCGAGTCCTGGCACAACCTGCACCACGCCGACCCGACCTCGGCCCGGCACGGCGTGAAGCGCGGCCAGATCGACATGTCGGCGCGGCTGATCTGGATGTTCGAAAAGTTCGGCTGGGTGCACGACGTCAGGTGGCCGACTCCGCAGCGGCTGGCTCGGATCGCGGCTGAGGGCAAGTAGCACTCGTGCGTGGCAATCCCGGTGCGAACCGGGATTGCCACGCACGACTACCCTGCGGTGAATGGCGGGGAGACGACGGGCGAAACGAGAAGCAGCGGTCACCGGCGCGCGGCCGGCCGTACCGGTCCCCCGGGTGCGCATGACGGGCAGCGAGCGCAGGCAGCAGTTGCTCAACGTGGCACGCGCTTTGTTCGCCGAGAAAGGTTTCGACGGCACCTCGGTCGAGGAGATCGCCGCGCGGGCGAACGTGTCCAAACCGGTTGTCTACGAGCACTTCGGCGGCAAGGAAGGCATTTACGCCGTCGTCGTCGACCGGGAGACGCAGCTGCTGCTCGACCGGATGGTCTCGACCCTCCACGGTGGACACCCGCGAGTGATGCTGGAGCAGGCGGCCGTCGCGTTGCTGAGCTACGTCGAGGATTCCCATGACGGTTTCCGCATTCTGGTCCGCGATTCCCCGGTCGCCAGCTCCACCGGCACCTTCTCGACTGTCCTCAACGACATCGCCAGCCAGGTCGAGCACATCCTCGCGCAGCAGTTCGCCGCGCGCGGGTATGAGGAGAAGCTGTCCGCGCTCTACGCGCAGGCGCTGGTCGGCATGGTCGCGCTCACCGGGCAGTGGTGGCTGGACGCACGTAAGCCGAAACGGGACGAGGTCGCCGCGCATCTGGTGAATCTTGCCTGGAACGGGTTGTCGCACTTGGAAAACAAGCCCCGGTTGCTCGGCTGAGTCCTCAGCTGCCGGACGGCGCGTTGCTCAGATCGACGACGCAGAACAGGTTGTCGTCCGGGTCGGCGAGGACGACGAAGTCCGGCTCGGGCGGGTAATGCTCCCAGTCGACCCGTTGTGCGCCGAGCCCGATAAGCCGTTCCACCTCGGCGCGCTGTTCGGCCGCGGTGTCGGTGTAGAGGTCCAGGTGCAGCCGCGGCATGGGTTCGGCGGGCGACTCGCTTCGCATGAGCCCGAGTGCGTGCGCACCGCCGGGGTGAGCCAGCGTCCGCCAGGTCGCGCTCGCCCATTCCGGGTCTTCGACGAGTCCGAGCGCCTCGGACCAGAACCGTTTCGCGCGTTCGACGTCGGCGACTCCGAGCACTGTGGTTCCGAGCCGCAGCATCAGGTCAGTTTTCCTTGTGCGTGCAGGTCGTCGAGGATCAGCTGGACCGTTGCGGACACCCGGTCGCGATCTGCGTGGGCAAGCCAGCCGAACGACTCGATCTCGCTGCTCGGCTTCAGCTCGCCGGTGTACTTCGCGGTGTAGCAGGTCATCCGCACCACGACGCCGTCCGCTTTGCCGTGCGCCTGCGCTTCCCAGGTTCCGGCCAGCTGCGCGGAAGCCGGATCCAGTGTCACGCTCAGTTCCTCGGCGATCTCCCGGACCAGAGTTTCGACGTCCGACTCGTCCTCCTCGCGTTTCCCGCCCGGCAGGTACCAGGTGTCCTTGCCTGCCGAGCGCGCGGCGAGCAGCTTGCCGTCGACCACGTGCAGCCAGGCGACTTTGTCGATGGTGGGCATGTCAGCCACCCTACCTCCGTGCGCGCCGGTCCAGGTCCGCGAGCAGGATGCGCAGGAGATCGGCGAGCTGATCGCGCTGCGCCGAGGACAGCGAGGACACCAAGGTTTCCTCGTGTTCCAGCAGATCTCCGACGGTTCGCTCGATCAGCTCATGGCCGGCCTCGGTCAGCTCGACGTATACCCCGCGACGGTCCGAAGTGGACTTCACCCGGCGGACGTGACCGTCGCGTTCGGCGCGCGCGGTTTGCTGGGAGATCGCCCCGGGGCTGACCCGGCAGCGTTTCGCGAGTTCGCCCGCGCTGAGCCGGTACGGCGGCCCGGTCCGGCGCAGCGTACTGAGCAGGGTGCGGGTCGAGGCGTCCATTCCGAGTTCGAGCATCGTCGCGCGCCGGTCGTCCTCCAGCAGTTTCGCGATGTGCCAGATCCGCGTGATCACGCCGATGGACGACACCGGCGTGCCCGGCCGCTCCCGCAGCCACGCCCGCTGAATCTCGTCCACCTCGTCGCTTGACGGGTTTTCCCCGCCGCCGGTACCGTCGTCCACAAGAGGTACTTTAGCAATAAAGGACGTGGGATGAAACGGGAAGCAGTAGTAACCGGGGGCGGTACCGGAATCGGGTACGCGATCGCCGCGGCGTTGGTCCGGGCGGGCGAGAAGGTCACGATCACCGGGCGGCGCGAGGACGTGCTCGCCGAGGCGGCGACGCTGCTCGGCGCGCGTGCGGTGAGCTTCGACGCGAGCGATCCCGAGGCGGTCGAGGCGGCGCGCGACCAGTTGCCCGAACGGATCGACGTGCTGGTGAACAACGCCGGCGGCAACACGGATTTCCTGCTTGAAGGCGGGCGGGACCTGAAGGCGCTCGACGCTGCCTGGACGGCCAACCTCCGGGCGAACCTGTTCAGCGCCGCGTTGGTGACCACGGCGCTGAAGGAGCGACTGGCCGACAACGGCCGGATCGTCACGATCGGTTCGATCGCCGGGCGCACCGGTGCCGAATCGTACGGCTGGGCGA
This sequence comes from Amycolatopsis sp. M39, assembly GCF_001651785.1. Classification (NCBI taxonomy): domain Bacteria; kingdom Bacillati; phylum Actinomycetota; class Actinomycetes; order Pseudonocardiales; family Pseudonocardiaceae; genus Amycolatopsis; species Amycolatopsis sp. M39. The sequence goes on from NZ_LWSF01000001.1 coordinate 261,513, forward strand.
AAGCCGCGGTGGAAGTGTGGAATACCGAAACCGCGCGGCAATTCGGGACGCGCGGGATCACCGCGAACATCGTCGCTCCCGGATTGATCGTGGACACCGAATTCTTCCGCGGGAAGCTCTCCGCCGAACGCCAGGAGCGGCTGGTCGAGAACACGATGACGAAACGCGCGGGCAAGCCGGAGGATGTCGCCGAAGTGGTGCGGTTCCTGGCTTCCCCGGAGGCCGGGCACGTCACCGGTCAGGTCGTGCACGTCAACGGCGGCGCGTACGTCGGCTGACCTCAGCTGGGGGTCACGCGCAGCACTTTGTCGTTGCTGCCGTTGGAAGTCGTCACGTACAGCGAGCCGTCCGGTCCGCTTCGGGCCGCGCGCAATCGGCCGAATTTGTCGTTGAATTCCGCTGGCAGCGTGACTCCGGTGACCTTCGCGGCCGCGTCCAGGTGCAGCAGCAGGAGTTTCTGTCCCTTCAGGGCGACCACGACCAGCGCGCCTTCGTTCGCACCCCACTGTTTGCCGGTGAGGAAGGCGTCGCCGCTGGTCGCCTCGGTGATCTGCCCGGTGGTCCACAATGGACTAACCGCGTCCGGGAACCGTTTGGTGTCGGTCATCGGCACGCTCTCGTCGTAGCTGGAGTCAGTGCCGCTCTTCGACGGATCCCAGCCGTAGTTCCCGCCCGGCCGCAGGAGATTCACCTCGTCGTCGAACGCCGGTCCGTGTTCGGAGGTGACCACCTGACCGGTGCCCGGCCGGATCGCGACGCCCTGCACGTTACGGTGACCGTAGGTGTAGATCCTGCGCTCGTTCGGGTCAGAAGAGGGCAAGAAGGGGTTGCCCGGCAGCGGTTCCCCGGTCTTCGCGTTGATCCGCAGCACTTTGCCGCCGAGGCTGTGCCGGTCCTGCGCGACCGTGGACCGCGCGGTGTCACCGGTGCCGACGAGCAGTGCGCCGTCGGGAGCGAGCGTCGGGCGGCAACCGGAATGGCGTCCGCTCGGGTTCACCGGCAGACCGCTCAGCAGGTCGCGCACCTTCGCCGCGCTCGCGCCGTCGTCGGCGAGCCGCCAGGTGACGAGCCGGACGTCCACCGCGCGGCCGTTTTCCTGGTGGGTCTGGCAGGTGGTGAACTCGCGCGAGGTCGCGAAGTCCGCCGCCAGTACCAGGCCCATCAGGCCGCCTTCGCCCTGCACCAGGACGTCGGAGAAATCGGCGCGCACGTCGGCCGTCCGGCCGTCGCGGACCAGCGCGAGTTTGCCGGGCCGCTGCGGCACGAGCAGCGAACCATCGGGCAGGAAGGCGACGTCCCAGGCGTGTTCGAGGCCGTCCGCGACCTCCTGCACGGCGAACCGGCCCCGCTCCGGCTCAGCCGGGGCACTCGCTGGTGCCGCCGAGCAGGCACCGAGCAGCAGGACGGAGGCGAGCAACGCGACGAGACGCATAGGTCCAGCATGCCCGATTCAGCCGCCGGGACGTACCAATCCGGATTCATACGCGAACACGACCGCGTGCACCCGGTCCCGCAGCCCGAGCTTGTTCAGCAACCGGCCGACGTGCGTCTTCACCGTCGTCTCGCCGATGAACAGCTTCCCGGCGATCTCGGTGTTCGACAGTCCGCGCGCGATCAGGCCGAGCACGTCCTTCTCGCGTTCGGTCAGCGTCTCCAGTTTCTGCTCGTCCAGCGGCGTCCGGTGCGCGCTGAGATAGCGGTCGAGCAGGCGTTTCGTGACCGACGGCGACACCATCGCGTCGCCGCGCAGCACGCCGCGGATCGCCACCAGCATCTCGTCCGAAGGAGCGTCCTTGACCAGGAATCCGCTGGCCCCGGCGCGCAGCGCGGAGTAGGCGTACTCGTCGAGGTCGAAGGTCGTGATCACCAGGACCGAGGTGTCCGGCAGTTCGGCACAGATCTGCGCGGTGGCCGCGACGCCGTCGAGCACCGGCATCCGGACGTCCATCAGCACGAGGTCCGGCCGTCGCGCACGGGCGAGTTCGACGGCTTCCGCGCCGTCGCCCGCCTCGGCGACCACCTCCAGGTCGGGCTGGCTGTCGACGATCATCCGCAGCCCGACGCGCACGAGTTCCTGGTCGTCGCAGATCAGCACGGACGTCATGCGGCGTCCGTCCGCAGGGTGGCCGACACGCGGTAGCCGCCGTCCGGCAGCGCGCCGGTTTCGAGCCTGCCGTGGTACATCGCGACGCGCTGGGCCATGCCGACGAGCCCGCGCCCGGACCCGGGCAGTCCCGCCGCGACCGGTTGCCGTCCGCCGGAGTTCGTCACCTCGACGTGGATTTCCGGACCGGCGAAGACGACCCGGACCCGGCCGGTCGCGTCGGGCGGCGCGTGTTTGAGCATGTTGGTCAAGGCCTCCTGGACGATGCGGTACGCCTGAAGCGCCACGCCGGCGGGCAGGTCGGCGATGTCGCCGTCGACTTCGAGCGTGATGTCGCGGCCGGACTGCGCGACGAGTGTGCGCAACTGGTCGAGCGTCGGCTGCGGAGCGCGCGCGGGTTCGCCAGCATGCATCACTTCTAACAGCCGCCGTAGTTCGGCGAGCGCGGAACGGCCGGTTTTGCTGATGGTGTCAAGCGTACGGTCGACAGCGTCTGGATCGTGATGGCGTGCGAGCTTCGCTCCTTCGGCGTTCAGGACGATCACGCTCATGCTGTGCGCGAGTACGTCGTGAAGCTCGCGCGCGATCCGTGTGCGCTCTTCGGCGACTGAAGCGCGGCTGTGGGCTTGTTCCTCGGACGCCGCCAGTTCCGCTCTTAGTCGTTCTTCTTCGGCCAGTTGCTCCTTCGCGCGGACGAACGCGCCGAGTGCCCAGGCCGCCAAATACAACGGCAGCGGGCCGAAGATGGTGAGCGTCGGGTTCAGGGTGTTGACACCCCAGGTGAATCCCCACAAAGCGTCGAGCCCGACGGCTGCTGCTGTGAAACCGATGAACCATCTGTCACCGGCTTTGACGAGCGTGTACAGAACCACTGCCATGGCGAGGTCACTACGGCCACGATCGTGTGCCCACACTCCGTTCGTGTAGACGACAGCTACCCCGATGAGAATCAGTACCGCGACTGTGCGCGGGAAGCGACGGCGAAATAGCAGCGGCAGCAGGAACGCCGTCGGGATCATCTCTAGCTGCCAGGTTCGCTGATTGGCGACGTTGGGGCCGAGAGCGACGAAGACGGCGTACAGCGGCAGATCCAGCATCCACTGCTGTCTGCGTAGCCATGGAACCAATCGACGCACGAGAAGAACCTAACGCGGAACTGTCGTCGCGCGCGTCGTTCCGGAGGATGTCTGTGGTCCTCCGAGCGGACGACTTTTTCTGCCGGCCGAGCCGATCCCCGCCGACCAAGGCTCTTCCTACCGTCGAAAACATGTCGATTACCAGGGAGTTCTTCCGGCATCCGATGCGCACCGGCGCGATCGCGGCGAGTTCGGCACGGCTGGCCGGAGTGATGACTGCCGGGCTGGGCGTCGAAAGCGCGCACAGCGTCGTGGAGCTAGGGTCAGGAACGGGCGTATTCACCGAAGTGCTGCTTCGCATGCTTCAGCGCGACGCGCATTTCACGGCGATAGAAATCAACACGCACCTCGTACAGGAGCTACGCGAGCGCTTCCCGTCGCTGCACGTTGCGGAAGGTTCTGCGGAACACGTCGCCGCGTATGTGACGATGCCGGTCGACGTGGTCGTCTCTGGCCTGCCGTGGACAGCCATGCACGCTGCGCCACAGACGGCGGTGCTGAATGCCGTCTGCGAAGTGCTTTCTCCACAAGGCCGCTTCACCACCTTCGCGTACGCGCACACCGCCTGGACACCTCCAGCGCGGCGGTTCGCACGGCTGCTGCGAAGTCGCTTCGCGGTCGTCGAACGCACCAGTGTGGTTTGGCGGAACCTGCCGCCGGCGTACGTGTACCGCGCGGCCTTGCCAGTGCGGTCGGGACTGGACCGTTATGGACAGCCTGCTTCAGCCACTTCTTGACGCTCCCGTGCCGCTCGTCTACCTGATCTGTGCGCTGGTGATCATGGCCGAGACAGCGCTGCTGCCCGGCATCGTGCTGCCGACGCTGTCCACCTTGCTGCTCATGGGTTTCCTTGTGCAGCGTGGGACTTTACAGCTGTGGCCAGCGCTCGCAGTCTGTGTCGCGTCGGCGTTAGCGGGGGACCAGTTGGCGTATTGGGAGGGACGACTGTGGGGTCCGAAGCTGCGACGGTCGCGCGTCGGGCAGCGGATTGGCGAAGCGAAGTGGGACAAGGCTGAAGCGACCGTCGCGCGTTATGGCGTGCCAGCAGTTGTCCTGGGGCGCTGCCTCGCGGGCGTACGCACTCTGGTGCCGCGCGTCGCCGGTTCCGCCGGACTGCCGTACCGACGCTTCTTCGTCGGAAGCCTGTGCGCGGCAGTGCTGTGGGCGGGCGTCGAGCTGACGATGGGGCAGGTCACCGGGTGGGTCGCGCCTTGAGCAGTTCCGCGGTCGAAGCGTCAGCGGGAAGGAAGGTTTCGAGGCTCAGCTCAGCGACCGTCACGTCGACCGCGGTGGTGAACTGCGTGATCGCGGTGAGCAGCCGCAGTTCGCCCGCCGAGCTGGACAACTGCAACGGCACGGCGAATCCGAGATGGTCGCCGGACGGTTCGCCGGGCGACGGCAGGTAGCCGGTGAGTTCGTCCAGCAACGCCTGATGTCGCGGATCGGGTCCGTGCGCCAGACCGCGGCGAGGGCGTTCGAGCACGTGCTGCGCCCAATCGGCGAAGTTCTGGATCCGCGGCGCCATTCCGCGCGGGTGCAACGCCAGCCGCAGCACGTTGATCGGCGGTTCCAGCAGGTCTGCCGCGACGCCTTCGGTGAGCAGGTCGAAGCCGTCGTTCGACGCGACGAGATCCCCGTAGCGGTTCACGGCCAGCGCCGGGTACGGCTCGTGCCCGGCCAGCAGCGCGCGCAGCGACTCCAGCACCGGAGTCAGCGCCGGGTCGTCCAGCCGGGTTTCGGGGTAGACCGGCGCGTATCCGGCGGCCAGCAGCAAGGCGTTGCGCTCGCGCAACGGCAGGCCGAGCGCCTCGGCGACCCGCACCACCATGCCCCGGCCGGGCAGCGAGCGGCCGCGCTCCATGAAGCTGACGTGGCGCTGCGTCGTCCCGGCTTTCAGCGCAAGGTCGAGCTGGCTGAGCCGGCGGCGGGAACGGGCGTCGCGCAAGGCGTCGGCGAACGAAGTGGGCACCTGCGCGATTCTGGCCGAGCTTTCCGGCACCGGGCCATTCCCCGGAGGGAATTGCCGGACGGCACCCCGCGCTGGATCGTCGACGGCGTGGAATTCGGACTTCTTCTTCCTGCCGGACAGGCACAGCTCGAAGCAGGCGGCACCCTGCGTGCCCTCGTCGCATTGGCCCGTGAAGCCGAACGGCTCGGATTCGCGTCGATCTGGGCCGGTGACTCGCTTTCCCGGCCCAGGATCGAACCGCTCACCCTGCTCACCGCGGTCGCGCAGGCCACCGAACGCGTCACCGTCGGCACTGCCGTACTGCTGCCCGCACACCGCAATCCGGTGCAGACCGCGATGACGCTAGCGTCGGTCGACCTGATCTCCGAAGGACGGCTGGCGGTCGGCGTCGGCGCGGGCTTCCCGGGCTTCAGCGAGCGGGAGTTCGAGCTGGCCGGGGTCGCTTTCCGGACGCGGTTCTCGCACCTGGACGATGTCGTCACCCTCTGGCGCGAGCTGTGGACCGGGCAGCCGCAGTCGTTCCACGGCAAGGTCCTGCACTACGACTGGCTGCCGCCAGCGGTCCGGCCCGCGCGCCCCGGTGGTCCGCCGATCTGGTTGGGCGGCGCGACGCCGGCCGCGCTTCGCCGCACCGCGCTGCGTTACGACGGCTGGCTTCCGTATCCGCCGGACCCCGCGGATTACGCGTCCGGCCTCGCGACGATCCGCGCCGCCAGCGATCGCACGGTCACGCCGTCGCTGTTCCTGACGGTCTATGTCGACCCCGATCCGCGCCGCGGCCGTCGTGTCCTGGAGGACTACGCACAGGCGACCTACCGGCGGCCATTGGCACAGATCAGCACCATCCAGGCGACCGTGACCGGCCCGATCTCGCAAGTCGCGGCAACGGTGCGGCGATACGCCGAGGCCGGAGCGGAGCACGTGTTGCTGCGCGTCGGCTCGCTGGAACCCGGCGCGGTCGAGCAGCAGCTGCCCCTGTTGGCGGAGGTGATCGCCGGGGAGCGAAAACTTGTCGGTGCCGCGACGTAGGCTGGGATGGTGACCGACGCTGTACTGTCCGGACTCCTCCAAGCCATCCTTCCCGACCCGGCGCTGCGCGGCGTTGTCGAGCGCGCCGGCGCCCCGCTGCTCGAACTGCAAGGCGCTGTCGCCGTACGGCAGCTCGTGGCCGCCGCGCTGGCCGAAGACCCCGAGCGCGGCGGCGCGGGCCGTCCGGTGCTGGCCGTCACCGCCACCGGACGCGAGGCCGACGAGCTGACCGCGTCGCTCGGCGCGCTGCTCGGCCCCGATCGCGTGGCCGACTTCCCGTCCTGGGAGACGCTGCCGCACGAGCGCCTTTCACCGCGCGCGGACACCGTCGGACGGCGGCTGGAAGTGCTGCACCGCCTGCACGCCGGGGACGAGGACCTGCGGGTCGTGGTCGCGACCGTGCGCAGCCTCATCCAGCCGATGGCCCCCGGGCTCGGCTCGCTCGCGCCGATCGATCTGGTCGTCGGCGAGGAGCAGAGCTTCGAGGACCTGCTCGAACGGCTTGTCGAGCTGGCTTACACGCGCGTGGACATGGTGGAGAAGCGCGGCGAGTTCGCGGTCCGCGGCGGCATTCTCGACCTGTTCGGGCCCACCGCGCAGCATCCGGTCCGCGTCGAGTTCTGGGGCGATGAGGTCAGCGAGATCCGCGCGTTCGCGGTGTCCGACCAGCGTTCGCTGCCCGGCGAGATCCAGCGGGTCACCGCGCCGCCGTGCCGCGAGCTGCTGCTCACGCCGGACGTCAAGGAGCGCGCGGCGGAGCTCGCCACGACGTACGAGGCCGACGCGCACCTGGCCGAAATGCTCACCAAGCTGTCCGGCGGCGTCCCGGTCGAGGGCATGGAGGCGCTCATCCCGGTGCTCTGCGAGGGCGAACTGGCCCTGCTCACCGATTCGATGCCCGAGGGCAGCCACGTGCTGCTGGCCGATCCGGAGAAGATCCGCGCCCGCGCGGCCGACCTCGTCCGCACCGGGCAGGAGTTCCTCGAAGCCTCCTGGACCACCGCCGCGGCGGGCGGACAGGCCCCGATCGACCTCGGCGCGTCGGCGTATCGCGAGTTGGCCGAGATCGCGTCGCACGCACAGGAGACGAAGCGCCCGTGGTGGACGCTTACCCAGCTGACCAGCGAAGACCCGGACGTCTACCGTGTCGGCATCGAGCCCGCGCCCGCCTACCGGGGCGAGCTGGAACGCGCGATGACCGACCTGCGCGCGCATCTCGCGTCGGGCGGCACCGGCGTGCTCGTCGTCGCCGGGCAGGGCACCGCCAGCCGTGCGGTCGAGCAGCTGATGGCGGCCGAGGTCCCGGCGAAACACGTCGAGGTGCTCGCCGACGTGCCGACGGCCGGGGCCGTCACGGTCACCTGCGGCGGACTCGCGGAGGGCTTCGTCTCGCCGGAGCGCGCGCTCGTGGTGCTGTCCGAGGCCGACCTGACCGGCCGCGGCGCCACCGCTGGATCGTCCACAAAGGACTTGAACACCAAGATGCCGTCGCGCCGCCGCGGCGCGGTCGACCCACTGGCGCTCAAGGCGGGCGACTACGTGGTGCACGACCAGCACGGCATCGGCCGGTTCGTGGAGATGGTGCAGCGCACGGTCGCCGGCGCGACCCGCGAGTACCTGCTGCTGGAGTACGCCTCGTCCAAGCGCGGCCAGCCCGGCGACCGGCTGTTCGTGCCCACTGACCAGCTCGACGAGGTGTCCCGCTACGTCGGCGGCGAACTGCCCACGCTCAACAAGCTCGGCGGCTCGGACTGGAAGAACACCAAGGCACGAGCCAAAAAGGCGGTCAAGGAGATCGCCGCCGAACTGGTGCAGCTCTACGCCGCCCGGCAAGCCGCGCCCGGCCACGCGTTCGGCGCGGACACGCCGTGGCAGTCCGAGCTGGAAGACGCCTTCCCGTTCACCGAGACCAACGACCAGCTCGCGGCCATCGACGAGGTCAAGTCGGACATGGAGCGCGGCGTCCCGATGGACCGGGTGATCTGCGGCGACGTCGGCTACGGCAAGACCGAGATCGCGGTGCGCGCGGCGTTCAAGGCGGTGCAGGACGGCAAGCAGGTGGCCGTGCTCGTGCCGACCACGCTGCTCGCCCAGCAGCACCTGAACACGTTCATCGAGCGCATGCGGTCGTTCCCGGTCACCATCAAGGGCCTTTCGCGGTTCACGCACAAGGCGGAATCGGACCGGACCCTCGAACAGCTCGCCGACGGCGAGGTCGACATCGTCATCGGCACGCACCGGCTGCTGCAGACCGGCGTCCGCTACAAGGACCTCGGCCTCGTAATCGTCGACGAGGAACAGCGGTTCGGCGTGGAGCACAAGGAACACATCAAGGCGCTGCGCACGCACGTCGACGTGCTCACCATGTCGGCGACGCCGATCCCGCGCACGCTGGAGATGTCGCTGGCCGGCATCCGCGAGATGTCGACCATCCTCACCCCGCCGGAAGACCGGCACCCGATCTTGACCTACGTCGGCGCGTACGACGACAAGCAGGTCGGCGCCGCGGTCCGGCGCGAGCTGCTGCGCGACGGCCAGGTGTTCTACGTGCACAACCGGGTGTCGTCGATCGAGAAGGCGGCGAAACGGATCCGCGAGCTGGTGCCGGAGGCGCGCGTCGTCACCGCGCACGGGCAGATGAACGAGGACAAGCTCGAAAAGATCATCCAGGGCTTCTGGGAGAACGAGTACGACGTCCTCGTGTGCACCACGATCGTCGAAACCGGCCTGGACATCTCCAACGCCAACACACTGATCGTGGAACGCGGCGACATGCTCGGTCTCGCCCAGCTGCACCAGCTGCGCGGCCGGGTCGGGCGCGGCCGCGAACGCGGGTACGCGTACTTCCTGTACCCGCCGGAAGCGCCGCTCACCGAGACCGCGCACGACCGGCTGGCCACCATCGCGCAGAACACCGAACTCGGCGCGGGCATGGCGGTCGCGATGAAAGACCTCGAAATCCGTGGCGCGGGCAACATCCTCGGCGCGGAACAGTCCGGGCACATCGCGGGCGTCGGATTCGACCTGTACGTCCGGCTCGTCGGCGAAGCGGTCGAGGCATTCCGGCGGCACGCGGGCGCGGAACCGGCGGAGGACGAGGAACTGGCCGAAGTCCGCGTCGACCTGCCGGTAGACGCGCACATCCCGCACGACTACGTCCCCGGCGAACGGCTGCGGCTGGAGGCGTACCGCAAGATCGCCTCAGCCCCGGACACCGCGGCCCTCGACGCGGTACGCGAGGAACTGGTCGACCGCTACGGCCAGCCGCCCGCCCCGGTCACCCGCCTGCTCGCGGTCGCCGCGTTCCGGCACACCTGCCGCGCCGCGGGCGTCACCGAGGTCGCGGTGCAGGGCAACACGATCCGGTTCGCGCCGCTGCCGTTGATGGACTCGCAGCTGGTGCGGCTGAAACGCTTGTACCCCAAGGCGTTGTACAAGGCGGTCACCAACACGGTGTCGGTGCCGAAACCGACCGAAGGCCCGGCGGGAGGCCGGATGGGCGCGCCGGTGCTGCGGGACCAGGAACTGCTCGACTGGTGCACGAAGCTGTTGGCGCAGCTGACGAAAACGCCAGCGGCGGTGTGAGCGCTGCGGCGTACCTCGCCTGGGCCGTCGCCGGTACCGCACGAAATCGGTGCTCGCGGCGGTCCCGATGGCGAGGTACCGGGCTCCTGAACCGCCGCCGCGGACCTAACCTGAGCGGTAACGGCCACGCTGCTGCCGCACGAAACCGGTGCTCGCGGCGGCTTCCCTGGCGAGGTTCTGCCGTTTCCCTTGGCCACGGCGTGCCCTCCGTGACCAAGCGGTGGTTCAGCCCGTCGAGCAGACCTCAAACCCCGGCGGTTGCGCCGTGGCCAGCCGCAGCGACACTTCCTCCTGCGGCGTGGGCAGCGCGCCGCACCCAGACATCGGCAACGGCCGTGGCCGCCGCGGAACCCGGGCGCCTGAACCGCCGCCGCGGCCCGGGTACACGAGCAAGCCGCGTTCCGGATCCGGCACCGCGTCGAGAGCGGCGGTCACCGCGGGCAGGCGCCGGAAGCGATCCCGTTTCTCTTCCGACGAAAACTCGATCTCCAGCGTCACACCCCAGCGATGGACGTGCCACGTCCACTGCTCGGCGCCGTTGGTCAGCGCGGCCTCGGTCAGACGGTCGCCGTGAGCACGTTGCCACGCGCTCGCCGCGAAGGCCCCGTCGAGGACTTCGATCGACAACCAAGAGTCCATATGTCGACAATAGCCCGCTGGATGCCTCGATGGTGTTGCGTTTCGAGGCCATGTGAGAGGGTAGGCCCTGTGATGCGGATCATGGGGCGCCGCCGTGCGCTGGGCGCCGTTCTCGCCGGAGCTTTCCTCCTCGCCGGATGCGGTGCCGGCCCCAGTCAGGTGGGCATGGCCGCGGTCGTCGACGGTCAGGTCACCACCATCGACCAGGTTCAGGCGCTGCTTGACCGCGCCGTGCAGGAGCAGCCGTATGCCCGGCAGCTCGCCTCGCGGCACCAGCTCGACCTCGTCGGGCGCGAGATCGTGCGGCAGACGCTGCTGCACGAGGTCGTCGTGAAGGCCGCGCGCAAGGAAGGCATTTCCGTCGACGAGGCCACCGTCAGCGAGGCCATGCAACAAGATCCGCTCGCCTCGCCGGTGCCCGAGTCGGTCACGCAGGACCAGTCCGCGGCCGTCACCCAGCTCGTCTGGCGGCTGCGCGATCACCGCGAGGCCATCACCGATCAGTACCTGCAGCAGCGGATCGCGCTGAAGTACCTGCCGACGCTCTCGGTGAACTTCGACTACACCAGCATCGGCGCGCCGACCTCGGAGAGCCAGGCCCCGTCGATCGACCCGAAGGCCGCGCGCAGCCAGGCCATCGCCAAGGCTGAGGAGTACGCGAGCGACCCGGGCAAGATCCAGGCCGACATCCAGAGCGGCGCGCAGGGCAACGTGGGCCAGCAGGCTCCCGCGCTCTCGTCGCCGCAGGACGCCGCGACCGTGCTGTTCGGCGTGCCCGCGAACACCGCGATCGCGTTCCAGCCGAACCCGGCGAGCGCGCCGACCTGGTGGGTCACCGCCGTGGTGCGGAAGCGGACGACGGACTCGAAAGTCGCCACCGACCAGGTCCAGCAGCCGACCGCGGCTCAGCTGGGCGCGATCGGCGTGCGGATGCTCCAGCCGTACGTTGGCAGCGTGAACTTCAAAATCAACCCGCGCTACGGAGTGTGGGACGCAGTCGGCATGAACCTCGCCCCCAGCGCGGCCGAGGTGACGGGCGTGGCCGTGCCGCTGCACGGCGGTGCCCCGGCGCAGCAGTGACCGGCACCGTAGTCCTGGTCCGGGGCGCGACCCTGCCCGCAGCTGCTCTGCCTCTGCTTCGCACCAGTGCCGTGTACGCCGCGACCGACGTCGACCCCGCGCAGTTCGGTGTCCCACCGGCAGGCGAGTCCTTCGCGGACATCGTGCTGCTCGCCGCTTCCCGCACCGAACCGACTGCGGCCGCCATGCTCGCCGCCGGTGCGCGGTTGATCGAAACCCCTGTACCCCCGCTCGTCGAAGCGGTCGAGGTCATGGACCGCCTGCGCTCGCCGGGCGGCTGCCCGTGGGACGCCCGGCAGACGCACGAATCCCTGCGGCAGTACCTGGTCGAGGAAACGTACGAACTGCTGGAAGCCATCGAGGACAACGACCGCGCGGCCTTGCGCGAGGAACTGGGCGATGTCCTCCTTCAGGTCTTGTTCCACGCCCGCGTAGCCGCCGAACACGGCCGTGCGCCCTTCACCATCGACGACGTAGCCAGCGACCTGGTGGACAAACTGGTAGGCCGCCACCCCAACGTCTTCGCCGACGCGGCCCGGATCGCCTCGGCCGAGCACCAGGAACTGAAGTGGGAAGAGCTGAAGCAGGCCGAGAAGCAACGCAAGTCCATTGTGGACGGCGTCGCGCTTGGCCAGCCCGCGGTCGCACTGGCCGGAAAACTGGGCCAGCGCAGCGGCCGGGCCGGGATCCCGCTGGACCTGTTCCCGCAGGACTCCTCGGCCCCCGCCCAGCTCTTCCGAACGGCGGCCACCGCCCGCCGGGGCGGGTTGGATCCCGAAGGCGAACTGAGGGCGGTGGCGAAGCAGTTCGCCCGCGACATCCGCGCCGCGGAGACGTCCGCTCGGCGGGCCGGGGTCGAACCGGCGACGCTGGAAGCTGAAGGCTGGCGGAAGTTCTGGCCCTCGGCCTGAGCCGGTTTCGCTGCGCTGCTCGGGTTCCCGCGGCGAGGGCGTGATGGGCGGCTGGCGGGATCTTTTCGCCTGGGGATCTGGTGCGAGGCTTGCTTTCCTCGCTGCCTGATGCGATCGTCGCCCGTGCCGTGCCGTGCCGTGCCGTGCCGTGCCGTGCCGTGCCGTGCCGTG
>NZ_LWSF01000001.1:274196-526784 GCF_001651785.1 Amycolatopsis sp. M39
CCGTGCCGTGCCGTGCCGTGCCGTGCCGTGCCGTGCCGTGCCGTGCCGGCTGCTGCTCTTCTGTGGGGTGGCTGGGTTGGCGCCAGTTCTAACCGGCGCCAACCACTCACGAGAACCCAGCCACGCACCTGCCAGCCGCTCAGCCCCGCACTCTCGCTGCTCGCCCGTATCCCGCGCACCTGTGCTTGCCTGCGCTCTTGTGCCTACCGGGCTTCCACTCCCGCCGTCGCTCCCTGACCAGCCTCCCGCGCGCCCTCCACCTGGACGACCCTCACCCGAACGACGGAGACCCACCCCGTCCCACCCATGCCGCCGCTATCCCCGGGCACGATGGCGTCCGCCAGCCCTAACTCAAATGTGACTCAGATCACTCGTCTCAGAGAACCGTAAGCGCGGAGGTGGCGTCTTGCCGGGTGTGAAGCACAAGCCACCCAGGGAGCCGGACGAGGAGCACCTCCTCCGGCGCACCGCCCGCGGTGATCGTGCGGCGTTCGAAGAGCTTTACCGCCGCACGTCGCCGTGGCTCGCGATACGCCTGCGGCACCGCTGCTCCGATGACCAGATCATCGCGGAGGTGATGCAGGAGACCTACCTCGCCGTGTGGCGCGCCGCGGGCTCGTTCGCGGGCGTCGTCGCCGGCGGCTCCGCCGTGGGCTGGGTGTGGACGATCGCGGTGCGGCGGCTCATCGACGCGTACCGGCGGCGGGCGCATCACGCGCATCCGCCGCCCGGAGTGCACGAGTCGCTGTCCGCGCCCGCCGCCGAAGAGGAGGCGCTGGCGGGCACGGTCGGCGATTCGGTGGGCGACGCCTTGCGCAGTCTCGCGCCGGAGCTGCGCGAGGTCCTGCAAGCCATGGCGCTCGACGGATTGTCGGTACGGGAGACCGCGATCCTGCTCGGCCTGCCCGAAGGCACGGTCAAAACCCGGGCCCGGCGCGCCCGGATCGCGATGCGGGAGGCGTTGTCGTGAAACCAGGACTGTCTGAAGGAGGTCAAGCCATGAACCACGTATCCGACCGGATGCTCGCCGGCTACGTCGCCGGTCGCGAACTGCCGGGGGACGAGGCATGGGCGATCGAAGGGCACCTGGAGAAGTGCGCGCAGTGCCGGGCTCGGCTCGCCGGCTCGTCCACCGCCGAGGTGGCCGGTCTGCTCGACACCGTGTGGGCCGGGCTGGAGCCGGATCTCGCCCAAGCGCCGCAGCCGATGCCGCGCCGGGCCGCGGCGTGGCTGCATTGCTGGGCGACCCCGGTAATGGTGCCGTGGCTGTTGATGGTCCTCGTGGTCGGCGCGCTGTCGGTCTACCTCGACCGGTCACTGCACGAGGGGCTGTCGTTCGTGCAGCTGCTTTCCCCCGTACTGCCGGTCTTCGGGGTGGCGGCGGCGTGGTCCCGCGGGCTCGATCCCTCGTACGAACTCACCGCGGCCACCCCACGTGCCGGGCTGGAGTTGATCCTGCGCCGGACCACGGCGGTAGTCCTACCGGTGCTGGCGGTGCTGTTGGCCGCCGGCTGGCTGGTCGGCGCGCGGATGGGATTCGGGCTACTGCCGTGCCTCGCGTTCACCACAGGGACCCTCGCGCTCGGCACGTTCATCGGCGTCGCCTGGGCGGCCTCGATCCTGGTCGGGCTGTGGCTCGGCGCGCTGGTGGTGCCGAGTGTCGCGTTCGGGGGCTCGGTCCTGCTGGAGAACGTCGCCTGGCCGGGCTGGCTGGCGGCCGCCGTCGTCGCGACCGTGTTCGTAGTGCTTCGCCGGAACACCTTTACGCAGCTTGCTGCGCATCACTGACGGAAACGAGAGGGGACACCGATGCGAGCTGTGGAAGCCGCCGAGGTCGCTCCGGCGACCTACGCCTGGGAGATCCAGGCACAGGGACTGAAAGTGCGGGTCAGCCGCAAGAAGATGGCGGTCGACGGCCTCGACCTCGCGCTCGGCACAGGCGTGCACGGGCTGCTCGGGCCGAACGGCGCGGGCAAGACCACCTTGATTCGCACCGTGGCCACGGTGCTGCGGCCGACGGAAGGCAGGTTGACGCTGCTCGGAGAGCCTGTCGGGGGGCACTTCGACCAGCGCGGCCTGCGCCGCCGGATCGGATATCTGCCGCAGACCTTCGGGTACTACAAGCGGTTCACCGTCCGCGAGTTCGTCGAATACATGGCGTGGCTCAAGGAAATGCCCAAGCGCGAGGTGCCGGGCGCGGTGCAGCGCGCGATCGAGCGGGTCGGTCTCGCCGAACGCGCCGAGGACAAAATGAAGACACTGTCCGGCGGCATGGTCCGCCGGGTCGGCATCGCGCAGGCGATCGTGAACGATCCGGTGCTCCTGCTGCTCGACGAACCCACTGCCGGACTCGATCCGGCGCAGCGGCTGCGTTTCCGCGAGCTGCTGCAGGAAATCGGCCGGGACGCGTGCGTCGTCGTGTCCACTCACCTGGTCGAAGATGTCGCCGCGGCGTGCTCGGACGTCGTCCTGTTCGCCGACGGGAAGCTGGTTTTCCAAGGCACCCCAGCCGATCTGGCCGCGGCGGGGAACGAGGCGGACGTCGGCGACAGCCCGATCGAGCGCGGCTATTCGGCGCTGCTCGGCCACGCACAGGGAAAGGGGTCCTGGTGATGAGCGTGTTCCGGGTCGAACTCCGGCGCACCATCGCTCCCTGGGCACCGGTCGCGATGCTCGTAGTGAGCCTGGGCCTGCTGCTGTTCTCGCGTGGGCCGTGGAGCCACGGCTCCGCGGCCTGGAACGAGACCTGGCTGACCGCGGTGCGGTGGCCGCGCTACCTGCTGGTGCTGATGTGGCCGATCATCGTCGGAGCCGCGGCGATCCAGGGCATGCGGGACGCCCGCGCGGGAGTCGGCGAGCTGTTCGGCTCCACGCCCCGGCCCGCCGGGCAACGAGCCGGGACGCTTGGCCTCGCCCTCGGGCTCGCCGCAGTGGTGGGTTATCTGGTGCTCGTCGCCGCCGGGGCCGGGCAGGTTGTGGCGAACGGCGGATTGTTCACCACGGCGTGGGTGATGCAGTTGGTGCTCGGCGTGCTGTCCGTGCTCGCCGGCGTCGCGGTCGGGCTCGGCGTCGGACGGCTTCTGCCGTATCCGATCACCGCGCCGGCGCTGGCCGTGCTCACGCTGGCAGGTGGGCTCTTCGCGCAAGTGTGGGGGGTGAACGGAGCGGCACCGAACGCGGTGGCGCTGCTGGGGATCGGGCAAGTGGAGCCGCACGGTCCGTTCGACCTGCCCAAGCCCGCGGTCGAGATCGGGCAGCTGAGCTGGTTGCTCGGGCTCACCGCGGCCGGAGTCGTGCTGCTGCTGGCCAGTTCAGCGCGGACCAGGGCGCTCGCACTGCTCCCGGTGGCAGCCGGATTGGCCGCGGCGTTGCCGCTCTTCCCATCCTCACCGCAGGACAACTTCGCTCCGGACACAACGGCAGCCGCTCTTGTCTGCGACGGTCCGGTGTGTGTGACGCGATTGCACGAGGATTGGTTGTCCACTGTGGCCGGTCCAGGAAAGGAAGTCCTGCAGCGGCTTGAGAAGCTGCCGCAACATGCGACTCGGGTAGAAGAATCGACAGAGCCGTACCGGGACAACAAAACAGGCCCGCGAGATCCGTCCCGGGTGCTGGTGCAGAAGGACAATTATGTGTTCTACGACAAAAGCGGCCCCAGCCTCACCATGGCGCTCCTTGGCGGCGCCGGGACAACGCAATGTCACGCGGCGTCCTACGGAGGTGAGCGAAACGACCGGGAGGACGCCGCGCGCTGGGTAATGGCGCAGTGGCTGGTCGGCTCGTACTCTCCGCCTTCGCACGCCGAGCTTCGGACCTGGACGGGGCCAGCGTGGGCGGCCCTCAAAGCGGTGCCGGAGGCGGAGCAGACCGCACGCATGGCCGCGGCGCGGCAGTTGGAGCTGAGCTGCACTGGTGACCCGCTGAAAGTCCTCATGGAAGGTGCGCGCTGATGCGGTGGACAGCGCTGTACGCGCGTTCGCGCCACCTCGCGGTGTCGCTGGCGGCGGTGTTGCTCTGTGCCGTCGTTCTCCCGCCGCTGCTGGGAGACAACTGGACGACGCTCTTCGCGACATTGACCCTCGGTGCTGCGGTCGCGGTGGCAGGCGTGGGCCTCAGCGGTCAGGACATCGATCTGGACCGCACGGCCTCCTTCCGCTGGCCGCCCCGGCGGCTCGTGCACCTGCTGCTGATCGGGGTGGTGGCTGGCGGAGCAATGCTGGCGATACAAGGTTTTGTCGACCGTCCGATCGAATCCGGCTGGATCCTCCGCAACGCGGCCGGGCTCATCGGCCTGACCGGGCTGGCGGCCGCGCTGTTCGGCGGCCAGTTCGGCTGGACGCTGCCCTTGGGCTGGGCGATGACGGCGATGTTCGTCCCGAGCGCCGTCGGTCAGGTCTACGCCGTCGTGGCTTGGCCGATGGCGACGGCGGACTCCGCCGCGGCGTGGTGGACGGCCGGGCTGCTGTTCGCAGCGGGAACGGCGGTGTACACGGTGGCGGGCGCTCGCAGATGAACCAGCGGACCGGCAATCCAGGCGCAGTCCCGCCCCTCCCCCAGGCAGGGGCGGGACTGCGGACCGGCGCGGCTTCAGACGTTCCGGTTGTTCGGCTTCACCTCCAGGGGTTCGCGGTCGGGATCGTCGATGCCGAGGCTGATGATGCGCTGCGGGTGAATGCGGATGACGGCTCCGTCGAGGTGACCGTCCGATGCGAAGGCGTCCGGCACGGCTTCCGCCCGGCCGCGGATCTCCAAGCAGCGGATGCGCATGGGGCTCGTCGAGGGCTGGTCGTCGATCACGATGGCGACCTGGCCGTTGGCCTCGACGTTGCGGTATTTCCGGCTTTTCGTCAGGTTGTACCCGGTCACGTCGATCGTCCGCGTCTCCGCGTTCCAGGCGAACGCGACCGGGCTGACCTGCAGAGTTCCATTCGGCTGCTGGGTGGCGATCCGGGCGAGCGGCTGGGTGGCCAGGTAGGTGAGTTCCGCTTCGGTGAACATGCACCTACTGTGCAAGTTCAAGTTTGCTTGAAGTCAAGCGCACGCGGGGGAGCACGTGCTCGGCGAACCGCCGCATCTCCGCTTCGAAGGGCTGGAATTGCAGCATAAACGTCTCGATTCCCAGGTCAGTCCACTCGCGGATCCGCTGGGCGACGGTGTCGTAGCTGCCGACCAGGCCGGCCGCGGTACCGCCGTTCGTGCCGATGTGCGGGTACTTGGCGAACGTCTGGAACATCACCGCCTTCGGATCGGCGTCCGCGACCAGCGCCTCCCACCGCGCCTTGCCCGCCTCGGCCAGGTCCCACAACGCCGCCAGCTCCGCTTCCGCTTCGACGTCGGTTTCGCGGGCCACCACGAACGCGGACAGTCCAAATCGGACCGGAGCGCCGGCGCGCGGGCGGGCGGCGACGTCCGCGATCAGTTTGGCGACGTTCTCCTTCGGCTGCCCGTTGATGAACCACACGTCGGCCTTGTCCGCGACCAGCGCTCGCGCCGGGTCCGACTCGCCGCCGACGTACACGGTCGGCGACGAAGCAGCGGGCCGCAGCTGGTACCCGTCAACCTGGAAATGCTTGCCCTCGAACGAAACCCGCTCACCGGCCAGCAGCCCGCGCACGACGCTGATCCATTCGCGGCCGTACTCGTACCGTTCGTCGTGCTCGGCGAACGGAACGCCCGCCCGCGCCAGCTCCGGCTTGTACCAGGCGTTGACCAGGTTCAGCCCGAACCGGCCGCCGCTGATCTCCTGGATCTGCAGCGCCTGTTTCGCCAGCACCACCGGGTGCACGAGATACGGCTTGATCGCCGCGATGATCTCGATCCGCTCGGTGAGCGCGGCGAGCGCGGCGGCGGACGTCCACGTCTCCAGCTGGTCCAGTTCGTCGCCGAACGGGTTCACCACGTGCTGCGCGATGAGCGTCGAATCGAAGCCGAGCCGATCCGCCTCGACGATCAACCGCCGGTTGCGCTCCCAGCTGGCGTCGACCGGATCGGCGGGATGATCGAACGGGCCCCACGACCCGTAGACGACCGCCCACACCCCGAACCGCGGCTGTGCCACAGCGACCACGACCGAACTCCTCACCTCGCGCGGATGAACGCGGTCACCGTCGCCTGCCCGGAGGGCACCGGCAACCGGTCCCACGCAGTGGCGGGGCGGGGAGGTTTGTACTGGTCAGGCGAAGAGCCCGGCACCCCAGTCGCTGGTCGGGGTGAGGCCCGGCGGAATCGCGAAGTGCGCGGAACCGGTGTGCTGCAGGTACTCCATCATCGCGTCTTTCGACGACAGCACCTGCTGCATCGGGACGTACTGCGTGCGGGTGTCCCGGTTGAACGCCAGGAAGAACAGCCCCGCCTCCAGGTGCCCGACTCCGTCGGAGCCGTCGACGAAGTTGTAGCCGCGGCGCAGGATCTGCACGCCCTTGCGCGTCTGGCGCGAGGCCAGCCGGATGTGCGCGTCCTCGGCGATCAGCGGCGTCCCGCCCGCGCCGCCGACCTGCAGATCGACCGGGTCGAACTCGCCGGTCTGCCCGAGCGGGGCACCGGTTCCCTTGGTGCGCCCGACAATCTGCTCCTGCCCGGCGAGCGTTTCGCGGTCCCAGGTCTCGATGTGCATCCGGATCCGGCGGGCGACCAGGTACGTGCCGCCCGCCATCCATGCTTGCCCGTCGCCTGCCTGCGCCCACACCTGGTCGCGGAGCACGTCGGTGTCCTCGGCCTTGATGTTGTTGGTGCCGTCCTTGAAACCGAACAGGTTGCGCGGCGTCTGCTGCGAGCGCGAGGTCGACGAGCTGCGGCCGAACCCGAGCTGCGACCAGCGCACCTCGGTGACGCCGAAGCCGAGCCGCACCAGGTTGCGCACCGCGTGCACCGCCACCTGCGGATCGTTCGCGCAGGCTTGGATGCACAGGTCGCCGCCGCTGCGGGCCGGGTCGAGTTTGTCCTTCGGGAACGCGGGCAGATCGATCAGCTGCGGCGGACGTTTCGCGGCGAGGCCGAACCGGTCGTCGAAGAGCGAGGGGCCGAAGCCGATCGTCAGCGTCAGGTCGGATGCGGGCAGGTCGAGCGCCTCGCCAGTGTCGTCCGGCGGGGCCTGCGCGGACCCGCCGAGCGCACCGTTCGGTCCGACGTCCTGGCCCGCGGTCATCCGCCGCGCCGCGGCCGTCCAGGTGCGCAGCAGTTCGCGGAGCTTCTTGGCGTCCTTGGTGGTCACGTCGAGCGCGGCGAAGTGCAGGTTCTGCTGCGTCGGCGTGTCGATCCCGGCCTGGTGCTCGCCATGAAAGTCCACAGTGGACACCGCGGCCGATGCGGGGGTACTGCCGCCGAGCCGGTCGATGCCGACCCCGGCCGCCGCGCCCGCGCCCGCCAGCGCGACCCCCGCGCCGGCCAGCCCGAACAGCTTCCGGCGGGAAACCTGCGTTCCCTCCTCGGTCACTTCGACACGACCTCCGCGACCTTGCTGAGCGGCTCGCTCAGCGCGTCGACTGCCGAGGCGAACGCCTTGATCTGGTCCTGGGAGAGCTCGTTGTAGTACTTGAAACCGTCTCCGGAGCGGGTCTTGTCCAGCAGCCCCTGCACGTTCGCGAACTCCTTGTCCAAAGTGGACACCAGAGCGGCGTCGCGCTCCTGGATGACCGGCCGCAGCGCGGCGATCGCGCCCTTGGAACCGTCGAGGTTGGACTGGAAGTCCCACAGGTCGGTGTGCGAGAAGGCCTCCTCCTCGCCGGTGATCTTGCCGGTGGCGACCTCGTCGAGCAAGCTCTTCGCGCCGTTGGCCAGGTCCAGTGCGCTCAGCTGCAGCGTCTTCGTCTTGGCGACGAGCGACTTCACGTCAGCGAGCAGCTTGTCCGCGATCTGCGGGCTGTCCGGCTTCAGCCCGGTGTTCCACAGGTCCTTCTCCAGCCGGTGGAACCCGGTGAACTGCTGACCGGGTTCGAGATCGGCCTCGCGCGCGTCGATGGCCGGGTCGAGATCCCCGAACTTCTCCGCGACCGGCTCGATCCGTTCGTAGAACACGCGGGTGCGCGCGTACTCGGCCTTAGCCTCGTCGACCTTCCCCGCCTTGACCGCGGCCACGAACTTCGCGGTCTCGGTCTCCAGCGCCGAGCTGTTGTTCTCGACGTAGGTCGCGTAACTCTTGGTGGCGGCGGCTTTCTGCGCATTGGCGTTGTTCTGGCTCTGCGCGCCGCCGGTGACGGTGAAGCCGCCGCGGATGCCGTTGCCGACCATGCCCGGTTTGCACGCGGTCTGGTACTTGCCCGCGTCCGGGACCTCGACGATGAGCCTCCGGTTCAGCCCCGGCGCGATGTTCTCGACCTCGCCCATGATCCGGTCGCCCTCGGCGTAGAGGTAGAACTCGGTGACTTTGCTGCCCTTGTTGGTGATCTCGAAGGTCAAGTTGCCTGCCGCCGCGGTCGTCGCCGACACCGAGCAGGCGGTGTCGGACGCCTCGACCTTGATCGGCCCGCCTGAGGTCGCGCCGGAAGTGCCGGACGCGGAGTTCGTGCTGTCGCAGGCGGTCAGCGCGGCGAGAGCACCGAGGCCGGCGAGCACAGCCGTCGAGGTTTTGCGGAACTGGGACACGGTCACTCCTTGGCGGCGGCCGGGGCGGCTGGAGCCGTCTCGGTCTTGTTCTTGCGGGCGGGCTTGAGAAACAGCGGCAGCACGATCGCCACGTAGGCGACCCACGCGATCGCTTGCAGCACGGTGGTTTGCTGCGAATAGTTGAAGATCCCCTTGAGCAGCGCTCCGTACCAGGAGGTTTCCGGCAGCGTGCTCGACGCGTCGAAGGCGAGCGTGGTCAGCCCGGGGATGAATCCGGCTTCCTGGAGGTCGTGCAGTCCGTAGCCGAGGACGCCGGCGGCGACGAACACCAGCAGCACGCCGGTGATCGTGAAGAACTTCGCCAGGTTGAACCGCACCGCGCCGCGGTAGAGCAGGTAAGCGAGCACGATCGCGGCGGCGATCCCGATCACGAACCCGATCAGCGGCTGCAGGGTGTCGGACTGCGCGGTCTGCACGGCCGAGTAGAAGAACACGGCGGTTTCGAGCCCTTCGCGGCCCACCGCCAGGAACGACAGCAGCAGCACCGCCGCCGGACCGACCTTGAGCGCGTCCTCCATCTTGCCGCGCAACTCGGCGGCGATGTGCCGGGAAGCCTTGCGCATCCAGAAGATCATCGCGGTGACGAAGACGACCGCGACAATGGAAAGACTTCCGCCGAGCAGTTCCTGATGCTCGAAACTCAGCTGCGCGGTGCTGTAGGTGAGGATCGCGCCGACCGCGACCGAAAGCAGCACAGCCGCGCCGACGCCGGGCCACACGAACCGCAGCGCGTGCCGCCGGTCGGTTTTGACCAGGAAGGCGACCAGGATGCTCACCACGAGAGCGGCTTCGAGGCCTTCGCGCAGCCCGATGAGCGCGCTCGAAAACACCACTGTTCAGTCCTCCTTCGACTACCTGACCTGATGTTTTTAGGTAAGGCTTGCCTGTAAGTCCAGAGGAAGGTTCGCTGCCCGGGCCCGGCAAAATGCGCAAAACGACGTTCCGTTGGCGGTTAGGTTAGGGTAACCGCAGGTCAGGGCCTCGCCGACGGGTCGCGTAACGAATTGTGTGACCTGGGCGTCTCGGTCGGGGAGTTAACCATCCGCTTGCCATTCGCCCAGTCCAGCGTCCCCCCGGCGGGTTCATCAGTAACCTGTCCGAGTGGCCGATACCACTCAGCCGACTAGTGCGCCGTCTCCGGCGGTTCCGCCGCGCCGCTACCCGAGCCGTATCGCGTTCGCGCTGGGTCTGGTGCTGACCGGGGTCGTGCTGGTGGTGACCATCGGGATCCAGAATCCGAACCCGCCCGCCGCTCCCGCCGCGGCCGCTCCGCCGCCGGCGCCGACCAAGGCGGAACCGCGCCCGCAACCCGGCTCCGAAGCCCCGCGCGTCGGGCTGGCCGCGCCGCCGGACCGCCCGCTCGTGTCCGACCAAGCGGAACTGGACGCGTGGGCGACCCGGGTCGCCGGAAAGACGCGCCTGGACGCACGAGTGCTCGCCGCGTACGGACGAGCGGAAATGTGGATGCAGCGGCAGAAACCGTCGTGCCACCTGTCGTGGGCGACGCTCGCGGCGATCGGGAACCTGGCCTTCGGAACCGAACAACCCGGCCCGGACGGCACTTTGCCGGTGAACCCCGGTCCAGCGGAAGGCCCGGACACCGACGCCGGAAAACTCGACGGCGACCGCACGGCCGACCACCGGGTCGGCCCGCTGCGGATCATGCCTGCCGCCTGGCACAAACACGCCCAGCGAGCGAACGGCGACGGCAAAGCCGCGGATCCCCGCAACCTCGACGACGCGGCGTTCACGGCCGCCCGCTACCTCTGCTCCGGCGACGACGACCTCGGCGCTCCGGCGGGCTGGTGGAAAGCGATGCTGTTCTACCACCCGGCGGTCAACTACGCGCAGGACGTCTTCACCGCCGCGGACACCTATGCGGCGGCGAGCGTGGAGCCTTGAGCCGACTGGCTGGGCCGATGGCGGCTCTGTTCGCCGCAGCCGATTCCCATGCGGGGTGAGGGTGGGGCCTTGAGCTGGTTGGGTGGGTCGGTGGCGGTTCGGCGGACCTCACAGCGGCCGGTTTCTGTGCTGCGGTGAGGGGTGGGGCCCCGAGCTGGTCGGGAGATCAGCGGCAATTCGGCGGACCTCACAGCGGCCGGTTTCTGTGCTGGGGTGAGGGTGGGGCCCTGAGCCGGTTGGGCGGATCAGCGGTAATTCGGCGGACTTCGCCATGGCCGATTCCTGTGCTGCGGCCTGAGCTGGGTGGATCGGTAGCGGCTCGGCGAGCTTGCCTCGGTTCGCTGGGGGCAGCCCGGCTGTCGTGGTTGGCCTTCGCTTCGGCAGCCAGCAGCTTGACCGTGGCTTGGCTGGAAGCTGAGCGCCGCGACCCGTGCTGACCGGCCCGGCGGTCGGGTCCTGCCCGCTTCGGCTAGTGGCTGCCGCTTGCCTCAGATCCGGTCGCGCCGCGGATGGTTCTTCATCGTGGTCCAGGCGCGGTAATCGGCCGAAACCCCGGCCCGCTCGGCGCGATCGGCAGTCAGTGGGTCGGCAGAGCGGCGCTCACCCGCACCGGCTTCTGCGGCAGAGTCTCGGCGCGCACGGGCTGCTTGCGCGGCTGGACCGGGTGGCGTTCGTTCAGTTCCACGAGCGCAGGCGCCAGCGCCATCAGCACCAGCACGAGCAGCCCGGCGGTCGCTCCGATCACGGTCAGCGCGGTCATGTCGGCCTCCTCTAATCGCTCTCTGTGATGACACCAAGGATCGCGCTTCGCCCGCTCTGCCCGGATCGGCCGACTGGCCGAGCCGGGTCGCCGGATGGCCAGGCTTCCCCGCTGCCCTGTTCACTTCAGAAGACGCGCCGGGGCCGTGCAGGATCCGGCGGTTGCACGCGAGTGCCTCCGCGGGTGCACGTTCAGGACATGCGGGCTCAGCGGTCGCTCAGCGTGATCCTCGCCCTGACCTCGCTGATCGCTTCGAGATACTCCGGCACCGGGTTCATCGCCGAGGCCATCCGCAGTTGTGCGAGCGCCTCGGCCAAACGGCCGAGGCGCTGGAGGGTGCGGCCGAGCACGAACCGGGCGTAGTGATCGGTCGGGTCCAGTTCCAGGACGCGGGTGAACGCGCGTTCGGCACGGCGCAGCTGGGCAGAGTGGAAGTACGCGCGCCCGGCGAGCAGTTGCACGCTCGGCTTGTCCTGCTCGTCGGCGAGCAGGGGTTCCAGCTCTTTGAGCGCGTCGAGCGGGCGTCGCCGCGCGACCAGATGCTCGGCGTTGCGGAACCTGCGGAAGCGCGATTCGCCGTCGGGTTCGGGGGCTGCTGCGGCGTCCGTCATGGTCGCCTCACGATACCGGCGCGGAGGGCGTTGCACGACCGTCAGACGAGTCGTGATGGACTGTTCCGCCATGAGCAGCGATCAGGAACCCGATTACGTGGGACTGGCGCCGTACCTCTACTACAGCGATGCGACCGCCGCGCTCGCGTGGCTGACCAGGGTGTTCGGCTTCACTGAGGAAGTCCGCTTCGAGGATGGGTCCGGCGAGGTTTTCCAAGCGACGCTCCGCGCGGGAGACGCTCGCCTGCAGCTGGCCGGGGTCGGTCCCGAATACTGGGAGGCCAAGGGGGTAGAAGGGCCGGTCGGGCAGTTGAACGTCGTGTACGTGACCGACGTCGACGCACAGCACGAGCGCGTGTCCGCGGCGCTCGGCGAGGACGCCGCGCCGGAACCGCCGCAGGACCAGCCTTACGGTGCGCGGATCTTCACCGTGGCCGATCCCGGCGGCAACAGCTGGACGTTCTGGCAGCAGGTGACCGACCAGGTCGAGCTGCCGTCGGGGTGGCGCGAAGTCCGTCCGGAGGACCCGAACGCCGAGGAGGCCGGCGAAGTGCCCGGCTGAGCTGGAGAACACGCAGCGGAACGGCCCCGCACCGGCCTGGCCTCCAACGGGTGAACCCGCTGGGCGGTTACTCTGGGCGGCGTCACCGCAGGCACGACCCACCAAGGAGCAGAGCGTGGCTCTCATCGAGCAGGTAGGCGCGCGCGAGATTCTCGATTCGCGCGGGAACCCGACCGTCGAGGTGGAGGTGGCGCTCGACGACGGCACCCTGGCCCGTGCGGCGGTGCCGTCCGGGGCATCGACCGGCGAGCACGAAGCGGTCGAGCTGCGCGACGGGGACACCGGCCGCTACAACGGCAAGGGCGTGGAGCGCGCGGTCGCCGCGGTGCTCGACGAGATCGGCCCGGACCTGGTCGGCGTCGACGCGGTCGACCAGCGGATCGTCGACCAGAAGCTGGTGGACCTCGACGGCACGCCCGCGAAGTCCCGGCTGGGCGCGAACGCGATCCTCGGCGTTTCGCTCGCCGTCGCGAAGGCCGCCTCGGAATCGTCCGAGCTGGAGCTGTTCCGCTACCTGGGCGGGCCGAACGCGCACGTGCTGCCGGTCCCGATGCTGAACATCCTCAACGGCGGTGCGCACGCCGACACCGACGTCGACATCCAGGAATTCATGATCGCGCCGATCGGCGCGGAGTCGTTCCGCGAGGCGCTGCGCTGGGGCACCGAGGTGTATCACGCGCTGAAGTCCGTGCTGAAGGGCCGCGGCCTGGCCACCGGCCTCGGCGACGAGGGCGGTTTCGCGCCGAGCCTCGCCAATAACCGCGAGGCGCTCGACCTGATCCTCGCCGCGATCGAGAAGGCCGGCTACGTGCCGGGCCGTGACGTCGCCCTCGCGCTGGACGTCGCCGCGACCGAGTTCTACTCCGACGGCGCCTACACCTTCGAGGGTTCGAAGCGCAGCGCGGAGCAGATGTCCGCGTACTACGGCGAACTGCTGCGCGACTATCCGCTGGTCTCCATCGAGGACCCGCTGAGCGAAGACGACTGGGACGGCTGGGTCCAGCTGACCTCCGAGATCGGCGACAAGGTCCAGCTCGTCGGCGACGACCTGTTCGTCACCAACCCGGACCGGCTCGAAGAGGGCATCACCCGCCGCGCGGCGAACGCGCTGCTGGTGAAGGTCAACCAGATCGGCACGCTGTCGGAGACGCTGGACGCGGTGTCGCTGGCCACGTCGTACGGCTACAAGTCGATGATGAGCCACCGGTCCGGCGAGACCGAGGACACCTTCATCGCCGACCTCGCGGTCGCCACCGGCGTCGGCCAGATCAAGACCGGCGCCCCGGCCCGCGGCGAGCGGATCGCGAAGTACAACCAGCTTCTGCGCATCGAGGAAACCCTCGCGGACGCCGCGCGCTACGCCGGCGACCTCGCCTTCCCGCGGTTCAGCTCGGAGGCCTGAGGGGCACATGGCCGACCGGGGGAGGGCGCGCAGCCGCCGCGGCGGCCGGGCAGCGGGAAGCGGGTCCAGCAGGGCCCGCCGTCCCGCGTCGGCCCGGCGCCGCACCGGCGCGGGCACGACGGAGACGACGAGGGCCCGGCTGCGCCGCGGCCTCGCGGCGAAACGCGCCTCCGGTGCGGCCAAAGTGCTCGGCATGTCGACCACCCGGCGCGCCGCCGTGGTGGCGATCGTGGTGTGCGCACTGGCGTTCACCGTCGCGGTCCCGTTGCGCACCTATCTTTCCCAGCGCTCCGAGGTCCGGGACCAGGAAGCGCAGCTCGCCCAGCTTCAGCACGAGGTCGCCCAGCTGCGCGACCGCAAAGCCCAGCTGAGCGACCCGGCCCAGATCGAGGCGGAAGCCCGCCGCAGGCTCCGGTACGTGAAACCAGGCGAGACCCCGTGGATGGTCCAGCTGCCGGAGGGCCAGCCCGGTTCGCCGGCAGCTGCCCAGCCTGGGCAGCAGCCTGCTCCGCAGGCGCCTTGGTACGAGAACCTGTGGGCGCAGGTTTCCGGGGGCTGAAGTTCCTGGGTTGGGCGGGGTTGCTCTGGCCGAGCGGGGTTGCTCTGGCCTGGCGGGGTTGCTCTGGCCTGGCGGGGTTGCACTGGCCTGGCGGGGTTGNGGCGGGGTTGCTCTGGCCTGGCGGGGTTGCACTGGCCTGGCGGGGTTGCTCTGGCCTGGCGGGGTTGCACTGGCCTGGCGGGGTTGACGGCTGGGTAGGGGCGCTGGCCGGGCGAAGCCGCGCTGGCTGGCGGTCTTCTGGTTTGGCGGGAGTCTCGCACGCGGAGCGTGCTGTTGGCTGGGTCAGGCTGGACACTCGGCTGGCTGAGCTTGCTGGACCGGATGGCTCGCCGGGTGCGGTTCCGGGCGGGCGGGTTGCCGCCGAGATCGCTGGCTGGTCAAGGGGCTGGCACGACCGGATTGTTGGCTGGGTGACGTCTCGGCCGGAGGTTTCCCCCGCCCAGCGGGCAGCCGGTTGGCGCTCGATGCTGAGCGCGGTCGGGTCCTTGGGCACGCTCCTTTCGGTTGCTGGCTTCGGTAGTTCCCGGGGCCGGACGGTCACTGAGCCGGACGGTCACAGATCTGCGCGGTGCTTGGAATTCAGATCCCTCGATCAGAGTTCTTCGTTGACCTTCCTTCCCGGTGGCTTGATTTGGTGGCGAAGCTTCGACTGCCTTCCACGCTAACCACATCGGAAGGGCGGCGGAGGCGGATGGGGCGAGTTGTCCACACGGTGTGCCGGTTGTGGACAACTCGGCCGTTTCGGCGGAGGTCGCGAGGGGGCCGGCGGGTGGCGGCATTAGCCTGGAGAGCGTGAACAGCAGCACGGAGACACCCCGATTCGAGCCCGTCACCGATGTCGACCGGGAGGTCATCGCGCAGCAGCTTGGACGTCCGCCACGGGCCTTGCGGGCGGTGGCCGCGCGGTGTCCCAGCGGGCATCCCTCGGTGGTCCAGACCAGTCCGCGGTTGGAGAACGGAACGCCGTTCCCGACGTTGTATTACTTGACCTGCCCTCGGTTGACGTCGATGGTGGGCACGCTGGAAGCGTCCGGCGTGATGAGGGAGATGACCGAACGGCTCACCACCGACCCGGAACTCGCGGCGACCTACCAGCGCACGCACGAGACGTACCTCGCTGAGCGGGATGCCATCGAGTCGCTCGGCACACAGGTGACCGCGGGCGGGATGCCCGGGCGGGTGAAATGCCTGCACGTCCATCTCGCGCACACGCTCGCGGCCGGACCAGGGGTGAACCCGTTCGGTGACGAGACCCTCGCCTGGGTCCGCGAACAGGGCTGGCCGACGGGCGACTGCGCCGGGTAACGCTCCGGTCTCGGGCGCGGATAGGCACAGCAGGGGCTGGTGTCCGCCTGGGCGGGAATGCTTCGCGGCGTGCACCGGAGCTTCACACCGAGCAGGCGAGCCTGGGTGCACCGCTGGGCGCGCCGGGGAGGGGCGGAAAGTGCGGGTGCCACGCAGATCCCGGCGGTCGGTGCGTGCTGAGGCGTCTTCTGCTGCGGACAGTCGGGTCGAGCCGGTTCCGGACGGTGCGGTCGAGTGGGTTGCCGATGACTCGGTGAGTGCTGGCGCTGGAGACGAAGCTGCTTGTGCCGACTCGGTTGGCGACGGTGTTGCCGGTGGCGAGGCGGTTGGCGGACGCAGCCTTGGTGACGAGGCCGCTGGTCGCGAGTCGGCTGGCGAGGTTGCGGGTGAAGCAGTTGCTGGCGCTGCGGGCGGGGATGAGGTTGCGGGCGGAGCGGATGCAGACGATGCAGGCAGTGGCTGTGAGGTTGCGGGTGGAGCGGTTGTCGCCGATGTGGGTGGCGCTGGCGACGGCGGTGAAGTAGCGGATGTCGCCGGTGTCGGTGGCGCAGGCCACGGCGGCGAAGTAGCGGATGAAGCGGTTGTCGGCGATCCGGATAACGACAGCAGCGGCGGTGAGGTAGCTGGTGAAGCGGTTGCCGACGGTGCAGGTGGCAAGAGCAGCAGCGAAGTAGCCGCCGAAGAGACCGTCGTGCAGGCGGGCGTGGCTGCCACAACGGCCGAAACCAAGAGAACCCCAGCGCTCATCGGGCCACCGTCGGATAAGGCGCGGTTGATCGGCCGGGTGCGGGTGCGGGCTCGACGGGGCCGTTATCGGGCGAGGCGGGTGGCTTCCCGGCATCGGACGGTGGTCGCGGTGCTCGCCGGGGTTCTGGGGGTGCTTCCGGCGACGGTCGGCGCGGGCGTGGTCGTCGGCTGGGCCGGGCGGATGCCGGTGGTGCACTCGGCGGACGTTATGCCTGATCAGGGGTACGACCCGGGCATCCGCGGCGTCGCCGTCGACGGGCGGTTGCCGGATGCGCCGGCACCGGTTCCGCTGCCTGCGTACGACCTTCCGGACGGGCCGCTCGGGATTCCGGCTACTGCGCTTGCCGCGTATCGGCATGCGGCGGAGGTGTTGGGGAAAGAGCAGCCGGGGTGTCATATCGACTGGGCGCTCGTCGCGAGCATCGGGCGAATCGAGTCGAATCACGCCCGAGGCGGATATGTCGACGCTGCTGGGACCACGCTCCAGCCGATTCTCGGGCCTCAGCTCAATGGCACAGGTCCGTACGCGGCGATTCCGGACACTGATCACGGCGTCCTCGACCAGGACCCGGTGTGGGATCGCGCGGTGGGGCCGTTCCAGTTCATCCCGGCGACCTGGCGGTCCTACGCGGCGGACGGCAACGGTGACGGCAAGGCCGACCCGGGCAATCTCTTCGACGCCTCGCTCGCGGCGGCACGCTACCTCTGCTCCGGCGGGCTCGACCTGGCCAATCCGGACCAGTTGCGGACTGCGATCTACCGCTACAACAACTCCGACGCTTACGTCACCACGGTCATTCTCTGGGCCGAGGCTTACCGGAAGGGCGTCGCGCAGGTGCCGGACAGTCCGGTTCCCGTCGGGCCGACGACGGCCAGTTCCGCGCCGCCCGCGAATCCGGGGGAGCGGCCGAGGACTACTGAGTCGTCGTTGCCGCCGGTCGCTACGGGTGGTCCGTCGACGACGCCTACTGGGCTGCCGCCGCAAACCAGCCCGACCGGGTCTCCTCCGGGCAGTACGACGGGAGAGCCGAGCACCGAGTCCAGCAGTCCGACGTGCGGATCCAGTACCTCGATCACGCCGACCTCGGCACCGACGTCGACGACTTCGACCTGCACCTCGTCGTCGAGCAGCAACTCATCGAGCAGTACCGCGGCTTCTGGCTGACAAGAGGTAACCTTGATTACACCATTACAAACCTCGCCACACCGCAGGGGAGACGATGAGTCTTCGTCAGTTCGAATACGCCTTGGCGGTCGCCGAGGCGGGGTCGGTGACCGCTGCGGCGGAAGTGCTTCACGTCGCTCAGCCGTCAGTTTCGCAGCAGATCCGGGGGCTTGAGCGGGAACTCGGCGTGCAGCTCTTCTCCCGTACGCCCACCGGGCTTGTGCCCACCGTCGTCGGGCGGGCGTTTCTCCGGGACGCTGAGGTCGCGGTGCGGGCAGCACGGCGGGCGCGGGCGACCGCGCGGGCGGGGGCGGACGAGCTGGTCGGCGAGTTGCTCGTCGCGGCGCAGATGGGGTTGGGGACTCGGCAGTTGCCGGGTGCGCTGGCTGCGTTGCGACGGAGGTATCCGAAGCTGGCGGTGACCGTGTTCGAGGAGCCGAATCCGGCTGAGCTGGAGCAGCTTGCCCGGCGCGGGGTGTTGGATCTCGCGTTGCTCGGCTCGGCGTGTGATGAAGGGTTGTACGAGGGGCATCACCTCGGCGACGAGGAGTTCGTGGTCGTCCTCGGTGCCAAACACCGGTTGCTCAAGAAGGACCGGATCGCGTTGCGGGAGCTGGAAGAAGAGCAGTGGATCAGGTTCGATCCGGCCAGCGCGCTCGACGGGTTCCTGACCGAAGTGTTGCGCGACAACGGGTTGAAGCCGACAGCGGTCGCGCGGGTGTCGCAGACCTCGACGGCGGTGCGGTGGGCCGCGCACGGGCTGGGAGCGACGCTCGTTCCGGCGTCGGCGGTGCCGGAAGGACATGAGCACCTCGTCCGGCCGGTGTTTCCGGTCGTGTCCCAGCCCGTCGTCGCGGCGGTCCGGCCCGGGGCGGGGCCCGCGGAGATGGCGTTGCTCGAGTTTCTGCGGCACGAGACCTGGTACCAGCCGGTGTCTCCGGCCGCCTGAAATCTCAGAGTTGCGTGTCGCCGCCGTCGACGACCAGTTCGATGCCGGTCGTGAAGGTGGCGTCGAAGGCCAGGAAGGCGACGGCGCGGGCGATCTCTTCGGGAGTGCCCAGCCGTTTCATGGGGTTGGCGGCGGCTCGCGCGGCTTTGAACTGCGCGGCTTCCGCGGCAGGCATTCCGGCTTCGAGGATCTCGGTGTCGACAGGGCCGGGGCTGATCGCGTTGACCCGGATGCCGCGCGGGAGCAGTTCGGCGGCGAGTGTGCGGGCCATCGAACGCAGCGCGGCCTTGCCTGCCGAGTAGACGCTGGTCTCCGGCAGGCCCATGACGTTCGCGGTCGAGGTGGTCAGCACGACGCCCGCTCCGGGGCGCAGCAGCGGCGCGAGCTTCTGCACGGTGAAGTACGCGCCCTTGACGTTGACCGCGAAGTCCGCGTCGAACTGCTCCTCGGTGACCGACTCGAACGGTGCTGTCCGGGCCATCCCGGCGTTGACGAACAAGGCGTCGATCGGACCGGGTACCTGGGCGGCCAGCGCGTCCAGGTCGGAGAGCAACGCCACGTCGCCTCGGATAGCTAGCGCATCGTCGCCGAGCTGGGCTAAAGCCGCGTCCAGCCGGGATGGGGAACGGCCGGTGATGATTACCCGCGCTCCGCCGTCGGCGAACAATTTCGCGGTGGCGAAACCCATTCCGGTGCTGCCGCCGGTAATGACTGCGGTTTTGCCCTGATAAACATTCATCGCGGGTATTCGCCTCCATCGACGGCCAGGCCGCTTCCGGTCAGCCAGTTCGCCTGGTCGGACAGCAGGAACAACACCGCGTTGGCGATGTCGCCGGGCTCGCCGTCGCGGCCAAGCGGGACATCGGGAAGAGCGGAGCCGGACGACAGGCTCGCCCACTGCTCTCGCGTCGCCAAGCCGCCGGGAGTGGCGGTCCGGCCGGGGGACACGGTGTTTACGCGGACGCCGGACGGGGCCAGCTCGGCGGCCAGGCCGTGGCTGTACGCCTCCAGTGCTGTTTTCGCCGCCACGTAGTGCAGGAACGGCGGGAACGGTGGACGGATCGCGGCGGTGGAGACGTGCACGATCGCGCCCGATCGGCGGTCTCGCATGCCCGGGGCCAGCAGCGCGTCCAGCCGGACCGCGGCCAGCAGGTTCACCGACAGCGCGTCCTGCCATTCGTCGTCGGGGATGGCCAGGCCGCTGGGGTGCGGACGCGCGCCGCCCGCGTTGTGGACCAGCAGGTCGACGCCGCCGAGGATCTCCTGTGCGGCGGAGGCGACCGTCTGGGCTCCGGCTTGGGTGCGGATGTCGGCCTCGACGAAGGACGCTCCCTCGGGCACCGGGGCGGCCGACCGGGCGGTGGTGAGCACGGTCGCGCCCGCGGCAAGCAATTGCGCCACGATTGCCGCGCCGATTCCGCGGGAACCACCGGTGACCACCGCGCGTTTTCCCGCTATCCCGTAATCGGGCATGCCAATAAACCTCTCGATAAAGGAGAATAAACCGCCGCGAAGCGAAATGCGGCGAACACGTCAACCGTAGGCCCGGAAAAGAGGGAAAGGCAAAGACCAAATGCCGGCGAGGGGGCATAGGGCCCGCCTATGCCCGCCTCGCCCGCGAAGCGCCGGAGACCAAGTAAAGTCAGAGCCATGCCTCGGGTAGCTGCGATCGACTGTGGGACCAACTCCATCCGTCTGCTCGTCGCCGAGTTGACGCCGCGCCACGACGGCACGGTCGACCTGCGCGACCTGCATCGCGAGATGCGCATCGTGCGGCTCGGCCAGGGTGTCGACGCCACCGGCAGGCTCGCGCCGGAAGCGCTCGAACGCACCCGCGCCGCGCTCGCGGACTACACCGTCGCCGCGCGGCGCAAGGGCGTCGAGAAGGTGCGCATGGTCGCCACCTCCGCGACCCGCGACGCGAGCAACCGCGACGAGTTCTTCACGATGACCCGCGAAACGCTCGGCGTCGAGGCCGAGGTGATCAGCGGCGACGAGGAAGCCCGGCTCTCCTTCACCGGCGCGGTCGGCGAGCAGGACCCGGACGACGGGCCGTTCGTGGTCGTCGACGTCGGCGGCGGCTCCACCGAACTCGTCCTCGGCACCTGGAACGGCCGCGAGGCCGAGGTGATCGCCGCGAAGTCCGTCGACATCGGCTGCGTCCGGATCACCGAGCGCGCGCTGAAGGGCGACCCGCCGACCGCCGACGAGATCGCTGCCGCCCGCGAACTGGCCCGCGGCATCCTCGCCGAGGCATTCGATCTCGTGGACGTCGCGAAGGCTCGCACCTGGATCGGCGTCGCCGGCACCGTGACCACGTTGTCAGCGGTTTCGCTTGGCTTGCCCGAGTACGACCCCGAGCGCGTGCACCTGTCGAAGCTGTCGCACGGCGAGATCGACCAGCTCGCCGGACAGCTCCTCGCGGCCGACCGCGCGACCCGTGCCGAAAACCCGGTGATCCACCCCGGCCGGGTCGACGTGATCGGCGGCGGCGCGGTCATCGTCCAGGTGCTCGCCGAGGAACTCGCCGCGCGCGGTGGTCCGGACCAGCTGGTGGTCAGCGAGCACGACATCCTGGACGGCATCGCTTTGTCGCTCGCCTGAACGCTCCGCAGCGGCGAGGTCACCAGGCGCGCGCACTCGTACCAAAGCCACCGAAAGTCATCAAGCGCAGTTAGTTGTGAGCTGACCGGGTGATGATCGGTGTCGTTATTCAGGTGCAACCCGGTGATCCGGTTACGAAGCGCTGATCCCGCTAGCCTCCATCTCGCTATTCGGACGCGAGAAACGGAGGGGACATGCGGGGTTCATCCAGGCTCTGGAGCGCGGCCGCAGTCGTGACAACCTTGTCACTGCTCCTGACCGCCTGTGGGGGCGGCGGATCCAGCAGCGGGTCGTCGGGAGAAGCGGATCCGAACGGGACCTTCACGGTCTACGGCACGGAACCGCAGAACACGCTGATTCCCACGAACACCAACGAACTCGGCGGTTCCAAGGCCGTCGACCCGATGTTCTCCGGCCTCGTCGCGTACAAGGGTGACAGCGGCGAACCGTACAACTTGATGGCGGAGTCGATCACCACGACCGATTCCAAGGTCTTCGACATCAAGATCAAGCACGGCTGGAAGTTCCACGACGGAACCGAGGTCAAGGCGAAGAACTTCGTCGACGCCTGGAACTACGGGGCCAACTCGGCGAACGGCCAGATCAACAGCACGTTCTTCGAGAACATCGCGGGCTACTCCGACGTCCACCCGGCCGACAAGGCGGCGAAGCCGGCCAAGGACAAGATGTCCGGCCTGGCGGTCAAGGGCGACTACGAGTTCCAGGTGACCCTGGACGCGCCGTTCTCCGTGTTCACCACCAAGATCGGCTACACCGCGTTCGCGCCGCTGCCGGACTCCTTCTTCAAGGACCCCGCCGCCTTCGCGAAGCACCCGATCGGCAACGGCCCGATGAAGTTCGTCAGCCGCACGCCGAACGTCGACATCAAGCTGACCCGGTTCGAGGACTACCCGGGCCCGGACAAGGTCAAGTTCAAGGACCTCGACGTCAAGATCTACGCCAGCCAGGAAACCGCCTACCAGGACCTGCTGAGCAACAAACTCGACTTCATCGAGACGCTGCCGCCGTCCGCGCTCACCGCGGACAAGTACAAGACCGATCTCAAGGACAACCTGGTCACCGGGCACCTGCTCGGCATCAGCACGATCGCGGTGCCGTACTACGTGCCCGGCTACAACAACCTCGACCTGCGCCGGGCGATCTCGATGGCGATCGACCGCGCGCAGATCACCAAGACGGTCATGCACGACACCTACGTCCCGGCGGACGGCTATGTCTCGCAGGGCATTCCGGGCTTCCGGCCGGGCGTGTGCGGCGAGTACTGCAAGTTCGACCCGGCGAAGGCGAAGGAACTGTTCGCGAAGTCCGGGTTCAAGGGCAAGCTCACCATCGCCTCGAACGCCGACGGCGGCCGCAAGGAACCGCTGGTGGCCGCGTGCAACAGCATCAAGAACACGCTCGGCGTCGAATGCGATTTCGTTCCGGCGACCGACTTCGGCCAGTGGCGCAGCATCGTGACCGGGCACAAGCTGACCGGCATGGGCCGTTCCGACTGGTCGGCGGACTATCCCTCCATTGAGGACTTCCTCAACCCGCTTTACCGGACCGGGGCCTCGGCGAACGACTCGACGTACTCCAACCCGCAGGTCGACGCTCTGCTGAAGCAGGCCGACTCGACGGCGGACAAGGACGCCGCGGTCAAGCTGTACCAGCAGGCCGAGGACCTGGTCGCGAAGGACCTGCCCTCGATCCCGGTATGGGACGAGAAGGGCGTCGCGGCCAAGTCGAAGCACACCAAGACCGTGGTCCTCGACTTCCGCCGCCGCGCGGACTACTCGTCGGTCGAGGTCCTCAAGAAGTGACGCGCTGACTCGTCCGTTCCCACCACGCGGCTCGTGAGTGTTTATGCCGGTCAGAACCGGCGTAGGCACTCACGAGCCCGGCGCGCACTCTTAGGAACTACGCATGATTCGCTACGTCTTGCGTCGCCTGCTCCAGTTGATCCCGGTGTTCTTCGGCACCACTTTCCTGATCTACGCACTGGTGTGGGCCGTACCCGGGGACCCGTTCTCCGGAAAATGCGGTCAGCAAGCCTGCCCACAGGCCTATATCGACCTGATGACCGAGAAGTTCCACCTCAACGACAACCTGATCGTCCAGTACTTCAAATACCTCGGGAGCCTGTTCACCGGCGACTGGGGCGAGACGTTCAACGGCTCCTCGGTCGGCGAACTGATCTCCACCTCCTACCCGATCACGCTGCGCCTCGCGGTCGTCGCGGTGCTCATCGAAGCGGTCATCGGCCTGAGCGCCGGCGTGCTGACCGGCTTGCGCGGCAAGGGTTTCCTCGACAACCTGGTGCTGGTCTCGACCACGTTCCTGATCTCGCTGCCGGTGTTCGTCACCGCGATCGTGCTGCAGATCGTGCTCGGCGTGAACCTGGGCATCATCGACGCCAGCGTCTCGGACGATCCGGGCTTCGGCGAGTTGATCGTGCCGGGCATCGCGCTCGGCAGCCTCTCGATGGCTTATGTCGCCCGGCTGACGAGAACGTCGATCGCGGAGAACCGGCACGCCGACTACATCCGCACCGCCATCGCCAAGGGACAGCCCAACAGCCGCGTCATCGGCATTCATTTGCTGCGCAACTCGGTGATCCCGGTGCTGACCTTCCTCGGCACCGACCTCGGCGCACTGATGGGCGGTGCGATCGTGACCGAGGGCGTGTTCAACATCAACGGTCTCGGCGGGTTGATCTTCCGCGGCCTCCAGAACCGGGAAAGCGCGACCGTCGTCGGCGTCGTCGTGCTGCTGGTGCTGGTGTATCTGCTGATGAGCCTGATCGTCGACCTGCTTTACGCCGTTCTCGACCCGAGGATCCGTTATGACTGACCCGAATCTCGTCGGCGGCGGAGGGGTCGACGCGGCACAGCTGTCGCATGTGGACAGCTCGGCCGACGCCGGCCCGAAGAAGCCGCGCAGTCTGTGGGGCGACGCGTGGCGGCAGCTGCGCCGCAAGCCGACGTTCGTGATCTCCGCGTTGATCATCGTGCTGATCGTGCTGATCGCGATCGCGCCGGGACTGTTCTCGCACCGCCCCGCCGGATACAGCGACCTGACGCACGCCAACGAAGGCCCGTCGGCGGACGCCTGGTTCGGTTATGACAACCAGGGCTACGATGTCTACGCGCGGACCATCTACGGGGCCAGGGCTTCGTTGCTGGTCGGTGTTTTCGCGACACTGCTGACCGTCCTTTTCGGATCGTTGGTCGGCATTGTCGCGGGCTACTACGGCCGGATCGTCGACAGCCTGCTCTCCCGGCTCGGCGACATCTTCGCCGGGCTGCCGTTCGTGCTTGGCGCGATCGTCATCCTCACCACGTTCAACGCACCCGGCACGAATCCAGGGCAGGTCACCATCATCGTGCAGGTGGTCTGCTCGATCGCGGTGCTGACCTGGCCGGTAGCGATGCGCATCATGCGGTCCGCGACGCTGGTGGCCAAGCAGTTGGACTACGTGAAGGCGGCCCGTGCGCTCGGCGCGAGCACACCGCGGATCGTGTTCCGGCACCTGCTGCCGAACACGCTCGCGCCAGTGCTCGTGTACGCGACGATCGCGCTCGGCGCGGCCATCGGAGCCGAGGCGACGCTGGCGTACCTCGGCATCGGCGTGCGGCCGCCGGTGGTGTCGTGGGGCGTCATGATCAGCGACGCTCGCGACTATTTCCGCGCGGTTCCGCACATGCTCCTGTTCCCCGGTGCGTTCGTCACCATCACCGTGCTCGCGTTCGTGATGCTCGGCGACGGTGTCCGCGACGCGCTCGACCCGAAGTCGAGGTAGCCGCAATGTCCACAGTGTCCAGTTCACCTGGTCCGACGGCGGAGCACGAGCTGCTGCTCGAGGTCGAAGACCTGCACGTGGAGTTCCGTACTTCCGACGGCGTGGCCAACGTGCTCAACGGGGTCGGCTATTCGGTGCACGCCGGGGAAACCCTTGCTGTGCTCGGCGAATCGGGCTCCGGCAAGAGCGTCACCGCGCAGACCGTCATGGGAATCCTCGACACGCCGCCGGGCGTGATCACCGGCGGGTCGATCCGGTATCGCGGCGAGGATCTGCTCACCGCGTCGGCGGACCGGCGCCGCCAGGTGCGCGGCGCGGAGATCGCGATGATCTTCCAGGACGCGCTTTCGGCGCTGAACCCGGTGTTCACTGTCGGATTCCAGATCGAAGAGCAGTTGCGGGTCCGGCTGGGAATGTCCAAGAAGGACGCTCGCAAGCGAGCGGTCGAACTGCTCGATCTGGTGCGGATCCCGGCCGCGGAAAGGCGGGTGAAGGATTACCCGCACCAGTTCTCCGGCGGAATGCGACAGCGCGCGATGATCGCGATGTCGCTCGCGCTCGACCCGGATCTGCTCATCGCGGACGAGCCGACGACCGCGCTGGACGTGACCGTGCAGGCGCAGATCATGGACCTGCTCGCGGACATCCAGCGGGAACGGCGGATGGGGCTCGTGCTCATCACGCACGACCTCGGCGTGGTCGCGGAGGTCGCGGACCGGATCGCGGTGATGTACGCCGGGCGGATCGTGGAACAGGCCGACGTACGGGAACTGTTCAGCTCGCCGGGGCACCCCTACACCGCGGCGCTGATGGATTCGCTGCCCCGGCTGGACCTCAAGGGACAGACCCTGGAAACCATCAAGGGCCTGCCGCCGAGTCTGCTCGACGTTCCGTCCGGATGCCCGTTCCACCCGCGCTGCAAGCGGGCCGAGCAACGGTGCCGCGACGAGCGACCGTCCGCACACGCGCTCGGGTTCGGCCGGGTCAGTGCGTGTCACTTCGCCGAGGAGGTGGTGGAGAGCCGTGGGTGAGCCCATTCTCAGCGTGCGCGAACTGGTGAAGCATTTCCCGGTGCGCACCGGCGTGCTGTTCAAGCGGACGATCGGACAGGTGAAAGCCGTCGACGGCGTGTCCTTCGACCTGCGACCGGGCGAAACCCTCGGCGTGGTCGGGGAATCCGGCTGCGGCAAGTCGACGCTCGCTCAGGTGCTGATGCGCCTGGAGGAGCCGACCAGTGGCAGCGCGACCTTCGAGGGCCGCGACCTGTTCAAGCTGCGCGGTGCGGAACTGCGGCGAATGCGCCGGGAAATCCAGATCGTGCTGCAGGATCCGTACACGTCGCTGAATCCGCGGATGACCGTCGGCGACATCGTCGGCGAGCCGTTCGAGATCCACACCGAGGTCGCGCCGAAGGGTTCGCGGGCGAAGAAGGTGCAGGAGCTGCTGGCGGTGGTCGGGCTCAACCCCGAGCACGTGAACCGGTATCCGCACCAGTTCTCCGGCGGGCAGCGGCAGCGCATCGGCATCGCGCGGGCGCTGGCGTTGCGGCCCAAGGTGATCATCTGCGACGAGCCGGTGTCCGCTTTGGACGTTTCGATCCAGGCGCAGGTGATGAACCTGCTCGGGGACCTGCAGGGCGAGTTCGGGCTGTCCTATGTGTTCATCGCGCACGACCTCTCGGTGGTACGGCATCTGTCCACCCGGGTCGCGGTGATGTACCTGGGCAAGATCGTCGAAATCGGTACTGAGGACGAGATCTACGAGCGACCGTCTCATCCGTACACGCAGGCGTTGCTCTCGGCGGTGCCGGTCGCGGACCCGGCGGTGCGCGGGCAGCGGCAGGTGATCCGGCTGGAGGGCGACGTGCCCAGCCCGATCGACCCGCCGTCGGGCTGTCGTTTCCGTACGCGGTGCTGGAAGGCCGCGGACATCTGCGCGACGGAGGCACCGAAGCTGGAACCGCGGACGGACGGGCATCTGTCGGCTTGCCACTTCGCCGAGGTGAAGTCGGTGGTTCCGTAACAAAGGCGATTCCTCCGGTTTGCCGATTGCCGCACGCAGTGTCCGCTATGTACGTTGCATTATCGGTTTCCGTCAGGAGGACTCGTGAAAAGACCAAGATTGCTCGCTGTGGCACTCGCGGTGCCATTGTTCGGTGCGGTGTCCGGCGTCGCCCTTCCGGCGGCGTCGGCCCAACCGGCCGGACCGGTAACGGAATTCAGCGTGCTGGCGCGGGACGGCCAGAGTGTCGCCACCGCCCAGCAGGCGGTGCGCGACGCGGGCGGCACGATCGTCGCGACCAACACCGCGGTCGGGCTCATCACTGCCACCGCGCCCGCTGCCGGCTTCACTGAGCGGGTTTCGGCGAACCGTGCGGTATTCGGTGCGGCGAAGGCGAAATCGATCGGCAGCGCGCCGAAGGCGGGCAAGAAGGAGAAGCCGGACGCGGTCGAGAAGGAAGGCCGCGGCAGCGTGTCGCGCAAGGCCGCGGCGAACAAGGCGGCCGGCACCGACCCGCTGGACGACCAGCTCTGGGGTCTCAAATCCACCCGCTCCGACCTCGCTCGTACCAAGCAGGCTGGCGACAAGCGGGTGAAGGTCGGCATCATCGACACGGGCGTCGACGGCAGTCACCCGGACATCGCGCCGAACTTCGACAAGGCCGATTCGCGCAACTTCACCAAGGACATCGTCGCGGACGTCAACGGCACCGTCGTCGACGGCCCGTGCGAATACCGCGGCTGCGTCGACCCGGTGGACCACGACGACAACGGCCACGGCACGCACGTCGCCGGCACGATCGCGGCGGCGGCCAACGGATTCGGCGTGTCCGGGGTGGCGCCGAACGTGACGCTGGTGAACGTCCGCGCCGGCCAGGATTCCGGGTACTTCTTCCTCCAGCCGACGGTCGACGCGCTGACGTATTCCGGCGACGCCGGACTCGACGTCGTCAACATGAGCTTCTACGTGGACCCGTGGCTCTACAACTGCCGTTCGAACCCGGCGGATTCCGCTGCGGAGCAGGCAGAACAGCGCACGGTCATCGAAGCGACCACGCGGGCGTTGAACTACGCGCACCGCAAGGGCGTGACGATGGTGGTGGCGCTCGGCAACCAGCACGACGAGCTGGCTGCCCCGCACGACGACGTCACGAGCCCAGACTATCCGGCGAACGGGACGCATCCGCGCAAGATCGACAATTCTTCGTGCTTCTCGCTGCCGGTCGAAGGTCCGCACACCATCGGGGTCGGCTCGTTCGGCCCGACGCAGGCGAAGGCGGATTACTCGAACTACGGCACCGAGCAGATCTCCGTCTCCGCGCCGGGCGGGTATTTCCGGGACGGTTACGGCACGCCTTGGTACCGGACGGTGGAGAACCAGATCCTGTCCACCTATCCGCGCAATGTCGGCGTGGCGGCCGGAAACATCGACGCGGAAGGCAACGTGACTCCGGCCGGCGTCGCGCTTGGCGTGCAGAAGGCTACGGCGGCGGACGGCCGGGTCGGCTATTACCAGTGGCTGCAAGGGACTTCGATGGCCGCTCCACATGCGACTGGTGTCGCGGCGCTGATCGTTTCCCAGTACGGAAAGAAGACCGGGCATTCCGCCTCGATGGATCCGGACGCGGTGCAGCGGGTGCTGGAGGGCACGGCCGCGCCGATCGCGTGCCCGGTGCCGCGGACGGTCGACTACCTGAAGGAGGGCCGGGACGCTTCGTTCACCGCGACCTGCGTGGGCGACGCGTCGTTCAACGGGTTCTACGGACATGGTTCGGTGGACGCCTATTCCGCGGTGACGCGGGGTTCGGCGTTCCTGCGCTGAACGAGCGGCGGTGGGGCGGGTGCTCCGCCCCACCGCCGGTTTCAGTACTGCTGCGGGGTGAGCGACCGCGTGGTGTTCGCTTCGGCACCGCAGAATTTGTCGGTGTCCGGACGCGTTCCGTTCACCAGGAAATCAGTGACGGCGTTGAAACCGCAGCTGTTCAGATAAGGGAAGCCGGCGCCGTGCCCGCCCTGGTCCACGGTGACCATTCGCGCCCGGCCGCCGAACGCCTCGCGGGTTTCGAGCGCGCCGGACAGCGGGGTCGCCGGGTCGCGCAGGTTCTGGACCAGCAGCAGGTTCGACGGTCCCTGGTCGCTGAACTGCACCGGGGTTTCGAGCGGCTGCTTGGCCCAGTGCGCACGGGGCCAGACGTTCGCCGCCGCACCGCCGAGCATCGGGTACTTGACCCGGTCGTGCGTGACGTTGCGCTGATAGGTCGAAATCGACTGCGGCCAGGCGTTGTCCCCGCACAGCACCGAAATCATGGTGGATCGCTGGCTCTGCTCCGAACTCCTGGCTGCCGGTCGCAGCGAACCGGCCGGGGCAGCCTGGTCGTTGAGAAGAGTGTGCCGCGTGGTCAGATACGGCAGCGCCGAAGCGGATTTGAGGCCACGCACTGCTGCGCGATCCCCTTGGCGAACGCGGAGGCGTCGTCGATGTCAGCCTCGTTGTGCGCGTACTTCGGGACGCTCGGCGGTCACCGGACTGCTGTGGGCGACGCCGCGGGGGTCGAAGCCGATCAGGTCGTAGCGGGCGAGCGCGCTTGTCGGGATGCCTGCCCGGACCAGGCCCAGGGAACGTCAGGCCGGGGCCGCCCGGGTTGAACAGCGGCACTCCGCGCCGGGCGACCGGATCGATGCTCCGCGGCCGAGAGATCTCGATGCTGATCTTCTTGCCGTCCGGCTGCCGGTAGTCGAGCGAAGCGCACCGCAGCTGCGACGTCGGCCGGGCAGGCTCCCCAGTGCACCGCGGGCTTCGGCGGGGCCGCGTACGCCGGGGCGGCGGTCACCGTCAACGCGGCGGCCGCCAATGCGACGAATAGTTGTTTTCGCACGGTCTTCCATCCTTTGCCGAGATCAATCGAACTCAGGAAAATGACCGGAAAGTGCACGAAATCAAGCTGTGTTCGCGGAAACCGTGGTTCGGGCACCGGTCGGGTGGCCGCCGACGTTACTCTGATCTCCTCGGTGCCGGAAGGGGTTTCAGCGGCGCGGTTCCCAGCGGAATAGTCGCGTCGCCAGTGTAACGCTGAGAATCAGCCACGCCGCGATCGGGCCGAGCAGGACCAGTGAGTCGGTTGCCGAAGTTCCGCCGTTCCAGGAATTCAATACGAGTTCGGTGGCCGCGCCGCCGGGCAGAAGGCGTTTCAGCAGGGACAGCTGTTCGGTTCCGGTGATTCCGATCCAACTTGCGATCGCGAGGACGGCGATCGTGATCGGCAGGGTGGTGACCTGGGCATGTTCCGGCGAGTTCGTGAGTCCGGCGGTGGCCAGGCCGAGCGCGACCATCATGGCGATGGTGGCGACGACCGCGACAACCAGCAGCAGCGGGTTCTTCGGTGCGCCAGTGACCGCGCCGAGCACGGCGAGGATGACGCCGACCTGGATCGTGGTGATCGCGGTGATCGGCAGGAGCAGGCCGACGAGAATGCCGGGGTCGCTCGCCGCGGTGGAGCGCAGGCGTTTGAGGAAGAGGTTCTGCCGCCGGG
Organism: Amycolatopsis sp. M39; assembly: GCF_001651785.1. Taxonomy (NCBI): domain Bacteria; kingdom Bacillati; phylum Actinomycetota; class Actinomycetes; order Pseudonocardiales; family Pseudonocardiaceae; genus Amycolatopsis; species Amycolatopsis sp. M39. The sequence continues at coordinate 304,696 of NZ_LWSF01000001.1, forward strand.
CGGCGAGGGTGGTGACGGTCGTGGTGTACAGGCCGATCGCGGTAATGAAGAAAAGCGTCAGTGCCGCGATATAGCCGAGACTTCCGAGCTGTGCGAAGGTTTCGTGACGGGAAATGAAGAAAGCGCTGAATGCGACTGGCAGGATCAGCGAGGTGACCAGTACCAGGCGATTTCGGAAGAGCTGGATCAGTTCGCCGCGGGCGATCGAGAGCATGGGAAAGCCTTTCATTACGCGTTGCTGATGGCGCGGAAGACGTCGTCGAGGCGGGTCGGCCCGGCTTCCAGTTCGGCCAGTTCCACGGCGTAGTCCGCTGCCCAGGTGAGCAGGGTGTGCAGGTCTTTCTGGAGGCCGAAGGTCTCGATGAGGAACCGGTCGTCCTCTTCGCGGGTCGCTTGCAGCGGCGGCGCCGGGGCGTGCGGCGGAAGTCCGAAGCGGATGGTCGCGGGCAGCGTCCGGGTCAGCTCGGCGACGGTGCCTTCCCGGTTGAGCGTGCCTTGGTGCATCAGACCGATGCGATCGGCGCGCTGCTGCGCTTCCTCCAGGTAGTGCGTGGTCAGGACGATGGTGGTGCCGTCCTCGCGGAGCCGGTCCACCGCGTCCCACAGCGCGTCGCGCGACTGGATGTCCAGACCAGTGGTCGGTTCGTCGAGGAAGACCAGGTCAGGGGTCCCGTACACGGCGGTCGCGAAGTCGAGCCGGCGTTTCTCGCCGCCGGACAGCTGCGACACCCTGGTGGTGGCTTTGCGGGTGAGGTCGGTGATGCCGAGCAGCCGCTCGACATCGTCGTCGCGCTGGGTCAGGTTGCCGATCAGCCGGATCGATTCGCGCACGGTCAGGTCCGGCGAGAAGCCGCTTTCCTGCAGCATGATCCCCATCCGGGGACGCACGGAAGCGCGGTCGCGCGGGTCCTTTCCGAACACCCGCACGGTGCCCGAGCTGGGTTTGCGGTGGCCCTCGACGGTCTCCAGCGTCGAGGTCTTCCCGGCACCGTTGGTGCCGAGCAGCGCGTACAGTTCGCCACGGGCGACCTGGAACGACAGATCGCGCACGGCCTGGAAGTCGCCGTAGGTGAGGTTCAAGCGGTCGACTTCGATGACTGGGGTCGTGGACATGCTCCGATTCCAGCTGGATCCGCTGGTCGGCAGTAGTGCGGCCACGTCAGCCGAAGACATGACGCTGCGTCACTGGTGGGCTCTCGGCGGCTGCGGCATGCTGGGATCGAATTCCCTGGCCGAAGCTGGAGCACCATGACCGAGATCAGCCCGCCGCGGTCCCGCCGGATGTCGTGGTCCGGCGACGCGGTCCAGGACCGGCTGCGGCGGCTCAACCTCATCACGGTGATGCCGCCGCTGCTGGTCGTCGGTGTACTGCTGATCGTCCTCGGCAGCCGGACCTGGTGGCACGTCGTCATCCAGGTGATCGGGCTGCTGGCCGCGACCGCCACCGCCGAACGCTGGACCGCGGGCGACTTCGTCCGGGTCGCCCGCCCCTGCCTGGTGCTCACCGCGTTCGTCTGGTTCGCCGGTGCGCTGAGCAACAGCCCCATGGCGTTCTACGGGCTGAGCATGGTCGGCTCGTTCCTCATCCCGCCGCTGCCGCGGCACCGGTTCGCCGCGCTGGTCGGCTTCGGCGTGCTGACCAGCGTGATCGGCGCGGCCAATTTGCTGTCGCACCACGACCATCTCGGCGCGCGCGTGGTGGCCTACGTGGTGACCCCCGCGATCGGCTCGGCGCTGTCGACCTTGCTGATGTTCGCCAGCCAACGGCTCTACGACCTCGTGGCGGAGCTGGAACAGTCCCGGGGGAAAGAGGCAGAGCTGGCGGTGGTCCGCGAACGGGTCCGGTTCGCCAGCGAACTGCACGACATCCAGGGGCACACGCTGCACGTGGTGAAGCTGAAGGTCGCGCTCGCGGAGAAGCTGCTGCACCGGGATCTCGACCGCGCGCAAGAGGAGTTGCGCGAGGTGCACACCCTGGTCGGCGAGACCATCGTGCAGACCAAGGAACTCGCTTACGCGCAGCGGCGGCTCAATCTGTCCGCGGAGCTGGAGAACGCGAAGAACCTGTTCGAGGCGGCGGGGATCCACGTGCGCGTCGAGCGGCTCGCGGAGGCCGGTTCCGGTGTGGACGAACTGCTCGGCCAAGTGCTGCGCGAGACCACTACGAACATCCTCCGGCACGCGCAAGCCCGGCAGGTGCGGATCACGTTGGCCGAAAGCGGGATCAGCATCGTCAACGACGGAGCCTCCGACGGTGCTCCAGAACTGAGCGGACTGTCCGCGTTGGGCGCGCGGCTGGCGGACCAGGGCGGAGAATTGACGGTGGAGCAGAAGGACGGCCGGTTCGTGACGGCCGCGGCGTTCCCGGAGAAGGTGTCGCGATGACGACGGTGGTGCTTGCCGACGACGAAGCCCTGCTCCGCAAGGCGATGGCCGCGTTGCTGCCGATGGAGGACGAGATCACCGTGCTCGCCGAGGCGGAAGACGGCGAGGCGGCGGTGCGGGCCACTGTGGAGCATCGGCCGGACGTGCTGGTGATCGACCTGGAGATGCCCAATGTGGACGGACTGGGCGCGGTCGCGCGGATCCGGCGGGAGCGTCCGGAGCAGGTGATCCTGATGCTGACCCGGCACGCGCGGCCGGGTGTGCTGCGCAAGGCGTTGAAACTCGGCGTGCAGGGATTCGTCAGCAAATCGGCGGAACCGGCGCACATCGCGGCGGTGATCCGGACGCTGGACGAGGGCAAACGCTGGATCGACCCGGACGTCTCGGCGCTCGCGGTGGTCGACGACTGCCCGTTGACCGTCCGGGAAATCGACGTACTGCGGGCGACGCGGGAGGGGTATTCGGTCGCCGACATCGCGGCGCAGCTGCATCTGGCGGAGGGGACTGTGCGGAATTATCTGTCGAATGCGATGCAGAAGACGCAGACGCGGACGCGGCACGAGGCGGCGCGGTATGCGCGGGAGCACGACTGGTTGTGAGTGCCTATCGCGGTTCTCACCGCGATAGGCACTCACGAGGTCAGCGGTTGGACGCCTTGTTCACGAACTTGCCCAGGTCCTTCGACTGCTGCACCCGCGACGGTTCGTGCACGTACATCATGTGCCCGGCCGGGTAGTAAGCCGTGTCGATGTTCTCCCGCAGCTCCTCCGGGATCTTCAGCTGCGAGAGCACGTACTCGGACGCGTAGTACGCCGTCGCGCCGTCGTAATGCCCGAAGGCGACGTGGACTTGCAGGTGCGGGTTGGCTCGCATCGCCGCGCTCAAGGTGTCTACAACGGACACTGAACGGCCCTCGAACTCCTTGTAGGACCAGGCCTTGAACACGTCGGTGGAAAGGATCTCGTACGGAAGGTCGTTCTCGTAGCCGAGCTCGGCGCGCACGTAGTGGTTGAAGCCCGCCGAGTAGGCGCCGATGATCCGCGACACCGAGGGGTCGTCGCTCATGTGCTCGACGCCGCCGTCCGGTTCCCACGTGGTGAACCGGCCGTCCATCCGGCCGACGGTCTTGGCCTGGTCGCGCAGCAGTTCGGTGAAGAACCGGATGTGCTCGATCCGCAGGTTCACCCGGTCCACATAGGACTCGCTGAGCCCGGTGAGCGACGCCAGCGTCTGCACCGCCTCGGTACGGTCCTGAGTAGACAGCCGCGCGCCGCGGGAAAGCGCCCACGGCAGTTCCTTCGAGGCGAAGTCCTCGGCGTCGGCGAGCACGTCGTCGAGCGGACGGTCGCCGTGGCGGCCGTGGTAGTGCGCGATCGCCGCGTACGTGGGCAGGAACAGCGAGTACGGCAGGTCGTTGCCCTCGTGGAAACGCAGCGTGCCGAGGTCCAAAACGGACGAGATGAGCATCAGGCCGTTGAGGTACAGTCCGTAGCGCTCCTGCAAGTGCCCGGCCAGCGCGGCCGCGCGCAGCGTGCCGTACGACTCGCCGGCGAGGAACTTCGGCGACAGCCAGCGCTGGTTGCGCGAAACCCACAGCCGGATGATCTCCGCGACCGATTCGACGTCGCCCTGGAAACCGGTGTACGGCTGGGATTCGCCGCCGTCGGTCACCCGCGAGTAGCCGGTCTGGACCGGGTCGATGAACACCAGGTCGCTGTGCGCGAGCAGGCTGTCCGGGTTGTCCTCGAGCCCGTACGGCGGCGGCACCGGGTCGTTGACGTCGCCGGACAGCACCCGGCGCGGTCCGAGCAGGCCCATGTGGAGCCAGATGCTGGAGGAACCGGGGCCGCCGTTGAAGGCGAAGGTGACCGGTCGGGTGCCGGGGTCGGCGTCGTCGAGGGTGTAGGCGGTGAGGAAAACCTCGGCCTTGGCCTGGTGACCCTCGAACTTTCCGTCCTTTTTGACCTCTTGGCGGAGCACGATCCGGCCGGTCTGGGCGGTGTAGGCGAGCTTGCGCCGCTTGACGGTGAGGGTGTGCTGCGTCGTGACGAGGTCGTCGACGGGCTCGGTCGCCTTCGTCTCCTCGTCCTTGGTCTTCTCGGCGGTCTCGTCCGCGGTGGTATCGGCCATGGCCCCAACCTAGCTCGTGAGCGGCGATCACGGTTAGCACCGCGATCGCCGCTCACGAGCTAGGTTGGCTGGATGCGCACGTTCGCCGCTCTCGACTCCGCTCTGGTCGAATGCCGCGCGTGCCCGCGGCTGGTCGACTGGCGCGAAAGCGTGGCCGGGACGAAGGCGGCGTTCGCGGGCGAGCGGTATTGGGCGCGGCCGGTCCCCGGTTTCGGCGCGGAGGACGCCGCGCTGGCCGTGGTCGGGCTCGCGCCGTCCGCGCACGGGGCCAACCGCACCGGCCGGATGTTCACCGGCGATCCGTCCGGCGACTTCCTTTTCCGCGTGCTGTACGAGGTCGGTCTCGCGTCGCAGCCGGTGTCGACGGCCATCGGCGACGGGCTCACGCTGCGCGGCACCCGGCTCGTCTCGCCGGTCCGTTGCGCGCCGCCGGAGAACCGGCCGACCCCCGCCGAACGGGACACCTGCCGGCACTGGCTGGCCGACGAACTGGACCTGCTGCGGCCGACCCTGCGTTCGATCGTCGTGCTCGGCGCGTTCGGCTGGCAGGCGCTGCTGCCGGTGCTGTCCGCCGCGGGCTGGCCGGTGCCGAAACCGCGTCCGGCCTTCGCGCACGGCGCCCGGATGCAGGCCGGCGACCTCGCGGTGTTCGGCTGCTACCACGTGTCACCGCGCAATGTCCAGACCGGTCGTGTGACACAGCCCATGGTGGTGACCGCGTTCACCTCCGCGGCCTCGGCGGCCGGGCTCATCTGAATCGTGACAACCAGCGTGGCGATGCTGGTCACAGCGGGGTGGGGTACCCGAGCGGAGCCGCTTTGGAGGTGCGACTATAGGTACATGGCTGCTGCGAAGTCGGAACCGACTCGGATCCTCGTCCTCGGTGGTGGATACGTCGGCCTGTACACCGCGTACGGGCTTCAGAAGATGCTGCGTGCCAACGAGGCCTCCGTGACCGTCGTTGACCCGCAGCCGCACATGACCTATGCCCCGTTCCTGCCCGAGGCGGCGGCCGGCGCGATCGAGCCGCGGCACGTGGTCGTGCCGCTGCGCCGCGTGCTGAAGCGCTGCCACGTGCTGACCGCGCGGGTCACGAAGATCGAGAACGAGCGCAAGGCCGTCACGGTCGAGGCGGCCGACGGTCACATCGAGACGCTGAACTACGACGTGCTCGTGGTCGCGCTCGGCGCCGTCGCGCGGATCCTGCCGATCCCCGGTCTCGCCGAGCAGGGCATCGCCTTCAAGACCATCGGCGAGGCGATCTACCTGCGCAACCACATCATGACCAAGCTGGACGAGGCCGCCAGCACGCTCGACCCCGAGCTGCGCAAGCGCCTGCTCACGTTCACCGTGGTCGGCGGCGGGTTCGCGGGCATCGAGGCGCTGGCCGAGCTTGAGGACATGACCCGCTTCGCGGTCGAGAACTACTACCCGAACATCAAGCCGGCGGACATCCGCTGGGTGATGGTCGAGGCGGCCGGGCGGATCCTGCCCGAGGTGCGCGAGACGCTCGGCGTGTACACGGTGCAGCAGCTGGAGAAGCGCGGCATCGAGGTCTACCTGTCGACCGCGGCGAAGTCGTTCGAAGACGGCCACGTCGTGCTCTCGGACGGCACCGAGTTCGACACCGACACGATCATCTGGACCGCGGGCGTGAAGGCCAACCCGGTCCTCGCCGGCTCGGACCTGCCGCTCGACAAGCGCGGCCGCGTCGAGGCGACCGCCGCGATGCAGGTCGTCGGCCACCCGGACGTCTGGACCGCGGGCGACAACGCGGCCATCCCGGACCTGTCGCGCACCGAACAGGACCCGACGGCGACCTGCCCGCCGAACGCCCAGCACGCGGTCCGCCAGGCCCGCCTGCTGGCGAAGAACATCATCAAGGTGATCCGCGGCGGACAGCCGAAGGACTATTTCCACAAGAACCTGGGCGCGGTCGCGAGCCTCGGCCTGCACAAGGGCGTGGCGGACGCACTGAACCTGAAGATCAAGGGCTTCCCGGCGTGGCTGTTCCACCGCGCCTACCACCTCAAGGCGATGCCGACGTGGAACCGCAAGATCCGCATCCTGTTCGACTGGATGCTGGGCGGGCTGTTCCGGCGGGAGGTCATCTCGCTGGGGCAGATCAACAACCCGAAGGAAGAGTTCAACCGGGCCAGCAAGGGCTGAACGTCTTTTTGGTCAAGCCGGGTCGCCTTGGGGCGGCCCGGCTTTGCCGCGTCCGGCGGTGGGTTCGCTAGGGTGGGTGGGCCCCCGTAGCCCAATCGGCAGAGGCAGTCGACTTAAAATCGACCCAGTGCGGGTTCGAACCCCGTCGGGGGCACAGACAGCATCCTCACCAGCCCGCTCTGGTTGTGAGCTGCGGCTTTCCGCGACTGTTCGGATTTCCCGACGTCGCCGCAAGAGCGGTGGTGCCCGATGAACTCATCGGTTTCGAACGGTTGGTCGCAGCGCAGTCTGTTGCTGTTCAGGGCTACATGCAGACGGTCCCAGGACCAACCAGCGGGTTTCCAGCGGGATGCTGGTGCTTGAGGGCAGTTTCCAGGTCGGCAAGGCTGGAGATGGCGTCTAATGGCAGCCAAGGGGAGCAGCTTTGCGTACGAGGATCAGGCTGATTCTGCCGCCGTTGTCTGGCGCGTCTGCCTGATCATGGGCACGGGTGCCGGCCTGACGTTTTTGTTCGGCTTCGGCAACGTGCTCAGCCTGGCGCTCCGACCCGGTGTACCCCCCCATGGGTTGCACCGCTGGTGGCTCCTGCCGTCGATCTTTCGATCCTCGGCCTGCTACTTGCCACGCGTCACCTCGCGCTCAGCGGCGCGCCTTCGGGTGTGCTCCGGCCTGTCCGTCGCCTGCTGATCTTCGCGAGCGTGGTCATCCTTGCGCTGAACGTGGCGGAGCCTCTCCTGCCAGCCCAGTTCGGAAAGGCGGCGTTCGACGCGGTGGGGCCACTGCTGCTGGTCGGCTGGTCGGAGGTAGGTCCTGGCCTGTTGCAAGCAATCAGCGCCACGCGGTGCCCGCGACTCACGCATCAGGTCGGTCTGTACAGGCCGGTTGGCGGCGCGGGTCGGGATGAGGGTGCGGCGGAGGCGAGACCTCGATTCTACAAGGATGTGCGGAACAGGGACGCCGACCAGACTGCCGTCAGCCGCCCAGCGGATGTGCTCCTGGCGCAGGCGAGACGGGCAGACTCGGATCATCGTTCAGCGCGCCAGAAGCCGATATCTGCTGACACGTTGCGTGTCCGTCAAAACGGGGCAGCCCGACCTGTCCAGCTTCGCCCGGAGAACGGACGCTAACACGGACACGACTGCGAGCGTGGTCATTCTGTCGTCTTCGCGATTGTCGGCGGCGTCGAGCCAGGCGAGCATCGTCATGCCAACTTTCGTGCGATGCTCGGCCATCTGAGCGACTGAGAGCCATCCTTGACGCAGCACGGTCATGACGTCGTGTTCCGGATCATGCTCTGCCAGCAGCACGGGTACTACTGACTCTGCGTCGACCTGCATCAGCGCGAGGAACGCTTTCGCGCCGGCTTCTGGCGCTTCGCCGTCTATCCATCGTCGTACTCGCTGCAGAGTGGCTGCAGCCAGACCAGGTTGGGCGGCTATGAACTTCACCGAGCGCAATGCGACCGTCGGGTCGATGTCCTTCGAGAGGACACCGCGCAGGCGTGTCAAACGCGACCTCCGGTTTCACGATCGCGAGCTGTCGACCGCAGACCTCGGCCACTACCTGACGCAGTTCTGGCGTGACTTTTACCTGGGTCGCCCATCCGTCAGCTTGCCCCGTACCGCTCTCCCGACGCTTCTGTCGAGCACCGTGCGATCCAGCATCTCCACAGCGAGGCGTTGCTGAGTGGCTGTTCCTTGTCCCCACCGTTCCACAACTCGGAGAGAAGTATCGGGCGCTTGTCGGACGGCCAGAGCTACCAGCTGGGAAGCGATACGGCTCAAGCGCGTAGGCGATGCTTTTTCCGAGATTGCGATGACCCAGTCCTGGAAGACCGGACGCAGTTGGGGTCGTTCGACCCAGACGTGCTCCAGCGCCGCAGTGTCGAGGCCGGGTCGTGTCTCGGTGATGGACAATGTATTCCCAATGCGGACAGCGTTGAGCGCTTTTAGACGACAGCTGAGATCCGGTCCGCTAGCGGGCTTGTCGGGGCAGTTCTGCCGTCATGAGCTCAATAAGAGGTGGTATGCCCAGGTGCTGAAGGCGGTCGGCGCATCCGTAGCGGTCAGTGAGGCGGCGCTCGATGATCTCCTTGGCCGTCGGTGGTACGAGGACTACGGTGATGGCGCTCGCGGGGACGCGGCAGGCGTCCCATTCGCCAGGCGTGGCCAGAATGATCAGGAATACGTCCTCGTCGACCAGGCGGTCGGTGCGATCGAGCAGATCCTGCGCGAAGTCGAGGATCGGTTTTGCGCTTCCGGCTCGCGCCAATTCGAGTACGTACCCGTTCCCGGCATCGAGGGGCAAATGCTCGATATCGTAACGCGAGTTGGTGTCACCAATTGATGACGGGCAATTTTCCGCGTGTGGTGCCTCGTGAGTTTCGGGTGCAGTTGCCGTCTGATGTGCCGCCGGGTCGGTATGCTGCGGTAGTGCAGGCTGTTGTCGGTGTGCTTGCTGCCGCGGACGTGCTTTCGGGAGCGTCGGTCGTCGTGGACGATCTGGCTCGGGATGAGGATTTGAACGACGTGTTCGACCAGTTCAGCGCTCTGTATCCGTGGAGCCAGTGCTGAGCGCGGAAGAGGGCGATCGTCGCGGGTGTTTGCGGCAGGATCGTCGGCTGTCCTGGTAGTCGGACCGGCATGCGTCTACGGGGACTGCCGTGAATCGACGGCGTCAGGCGAGTCCGTTGAGGGTGAGGTTGAGCGCGTCGACGAGGTTGGTGCGGTTGCCGCTGCATACGGTGGCTTCCAGCCCGCCGTACGGAGTGTCGCTGGTGAAGGCGAGCACGCGGCCGGTGCGGGTGAGGTCGTAGACGGTCAGCGCCGTGCTGTGGACCCGGTCGGCGCCGTGTCCGACCGCGGCGTGGAGCTTGTGCACGGCGGTGCGTTCGGCCCGAAGGATGTGGCGCAGGTCGTCGGCGTGGCCGGACATTTCCGATAGCGGGTCGGCGTCGGTGTCTTCGAGGTAGGTCGTGGGGATTCGCAGGGTTGTCATCCGGGCGGGTGGGTGTTCCGGCAGGGCTTCGACCAGTGCGGTGGCGAGGTTGCGGGGCGGGACCGGGTCGAGCTGGATCGACTGGTGGTCGGTGATCAGCCGGACGGCGTCGCGTCCGGCCGTGGCGACGAAGAACGCGCCGTCGTCGTGCGGGCGGTGGGTGAACGCGGCCCAGGAGTAGCACTCGCGGGCGGGTGCGGCGAGCAGTTCCAGGGTGGCCCGGAATTGCGGGGTCAACCGTCGGTCCGGGGTGGCGAGTCCGAGGGCGGCGAACCGGTCCATCGCTCGCCGCTCTCGCTCGGCGGCGAATTCCGCGGTCAGGTAGGCGTGTTCGGGGGTCACCACGACGGGGAGGCTGGTCAGGCCGGTGTAGTTCCAGGCGGCGAAGAACGCCGGTCGCGGCATCCGGACCGGTCGGTCGATGATCGTCATCGGCGCGGGTCAGCCTCCGATGGTGGGCGGGGTCGGCGGCAGGCCGGTGCGCGGGTCGCGCAGCCGGCCGTCCTCGTCGTCGGTGAGGTCGAACGCGGAATCGTCGTCCAGCCCGTACTTGCGCTGGTGTTCCTTGTCTTCCTCGCCTTTTCCGCCCTTGCCGCCGCCGGCCATGCCACCCATTCCCGGTGTTCCCTTGGCACCGGCCGCGCCTCGGGCCGCGGCCGAGTTCGCGCCGCCGCGGGACATCGGCTCTTCCGCGGCACCGGAACCCGCGCCCGGCCCTGCGGGCCGGCCGCCCGTGGTCCCGCCAGGGCTGCCCGGGCCGGTCCCGGGCAGCCCGCCGGTGGGTCCGAAGTCCGCGACGAATCCCGGCGACGGGTTGCCGCCGTTAGTGCCTGCGCCGGTGTTCGGCAGCGGGAGAGGTGCCCAGCCCGGGCTGTTGGGGCGCTCGTATGCCGGTGGTGTCCATCCGGCCGTGGTCGTCCCGTCGCCGGGTCCGCCTCCAGGCTGGTAGTGCGGCAGCCCCGCTGGGTGCCTGGCCGACGGGTAGTACTGCACCGGAGCCGTCGACGGCGGTGGAGGGGGAGCGAACGACTGCGCCGGCCCGCTGGTGCCGGGAGCTGCCACGGGCGGCTGGTGGCCGCTGCTGCGCTGGTGAGGATTGTCCGGGCCCGCCCTGTGGTCGACCGGTTCCTTGGGCTGTGAGCTGATGTCGACGGTGCCGTCGCCGAAGTCCTGCAGTTGCCCGTAGTCGATTTTCAAGCCTTGGCCTGCGGACTTCGCGGTGTCCGCATACGTGTTGTACTTGTCGAGATTCTGTTGCGCGATCTCGTTGTACTGGTTGATTTTCGCTTCGGTGTCGGTGGTCCGCCAGAACTGCGCCTCGTCCAGGAACGTCCGGTGCGGCGGAGTCTCGGGCATCGGCCGCAGCGACGTTTTCAGCTGGTCGAACCCGTGCGCCAGGCCGCTGGCGTTCTGCGAGTTCGCGGTGAAGGTCTGTGACGCGGCCTGCGACACGTCCGCCAGCGGCTTGATCCGCGCCTGCGCGGCGTCCGCGCCGCCGCCGGTCCAGGATGATTCCATGCCCGACATCAGCTGCTGCACGCGACCGCTGACCTGCGCGTGCTGCTCGGCCAATTCCGCGGCCTGATCGGCACCGCCGTGCCAGTCCGGCGCGCCCTTGCTCGCCATGATCTGCTCGACCAGCTCGGATTGGGGCACGGCCTGCTCGCCGAGGTTGCCCTCGAACAGATCGCCGAACCATCCGCCGACATCGCCGGCCCGGTCTCCGACCCACTCGACGGCGCCTTCGACGGCGTGCCCGACGGCTTTCGCCGCGTCGCCCAGGACATCGAAGATCGACATCACGAACCCGCTCTGTGCTTCAGATTCGTCATCACCCGCTGGGCGGCGACGTTCGCCACGTAGCAGGGGTCGACGGTTCCTTTTTTCGCAGAGCTGAGGCCGATGGAGACGTCCACGGTCCGCTGGTCGTTGATCCCGATGGTGACCTGGCAGAACTCGTCGGGGGAGTCGCTGCTCTGCGTCACGTGCGCGACCGACGGGAACCCGAGCACCTCGGATTCCTTCCACACCACCGACTTCGGCTTGGTGTTCGCGTACCACGAGCTGAGCCCGTCGTCGCTTTTGGTGTCGTAGGCGACGTCGACGTAGGAACCCTTGACGCTGTTGATCCACGTACAGCTCGGGCCCAGGCTGGACTTGGTGTCGGGCGAGCCCTGCGGGGCCTGGCCGATGATCTCGTTCAACTGCGCCGCGGTGAGGCCGCCGTCGCAAGGCGAACCGTCCAGGATCGTCGACGGCAACGGGTTCGCCACCTTGGGCGCGCCGCTGTGCGGCAAGGCCGCCGACGCGGAGGTGCTCGCGGGTGCGCCTGCGGACGTCGGGAGACCGGAACCGGAATTGCCGGGAGAACTGCAGCCGGCCGCGACCGCGGCAAGCACGACCAGCCCAGCCGACTGCACGAGCATGCGCGAAGCCATCAGGCGAGCCCTCCGCCCGAGTTCGCGGCGTTCTGCACCGCTCCCGCCGCGTCGTCGTCGCCGCTCTGGGTGATGTGCAGGGCTTTCTCCAGCCGCTCGATCAGTGTCGAGACGTAGTCGCGTTCGCGCTGAATGTGGCCCAGGCCGTGGCCGAACGCGCTGGCATCCGTGCCTGATCCGGAAAGAAGCGCGTTGTAGCCCTTGCTGGCAGGGTCCTCGGCAGGCGGGCTCAGATGCGTGAGACGTTCTGCCTTGGGGATCATCTTCGCCAGATCGTCGCGGATGCCGCGCGCCAGGTTCAGCATGCTCATCGCCTCATCATGGCTGAGGCTGAACCCCTGCCCGCCCGAACCCGGACCACCGCCCGCAGCAGCCCCGCCTCCGCCACCCGGCGGGTCCCCGATGTTGAACATCAGGCCGTCAAGCCAGCTGCCTGCTTTCGACGCAGGTTGACCCACGATGCGCCCCCTCAAGCGACACGTCACCACCACGGTGGGGCAGCCCGCGCAAGATCACCCCAGCCATGACTGTAATCGATCAGTAACGCCAGGGTGTGAAAACCGGCTACTTCGCCGCTGGCCAGCGGATCTCTGTAGCGGCAAAGAACACAGCGCCCTTCTTAATTGTCGTCGCGCGCACCGGGGAGTAGTCCAGAAACGGCCGACGACAAGCGCGCCGTCCGACGCGTTCCAGCTGCCCCCGGGGGGCAGAAAGTCGTTGCGCCCCGTCTCCCGGGATTCCGTCCTCATCGCTGGGGCTGGCGGAGGCGCGAGCGTTCCCAGTCGCATTGGCTCCCATTCTCGCGGATGGCTCTGTGGCCGGACAACACACCGCCGCCTGCAGCGCAACACGCTCCGCGTACGAGACCTCGCGCATGCTCTCGCCAGCTGTCAAACGGGTCGGGACGCGCCACCGCCCAAACCTTCCCGTCCGTAGGGCGAGCGTATAGTCCCGCCGCTGCTCGGTTCCGGCGACAGAGACGAAGGTCAGGTGACAGGCAGCGCGGTCACCCATGGGCTGACGCACTCGCAGTGACGGGACACCTCTTGCCCGGTATCGAACATGAGTTCTACTTTGGTGAGAGTCGGCGAGTGGGGAAGCACCCGCCCGGCTCTGTTTTGAGGAGCACGCACTCGTGAGGATGCTGTACGAGCCTCGTCGGCGGCACCGTTATCGCCGAGGTGCCTCGACGTCCCTCTGGGGATGGGCATCGGAGTAGTCGCTGAGTGACCTTCTCCGTAAAAGCCGCGGCACAGCCTGGCTTGGCAATACGCCTGCTGACCTGCGCCACCGCGAGACCGGCACCGTTCCGGTCAACGGTATTCGTTGCGGTGAAGACGCGGCTTGCCGGCACTGTTTGACAAAAGCGGGTGGTGTCCTGCTCTTCTGACTTGGGAAAACCGGCGGTGGGTTCGGCTCACGCCTGGTCAGGTTTGGGACCGCCGCGGCCCGGTCTCCGCTCGTAAAGTGGTGTATTTGCCGGTGCCGAAGTGCGGGCCACGGCGTGGCTGCCAGGTTGGTTGGTGAAGGACCTTGGGCGTGGGGTTGAAGCCGTAACCTGCGGCGAGCTGGCCGGCCAGAGCCTGGGCGCGGGGCCAGTCGCTGTCGGGCAGGTTGCCGGGCGAGTCCCAGTGGGGGGCAGGGCGCAGCTCGCGACCGTCGGCGTCGAGACCGGGGTAGTCGTTGCCGCAGGTTTCTCCGCTGAGTTCGCCTCCTTGTTCCCAAGTGCGGCCGAATTCGGCGGTGAGCCGCTCACGGGGTAGGTAGCTGCCTGATCGATGTCGGGGCGTTTCTGCCCGCCGCCGGCCATGGCGAGCGCGAGGGCCAGTGCCGCGAGGCGGGCGGCTGGTATTCCAGGAGGGTGCGGTTAGGGGGTGGCGACAACGGCGGCGATGTTGTGCCGGGCCGCAGGTGCCCCTCCACGCTGGAGTGCCCGGAGCGGTGGGTCGTCCGCCGGGAATGAGCGGTCGGTGGACATGCGGTGGACGGCGGGCATCTGGGCCGGGTCCGAACCCGCCGGAGGTGGTGACCGGATCGCTGCTCGTTCTTGAGCACGTAAAACGGTGGACCCGGCGAAAGAACGGTGCCCGCTTCGCAGCGCCGCCGGGGCCATGGCGCAGGTCGATTCCATGAACAAGATCCAAGGCCCACCAGTCCAGTGCCTCCCACAAGAGACTCTCGTCGGTCAGCCAGCGGCCGGCCCATCGGTCGACAGCGTCGCGGGTCATTCGTCCCGCGAGAAGCGCGACGAAATGCACCCCTTGCAGTTGCGCATCGAAACCTGTGAGGTGACAGATTGCACGCCATACCCGCAGTTCTCGTTCGGCGGCAGTACAACATTGCCCGGGTTCACACCCGCGCAGAACGGTGCGATCGGGAACCGGGTCAAGGACCGTGCCGCAGGCGGGTTGAGCAGCGGCAGATCCAGGGCCGGGTGGACGAGATCGCGGCGACGGTTCCTGAATCGCAGCGGCCTCACTGCACGGGGTTGTGGGGGACGAGGGCTGGCGTGGCTTGGAGGTGCGATCTCGGTGGTGAGTCTGCTGTGCCGGACCTTGGTGCGGGTCGGAGCCAGGGGGCGCTGGGGAGGAGGCCCGCGCAAGTGCTGATCTTCCCCTGTTCCAAAGCAAGAATCGTCTGCGCCCGCCACCGTGCTGGAAATGCTTCTTGGCGCGTACTGGAATCCGGCAGGAGGGCGCGGCGGTTCTCTCCGTGCGATCAGGGAATGAGTGCGCCGTGAGCACCGGCCGGGACCGCGGGATTCCGCGGCGGCACCGGGTCGACGCGTTCGTACGGTGCGCCCAGCGGGGGACGCCGGTCCTCTTCGCCGTGGTTGGGCCAGAGGGCCATCGCGCGTTCGGCTTGCGCGGTGATCGTCAGGGACGGGTTGACGCCCAGGTTCGCCGAGATCGCCGAGCCGTCGACGACGTGCAGGCCGGGGTGGCCGTGGACGCGGTGGTAGGGGTCCAGGACACCATTGGCCGGATCGTCGGAAATGGCGCAGCCGCCGATAAAGTGGGCGGTCATCGGGATGTTCAGGATCTCGCCGGTGGTGCCGCCGGCGATGCCGTCGATTTTCTCCGCGACGCGGCGGGCGGCGTCGTTTCCGGCGGGGATCCAGGTGGGGTTCGGTTCGCCGTGGCCGGGGGAGGACGTCAGTTTGCGGCGTCCGGTTCGGGTGCGTTTGCTCGAAACCGTGATGGAATTGTCGAGGGTTTGCATCACCAGCAGGATGATGGTGCGTTCGGACCAGCGGCGCGGCGAGAACCAGGTGAGGTTGCGCGGGTTCCTGGCGAATGCGCCGAGCCAGCTCAGCCAGCGCGGGACGGGCTTGCCGCCGTCGGTGAGCGCGGTTTGCAGCAGCGACATCGCATTGCTGCCCTTGCCGTAGCGGCACGGTTCGAGGTGCGTGTGCGCGTCCGGGTGGATGGACGAGGTGATCGCGACGCCGTGGGTGAAGTCGACGTCCTTGCGTTTCGATTTCGCGCCGAGGATGGATTCCGAGTTCGTCCGGGTCAATCGGCCTAGGCTGGCGGAAATCCGGGGCAGTGCGCCGGTTTCGCGGGCTTGGTGGAGCAGTTTTTGCGTGTTGTAGGTGCCTGCGCTGAAGATGACGTCGCGAGCGAAAAAGGTGCGCAGGTTTTTGCGGCGGCGAGGCGACTTTCCAGTGCGGACCGCGGTGACGAGGTAGCCGTTGTCCGCTGGGCGCACGTCGAGCACTGTGGTCATCGGGATGACGTTCGCGCCGCGTTGTTCGGCCAGGTAGAGGTAATTGCGGTCCAGCGTGTTTTTGGCGCCGACGCGGCAGCCGGTCATGCAGGATCCGCATTCGGTGCAGGTTCGGCGGGCTGGTCCGGCACCGCCGAAGAACGGGTCTGGCACGACGGTTCCGGCGGGAGTGTCCTGGTCGCCGAAGAAAACACCGACGGGGGTGAGCCGGAAGGAGGAGCCGACGCCCAGGTCTTCGGCGACCTCGTGCAGCACCTCGTCAGCTTTGGTGACAGTGGGGTTCTGGGTGACGCCGAGCATCCGGTGGGCCTGGTCGTAGTGCGGTTTCAGTTCGGTTTGCCAGTCGGTGACGTGCGCCCACTGCGGGTCTTCGAAAAACGGCGCGGGCGGTTCGTAGAGGGTGTTGGCGTAGTTGAGGGAACCGCCGCCCACGCCCGCGCCGCCGAGGATGACGACGTCGCGGAGCAGGTGGATGCGCTGGATTCCGTAGCAGCCAAGCCGTGGTGCCCACAGGAAATTCCGGACGTCCCAAGAGGTTTTGGGCAGTGTGTCCTCGGTACGACGGGGTCCGGCTTCCAGCACGGTGACGCGGTAGCCCTTTTCGGACAGCCGGAGTGCGCTCACGGAACCGCCGAAACCGGAGCCGATCACGAGGACGTCGGTCTCTTCGCGGGTGGTGGTGTCGTTCATCGTTGTCCTCGCAGGCGTCAGCGCGCGGTGGCGAGCTTGAGTGCGTCCTGCCAGGCGGCGTGACGCGTGATCTGGTTGCGGTACTTCATGATCCGTCCCGACTGGTTCAGTGCCAGCGCGCCGGCCAGCCGGTCGCCCGCGCGGTAGAGGGCGAGCCAGGATTCGTCGCCGGGGCAGCCGAGCAGGGTGACGTCGTCGGTCACGACGCCGACCATCTGGATCTGGTTGCCGTACCAGTCGGACCAGAAGTACGGCACTGTCGAGAATGGACTCGCGACCGGACCGACCGCGTTGCGCGCCGCGGCTTCGGCCTGCGCGGTGGCGGAGGTCCAGTTTTCCAGTCGCATCGTGGCATCGAACAGCGGGTTGTGCCAGCGTGCCGCGTCTCCGGCGGCGTCGATGCCTGGTGCGGCACAGAGCACACCGTCTTCCAGCGTGAGGCCGCTGTCGGCGAGCCAGTCGAGGGCTGGGCGCGCGCCGATGCCGACGATCACGAGGTCGGCATCGAGGACGCTGCCATCGGACAACCTGACTTTGGTTGAATCAACAGACTGAACTGTTGTGCCACAACGGAGGTCGACATCATTACGGCGATGAAGGCCTGCGAGTGCGGAAGCCATTTCCGCGCCGATGAAGCCGCCGCCGATGATGATGGCTCGCTCGGCCGTGGGGAGGCGGTCGCGGATCGCTCGGGCGTCGTCCAGGGTGCGGAGGGTGTGTCCGCCGAACGGTAAGGATACGGGGGCGGAGCCGGTGGCGATGATCAGCGACGAAAGAGCGCCAGTGTCGGTCAGCGTAGGCGGCGCGTAGTCCGGATCGGCCAGGAACGCCTTCGACAGCGGCGGCCGGTCATAGGGCAGATGCGGCTCGGCACCGACGAGCGTGACCGGGCCGTCGTATCCGGTCCGGCGCGCGGCGGTGGCGGCGCGCAGTCCGGCCAGCGCCGCGCCGACGACTACCAGTCCTGCCTCGCGCATGTCCTCGCCCTCCGGGATCTGGGGACGCCGCCGGACAGAGAGGATGGACACCGCCCGGCGACGTTCCCCGAAGTCTTCTCGCCGAGGTCGGGCGCGGGCATCGGTCTGCGGACCGGGAGGTCGGGACCCGACTGGTCCTGCGGCACAAATCAGTCGACCGGCCGGAGCACCGCCGGACCGAGCAGCCGGCACGCCAGCAGCGCGACCTCGACGTCGATCCGTCCCTCCGACAGCGGACGGCCGCGTTCCTGCTCGGCCTTGCGGAGCCGGTACTGGATGGTGTTCTTGTGCAGGTGGAGCTCCTGCGCGGCGACCATCAGGCTGCTCCCGCTGGACAGGTACGCCCAGACCGTCTCGCGCATCCGGTGGTGCCCCTCGTCGTCGTCGGCCAGCGCGCCGAGCACCGACTGGACCCAGCCCGCGACCGCCGACGGATCCGCCGCGACCAGCGCCAACGGTCCGAGCTGCGCCGCCGCGGTGACCGGCCGCGGTTGCGTCCGCTCGGTCATCTGCGCCACGGCCTCGGCCTGCCGGGCCTGCTGGTGGGTGGTGCGGAACCCGGCGAGGCCGCTCGCCGGGTCGCCCAACGCGACGCGCACCGGATCGGGTGAGCCGGCGAGCGCGGCGGACACCGCGTCGAGATCGAGCGTCGAGGCTGGGAACCAGGCCCACACGGTCGAGGCGTCCGGGGCCACGACCAGCGGAGTGGTGCCGAGCGCGTTCGCGAGCAGCGCCGCGTGCCGTTCCAGGGTGGTCAGCCGAGCGCTTTCGTCCAGTTCAGGGCCGCACCACAGCACCGCGCCGACGTGCCGTTCCGACAGCGCGTAGCCGAGGGTTTTCTCGACGTCGGCGGTGTCGACGGGCTTGCCGGACAGCGCGGCCTGCACCTTCGCGAGCCGGGCCGCGTTGCGGTGGCGCAGCCAGGTGTCGCGTTCCAGCTGGTAGGCCTCGACGACCTCTTCGGAGATCTTGTCGATGTAGGTGAAGGCGACCTGCGACAGCTCGGTGGCGGCGACCGCGACGTCCGCGGCCTCCACCTGCTCGGCGGCGATTCGCGCGATCATCTCCTGCTGGAAGGCCGCCTGGCCGAGGCGATACGCGCGCAGCATCGCGGTGATCGGCACCCGCCGCTGGGCCAGCCGTCGCGCGAACTCCAGCGCGACCGGCGGTGCCCCGACGTCCACCGGCTCGGTCGCGCCGCCCAGCACGCCCAGCGCGGCGACCAGGTTCTCCCGGACTGTGCTGTCCAGCAGTTCCGCGGCCTGCGCGTCGGGTGCGAGCGCGGGCAGTTCGGCGGAGATCTCCTCCACGATCCGCGCG
Organism: Amycolatopsis sp. M39; assembly: GCF_001651785.1. Taxonomy (NCBI): domain Bacteria; kingdom Bacillati; phylum Actinomycetota; class Actinomycetes; order Pseudonocardiales; family Pseudonocardiaceae; genus Amycolatopsis; species Amycolatopsis sp. M39. The sequence continues at coordinate 323,531 of NZ_LWSF01000001.1, forward strand.
CAGAGCAGCGCGAGCTCGGCCAGGACCGAGTCCGCGACCTTGGCCAGCGTGGCGGCAGTCGTCGACGTCACAGGCAGCACCGTACGCCCGGTTCGTGCCCGAGACCCAACGCAGCCGAGCGTTTCGGTTTCGCGCACAGTGTCCCGCCGCCCGCGAATTCCTACCTTCAGGAAAACGACAGACCGCGTGGAGGCCGCTATGAAGAAGTACCGCCTCGCCGGAGCGACCGGCGAGACCGCCTGGCACGACCGGAAGCGGCACCTGTGGCTGCTCGGGCTGGTCGTGCCGCTGCTGCCCTTCGCCGCGATCGGGCTGCACGCCGCGACCGGATCCGACGCCGTGCTGTGGCTCGGACCGCTCGTCGTGCTCGTCCTCGTGCCGCTGATCGACCTCGTCGCGGGCTACGACCACACCAATCCGCCGGACGAGGTGATGGAGGCGCTGGAGGAGGACCGCTACTACCGCTGGATCACCTACCTGTTCCTGCCGCTGCAATACGCCGGTTTCGTGGCGGGCGCGTGGATGCTCGCCCGCGGCGATCTGTCCGTCGGCGGCAAAATCGGCCTCGCGATCACACTGGGCACGGTCGCGGGCATCGGGATCAACACCGCGCACGAACTCGGCCACAAACGGGAAAGCACCGAGCGCTGGGCCGCGAAAATCGCGCTGGCGCAGTGTTTCTACGGCCATTTCTACATCGAGCACAATCGCGGGCACCACGTCCGCGTCGCGACTCCGGAGGACCCGGCATCGAGCCGGTTGGGCGAGAGCTTCTACCGGTTCTGGCCGCGCACGGTCTTCGGTTCGCTGCGCAGCGCCTGGGGCGTCGAGCGGAAACGCTATGCCCGCAAGCAGAGTCACCCGTTCCACCTCGGCAATGACGTGCTCAACGCGTGGCTGATGAGCGTGGTGCTGTGGGGTGTGCTGATCGCCTGGCTGGGCGTCGGGATCCTGCCGTATCTGGTGATTCAGGCGGTGTTCGGGTTCTCGCTGCTGGAAATCGTGAATTACATGGAGCACTACGGGATGCTGCGCAAGCAGGTCACCAATGGTGCCAAGATCCGGTACGAGCGGGTTACTCCGGCGCATTCCTGGAACTCCAACAATGTCGCGACGAATGTGCTGCTGTACCACCTGCAACGGCACAGCGATCACCACGCGAACCCGACGCGCCGGTTCCAGACCTTGCGTGACTTCAAGGAAAGCCCGGTTCTGCCGACCGGCTACACCGGGATGATGGTCGTCGCGCTGGTCCCGGCGTGGTTCCGCAAGGTGATGGATCCGCGGGTCTACCGGCATTTCGACGGCGACCTCCGGCAGGCGAACGTGCTGCCGGGCAAACTCCCGTCGCTGTTGAAGAAGTACCCGGTCGTCGTCGCTGCCGCAGACGAACCCGCCGAGGACACCCGGACGAAACTAGCCGACGACGTGGACGCGGCGCGCTGCCCTGGCTGCGGTTACGTCTACCGCGTCGCGGAGGGCAACGAACTGGAGGGCTTCGCCGCCGGGACCGCGTGGTCGGAGATCCCGGACGACTGGACGTGCCCCGATTGCGGTGTGCGCGACAAGGTCGACTTCGTGCCCGTGGTGCGGGAGGCGGCGTGCTGAAGATCGTCGCGGAGCACGGCAAATGCGAGGGCCTCGGGATGTGCGAGGCGATGGCCGACCAGTTCTTCGAGGTCGGGGACGACGGAGTGGTGCAGGTCCTCGACGAGACTCCGCCCGAGGCGGATCGGCAGTTCGTCGACGCGGCGGTGCGCGCGTGCCCGGTCGCGGCGTTGCGGCTGCAGGATTGAGGCCAGGTGGAGACGGAGCTGCTGGGGCGGGCGCGGTCTGGCGACCAGGCCGCGTTCGCCGTCATCTACCAGGAACACGCGCCGCCGGTCTTTCGCTACCTGCGGATGCGGGTGCCGACGGCGACGGTCGCCGAAGACCTGACGAGCGAGGCGTTCCTGCGCGCGTGGCGGAAACTGCCGGACTTCCGCCCGGACGTCGGCTCGTTCACCGGCTGGCTGTACACGATCGCCGACAACCTGCTGCGCGACCACCGCAAGTCGGCCCGCTACCGGCGTGAACTCCTCGACGGGAAAGACCACGACGGTCCGGACATCCGCGGCGGAGCCGACCGGCTCGCACTGGCCCGCATCGAGGCGGCGGCGCTGCGGCGGTGCCTGACCGGCCTCAGCGAACCGCAGCGCGAGTGCCTGCGGCTCCGGTTTTTCGCCGGGCTGTCCGTCGCCGAGGTCGCCGAAACGATGAACAAGAACCCCAACAGCATCCGGGCGCTGCAGCACCGTGCGGTGCGCACGCTCGCGACGCTGCTGGCCGAGACCGAGAAGGCGTGAGCTGGGATGCACGGATTCCTGGAGATTTTCAAGATCATGGGACCATTGCTGGTGCTGATGCTGTGCCCGATCTGGCTTCCGCTGCTGGGAATGCTGATCGGGAAGCTTTCGGACGTCTTTTCCGGCGGTGGCAAGCGGGTCGAGCCCGCGCATCGGATGGTGCGCGCGGAACCGGCCGAGGCGGGGAGCCGCGTTTCGCGGTGAGGTATAGCCGGGCAAGCATGTCTCGGGCGGCAAAGAGCATTGGTCAGGCATTCCGGACTTTCTTAGCCTGACTGCGGGTCGAAGGTGCCGGACCCGCTCAAAGGAGAGCCGCGATGACCGAATGCCAGCCTGTCACTGCCCAGCCGCCGTCCGGTCCGGTCACCGGCGTTCACAGCGACGACGGCCTGCTGCGGTTCCGTGGCGTGCGATACGGCGCCGCCGAGCGGTTCCAGCCGCCGCGACCGGCCACGCCGCGTTCCGAGGCGGTGCTGCCCGGGCCGATCTGCCCGCAGCTCGGTTCGCGCCTGGAAGCCGCGATGGGGCCGCCGCGGAATGAACCGCCCCAGTCCGAGGACTGCCTCAACCTTGCCGTCGTGACGCCCGCGCTGACCGGCGCACGCCCGGTGCTGGTGTGGCTGCACGGCGGCGGTTTCCTGAGCGGAGGCGGCACACTTGCCTGGTACGACGGCGGACGGCTCGCCGCGGACGGCGACGTGGTTGTCGTGTCGGTCAACTACCGGCTGGGGGCGTTCGGTTACCTGGTCTGCGACGGCGTCAGCGAGGGCAATCTCGGCCTGGCGGACCAGGTGCTCGCGCTCGAATGGGTGCGGGACAACATCGCGGCCTTCGGCGGCGACCCGGGCAACGTCACCGTCTTCGGGCAGTCGGCGGGCGCGCTTTCGACGCTCGCCTTGGTGTCCAAGCCGGACAGTCGTCCGCTCATCCGGCGGGCGATCGTCCAGAGTTCTCCGGACCCTGGGATTATCCAGAAACGTGATGCGGCCCTTGAACTCGGCCGGTATTTCGTCGACGCGGCCGGCGGAGATCCGGCCACCGCTTCGGTGGACCAGCTGCTGGCCGCGCAGTTGCGCACTCTCCGATGGCACGCCGCGAAGGACCCGACGTCGACCCGGCCGCCTTTCGGGATCGTCGATCTGGATGTGCGACTGACCGATCCGTTGCCGGACTTGATGATCGGATACACCACACGGGAGTGCGCGGCGTTCGCGATCGGGCTGCCGGACGACGGGATCCGGCAAGCGATCGTTGACCAGACCGAGCCGCTTTTCGGTCGCCCGGCGCGTGAGCTGGCACAGCAGTACGGCGCGTACTCCTACGAGTTCGACTGGGCTCCGGAACACGGCGGCCACGGCGCGATCCACTGTCTCGAACTGCCGTTCCTGTTAGGCACCCGGGAATCCTGGCGCGGGAGCCCGATGCTGGGCGAAACAAGCTGGGCTGACGTCGAACGCCTTGGTGCCCAGATGCGCTTGTGGTGGACCGGATTCGCCCGCTCGGGCTCGCCGGGCTGGGGCGGCGACAGCGTCCGGATCGGGAATCCTTCTCACGCACTGGAGAACACGCCATGAGTAAACCCGGAATCCACTGGCCAGTTGTCCTGCTCTGCTTCCTCGCTGTCCTGCTGGACGGCTTCGACACTGCCGCACTGTCGTTCACGATCCCGACACTGTCGCAGGAATGGGGTTCCGCTCCCGCCGCCTTCACTCTGCCGTTGGTGCTGACCAACATCGGGGTTGTCCTGGGGTATCTGGCCGCGGGTTACATCGGTGCCCGCATGAAGGCTCGGTCGGTGGTGCTCACGGGTGTCCTGATCTTCGCGGGCGCGACCGTGCTGACCGCCGCGATCCTGCACCTGAAGTCCATGCCGGTCTTCGCCACGACCCGCCTGATCACCGGGCTGGGCCTCGGACTGGTGCTGCCTGCCGGGGTCGCGCTGGCGACGAAACACAGCGCGGAGGGTCGTCGGGAGCTGGTTTCCGTGGCCGTGACCCTCGGGCTTGCTTCCGGGAGCAGCCTCGGCGGGTTCTTCGGCGGGAAGCTGCTGCACGGCGTCGGGTCCGCCGGGGTTTTCTACGTCGCTGGGCTGGCTCCGTTGGCGCTGGCCGCGGTCATGGCCGTGGTGCTGCCCACGCGCGAGCCCTCGGTGGAGAGCAACGCGAAGCAGGAGGCCAAGGTGAGCAGGCTGTTCGGTCCGGGGTTGCGCCTGCCGACGTCGCTCATCTGGGCGTTCTCGTTCCTCATCTTCATCACCGCGTACGTGCTGATCTCCTGGGTGCCGACGCTGCTCACCGGATACGGTTTCGCTGCGGGTACGGCTCCGCTGGGACTCGCGTTCCTCACCCTCGGCGGGATCGCGGGCGGCCTGGTGCTCATCCCGCTGGCCGCGCGGATCGGAATCGCCCGGGCGCTGATCCTGATGCCCGCCATCGGGGCCGTGTGCATGGTCCTCGTCGCGACCGTGCCGGTCGGCGAGACCCTGCTGTTCGTGCTGCTGGCCGGTGCCGGTTTCGGGGTCACGGCCGGGCAGATCGGCCAGTTGACCCTCGCGGTCTCGATCTATCCCGCACACACTCGCACCACCGGCGTCGGCTGGGCCGCGGCGCTGGGGCGGATCGGGTCGATCGTCGGGCCGGGTGTCGCGGGTCTCTTGCTCGCGCTGGCGTTGTCGGCACAGACGATCGTCCTGGCGACCGCCGTTCCGGTGCTGGTCGCCATCGCTTGCGCGGTGGGGTTGAGCCGGGTGCGGCCGAAGGCGAGGAGGGAGCGCGATGGCGCACTGGTTCGATCTCGGTGACGTCGCGGTCGTTCCCCTCATCGAGGACGACCGGCTGCTGATCGAGCCCGGGGAGTTCTTCCCCGGACTCGAACCGGACCTGGCCGGCTGGTACGCCCAGGAACCGTGGTTCGACCGGGCGGCGGGGAAACTCGTCTTCGTCATCCAGTCGTTCCTCGTCTGTTCGGCGGACGAGGTGCTGGTGGTCGACGCGTGCGTCGGGGCCGGGAAGGACCGGCGGCGCGCGGAGTTCGACCAGCTGCCGGACCGGTGGATGCAGCAGTTCCTCGCGACCGGGCTGCGGGAGGTTGACGCTGTCGTGTTCACGCACCTGCACACCGATCACGTTGGTGCCGTGACTGTGCAGCGGGAACCGGTCTTCCCGGAGGTCCCGCACTTCGTGGTCGAGGAGGAGTTCCGGTACTGGTCGAGTGCGGCCGGCGGGGCGGCGATGCGCCGGACTGGCGACTACCTGGCCGACAGCGTCCTGCCGATCGAGCAGGCTGGACAGCTGAGCTTCGTTGCTCCGGACGCGGTGGTGGGCAAGCACGCGGAACTTGTTCCGGCAGCCGGGCATACGCCAGGGAACGTGTGCGTGCGGGTCCGCGGCAGCGCCGGGAGCGTGCTGCTCGCCGGGGACACGATGCACCACGGGGTGCAGCTCCGGCATCCGGAGCTGAGCACGAGGTACTGCGTCGCACCGGAGCAGGCGGCGGAGGTGCGGAGCCGCATTCTTGCGGAGGCGGGCGACTCCGTCTTGCTGCCGACGCATTTCCCCGCGCCCTCGGCGGGCCGGGTGCGGCGCGGCCGGACCGGGTACGGCTTCGAGTTCGCCAGCGACCTGCTCCGGACCGGGCCGTTTCGGTACGGGGAGTGGCTGGCGTAGCGCTGGGGGTCGTGAGTGTTCCTACCGGTTCTCACCGGCATGAACACTCACGACACCGCATCGACCCGGCGGCGGAGCAGGCAGAACACGTTCCCCTCCGGGTCCGCGAGCACCTGCCACGACTCCTCCCCGGTCTGCCCGACGTCGGCGGGCCGCGCCCCGGCCGCGAGCAGGCGTTCCAGTTCGGCGTCCTGGTCCCGGTCGGTCGGGTTCACGTCCAGGTGCAGCGGCAGTTTCGCCGGTTTCGGGTCGGTGCCGCGGCTGAGGATCAACGTCGGCTGCGGGCCGCCGAAACCGGCTTCGGGCGGGCCGATTTCGAGGTCGTCGCCGTCCCAGCCTAGTTCGACGTAGCCGAGGACTTCGCACCAGAAATCACCCATCCGTTGCGGGTCGGCGCAGTCGAGGACGAGTTCGGTGATCCGGCAGGCCATGGGCGCGAGCTTAGGGCCGTCGCGCACCCCGGGCCCAGTGAATTCCGGTTTGTGCGCGCGGATAGATCTGCCGCCCCGGATTCGTCCGCGCGCACGAACGTACTGCCCGGGAAACCTCCTAGGGTCGCCAGCAGCGAGGCGAGGAGGCAAGCATGCGGACACTGCTGCGTGGCGGTCGCGTCATCGACCCGGCTACGGGCTTCGACGGCACAGCTGACGTGCTGGTATCCGACGGCGAGGTGATCGCGGTCGGACCGGGACTGCCGAGTGCGGACGACCAGGTCGAGATCGACGTCGCCGGGTACATCGTCGGACCGGGGTTCATCGATCTGCACAGCCACGTGCACACGATCGCGGGACAGCGGCTGCAAGCCATGGACGGCGTCACCACGGCGCTCGACCTGGAGGCCGGGCTGATGCCGGTCGAACGGGCCTACGCCGAGGCCGCCGCGGCGGGGCGTCCGCTGCACTACGGCTTCTCGGCCTCGTGGGGTTCCGCGCGGGCGAAGGTGCTCGCGGGCATCGAACCGGACGCGAACATCAACACCGGGCTCTCCGTGCTCGGCAATCCGGCCTGGCAGCGGTCGTCGTCGAAGACCGAGCTGGCCGCCTGGCTGTCCCTGGTGGAGGGTGAGCTGGCGGCGGGCGCGCTCGGCGTCGGGGTGCTGCTCGGGTACGCGCCGGCCAGCGATCCGGCCGAGTTCCTGGCCTTGGCGAAGCTGGCGAAACAGGCCGAAGCACCGACGTACACGCACGTCCGCGAGCTGGTCGAGGTCGACCCGGGCACGCCAGCCGACGGGTCGGAGGAGATCGCGATCGTCGCGGCCGAGACTGGTGCGGCGATGCACCACTGCCACGTCAACAGCACTTCCGGACGGCACATCGACCGCGTGCTCGGCGCGCTGGAGTCAGGCCGCTCCGCGGGGTCGCGGGTGACGGTCGAGGCCTATCCCTACGGCGCGGGCAGCACCGCGGTCGGCGCGGCTTTCATCTCGCCGGAGCGGCTGAAGATGAAGGGCCTCAACCCGTCGCGGGTGATCCTGCTGGAGACCGGCGAGCGGATCGCGGACGAGGGCCGGTTGCTGCAGGTTCGCGCCGAGACGCCGGGTGCGCCGTGCATTCTGGAGTTTCTCGACGAGGAGGACCCGGTCGACCGCGCTTTGCTGCACCAAGCGCTGGCTTTCCCGGACTCGATCGTCGCGAGCGACGCCATGCCTGTGTACTGGCAGAACGGGGCCAACGAATCCACCGAGTGGCCGCTGCCGCCCGGTGGCGCGACGCATCCGCGCACGGCGGGGACGTTCTCGAAGTCGCTGCGGCTGATGGTGCGCGAGGCCGGGGTTTGGACCTGGCTGGAGGCGTTCCGGCGCTGCTCCTACCTCCCGGCACGGGTACTCGACGAGGTCGCGCCCGGTGCGCGGAGCAAGGGCCGGTTGAACGTCGGCGCCGACGCGGACATCGTCATCCTCGATCCGGCCACGATCACCGACGCCGCAACGTATTTCGACCCGACCCGGCCCGCGGTCGGCGTCCGGCACCTGTTCGTCGCGGGCACTGCGGTGGTGCGCGACGGGCAGTTGCTCACCGACGCCTTCCCCGGCCAGCCGCTGCGAGGTGAGCCGCGATGACCGAGTTCAATGTGGACGCTTTGCTCGCCGACATCGAAACTTTGGTGCGTTGCGAATCCCCATCGGCCGACCTTGCCGCGGTGGCGCACAGCGCGGACGTGCTGACCGGTGTCGGCAAGGCGTTGCTTGGCGTGGAGCCGGAACGGATTGTCCTGGATGGACGGACACATCTGCGCTGGCGGTTCGGTGACAGTCCGCCGCGGGTATTGCTGCTTGGTCATCATGACACGGTCTGGCCGATGGGATCGCTGGAGACGCATCCGTTTTCCTTGCAGGAAGGTGTCTTGCGCGGTCCGGGCTGCTTCGACATGAAGACCGGCGTCGTGATGGCACTGCATGTCGCGGCTTCGCTGGCTGACCGAAGTGGACTGTCCATTTTGGTCACTGGGGACGAGGAACTGGGTTCGCCGTCGTCGCGCGGGCTGATCGAGGAAGAGGCGCGGGGCTGCGCGGCGGCGTTCGTGCTGGAGGCTTCGGCGGACGGCGGCGCGATCAAAACCCGGCGCAAAGGCGTTTCCCACTACCGGATCGAGGTGACCGGACGCGCCTCGCACGCCGGGCTCGAACCGGAAAAGGGGATCAACGCCGGGGTCGAGATCGCGTACCAGGTGCTCGCGGTCGCCGCGCTCGCCAGTCCGGAGCGCGGGACCAGTGTCGTGCCGACGGTGCTTTCGGCTGGTACCACGGTGAATACCGTGCCTGCCGCAGCCGCGGTTGAGGTCGACGTGCGCGTGTGGGACGAGGAAGAACAGCTTCGCGTCGACCGCGAGGTACGCGCGTTGCAACCGGTGCTGGAAGACGCACAGGTCCGGGTCACCGGCGGGATCAACCGGCCGCCGCTGGACGCGGTTTCCTCGGCCGCGTTGTTCGGGCTGGCGAAGGAATTGGCCGCGGAACTGGGATTGCCGGAATTGACCGAGGCCGCCGTCGGCGGGGCTTCGGACGGCAACTACACCGCGGGCCTGGGCGTACCGACGCTCGACGGTCTCGGTGCGGTCGGCGGCGGCGCGCACGCCGATCACGAACATGTCCTGGTCGAGGAATTGCCGCGGCGGACGGCGTTGCTGGCCGCGCTGGTGGAGAACGTGCTGACCAAGGGAAGTCCGTCGATTCCGACGAATCCGGACGGCGATTCTGGTCGAGCACGACGGTGACTCTCCGGGGGAAGCCGGGAAAGGATCATCCCGTGACGAATCTTGCGATGAACACGGAAAGACCCGTCGCGGACGAGGCGGTCGCGCTCGCCCGGGCGGCCGCCGGCGCCTCGGGGGCCGAAGTCCGGGAAATCACCGAGATCGCGGAAATGACGGCGGTCGGAGTCCTGTTCGAGACGATCTGGCGGTCCGCGCCGGGAACCCGGCCGGTGACCACGGAGCTGCTGCGCGCGCTGTCGTCGGCGGGGAATTACGTGGCAGGCGCGTTCGCCGGCGGAGAACTGCTCGGTGCGTGTGTCGGCTTTTTCGGAAATCCCGGAAAAGGCAGTCTGCACAGTCACATCGCCGGGGTGTCCAAGGCCGGTGCGGGTCGTGGAATCGGATACGCGCTGAAATTGCATCAGCGCGGCTGGGCGCTGGCGCAGGACGTCTCGACGATCAAATGGACCTTCGATCCGCTGGTGCGCCGCAACGGCTATTTCAACCTCGGCAAACTCGGCGCGCTCCCGGTGCGTTACCTGCCAGATTTCTACGGGCCGATGGCGGACGGCATCAACGGTTCGGGCGACACCGACCGGCTGATGGTGTCCTGGGACCTGGCCAGTCCGACCGTGCGGACCGCCGCGTTCGGCGAGCCGATTCGCACGGACGCGAAGGTTTTGCTCGACCAGGGCGCGGCAGTGGCCCTTGAAGTAGCCGCGGACGGCGGTCCGGCCGCCGGCGAAGCGGACGCGCCGGTGGTGCTCGTCGCGGTCCCGCCGGACATCGAAGGCCTGCGCGCCACCCATCCCGGCAAGGCGGACGCGTGGCGGGCCGCGCTGCGCGAATCGCTCGGCGGGCTGATGGCCGCGGGCGGCCGGGTGACCGGCTTCGACCGAGCCGGCTTCTACGTGATCTCCAAGGAGGAGCAGTGAAACTCAGCGGTGTGGAACTGCGCCGGGTGCAGATGCCGCTCGTCGCCCCGTTCCGGACTTCGTTCGGCACCCAGTCCGTTCGCGAGCTGTTGCTGCTGCGCGCGGTCACGCCGGCCGGCGAGGGCTGGGGCGAATGCGTGACGATGGCCGGGCCGCTGTACTCGTCGGAGTACAACGACGGCGCGGAACACGTGCTGCGGCACCACTTGATTCCGGCGCTGCTGGCCGCGCAGGACGTCACCGCGGCGAAGGTGACGCCGTTGCTGGCTAAGTTCAAGGGCCACCGGATGGCCAAGGGCGCGCTGGAGATGGCTGTTCTCGACGCCGAACTGCGCGCGCACGAGCGGTCGTTCGCCGCCGAACTCGGCTCGGTGCGTGATTCCGTGCCGTGCGGTGTTTCCGTCGGGATCATGGACACCATTCCGCAGCTGCTCGACGTCGTGGGCGGGTATCTCGACGAGGGCTACGTGCGGATCAAGCTGAAGATCGAACCCGGCTGGGACGTCGAGCCGGTGCGTGCGGTGCGCGAACGCTTCGGCGACGACGTGCTGCTGCAGGTCGACGCGAACACCGCCTACACCCTCGGCGACGCGCCGCAGCTGGCCCGCCTCGACCCGTTCGGCCTGCTGCTGATCGAGCAGCCGCTGGAGGAGGAGGACGTGCTCGGCCACGCCGAACTCGCTCGCCGGATCCAGACGCCGATCTGCCTCGACGAGTCGATCGTGTCGGCGCGCGCGGCGGCGGACGCGATCAAACTGGGCGCGGTCCAGATCGTGAATATCAAACCCGGCCGCGTCGGCGGTTACCTGGAAGCACGGCGGGTGCACGACGTGTGCGCGGCCCACGGGATCCCGGTGTGGTGCGGCGGGATGATCGAGACCGGCCTCGGCCGGGCGGCGAACGTCGCGCTGGCCTCGCTGCCGAACTTCACCCTGCCCGGCGACACCTCGGCCTCGGACCGGTTCTATCGGACCGACATCACCGAGCCCTTCGTGCTGTCCGGCGGGCACCTGCCGGTGCCGACCGGACCGGGCCTCGGCGTGGCACCGATTCCGGAGCTGCTGGACGAGGTGACCACGGCAAAGGTGTGGATCGGTTCGTAGCCCGCTACGAATTCCGGAGGTAGATTTGGTCGGATCGGACCAGCCGGTCCGCGCGAGGCCGGATCTACCTTCGGGGGGTGCTGACACCGGTGCCGAGCAAGCCGCACACGAGTCTGGGACGCGTCCTCGAAGCGCTCGGGGACGTGCTCCTCGAACCGGTCGCCGTCGGCCGCGACACGCGGCGGCAGCTCGGCGGGGTGGTGATCCACGATCCGCACGACGACGCGGAGTTCCCGGCGCAGGCGGTGGTCCTCGGTGTCGGGGTCCGCGAATCCGACGAGATCGTGCAGCTGGTGTACGCCGTCGCCGCGCGCGGGGCGACCGCGCTGGTCGTGCGGTCGCCGGTCGCCGTGTCGAGGGAACTCGTGCGCGCGGCCACTTCCTCCGGGGTCGCGCTGCTCGGGCTCGCCAGCGGCGCGTCGTGGGCGCAGCTGGCCGCGATGCTCCGCACGTTGCTCTCCGAGGGCGACGTCGGCGACGTTTCTCCGCAGACGCTCGGCGGGATGCCCTCCGGCGATCTTTTCGCGCTCGCCAACGCCATCGCCGCGCTGCTCGACGCTCCGGTCACCATCGAGGACCGCAACTCGCGCGTGCTCGCGTTCTCCGGCCGTCAGGACGAGGCCGACCCCTCGCGCGTCGAGACGATCCTCGGCCGTCAGGTGCCCGAACGGTTCACTCGGGAGCTGGAGAAGGACGGCGTTTTCGAGCGGCTCTACCGCGACCAGGGCCCGGTTTACGTCTATCCGGGGCACGGCTACGACAAGAAGATCGTCATGATTCGTGCCGCGCTCGCGGTCCGGGCGGGTGACGAAGTGCTCGGGTCGATTTGGGCCGCTGTCGACAAAGAGCTAAGCGAAGAACGTACTGCGGCTTTGCTCGACGCCTCGAAAATCGTGGCGCTGCATATGCTTCGGCTGCGCGCGGGGGCCGACGTCGAACGCCGGTTGCGCGCCGATCTGGTCAGCACCGCGCTCGAAGGCGGTTCCGGCGCGCAGGAAGCCATCGCGCGCCTCGGGCTGCTGGGGCAGCCGACGATCGTGCTCGCCATGGGATTGATCGAGGCACCCGACGACGACCTCCGGCTGGTCGCGGAACGCCAGCGCGTCGCCGACGCGTTCGCCATGCACCTGAGCGCCGTTCAACCCCGGTCGGCGGTCGCGCTGGTCGGCGACGTCGCGTACGGCATCGTCCCGATGCCCGGGAATCACGGCGATTGCCGCGAACGCTCGGTGCGCGTCGCGTCGACGTTCCTGGAACGCACCGGCCGCCGGGTGGCCGCGGTGATCGGCATCGGCCCGCTGGCCCTGGACGGATCCGGCCTGCGCGCCTCTCGCGACGGGGCCGACCGTGCGTTGCGCGTGTTGCTCACCAACGGCGGCTCGAAGCGGGTGATCACCGCCGAGGACGCGCACATCGAGGCGCTGATGCTGGAACTGGCCGACCTTTCCACGGCGCGTGGCGATGTCGCGACCGGGCCGATCGCGCGGCTTCTGGAGTACGACAGGAAGCATCAGTCCCAGTTGGTGCACACGTTGCGGTGCTGGCTTGATTCGTTCGGCGACATCAGCGCGGCTTCGGCCGCGGCGTATGTGCATCCGAGTACGTTCCGGTACCGGTTGCGCAGGCTGGCCGAGGTCGGCGGGATCGACCTCGACGATCCGGGGGACCGGTTCGCGGCGATGGTCCAGTTGCACCTGCTGCCGCGCGTGGAGCGGGCCGAGGAGCGATCGTGAGTGGCGATCCCGGTTAGAACCGGCATTGCCCGCCGCTCTCCTCCCTTACCGGGAACCCCCGCCGCAACCTTCCTGCGAACTCACCAACCCCGCCCCTCTCGCACCCGCCACCATGGGAACCCGGCGGCCCCGCACCCCACGCATTCCCGCCTGCCGCCGGGATAGTCCACTGTAGACAGGAGGGTCATGGCCACCGCATCCGAAACGATCGTCCGCCGCGCCGAGGAGGTCGGCGTCGAGGTCCGGCTGCACGCCGCCGAGATCGACGGCACCCGCGGCCTCGGCATCGGCGAGGACGTCGCGGTCGTCCCCGCTTCGGTATTCAAGGTCCCGATCGCGCTGGAGCTGGCCCGCCAGGCCGCCGAAGGCGCGCTCGATCTCGGTGCCCGCATCACCGTCAAACCCGGACACCCGACGCCGAGCCCGTACGGCCTCGCCACCTTCCGCCACGAAGTCCAGATGTCCTGGCACGATTTGGCGATTCTGATGATCGGAATCAGTGACAACGTCGCCACCGACCTGATTCTCGCCGAGGTCGGCAAAGCCGCGGTAAATGACACGTTGCGGCGGCTCGGATTCACCCGAACCGTCGTGCCGCAGGACTGCGGCGAACTGCTCGCCACGATCGGCGAAGACCTCGGCGTCTCCTACGAGGACGACGAACGCGCGCTCGCCGAACTCACCTACGAACAGGTTTCCGGATTGCGCGCGCTGCAACCGGAGAAATCCTGCCGCACCACCGCCGCCGAAATGACCCGGCTGCTGGGCCTGATCTGGCGCGACGAGGCGGCCGCCCCGGAGGCGTGCGCGGACGTCCGGCGCTGGATGGAACTGCAGGTCTGGCCGCACCGCCTGCGTTCCGGGTTCCCGGACGATCGCGTCCGCACCAGTGGCAAAACCGGCACGTTGCCCGCCGTGCGCAACGAGGTCGGCGTGGTCGAGTACCCGGACGGCGGCCGGTACTCGGTCGCCGTGTTCACCCGCGCCGGGGATTCCCGCTCCCGGGTGCCCGAGCGCGACACGTTCATCGGTTTCGCCGCGGCCACGGCGGTGGAGTCGCTGCGCACGGCCTGATTCGTCGGAGCGGAGGAACTTTCCCCGCGCTCTCCTCGATCCGGACGAACAAGTGACGTCCGCCACCGACCTAGCATTTCCGAAACGCCGGTCCACCATCCCCCGGACAGAAGGTGCACATGTCGAAAATTTCCGAAATCGAGACCTGGCTTCAGGAGAATTTCGCCGCTCTGCTCGCCAAGCATCAGGTTCCCGGAGCCGCGATCGCGGTGCTCGCCGACGGCGAGGTGATCGACCACGCGGCGGGCGTGGTGAACAAGGGCACCGGCGTGGAGTCCACTGTGGACTCGGTGTACCAGATCGGGTCGATCACCAAGGTGTGGACGACGACGCTGGCCATGCAGCTGGTCGACGAGGGCAAACTGGACCTCGACCGGCCGGTGCGCGACTACCTGCCGGAGTTCGTGCTCGGCGACGACAAGGCCGCGGCGGAGATCACCGTCCGGCAGCTGAGCTGTCACACCGCCGGTTTCGAGGGCGACATCTTCACCGACACCGGCCCCGGGGACGACTGCGTGGCGAAGCTCGTCGCGACGCTGTCCGACGTGCCGCAGCTCTTCCCGCCCGGCGAGCGGTTCTCCTACAACAACGCCGGCTACTGCGTGCTCGGCCGTGTCATCGAGGTGCTGCGCGGCAGGTGCTGGGACGACTGCGTGCGCGACCACCTCTTCGCGCCGCTCGGCCTGACCCACGCGGCGTCCGGTCCCTACGATGCGATCCGCTACCGCGCCGCGATCGGCCACGTCTCCCCGAAGCCGGGCGAGGACCCGGTGCCCGCGCCGGTCTGGGCGCTCACCCGCTCGAACTCGCCCGCCGGTTCGACGCTCGCGATGCGTCCGCGCGACCTGCTGACGTTCGTCCGGATGCAGCTGAACGACGGCAAGGCCGACGACGGCACCCAGGTGGTCCTGCCGGAGTCGCTGCTCGCGATGCGCGAACCGCAGGTGGACGTGCCCCGCCTCGGCATGGCCGAGCACTGGGGTCTCGGCTGGATGCTTTTCGACTGGGACGGCGGCAAGGTGATCGGCCACGACGGCGGCACCATCGGCCAGTCGGCCTTCCTGCGCGTGGTTCCGGAGAAGGGCGTGGCGGTCGCGCTGCTGACCAACGGCGGTCAGCCGATGCACGTGTACCAGGAGATCTTCGCGAAGCTGCTGGACGAACTCGCGGGCGTCACTGTTCCGGAGCGGCCCGAGCCGAATCCCGCCGCCGCTCCGGCCGACTTTTCCCGGTACGTGGGCGAGTACACGTCGATGGTCGCCGACACCGTCGTCACCGAGGAGGACGGCAGGCTCTGGATGCAACGCAGCCCGAAGGGAATCTTCGCCGAGATCGGTGCGCCTTCGGGGAAAGAAGAGCTGTTTCCGTCCCAGGGCGACACGTTCGTCGCCAAGACTGAACAGCTGCCGGGTGTCTACATGGCACACGCGTTCGTCGGCGACGACGGCCACGGCCGCGCACAGTTCCTCCACACCGGACGCGCGGACCGACGGGTCTCCCCGTGAGCGGGATCCGCGCGCGGATCGAGGCCGTCTTCGCCGACGCTGGCGCGGAGGGGTTCCTGCACGCCCGGGAAATCGGCGTGCCCGGCCCTGAGGTGTCGGCGGGCGGAGACGCCCCGGTCGTCCTCGCCTCGGTGTTCAAGATTCCGGTGGCGCTCGCCTATGCCCGCGAGGTCGCCGCCGGACGGCTGGACGACACCGAACGGACCAAGGTGACCGCGCGGTACCGGATCGGCGGCATCGGCACCGCGGGTTGCGCCGACGACGTCGAGATGAGCTGGCGCGACCTCGCGCACTTCATGCTCACGATGGGCGACAACGCCGCGACCGACGTGCTGTACCACCGGCTCGGCCAGGAAAAGGTGGACCGGGTGCTGGCCGATCTCGAGCTCGCCCGCACCCGGCTGATCGGCTGCTGCGAGGACCTGTTCGCCTCCGTCGTCGCGGATCTCGGCGGTGCCCCGGACGCCGATCTCGAAGCGTTGTTCGCCGAAGCCACTCCGGAGCAGATGGACAAGCTGTCGGTCCGGGACCCGGAACGCACCACGTCGTCCACGCCGCGCGAGATTACCGAATTGCTCGACGCGATCTGGACTGACCGCGCGGGCGAACCGCAAGCGTGCGAACGGGTCCGCACGATCATGGCCCAGCAGATCTGGCCGCACCGGCTGTCGTCGGGCTTCCCGCCCGGCGTCGCGGTGGCGGCGAAAACCGGGACGCTGCCCGGAATCCGCAACGAAGCAGGCGTGGTGACCTTGGGGGACGGCCGCCGGTTCGCGGTCGCGGTGTTCACTCGCGCGCAGTCTCTCGAAGACCGCCTTCCCGCGGTCGACGCGTCCATCGGCGCCGCCGCCCGGCTGGCGCTCGACCACCTCCAGAGCGTGACCCCGTAGGAGAAATCCCATGAAAACTGCCCGGCTCACCGCCGCGATGGCGGGCGTGGTGGCCTTGACCGTGAGCGCGTGCGGGGGATCAGCGCAATCCGGGACGGACCGGACCGCGAACCAGAAACTGGTCGACGGCAAGACCTTCACCTATGCCATCCCGACCGATCCGGGAACGCTCGACCCGGCGATCACCGTGCTGTCGGTCGCCCGCAACCTCGACCAGTTCCTCTACGACGCGCTGATCAACCTCGACGCGAAGGGCCAGCCGGAGGCGGCGCTCGCCGAGAAATGGGAAGCCACCACGACCACGGCGTCCTTCACCCTGCGCAAGGGCGTCACCTGCTCCGACGGCAGCCCGCTGACCGCGGCCGACGTGGCGGCGAACATCAACTTCGTCGGCGACCCGGCGAACAAGTCCCCGCTCGCCGGCGTCACGGTGAAGAGCGGCACGAAGGCGGTCGCCAACGCGGACAAGGTCACCATCACCAGCGGGGCGCCGGACGCGTTCCTGCTTCGCAACATCGCGGGTCTGCCGATCGTCTGCGCCAAGGGGCTGGCCGATCGGAAGACGCTCGCCAAGGGCGAGAACGGCACCGGCATGTTCACCATGTCCGAGATCGTGCCGAACGACCACTACACGCTGACCCGGCGCAAGGACTACCGGTGGGGTCCGGGCCAGTTCGACCCGAAGCAGCGGGGATTGCCGGAGAAGGTCACCATCCGGGTCATCCCGAACATGACCACGACGTCGAACCTGCTGCTGTCCGGCGAGGTCAACGCCGCCTCGGTGATCGGGCAGGACCAGCAGCGGCTCAAGGCACAGCGGCTGTACCACGCCGACATCGTTTCCCCGTTCGGCGAGCTGTTCTTCAACCAGGCGCCCGGCCGGTTCGGCGCGGACCAGGCGATGCGCCGCGCGCTGACCCAGGCGATCGACCTCCCGCAGGTCGCGAAGGTGCTGACCCGCGACGGCAGTGCGCCGGTCAAGGGGATGGTCACCATCGAACCGCGGCCGTGCGAGGGTGATTCGGCCACCGGGAAGATCCCTGGTTTCGACGTCGCCGCGGCCAAGGCCGCGCTCGATCAGGCGGGCTGGAAACCGGGGCCGGACGGCATCCGGGTCAAGGACGGGAAGCGGCTCGCGCTGACCGCGATCTACGGGACGCAGGCCGGTCCGACGATGCCCCCGGGTGCGGAGCTGATGCAGCAGGGCTGGAAGAGCGTCGGCGTTGACGTCACGCTGAAGGGGGTCGACAGCCCGGGTCTGAGCCAGTCGTTGTTCGCCACCGGCGAGTGGGACATCTCGATGGCTCCGCTCGGCCTCACCCTGCCGAGCCAGCTGGTGCCGTTCATGTCCGGCGGGGAACCGCCGCAGGGCACGAACTTCGCGCACATCAAGAACTCGCAGTACGACGCGCTGGTCGCCAAGGCGGCCACGAAGGCCGGGCAGGCGGGCTGTGCGGACTGGATGGCCGCGGAATCGGCGCTGTACGAGCGGCAGGACGTCGTGCAGTTCGCGAACTCGGTGGTCCCGACCTACGGCAGCAACGCGAAGTTCGACATCGTCAACGGCTACATCAAGCCGGCCACGATCCGGATGTACGCCTGATGACCGGCGCGATCGCCGTCGCGGGCCCGAAGGTCAGTCCCTGGCTGACCTTCGGCGCCCGCCGCCTCGGGCGGTTCGTGGTGTCGCTGTGGGTGCTCGTGAGCATGGCGTTCCTGATGATTCAGCTCATCCCGGGCGATCCGGTGCGTTCGGCGCTCGGCCTGACCGCGCCGATCGAGCTGGTCAACGCCCGGCGTGCCGCGCTCGGGCTGGACCATCCGCTGTGGCAGCAGTACCTCGACTACTTCGGCGGGCTGTTCCGCGGTGATTTCGGCACGTCGATGCTGACCGGGCAGCCGGTCGGCGACGTCATCGCCGACCGGCTCCCGGCGACACTGCAGCTGGCGTTGCCCGCGTTCGTGGTGGTCATCGGACTGGCGATTCCGCTGGGCCTGACGTTCGCCGTGCTGACCCGCGGCGGCCGGCGCCGCGGCGCCGAACTGGGCTTCACCTCGACCACCGTGCTGTTCGCCGCGATTCCGGAGTTCCTGGTCGCGGTGGCGCTGGTGGCGTTCTTCGCGGTGCAGCTCGGCTGGTTCCCGGTGGCTGGACACGACGGCGCGGGTTCGCTGGTGCTGCCGATCATCGCGCTGGCGCTTGGCCCGACCTCGACGCTGTCCCGGATCGTCCGGGTGGAGACGCTTTCCGTGCTGGGCAACGACTTCGTCCGCACCGCGCGGGCGAAACGACTGCCCGCCCGGCTGGTCTACCTGCGCCACGCGCTGCCGAACGCGCTGACCGCGACGCTGACGCTCGGCGGGCTGATGCTCACCAGCCTCGTCGCGGGCACCGTGCTGGTGGAGAACGTGTTCGCCTGGCCCGGCCTCGGGTCCACGATCTCACAGTCCATTCTGCAGAAGGATTACCCGCTGGTGCAGGGGATTGTGCTCGTGTACGGCATCGGCGTGCTGCTGGTGAACCTCATCGTGGACCTGCTGCTCGCGGTCCTCGATCCGCGTTCGACGATCCGGGAGAACTGAGATGGCGAAACGGCGCGGACAACAATGGCTGGCCGCCGTGCGCACCCCGCTCGGCGCGTTCGCCGCGGTTCTGCTCGTGGCGGTGCTCGCGGTCGCGGTGCTGGGCCCGATCCTGTGGCAGGACGCGGCTTCGGCGATCGACACGAACGCGATCAGCCAGGGTCCCTCGGGCGGCCATCTGGTCGGCACGGACGAACTGGGTCGCGACATTTTCTACCGCGTGCTCGTGGCGACCCGGCTTTCGGTGTTGCTGGCCCTGATCGCCGCGGCGCTCGGCGTCGCGACCGGTCTCGTGCTCGGCATGCTGCCCGCGGTGCTGCCGCGTCCGCTCGGCAGACTGCTGACGGCGGCGGTGAACATCGCGGTCGCGTTCCCCGGCCTGCTGCTGGTGTTGTTCTTCGCGGTGATTTTCGGCGTGGGCACCCAAGGCGCGGTGATGGCGATCGGGTTCGCGCTGGCCCCGCAGTTCGCGCGGCTGACCCAGACGTTGTCGGCTTCGGTGGCCGGGCGGGACTTCGTATCCGCCGCCAGGGTCGCCGGAGTGGGCCGGATCCGGTTGCTGTTCCGGCACATCCTGCCGAACATCGGCGAGCCGCTGGCGGTCAACGCCACCATCGGCGCCGGTGGTTCGCTGCTGGCGTTCTCCGGGTTGTCGTTCCTCGGGATCGGTGTACAGGCCCCGGATTACGACTGGGGTCGGCTGCTCAACGAGGGCCTCAACGGCATTTACGTCAACCCGGCGGCGGCGCTGGCGCCCGGCGTCGCGGTGGTGATCGCCGGGCTCGCGTTCAACCTGTTCGGCGAGACTGTCGCCGGAGTGATCGGCGTGCGGACCCGGCTGCCGCGGCTGACTCCCCGGGTGCGGCGTAAGTCCGAAGTGGACTCAGTTGCCGCGGATGACGCCGTGTTGGTGGTCGAGAACCTGGAAGTCGCGTTCCCGCGGCCGACGGGCTGGACGGTTCCGGTGCGCGGCGTGAGTTTCACGGTGCGGTCGGGCGAGGCGATCGGGGTCGTCGGCGAATCCGGTTCGGGCAAGAGCTTGACCGGGCTCGCGGTGTCGCGGCTGATCGAATCGCCCGGTTCGGTGACCGCGGACCGGTTGGACTTCGCCGGAACCCCGGTGCTCACCACGCCGGAACGCGCAGTGCGGACGCTGCTCGGGACGTCGCTGGCGATGGTGTTCCAGGACCCGATGACCTCGTTCAACCCGACTCGCCGGATCGGCCGCCAGCTCGCCGAGGTTTCCGAGCAGCACCACGGACTTTCGCGGGCCAAGGCGTTCGAGCGGGCCGTCGACCGGCTGCGCGCGGTACGGATTCCGGCGGCGGAACGGCGGGCGAAGCAGTACCCGCACGAGTTTTCCGGCGGCATGCGGCAGCGCGCGATGATCGGCATGGGCCTGATGGGTGACCCTCGGCTGATCATCGCCGACGAACCGACGACCGCGCTGGACGTGACCGTGCAACGGCAGCTGTTGCGGTTGCTGGCCCAAACCCGCGCCGAACGGGACACCGCGATCATCCTGATCAGCCACGACATCGCGGTCGTTTCCCAGACGTGCGAACGGATTCTGGTGATGTACGCCGGACGGATCGTGGAGGATCTGCCCGCCGCCGGAGCGGACATCGCGCCGCGGCATCCGTACACGCGGGCGCTGCTGGCCACGACGCTCGACCTGGAGACGGACCCGGACGCGCCGCTCGCGGTGATCCCCGGCCGCCCGCCGGAACCGGACCAGATGCCCGCCGGCTGCGCGTTCGCGAGCCGGTGCCCGGTGGCGACCGATCGATGCCGCGAGGAGGACCCGGAGCTGACCGTGCTCGCGCCGGAACACCGGGTGGCGTGCTGGCATCCGGATGCGGCACTGTCGGAAGAAGCGGGGCTCGTCGTGGCGGGAGGGGCGGAATGAGCGAGGCTTGCCGCCGCTGGCCAAGGTACGTGAGGGAATCAGAGTCCCTGAGGGTTCCCCTCACGTACCGCCGAGCGGGGCACAGGCCGGATGAGGGAGGGGCGGAATGAGCGAGCTGGTTTTCGATTCGGTCAGCGTCCGGTACGGCGGGCGGCGCGGGCTCACCGCGGTGGACGGCGTTTCGCTGACCGTCCCGGCGGGCAAGGTGGTCGGCCTCGTCGGCGAGTCGGGCTCAGGCAAGTCGACGCTGGCGAAGGCGGCCGTCGGGTTGTCGCCGGTGAGCGCCGGACGGGTGCTGCTCGGCGGCGTCGACGTGCGGAAGCTGCCGCGTCGACGGCCGCTGCAGATGGTGTTCCAGGGTCCGTATTCCTCGCTGAACCCGCGAATGACCATCGGCGAGTCGGTCGCCGAAGCCATGCCGCGCGGGACGAATCGCTCCGCCGAGGTCGCCCGCCTGCTTGAGCTGGTCAATCTCGATCCCGAACGGGCCGCGCATCTCCCGGGCCAGCTGTCCGGCGGGCAGCGGCAACGTGTCGCGCTCGCCAGGGCGCTCGCGGGCCGTCCCGAAGCGCTGATCGCCGACGAGATCACCTCCGCGCTCGACGTTTCGGTGCAGGGCGCGGTGCTCAACCTCGTGCGCTCGGTGCAGCGACAGCTCGGCCTGTCGATGCTGTTCATCTCGCACAACCTCGCCGTGATCCGGTATCTCAGCGATTTCGTCGCGGTGATGTACCTCGGCCGCGTCGTCGAAGCCGGACCGGCCGGGCAGGTGCTCACCGATCCGCAGCATCCCTACACCCGCGACCTGCTCGACGCCGCTCCCTCGGCGCACAAGTCGCTGTTCGACCAGGAACCCGGCGCGACCGCGGACGCGGAACCGCCGGATCCGCACCACCCGCCCGCCGGATGCCGGTACCACCCGCGCTGCCCGGTCGGCCCGCTCGTGCGCAGCGACCGCGAGATCTGCCTCCGGGCCGATCCGGCCGAGGACACCGCGCCCCGCAGGCACGCCGCGGCCTGTCACTTCCTCATCCGGCCACAAGAAGGCCGGCCCCCGCTCGGCACATAACCGTTGCCACGAAGCCATTAGGCCGTGGCTGCGGTCGGATGAGCAACGATCAGCACAGTAGCGAACCCGAGGGCCACGAGCCCGCGATCTCTCAAGGAGCCAGCGTATGACCCGCCGTCTCGGCATCGATGACCTGTACGACCTCGCCGCGCCAAGCCAGCCCGCGCTTTCGCCGGACGGCAGCCGGATCGCCTACGTGGTCCGGACCGCGGACCGGGAGGAGGACCGGAACGTCGACGCGCTGTGGACGGTCGGCGCCTCCTCCGGCGAAGCCCGCCAGCTCACGCGCGGAAACGCGGACGCGGCGCCGAAATGGGCTCCGGACGGTTCCCGGCTCGCGTTCCTGCGCGCCCAGGACGGCCCGCCGCAGGTCTGGGTTCTCCCGGCGGACGGCGGCGAGGCCGAGCAGCTCACCAAGCTCCCGCTCGGTGCGGGCGCACCGGTGTGGAGCCCGGACGGCAGCAAGATCGCGTTCTCCGCGCCGATCGACCTCGCCGCGGTTGCCGAAGCGCCGCCGGCGAACACGCCGATCGTCGCCGAGCGGCTGGACTACAAATCCGACGGCCCCGGGCTGCTGAAGACGCTTCGCAGCCACGTGCACGTCCTCGACGTCGCCACCGGCGAAGTCCAGCAGCGCACCTTCGGCGACTGGCACGCGGGCCAGCCCGCCTGGTCGCCCGAGGGCAAGCACGTCGCGTTCACCGCGGCCCTGGACGCCGACGCCGACCTCACCTTCCGCTCCGCCGCTTACGTCCTCGACGTCACCGAGCGGAACGCCGAACCCCGGCTGGCCGGCACCGATGAGGGCATGGCGGGCACGGTCGGCTGGACGAAGGACGGCAAGGCACTGCTGGTGGTCGGCCGCACCGACACCACCACCGGGCACCTCGGCCTGCTCCGCGTTCCGCTCGACGGTGGCGAGACGGTCAACCTGGCCGCCAGCCTCGACCGCAACGTGATGCCTGGCGGCCCCGGCTACCCGGGTGCGCTGCCGCAGCCGAACGAGGCGGGCGATGTCGTGCTGTTCGCGATCCGCGACCGCGGCTGCACTCATCTGTACGAAGTGGACCTTGCCGGTGGCGAGCCTCGTGCGGTGCTGACGGGCGACGGCAACGTGGTGTCCGGAGTGGACTTAGTTGGCAATCAGGCCGCGATTGTGTTGGCCACTAATGAATCCTTCGGCGAGATCGCCGTACTCGACCGCGCCACGGGCAAAGTCGACGTGCGCACGAAGCACGGCGACGCAGTGTCCGAAGTGGAACTGTTCCCCCGTGAATCGCGCGAATTCACCATCAGCGACGGCACGGTCGTTCAGGGCTGGCTCATCCGCGACACCGAACGCACCGGTGCGCAGCCGTTGCTGATCGACATCCACGGCGGCCCGCACAACTCCTGGAACGGCGCCGCGGACTCGATTCACCTGTACCACCAAACCCTTGCCGCGCGCGGCTGGGCAGTGCTGCTGATCAACCCGCGTGCCAGCGACGGCTACGGCGAAGCGTTCTACACCGCGACGGTCGGCGCGTGGGGCCAAGCGGACGCACCGGACTTCCTCGAACCGATCGACCAGCTCGTCGCCGAAGGTCTCGCGGACCCGGACCGGCTCGCCGTCACCGGATACAGCTACGGCGGCTTCATGACCTGCTACCTGACCAGCCGCGACGACCGCTTCGCCGCTGCCGTGGCCGGTGGCGTGGTCAGCGACCTGACCAGCCTGGCCGGCACGTCCGACGGCGGACATTTCATGGCTGTCAACGAATTCGCCGGACTCTCGTGGAGCCAGTACGAGAACTCCTCTCCGCACGCGCAGGTCGAGAACGTCCGTACCCCGACGCTGATCCTGCACGGCGGCGAAGACGTCCGCTGCCCGGTCGGCCAGGCTGAGCAATGGTTCACCGCGCTGCGCGAGCGCGACGTGCCGTCCCGGCTCGTGCTGTACCCGGGCGGCGCGCATCTGTTCGTTTTGGACGGTCCGCCGTCGCACCGCGTCGACTTCAACCGGCGCGTGGTCGACTGGGTCGAGCAGTACGCCGGTTCGCGGGTGCCGATCGAGGCCGCGCACTGGAGCCGTCGCCTGGCGGAACTGGCGCGCAAGCACGACGTTCCCGGTGCGTCGCTGGGAATCCTGCGCGTCGGCACCGGCGAGGAGGTGTTCGCGACCCACGGCGTGCTGAACAAGAGGACAGAGGTCGAGGTCACCGAGGATTCGCTGTTCCAGATCGGCTCGATCTCCAAGGTGTGGACGTCGACCGTGGTGCTGCAGCTCGTCGACGAGGGCCTGCTCGACCTCGACGCGCCGATCGTCGACGTGCTGCCCGAACTGCGCCTGTCCGATCCGGAGGTGACCAAGCGGGTCACCATGCGGCATCTGCTGACGCACACCAGCGGCATCGACGGCGACATCTTCACCGACACCGGCCGCGGCGACGACTGCGTCGAGAAGTTCGTCGACCTGCTGGAGGAGGCCGCGCAGAACCATCCTCTCGGCGCGACTTTCTCCTACTGCAACTCGGGTTTCGTCCTCATGGGCCGGGTGATCGAGAAGCTCACCGGGAAGACCTGGGACGCCGCGATGCGGGACAAGCTCTACACCCCGCTCGGCCTCACGCACACCGTCACGCTGCCGGAGGAGGCGCTGCTGTTCCGCGCCGCCGTCGGTCACGTCGCGCCGGATGACCAGGACCCGGCTCCGGCTCCGGTCTGGCAGTTGCCTCGCTCGGCCGGACCGGCAGGCCTGATCACCGCCCGCACGAAGGACGTCCTCGCCTTCGCCCGCCTGCACCTCACCGGCGGCCTGACCGAGGACGGCACGCGGATCCTGTCGGCGGAGTCGGCCGCGGCCATGGCGGAAAAGCAGGCGGATGTCCCGGACAAGCACACCCTCGGCGATTCGTGGGGCCTCGGCTGGATCCGCGACGACTGGGGTGGTCGGCGCGTCATCGGCCACGACGGCAACACGATCGGCCAGTCGGCGTTCCTGCGCCTGTTGCCGGACGCGGGCCTCGCGGTCACGCTGCTGACGAACGGCGGCCACGCTCGGGACCTGTACACCGAGCTGTACCGGGAAATCTTCGCCGAACTCGCTGACGTCGCCATGCCGCGTCCGCTCGAACCCCCGGCCACGCCGGTCACCGTGGACGTGAGCCGGCACCTCGGCGTGTACGAACGGGCTGGCGCGCACGTCGAGGTGGTGGAGCGCGAGGGCGGTTTGCGCGTCGTGTACACGACGACCGGACCGCTGGCGGAGCTGATGCCGGACAAGGTCCAGGAGTTCGACCTGGTGGCGGTCTCGGACACGCTGTTCGTGCTCCGCATGCCGGGCGGGCAGTTCTGGACGCCGGTGCTGTTCTACACGTTGCCGACCGGGGAGCCGTACCTGCACTTCGGCGCGCGGGCGACGCCCAAGGTGTCCTGAGGACTGCGGGGCCGGGCGTTCGCTGCCCGGCCCCGCAGCCGGGTCAGTCCTTGCGCCGGGCCAGAAAGCGCACCAGCAGCAACACCAGGCACGCCACCGCTATCCCGCCGCCGAGGTAGCGGTATGTGGCGTCCAACCCGGCGAACTGGCCGATCGAATTGGCGGCGGCACCGGCGAGAAAAACCAGCCACAGCAAGGTAGTCACCACGGGGCCGCCCGCGGTGCGGCTTCGGGAAGTTTCCATGCCGGGAACACTATGCAGCGGCGGAGGGGGCGGACAGGCTGTGGACACCCAAGTTGACGGTGGTGCCTGCGCTACCTAGAGGGTCTCGTGAGTGCTGATCACGGTGAGAACCGTGATCAGCACTCACGAGCGCAGATAAGCCAGCACCGCCAGCACCCGCCGATGCCCGTTGTCCTCCGGCAGCCCCAGCTTCGCGAAGATGTTGCGGATGTGTTTGAGCACCGTCCCGTCGCTGACCACCAGCAGCTCCGCGATCGTGGCGTTGTTGTAGCCCTCCGCCATCAACCCGAGCACCTCGCGTTCGCGCGCGGTCAGTGCGTCGAGGGGGTCGCGACGGTGCGCCAGCAGCTGGGCCACCACCTCCGGGTCCATCGCCGTGCCGCCCTCGACCACTCGATGCAGTGAGTCGAGGAACGTGGCGACCTTGCCCACGCGTTCTTTGAGCAGGTACCCGACCGCGCCCTTGCCGTCCGCGAGCAGCTCCGCCGCGTAGCGGGTCTCCACGTGTGCGGAGAGCACCAGCACCGGCAGCCCGGGGTGCAGCTGCCGCGCCTGCACGGCCGCTCGCAGGCCCTCGTCGGTGTGCGTCGGAGGCAGCCGGACGTCGGTGATCACCGCGTCCGGCCGGTCCGCGCGGACGAACGCGAGAAAGTCGTCGGTGTGGTCGAAAGCCGCGGCGACCTCGATGCCCGAGGTGTCCAGCAGCAGCACCAAACCTTCTCGCAGCAGGGCGTCGTCCTCGACGATCACGACCCGCATGGCAACTCCACTTCCAGAACAGTCGGTCCACCGGGCGGACTCGTGAGCGTGACCGTCCCGTCGAAAGCTTCGGCGCGTTTCCGGATCCCGGCCAGTCCGCTGCCCTGGGATTCGTCCGCGCCGCCGCGGCCGTCGTCGCGGATTTCGATCCGCACGGTGTCGACGGTGCCCCCGAGCGTAATCGACGCGTGTTCCGCGCCGGAATGCTTGGTCACGTTCGCCAGCGTTTCCGCGACGATGAAGTGCACCGCCGCCTCGACCGCGGCCGGGCGGCGCGCGGAACTGCGAACGTCCACAGTGCACGGAACCGCGCATCGGTCGGCGAGGGCGGTGATCGCGCCGTCGAGGCCGCGGTCGGTCAGCAGCGGCGGGTGGATGCTCCGCACGACCGTGCGCAGTTGGGCGAGCGCTTCGGTCGCCGCGTCCTGTGCTTTGCCGAGCAATTCCCTTGCCTTGCCCGGATTTCCCTCGAAAAGCTGGTCCGCGATCCCGAGCTGCAGCACGACCGCGGACAGCCGCGCCTGCGTCCCGTCGTGCAGATCGCGTTCGAGACGGCGGAGTTCGGCCCCGTGCGCCTCCAGCGCGGCGGCGCGGGTCGCGGTCAGCTCGACGACCCGGTCCGTCAGCGAAGCACCGGGCCGCGGGCCGAGAAGCGCCCGCGTCGCAAGGGCCTGCCAGCGAGCCAGCGGTGCGGCCCAAAAGGTGAGCGCGATCATGACGATCCCGCTGAACACACAGAGCGCGGCCAGCGGCCACGAGTTCACCACGAACGCCAGCGAACTGGGGATTCCGCCGGGCACCAGCCACCAGAACACCCCGGTGAGAATCTGCCGCAGTCCGCCGAGCGGCAGGCTGAACGCGAGCACCCCGACGATGAAGCCGACCACCGCGTGCACCGCGAGCCACGCGAGATCCCGCAAGCTCGCTGGGTCACGAATGGGCGAAACGTTGGCGTAGGGCTCCTCGATCGGCTCGCCGAGCCTGCGCCCGGCCCGGCGGCGTTCGAACCGCAGCGGGTAGCGGAGCAGTTTGAGCGCCACCGGAAGCGCTGGGATCCCGACGCCGATCAGGCACGTCGCGAGCACGAGGGCCATCGCGAAAAAGAGCAGCATGGCAAGGAACGAGGTCGCGGCCCCGACCAGCAAATAGCGGAGTCCGGACCACCACGAGCGCAGCCACCTTTTCACCCGCACAGTGTCCCATTAGGACCTCCCTACCGGGCGTGGTGGTGCCTGCGCTACCCCCAAGACTCTCGCGCTCGGGATCGTTTCCGTGCTCCCGCCGCCATAGTTTGGCAAGGACAGAAATCCGCTGGTCCGAGGAGCGACACGAAGATGAACACAGGCGGAACGCCCGCCCTGAGGCTGGAAGCGGTGCGCAAGATCTACGGCTCCGGCGACGGCGCGGTCACCGCGCTGGACGGGGTGTCGGTCGGGATCCAGCGAGGCTCGTTCACCGCGGTCATGGGGCCGTCCGGGTCGGGCAAGAGCACTTTCCTGCACTGCGCGGCCGGGCTCGACCGGCCGAGTTCGGGAAAGGTGCTGCTCGGCGAAACCGAACTCGGCGGACTCCGGGAGCGAGCGCTCACCGAATTGCGCCGGACCCGGATCGGGTTCGTTTTCCAGGCCTACAATCTGCTGCCGTCGCTGAATGTGCTGCAGAACATCACCCTGCCGATGCGCCTGGCAGGCAAGAAGCCGGACGCCCGCTGGCTGCGCGAGATCGTCGACGGCGTCGGCATCGCGAAGCGGCTGGAGCACCGCCCGGCGGAACTGTCCGGCGGCCAGCAGCAGCGCGTCGCGATCGCCCGCGCGCTGATCACCCGGCCCGAGGTCGTGCTCGCCGACGAACCGACTGGTGCGCTCGACACCCGCACCGCGCGTCAGGTGCTCGACCTGTTGCGCACCGTGGTCGACCAGATGGGCCAGACCGTGCTGATGGTCACCCACGACCCGGTCGCCGCGTCCGCCGCGCACGGAGTGCTGTTCCTCGCCGACGGCAAGCTCGCCGGCCACCTCCCGCAGCCGACCCCGGAGCGGGTCGCGCAGCGGCTGACCCACCTCGGGGAGTGGTGACCGCCATGTGGTCGTTGGCCTGGCAGACGACGAGGGCCCGGCTGAGCGGGTTCGTCGGTGCGTTCATCGCGATTCTCTGCGGCACCGCGCTCGTCGCGGGCTGCGGCATTCTCCTGGAGTCCGGCCTGCGCGCCGGAGTCCCGACCCAGCGCTACGCCGACGCGGCCGTGGTGGTCGGCGGACCGCAGACCACGAAACCGCCTGGATCGGATTTCGGCGAGTCCGAGCAGGTCACCGAACAGACCACGGTGCCGGAGACGCTGATCGACCGGATCGCGGCAGTGCCCGGCGTGCGCCAGGCAGTGCCGGAGCAGGACTTCCCGGCGAACGTCGTGACCTCCAGCGGCAAGGTGCTCACCGGCCCGAACGGAACTCCGTCGCGCGGACACAACTGGGACGCGGCCGTGCTGGCCCCGTTCTCCCTCCGGGAAGGGCACGCTCCGGAAGCGGCGAACGAGGTGGTTCTCGACGCGGAACTGGCTGCCCGCGGCGGAGTTTCGGTCGGCAGCACAGTGCGGGTTTCGACCCGTTCCACGCCGATGGAGTTCCGGGTCACCGGCATCGCCGTGCCCCAGTCCGGCAACGGGTTGACCCGGCAGTCGGCGTTGTTCTTCTCCGCCGCGCGCGCCGCTGATCTTTCCGGGAAGCCGGGGCAGGTCCACGCGATCGGCGTGCTCGCCGCTGCTGGAGCATCGACGGGCGATCTGGAAGACCGCGTCAGCGAGGCGGTCAAGGGCGAACCGGTCACGGTGACCGCGGGGATGGAACGCAGCACGGTCGAATTCCTCGACGTGAGTCAAACCCGGGTGCTGCTGTTCGCGCTCGCGGGTTCGTTCGGGGGGTTCGCGATCCTGGTCGCGGTGTTCGTCGTCTCAAGCACGCTCGCACTGGTGATCAACCAGCGACGGCGCGAATTCGCGCTGCTGCGGGCGATCGCCGCCACCCCGAAGCAGATCCGCAAGCTGATCGGCGCCGAAACCATGCTGGTCGCGAGTCTCGCCGGAGTGCTTGGCGCGGGTCTGGGCGTGGCCGTCGGCTACGGATTGCGCAACTCCTTCGCCGCGGTCGGCGTGATCCCGGCGGACTTCGGCCTCGCGATCGGCCCGCTTCCGCTCGTCGTCGCGTTCCTGCTCGGCCTGGGCGCGGCACGGCTGGCCGCGTGGTCGGCAGCACGGCGCCCGTCGTCGATCCGTCCGATCGAAGCGCTCGGCGAGGCGGCCGTGGAACGCCGCGAACTCGGCCGGACCCGGCTTCTCTTCGGCTGGCTGCTGGTGGTGCTCGGCTTCGGCGGCTCGACCGTCCCGATGTACGTGACCGGCCCGGGCGCGCTCGCGGCCTCCTCGATGTCCGCGCTGGTGGTCGTGATCGGGCTCTCGTTGCTCGGGCCGAAGGTGATCGCCTTCGCGACCCGGATCATCGGCCCGGTGTACTCCGGCGTCTCGCGGATCAGCGGCTACCTGGCCGCGGCGAACAACCAGGCCAACGCCCGGCGGCTCGCGTCGGCGGTGACCCCGGTGCTGCTGGCGGTCGCGTTCGCGCTCTCGATGTTCTACAGCCAGACGTCGTCCGCCGCCGCCACCCAGGAGCAGGCGGTCCGGTCGACGACCGCGGACCATGTCCTGACGAGCACGACCGGCGCGCTGTCGCCGGAAGTCGCCGCGGCGGCGCGGGCGATCCCCGGAGTCGCGGCGGCTACCTCGGTGATCCGCACCGACGTCGTCACCACGGTCAAGGAGGACCGGCGGCTGCGCGTCATGAAGTATCCGGCGCAGGGCCTGAACGGCGACCAGGTGCGCGGCGTGCTCGACCTCGGTGTCGTGTCCGGGAACCTGGCCGACCTGCGCGGCGACACTGTCGCGATGAGCAAGGGCGAAGCCGATTGGTACGACAAGAAAATCGGCGACGAGGTCGGCTTCTGGTTCGGCGACGGCCGTCCCGCGAAGGTGAAACTGGTCGCGGTCTACACGCACAACCAGGCGTTCGGCGAGTACGTGCTGCCCGCCGATCTCGCCCGCGAGCACACCGGGGACCGGATGGACAGTTCCGTTCTGGTGCGCCAGGACCCGAACGCGGATCCGGCCGCGGTGACCGCCGCGTTGCGCGAGCTCAGCGCCCGTTACCCAGGCCTCACCGTAACGCCCGGCTCCACAGTTTCGGCGTTGGAAAGCGCTTCGGCACAGCAACAGTTCTACCTGAACCTCGTCGCGGTCGGCGTAATCCTCGGCTACGTGGTGATTTCGGTGGCCAACACTCTGGTGATGACCACCGCGCAGCGTTCGCGGGAATTCGCCTTACTGCGGCTGATCGGCACCACGCGAGGCCAGGTCGTGCGAATGATGCGCCTGGAAGCGTTGACGACCGCGGGCATCGCGGCACTGCTCGGCACCGTGGTGGCGGCAATTCCGTTGGCAATTCTCAATCTCGCCCTGCGAGACACCCCGCTGCCGTCCGGAACGCCCGCGGTGTTCGGCGGAATCATCGCCGGAGCTTTCTTGCTCAGCCTGGTTTCGCTCGGTCTGTCCACTCGGGTCACCTTGCGCGCCAAGCCCATTGACGCCATCGGCCTCCGCGAATAAGAAGGAAGAACAATGCGCACTTCGCTGAAACGGATTTCGGTGGCGGTTCTCACCGCGGCGGGCTTGCTCCTGCCCGCCGCGGCGGACGCCGCGCCGTCTCGTTTCCTCGACCAAACCACGATTCCCGATTTGCAGCGCGCCATGGACCACTGGCAACTGACGTCGGAGCAACTCACTCGCGGATACCTGCGCCGGATCGAAGAGCTGAACCCCACACTGCACGCCGTCGTGCAAACCAATCCGGACGCGCTGGCGGCGGCGAGGGAAAGCGATTCTCGCCGCCGGACCCACGCCTCCCGCAGTGCCCTGGAAGGAATTCCAGTGCTGCTGAAGGAAAACATCGACACCGCGGACCGGCAGACCACCACCGCGGGATCCACCGCGATGCTCGGTTCGCGGCCAGCGAAAGACGCGTTCCTGGTCCAGCGCTTGCGCGCCGCCGGTGCTGTCGTGCTCGGCAAAGCGAACCTGTCGGAATGGTCGAACTTCCGCTCGATCGGGCAGATCCCAGGCTGGAGCGGCGTCGCAGGCCAGACCCGCAATCCCTACGCACTGGACCGCAGCCCGTGCGGTTCCTCAAGCGGATCGGCAGTCGCCGCGGCGGCTGGTCTCGCGACGGTCGCCATCGGCACCGAGACCGACGGCTCGATCGTGTGCCCAGCAGCCGCGACCTCGACCGTTGGCGTGAAAACCAGCCTCGGTGTCGTGAGCCGCACCGGCGTCGTGCCGGTCACCGCCCAGCACGACACCCCCGGCCCGATCGCACGCAACGTCACCGACGCCGCACTCACCCTCTCCGTGCTAGCCGGTGCCGACCCAGCCGACCCCGCCTCGGCGGCCGCCGCTTCAGCGATTCCGAATGACCTGCGGTTGGACCGAAATGCGTTGCGCGGCAAGCGCATCGGCGTCTGGCGAAAGGGGCACGCCGGCATCGATCAACAAGCCGACCGCGTCTTCGAGTCCACAGTGCACACTCTGCGCTCGCTCGGCGCGACGGTCGTCGACGGGGCAGAGGTCGAGGACGTCTCCTGGTCGGTCAAACCGGATCTCTTCCCCGCGTTGCTGACCGAGTTCAACCACGACCTGAACGCCTACCTCGCCGCGACCCCCGGCAATCACCCGCGGAACCTGTCCGAGCTGATCGCCTGCAACGACCAGCACCGCGACGTCGAAATGCCGCTGTTCGGCCAAAGCTTGCTGATCGACGCGAACAAGGCCGGCAGCAACCTGAACGACCAGACCTACCGCCGCCACCGCGCCGCCGCGACCGGCATCGCGCAACGGTCGATCGACGACGTACTGGCGTCGAAAGGTCTCGACGCGATCGTCACCCTGAGCGGCTTGCCCGCCTCGCCGCTGGACCGCCCAGGCGACCCGAGGTTCTTGAGCAGCACCCGCAACACGTCCGTCGCCGGTTATCCGAACATCACCGTGCCAGCCGGCTTCGCGGGACCGCTGCCCGTCGGAATCTCTTTTCTGGGCACGAAATACCGCGACGCGCAGCTGCTCAGCTTCGCCTACGCGTACGAGCAGGCGGCACACGCGCGGCAGGCACCTCGGTACCTGCCCGCTGCTTAGCCGGTCAGCTGCCCGGCGGCGTCCACGGACCCGCCGGAAGCCCGACCTGGCGGAGGACGTCGGCGAGGTTGTAGTAGTCGGTGACCTGCTGGATCCGCTCGCCCCGGAGGTCGATCAGCGTGCTGGCCGGCACACGGAACGACTTGCCGGTGGCGGGCCGGGTCTTGTCGAACGCTCCGGTGTCGGTGCCGGAGAATGTCCAGCGCACCGCGACGCGATCGCCGGAGCGGAACGCGTCCCGCACGTCCACGTGCGCGTCGCGGATGCTTCTCTCGGTGATGTTGACCCAGTTCTCGACCCCTTGCCGCCCGCTCATCGCGACCTGGAACGCGTTGTCCCGGTAGGTGCCGTCGTTGGTGAACAGCGAGGCCATCTCGGCGGCGTCGCCGGCGTTCCAGGCCTCCGCCCACGCCTTGACGACGTGCGGAATCCGGGAGCTGGCCTGCGCGGTGCTGACCGCGCTGCCCGCGACCAGCGCAGCCGCGATTCCGCTCACAACGATCTTCTTCATGGCCTTTCCTCCTCAAGTTCGACTTACAGCTGTAACCATATGGCCATAACCTAACATGTGTAAACCCATATCGCTAACGGTTGTAAGCTTGCGGGCGTGAACGCAGCAGAAGGACGCTCCCGGAACCGCCGCGGCGAAGGCTCCCGGTTGCGGGAGGAGATCGTGCGAGCAGCGGCCGAGATCCTCGACGAAGGCGGCAGCGAAGACGCGGTCACCCTGCGCGCGGTCGCCCGGCGGATCGGCATCGCGGCCCCGTCGATCTACCGGCACTTCACCGATCGCGACCAGATCCTGCTGGCCGTGGTGCGGGAAGCGTTCGCCGAACTGAAGGGGCGGATCGAGGCGGAACTGGCCGAGATGGACGAGCCGGACGCGCGGCTGCGCTCGGTGTGCACGACGTACCTCGACTTCGCCCTCGAACGCCCGAAGCGCTACCGCATCCTGTTCGGCGGCGTATGGAACGCCGCGCGGGCCGCGGAGAACCCGGAAATGACCCCGGCGGCGGAGCAGATCGGACAGGACGTCTTCGCCCTGCTGGCACAAGCGGTCCAGGACTGCGCGGACGCTGGCCTCTCACGCAGCACCTCCGCGTTCTCCGACGCGACTGCGCTGTGGGCCGGACTCCACGGCCTAGCCGAACTCCGCCCGGCGGCCCCGATGTTCCCCTGGCCGGACGGGGTTTTGGCGGTGCTGGTGGACCGGCTCGCGTTGCTGGACTGAGCCTCTGCCGTGGCGAGCTGGTGCCCCAATGCCGCTTTGGGTGTGTGGGATGCACTGGATACCGCTTTGGGTGCGTGGGATGCGCCCAAAGCCGGATTGGGGTTTCCCGGTAGCTGTGGTGCGCGGCCTCGCTGCGGTGATGCGCAGCACCGCAGCGAGGCTTTCTCCGCTCCCGCTCCCGCTCCCGCTCCCGCTCCCGCTGGCGTCTGTGAGGGGAACCCTGCGGGAATCAGATTCCCNNNNCGAGGGCAGCTTCTCGCCCGCCTCGCGGCTGCGCCCGCAGGGGCTGCCGCGGCGGACTGGCGCGCGGTGGCGAGGTCCGTGTAGGGCTCCTTGAAGGAATCAGATTCCCTCAAGCAGCCCTACACAGACCTCCGCGGAGAGAGGACCCGCCGCCGCGCCTCGTGGGTTGGTGCTTCGCGGCACCTGGCGACCACTGCCGCGAACCCCACCGCACGCTGCGCAACCGAGAAGCCCGCATTGAGGCCGCCTGAACCAAACCCCGCGCTCGCAGGTGTCCCGCTGATCGGGAGCAACTCCCACAATCCGGTCCCAGCGGCCAAACGGTCCAACCTCCAGGCAAAACACCGCCGCGTCGTTAGCATTCCGTGACCAAACCCGGACCCGGCGTATCGAGTGGGTCAGTTTCTACCCGGGTCACCGGATTAATTGGGCACACTCACTCATTCGGGTTAACAACTTCGCTATCTTGGACCCCGTGGTGCACGTAAAGTCACGTTCCGCTCAGCGGGCGAGCCTTCGGCTGGGTGCCCTGGCGGCTGCCACGGTCCTGGGGGCCGGGCTCGCCGGGGCTTACGTCGGCCTGCACCGGACGGCGGAGGCCGAGACTGCCAAGCCGGTGTCGAACGTCGCTGTCGCGCGCAGTGCCGGCGGCAACGCGGGCAACGCCAGCAGCACGGTCAGCGGCGGCGCGGGCAACACCGGCAAGTCCTCCGCGCGGCCGCCCGGGCTGCCCGATCACCCGACCCCGTTCAGCGTCAAACTGTCCTCAAAGGACATTCCGGAGAAGGGCGGCGGCGTGCGCACCGGCGGGTGCAGCGGTTCGCTGATCGCCCCGCAATGGATCGTCACCGCCGGCCACTGTTTTCACGACCTCGACGGCACGCGCGTCAGCGGCAAGCCCGGCTACACGATGACCGCCGCGATCGGGAAGCTCACCGATTCCGATCCGCGCGGGCACGTGCTGACGGTCGTGGACACGCGCCAGTCCGCGGTCAACGACCTCGCGCTGGCCAAACTGTCCGAGCCGGTCACCGACATCGAACCGCTCGCGCTGCCGGACGGTCCGCCCGATCCCGGCCAGCACACGACGTTCGTCGGCTGGGGTTCGCTGTCCTCGAAGGTCGTCGTGCAGACCGACCACATCAAACGCGGCGACTTCCAGGTCGACCAGGTGCGCAAGAACGAGATCACCCTCGAACCGCTGAAGAAGCGCACCGTCGAGAACAGCCCATGCCCGGACGACTCGGGCTCGCCGTTCTTCGTGCCGGTCAAGGGCAAGAACACGCTGATCGCGGTCGAGAACTTCGGCCCCGACTGTCCGCAGCCCGGCATCGAAACCGCGGCGCGCGTGGACCAGCTCGTCTCGTGGATCCGGGGCGAGATCGGGTCGTGAGTGGCGATCCCGGTTAGCACCGGGATAAACACGCACGACCTCACCGGGGCAACAACGCCGCCAATTCCCGTGCGGCAGCACGCAAAGCGGGCACGAACTCCGCTAGCTGAGCAACCGTCAGCCGATAAGCCGGTGCGGCGGTGGACAACGCGGCGATCGCAGTTCCGTCCGGGGTCCGGATCGGAACGCCGACCGCGCGGATGCCTTCCTCGTGCTCCTCGTCGGCGATCGCGAAACCGCGTTCGCGCACCGCCGCGATCTCCGCCGCGAAAGCCTCTCGCCCGGTGATCGTGCGCGGGCCCAGCGCGGGCAGCTCAAGCGAAGCGACGAGCTCTTCCCGGTTCGCCGCGAACGCGACCAGGCATTTGCCCATCGAAGTGCAGTGCAACGGCCCGCGCGCGCCCGGTTCGCCCCGGATCTGCAGCCGCTGCGACCCCTGCACCGAGTGCACGTAAACCTGGTTGTGCCCGTCCAGCACGGCCAGCAGTGTCGGTTCGCCGGTCTCCGCGGACAGCTTCTGCATCACCGGCAGCGCGACGCCGGCGAACCCGCGCGCCTGCGACACCGACTGGCCAAGCTCGAACAGCCGCAGCCCCAGCGAATACCGCTTCGACACCGGGTCATTGCGCGCGAATCCCTCGCTCTGCAAGGAACTGAGCAGCCGATGCGTGGTGCTCACCGGATACCCGGCGGCGCGCGCGAGTTCGGACAGCGACACGCCCTCGGGGTAGCCGCCGAGCAGGGACAGCACCCGCAAAGCCTTGCCCACCATGTCCGCCATCGGACCCCCTTGACGTCCCGGGCGCGGCAACGCACACTGCCTCTCACCGTATTGCGGAATAGCTTTCCATATTACGGAAAGCTCGTCAAGGACTTGGGTCA
The DNA here is from genome assembly GCF_001651785.1 of Amycolatopsis sp. M39. Lineage (NCBI taxonomy): Bacteria > Bacillati > Actinomycetota > Actinomycetes > Pseudonocardiales > Pseudonocardiaceae > Amycolatopsis > Amycolatopsis sp. M39. The sequence goes on from NZ_LWSF01000001.1 coordinate 359,930, forward strand.
GCGGCGACAGGAGTACCGGATGAACACCGTCGAGCAGGCGGGCGCGCTCGGGAGGCAGCGCTGGCTGCGGCTGATCCCGATCGTCTTCGTCACCTACAGCCTCGCCTACCTCGACCGGTCGAACTTCTCGATCGCGACCGCGGGCGGCATGGCCGAGGAACTGCACCTCACGCGCACGACGTCCGGCCTGATCGCCGCGTCCTTCTTCCTCGGCTACTTCCTGCTGCAGGTCCCGGGCGTGCTCTACGCCGACCGTCGCAGCGTGCGCAGCCTGATCTTCTGGTCGGTGCTCGCGTGGGGCGTCCTGGCGACCGCGCAGGGCCTGCTCAGTTCGGTGCCGGTGCTGATCGTGGTCCGGTTCCTGCTCGGCGCGGTGGAAGCGGCGGTGCTGCCCGCGCTCGTCGTGCTGCTCGCACGGTGGTTCACGAAGGCTGAACGCGGCCGTGCCAACGCTTTTCTGATCCTGGGCAATCCGGTCACGGTGATGTGGCTGTCGGCGGCGTCCGGTTATCTGATCGAGGCGACGTCCTGGCGCGGCATGTTCATCATCGAGGGAATTCCAGCGCTGATCTGGGCTTTCGTGTTCCGCGCGCAGGTCCGCGACCGGCCTGCCGACACTCCGTGGCTCGACCCGGCCGATCGCGACGCGGTCGAAAGCGCGATCGCCGCGGAACAGGCGCGGTTGCCGGAACCGGCTGAGCGTCCGGTGCGGGAAGTGTTGCGGTCCAAGGCGGTTCTGCTGCTGGCGGCGCAGTATCTGTTATGGAGCATCGGGGTGTACGGTTTCGTGTTCTGGCTGCCGTCGATCGTCAAGGCGGGTTCGTCGGCTGGAATCGGCGCGACCGGTTTGCTGTCGGCGATCCCGTACGCGTTCGCCGTGGTGGCGATGCTGATCAACTCGCGCGGCTCGGACCGGTCCGGGGCGCGGCGGCGGTTCGTATGGCCGTGGCTGCTCGCCGGCGCGGTCGCGTTCTACGGTTCGTACCTCTTGGGCAAGCAGCACTTCTGGTGGGCGTTCGTGCTGCTGGCGATCGCCGCGGTGGCCTTGTACGCGCCGTACGGTCCGTTCTTCGCGATGATTTCCGAACTCCTGCCGCAGCGGACCGCCGGGGTGGCGGTAGCCGTGGTCAACGCCGCCGGCGCGCTCGGCGGGTTCCTCGGGACCTACCTGGTCGGCTGGCTCGAATCCGCCACCGGCAGCACGGCTGCCGCGTTCCTGATGCTGGCGGGGACAATGGCCGCAGCCGCGGTGCTGGTGCTCGCGGTTCCGGTGAAGACGAAGGAAAGGCGAGCATGACCGCGCGTGTACTGGTGCCCTGGTCCGACATTTCCGTTCCGGCCGAACTGAACGCGGTCGGGTGGGACGGCCGCGGCGCCCCGCCGGACGGCCTCGACGACGTCGAGTTCTACGTCCTGCCCTACGACCAAGGCCCGGCGGCGGCGAAGCTCATCCCGGAACTGCCGTCACTGCGCGCGGTCCAGACGCTTTCCGCCGGCTACGACAATCTGCTGCCGCTCGTCCCGTCCGGGGTGCAGCTGGCGAACGGCCGGGGCCTGCACGATCTCAGTGTCGCCGAGCACGCGCTCGCGCTCATCCTTGCCGCGCAACGGTATTTCCCGCGTTGGTTCGCGCAGCAGCAGGCCGGTTCGTGGAACCGGGTGCACACGCGCTCGCTCGCCGACTGCCGCGTCCTGCTGGTCGGCTACGGCTCGATCGGCCGCGCCATCGAGCGGTACCTGGAGGCTGGCGAGGCCGAGGTGGTCCGGGTCGCCAGCACCGCTCGCCCCGGCGTGCACGGCATCGCCGAACTGCCGGAGCTCCTGCCGACCGCGGACATCGTGGTGCTGGTCCTGCCCGACACCCCGCAGACGCGCGGCCTCTTCGGCACCGCGGAACTGGCTCTGCTGCCGGACACGGCGCTGGTGGTGAACGTCGGCCGCGGCACCGCCGTGGACACCGGCGCGCTCACCGCAGAGGTCTCCGCCGGTCGCCTGCGCGCCGCGCTCGACGTCGTCGACCCGGAGCCGCTGCCCGCCGACCATCCCCTGTGGACCCTTGACGGAGCGATCATCACCCCGCACATCGCCGGCGGTTCGGACTCGTTCTACCCGCGCGCGAAGCGGCTGGCCGAACGGCAGCTCGCGCACTACGCGAAGGGCGAGCCGCTGGAGAACCTGGTCAACTGAGCACGGCCGCGATGGCGGGCTGGTAGGCGGTGACCTGGCCGGGCGTCCAGTGCCCGGCCAGGTCGTGCGTGACGATCCGGTAGACGAGCGCGCGGATCAGCAGCTGCCGCCATTCCGGCAGCTGCGCCCAGCGGCCGATCAGGCCGGGGGTCGCGTCGTACCAGCACAACGCGTCGGCGACCGCCACCGCGGCGGCCCAAGCCTGGGGACGCCAGTAGACCGCCCAGTCGATCACTGCGGGCGGCTGTCCCGGCGCGAACAGGACGTTGCCGGGAAGATCGCCGTGCACCGCCTGCGCGGCCGACTCGACCGGACGGCGCGCATCGAGCAACGGGCGGAGGAGGCTGTGCGCGGTCTCCGAGCCTTCGGGCGGCAGTTCCGCCCAGGCGATCCGGTCTCCGATGGCCCACGGATCGGTACGGAAATCGAGGAAGCCCGGACGCGGCAGCCGGGCGATCGCCTGATGGAACGCGATCCCGGCCCGGATCACGTCGTCGGGCCGGGAAGTGTCCGGGCGGCCGGTGACCAGTCGGCTCGCCTCCCAGCCGAGCGACGGCTGTCCGGCGGATGTCCTGTTCCCGGCAATCCATTCCCCGTCGCGAGCCCGCAGCGGACGCGCGATCCGGAACTCCGCCGACTCCGCCACCTCGGCGAGCGCTGCCGCCCGCCACCGCGTTTCCGGAGCGAACTCCACCGGTTTCAGCACGATGTCCCCGGCGCGCCAGGTGCCGCCTTTCCCGCCTTCCAGCCGGACCGGGACCTCGGCACAGCCGAACGCGGCCAGCACGTCCGCCGGAGGTTGCTTGTGCACCGTTCCGTGCCCTTTCTCTCGGGTTTCCGCAGCTCCTTGCATATTTACCCAGAGCAACGCAAGGGGAAGAACGACTCCGACTGGTGGTACTAAAGCGCCTTCAGGGGACCACTCACGGTGCGCATGTGAGCCCTGTGTATGCTTCGCCATCGCTTGACTGGGTGGATTCTTCACCCGAATTGGTGGCCGTCGTGGTCGGGGAGATGTGGTCTCACGCGGTCCGTCGTTCGTGTTCGGGACTGGATGGGAGAAAGCATGCACGGCAGGTCAATTCTGGTCCGGGGAGGGGCTGCGGTGGCGTCCGCGGCAGCGGCGCTCATGATCGCCGCGCCGGTCGCCCTCGCGGACGACAACGCCCCCTCGGCGCGCAGCGGCGCGGCCTCGGGCACCTTGGAACGCGGCGGTGCGTCGGGCTTCGACGTCAACATCGCCGGCAAGGGCAAGGTCCAGACGACGCTGTTCAACCTGAAGCTGTCCGACGGCGCCGTCTCGAAGATGTACTGCGTGCAGATCGAGGTCAATGCGCGGTTCGGCGAGACCATGGTCGAACACGGCTGGAACGACTACCCCGACGCGAAGTCGCCGTTCCGCAAGAACAACAAGAACATCAACTGGGTGCTGCACCACAGCTACCCGTCCGAGGACGTCGCGTCCCTCGAGAAGACGCTGACCGACAAGGGTGCCAAGCTCCACGACGGTCTGTCCACGAAGGAAGCGCTGACCGCGACCCAGGCCGCGGTGTGGCACTACAGCGACGCGAAGGACCTCGACGAGAAGAACCCGCTGGGCAACGGCTCCGCGGACGAGGCGGCCGACGTTCTCGCGCTGTACAACTACCTGACCGGTGACGCCAACACCGGCGTCGAGGAGACGAAGCCGGCGCTGAGCATCACTCCGGCCAAGGCGACCGGCGAAGCGGGCACGAAGATCGGCCCGTTCACCGTCGCGACCACCGGCAGCGTCACCGACTTCACGAGCAAGCTCCCCGAGGGCGTGAAGGTCGTCGGCGAGAACGGCGAGGAGATCAAGTCCTCGGCGATCAAGAACGGCACGAAGCTGTTCCTGGACGTCCCGAAGGACGCGAAGCCCGGCACTGCCGAACTCGCGATCAAGGCCGCGGGCGACGTCAACACCGGTCGTCTGTTCGTGGCCAAGAACTACGACGACAACCCGGCGCAGTCGCTGATCGTGGCGCAGTCGCAGAAGAGCGGCGTCCAGGCCGCCGCGACCGGCACCTGGACCGAAACGGGCCCGGTCACCACCGCGCCCGCGACGACCGCCCCCGCGGCCGGCGGCAACAACTCGGGCCAGACCCCGCTGGCGAACACCGGCGTGAACGCCGCCCTGCCCATCGGCATCGGCGCAGCCCTGGTGATCGCGGGCGGCGCGATGATCCTGGTGGTTCGCCGCCGTCGCAGCAACGCCTGATCTAACGCATAACCCTGCTTCAGCAACGGGCCGGTCCTCTGCGGACCGGCCCGTTTTGCGTCCCCGCCCCGCCCTCCGCTAGGTACGTGAGGGCCACCCCGCACGACCAGTAACGGGTCCGTGCCGGGGCCCTTCACGGACAGCTGGCCCCCCCACGGGAAACCGCAGCCGGTGCACCCAGTGAACGGCGCACCCACACCACCCCCCCGCACCCCGATACGAAGCCAAAATGCGGTTTGAGGGTGCTTGTCAAGGCATCTTTCCCGCCTTGACAAGCACCCTCAAACCGCATTTTGGCTTNTGAGGGTGCTTGTCAAGGCATCTTTCCCGCCTTGACAAGCACCCTCAAACCGTCAGCACAATCAAGCTTCGGGGTGCCCCGCCGCACGACCGACCCGCGATGTGCGAAGCACGAGCCGGGTCAGTTCACACAAGTAACCCCATCAGCAGTAATCTCCGGCACACTCCCGGTGCCCTCAGCATTCCCAGCAGGAGGCTCCATCACCGCCGGAGCCGAAGCTGGATGCACCCCGGAATCATCCGAATACTTCTGCCCCAAATAAACCCGGAAATGATCCTTGTCCAAAGAACTGTCCGAAGCCACCGCAACCCCGCCCAGTTTCGTGGCAATAGCCTCAGCCTGGCTACGCTGCCCCCGACCGTAATAAACAGTAGAAGTCCGCCGAGTGGCACTGTTCGCCACGGATCCCCGCTGGTACCCGGCAGCAGCAAGCTTGTCCGCCACCCGATTGGCCAACCCGTCCGCCCCGGACGAGTTGCGCACATCCACCACATAGGACGCCAACGCGGGATCCCCAGCAGCCGAAGACGGCGGCGCGGAAGACGGCGGAGCGGAGGTCGCGGCCCCGGTCTGTTCCCGTACGAACTTTTGCACCTGCTGAGGATCCACCTGCACCGCATCGCCGTCATTGGGCGTCTTCAACGTAATGCTGACCACCGGCACGGTAACGAAGTTGATGCTCCCGGCGCTCATCCCGTGCAGCTGCTGAGCAAACCCGAGCAAATCCCAGTTGGTATCAACAACGACAGCCTTCTTGACCGACCCGATCAACGCATCCAACTTGCCTGGGTCGGTAAGCGTCCCAGCGGAAAGAATAGTCTTGGCCATACTGGCCATGAAAACTTGCTGCCGCTTGATCCGATCCAGGTCCCCATTAGGCAACCCATGCCGCTGCCGAACAAACTGCAACGCCTGTGCCCCGGCAACATTCTGCGGTCCGGCCGCAAAATTCGCCCCAGAGTAGGAATCCCGAACCGGAGCCTTAAGGCAAACCGGAACCCCGCCAACGGCCTGGCTAACGTAGTAGAACCCAGCCAGATTAACCGCGGCATAATGCGTAATGGTCAACCCCGTCAGCTGTTGAACGGTCTCAATCGCCGTCTTGGCCCCAGCCTGAGCCGAGTCTGTCTCCAGTGGGGCCCCGGACTCCCCCTGAGCCTTCAGCTCGTTCTTCCGGGCAGTCTGCCCATAGGTGTAAGCCGAGTTGATCTTGTGCTTCCCGAACTTCCCGGCAAGCTGGACATACGAGTCACGCGGGATCGAGATGGCCGTGGCGTTTCCGCCGCCTGCCGGGATGTGCACGACGATCATCGTGTCCGTCGTGTCGCCGCCGTCCTCGGCACCGCCCGCGTGCAGTTGGTCGAGCACATCCTCGGGCAGCGGATTGCCCTCCGCGTCGGTGCGCGTGTCGAGGCCGACCATCAGGATGTTCTGCTCGTCCATCGGCGAGTTCGAACCGGAGCCGATCACATCGGACCTGGTCAGGCCGTCGGTGATCTGGTTCAGCTTCGACCACGCGAACGCGGTGCCGCCGAGGACCAGCAGCGAAACTACGGCCAGGAGCACCTGGGCGACGCGGAGCGCGCTGGAAGTCTTGCGACGCATCGGGGTTCCTCTTCCTGCCACATCCGGTGGTCGAAAGACCCACGGTAGCGGGCGTCTCACCTGGACGGGTTGCCGCTTCCCCCAAATTGCGGAGAGGGTGCCCGGAATGCCGGACCGAGGGTGCATCTCCGCGGGCGGCCCGGCCGCGACTCTGATTCTACAGCGATGTAGTTTTACTACAAACATGTAGAGGTAGAAAGAGGTGCCCGATGGCCCGCGTGGTGATCGTGTCCGCCCGGATCGGAGCGGGACACGACGGTGCCGCCAGGGAGCTGGACCGGTGGTTTTCCGGCCGCGGCGCGCACGTCGTCAGAGCCGATTTCCTGGATCTGCTGCCGGGAAGACTCGGCGAGCTGCTCTGCGGCGCCTACCGCCAGCAGCTGAACACGGTCCCGCGCAGCTGGGACTGGCTGCTCAGCGCACTGGGCACCCCCGCGCTGGCTGGTGCCGCCCGCCGGTTCGCCGGCCTCGCCACGCCCCGGCTGCGCGAACTGCTGGGGGAGGACACTGATGTCGTCGTGTCGACCTATCCGCTCGCCACGCTCGCGGTCGCCCGGCTGCGGCGGTCGCACGAACTGACCGCGCCGCTGGTCGTCTACCTCACCGACCCGTCGGTGCACCGGCTGTGCGTGAGCCCGGACGCGACGCTCACCGTCGCTCCCAACGAAACCGCCGCCCGCCAAGCCCAAGTGCTCGGAGCCGATCGCACGCTCGTCTCGCGCCCGCTGGTCGCGCCCGCCTTCCGGCCCGCGGCCGGAATCGCCGAACGGCTGCGGCTCCGGCTCGCCTTCGGCCTTCCGCACGACGGCCCGCTCGCGTTGATCGTGGCCGGATCCTGGGGCGTCGGCCAAATCGGACAGACCGCCGGCGACCTTCTCGCGACCGGACTCATCGAGCCGGTCGTAGTGTGCGGGCGCAACGAAGCGCTGGCGGAAAAACTGCGGAAAACCGGACACCGGCACGTATTCGGCTGGGTCGACCGGATGCCGGAACTGATGCGCGCGTGCGACGTCGTGGTGCAGAACGCGGGCGGGTTGACGACGTCGGAGGCGCTCGCGACCGGCCTTCCCGTGCTGACCTACCGTTGCCTGCCCGGCCACGGCCGAGCCAACGCCGCCGTGCTGCACAATGACGGCATCGTCCCGTGGGTCCGTTCGCCGAGCGAGCTGGCCGAGGCACTGGAGTGGTTGCTGCCCCGACCGGTCAAGGCGGTCGGATGATCGGCGGTCTCGCCGCGGCGGCCCTTGTGCACGGAGCACCAGCCGCGTTCTTCGTACCGCAGCTGAGAACGCCCCGGCTTGCCGGACGAGGCGAGTTTGGCCACGTGGCGTTGACCTTCGACGACGGCCCGAAACCGGAGTCAACGCCGCGATTCCTGCGAGTGCTCGAAAAACTGGACGTCCGTGCGACCTTCTTCGTGCTAGGCCGGGAACTGGCCGCCGCGCCGGAACTAGGCCAGGAGATCGCCGCGGCCGGGCACGAGATCGCAGTGCACGGCTGGGATCACCGCTGCTTCCTGCGCCGCTCGCCGAAGGCCCTTCACGACGAACTGGCGCACACCGTCGACCTGATCGAACTCGTCACCGGCACGCGACCACAGTGGCTGCGCGCGCCGTACGGAGTGTTTAGCGCGAGTGCCTTGGTCTCGGCACGAATGCTCGGACTTCAGCCCGTTTTATGGAGTACCTGGGGATTCGACTGGACCAGTCGCGCCACTCCGCGCTCAGTCGTGCGCACCGTGTGCCGAAAACTGACCGGCGGCGGCACGATTCTGCTGCACGACTCCGACGTCGCCGCCGCGCCGGGAGCGTGGCGATCAGCGCTCGGCGCAGTCCCGGTGCTGGTGTCGGAATGCCGGGAGCGCGGACTCGCCGTGGGTCCCCTGCGCGAGCACGCAAGCGGCGTGCTGCGCGGTCTCGAGTCCGGAGTGGAGATCGGTCGCCGCGTCGAGCGTGCTGGCCGCTGACCAGGTGCATGCGCCGAGCACGACCGCCACCGCCACGGCCGCCAACGGATTCCGCCGCGAACCGGACGGCGGGGCGGAAAGCAGTGCACGCACGCGTTGCGGCACCGGTCCGCCGGTCGCGGCAAGCGCGAGCGACGGCTGGGACCGGCTGGCCAGTGCGGCCTTCGCGACCGCCGTGGCCACCAGTTTCCGGTCGCCGAGGCGGTCCGCGGCCGCTTCGTCCGCCCAGCGTTCGAGTGCGAACCGGGCCGCCGAGCCGAGCGGTCGTAGCACCGGGTTGACCGTGGTCGCGACCGTCACGATCGCGGCGAAAACGTGGTGCCGCAGCCGCAGATGTGCGCGTTCATGCGCAAGCAGTGCGCGGCGTTCCTGGGGTTCCAGCACCGCGAGCATCCCGCTGGACACCGCGATCCGGCCGCCGCCTCCAGCCACCGCGAACGCGACCGGTTCCGCACCCGGCAGCAGAACGAAGCCAGCCTCGCGGGTGTGCGTGTTCAGCTCGGCGTGCACCTTCCGGTGCCAACGTGCGTGCCGCATCGCCGCCCGCGTCAACGCGACAGCGGTGACGACGAGCGCGACCCCGCTGACGATCGCCAGCGGCAGGTTCACCGCGTCGGCTCCGTGGAACGCGATCGCGGAGAAATCGCCCAGCTCGCCGACAAACGGCAACTGCGCGAGACCCGCCGCCGCGAGGACCGCGAGCGTCGCCGTGCTGCCGACGGCGAGCACCAGCGCGGAACCGGCGAGCAGCCAGCTGCCGAGCCGCGGCGGCAATCGGGGTGCGATCCAGCGCGCCACCGGCCAGGACGCCAGCGGCAGCAGCAGCGGAGCGAGCAGGTCGGGGTTCACGGTCAGCCGCCGTTCTGGCGCAGCAGGTCGCGCAGCACGGCCTCGTCCGATTCGGACAGGTTCGACACGAATTTCGCCAGCACGCTGGACCGGTCCGCTTCGGCGTCGAGCACCTTGCTCATCCGGCGGGCGGCGAGCCCGGGTTCGTCGTCGGCGGCGCGGTAGGTGAACGAGCGGCCCTGCTTCTCCCGGGTTGCCACGCCCTTCTCGAACAGCCGGGACAGGATCGTGACGACGGTGGTGTAGGCCAGCCCGCCGCCGATCCGCTCCTGCACGCCGGCGGCCGACATCGGCTCGTCGGATTCCCACAGCACCGCGAGCACCTCGGCCTCCAGCTCGCCGGGAGCCCGCCGGGCACTCTCGCCCCGTCCGTTGCGCATGCCCCAAATTCTACCTGCTTGTCGAAGCAGTTCAGTCAGCTACTACGTTCATGTAGAATTTCGACAGTTATGTAGTAATTGGAGGTGGGGCATGCTCGACCCGAAGTGGCTGCTGGCCGCGTTCGGCCCGCTCGGCGTCTTCGCGGTGATGTTCGCCGAGACCGGCCTGCTCGTGGGCTTTTTCCTGCCCGGCGACTCGCTGTTGTTCACCGCGGGGGTGCTGGCAGCCTCGTCGAAGCTGCACCTGCCGCTCGCGGCCGTCATCGTCGCAGCGGCGGCCGGAGCGCTGCTCGGTGCGCAGACCGGGTATGTCCTCGGCCGGCGCGGCGGCGGCGCGCTGCTCGCCCGGGTGCGCAGCAAGCACCTGCACGAGGGCGTCGCGCGCGGATCGGCGCTGCTCACCCGGTACGGACTCGGCAAGGCGGTAGTGCTGGCGCGGTTCATCCCGGTGGTCCGGACCGTGTTGAACCCGCTCGTCGGCATCGCCGGGATGCCCGCCGCGAAGTTCGCGTTGTGGCAGGTGCTCGGCGGTCTGCTGTGGACGGTCGGGGTGACGCTGGCCGGGTACGCGCTGGGAGCGTCGGTGCCCAACATCGACACGTACCTGCTGCCGATCATCGCTGTCGTGGTGCTGCTTTCGCTGAGCCCGCTGCTGGTCGAACTCGTCCGCGCACGCCGGAGCGTGCCGCGATGATCGACGCTGGCTGGTATCGCGATGTCACCGATTTCGCCTGGTCACAGCACTGGCTGGCGGGAATCGCGACGACGTTCAGCGAGTACGGGGTGTTCCTGGTGGTGCCGGTGATCCTCGCGGTGCTCTGGCGGGCGCGGACCAGGGGACCGGCGGCGCTGGCGGCCGCGGCGTGGGTGCCGATCGCGATCGCGGTGGCGCTCGCCGTGGACACCGTGCTGAAGTCGGTGTTCGCCGAGGTCCGGCCGTGCCGCGTGGTTCCGGGGGTGCACACGCTGCTGCCCTGCGACCCGCCGGCTGACTACGCCTTTCCCAGCAACCACACGGTCATCGTCGCCGCGTTCGCGGTGGCGTTGTTGCTGGTCAACCGCAAATGGGGACTCTGGGCGCTCGTTTTCGCGGTGCTGATGGGGATTTCGCGGGTGTACGTCGGGGCGCATTATCCGCACGACGTGCTAGCGGGATTCGTGGTCGGTGCCGGGATCGGGGCACTCGGGCTCGTGGTCGGCGAACGGCTGGCGAAGGTGGCGGTTCGGCTGAGCCTGGCCGGGCACCGATGAGCTCTAAACTGGCTTTGTGCAAAGGGAAACGGGCGTCGCCTTGGTCACCGGCAGTTCGCGCGGGATCGGCCGGGCCATCGCGGAACGACTCGGCGCGGACGGGTTTTCCGTCGCGCTCAACTACCGCTCCGATCAGGACTCGGCCGAGGCCGTCGTCGCCAAGATCCGCGCGGACGGCGGGCGGGCAGTCGCCCTGCGCGCGGACGTCACTGACGACGCCGAGCTACGTGGCCTTTTCGACCGCGCGGAACAGGAATTCGGCGGCCTCGACGTGGTCGTCGCCAACGTGGGGATCGCCCGGTTCGTGCCGCTCGCCGAGGCCTCCGACGAGATCTTCGACCTGATCTTCACCACGAACCTGCGGCCCACCTTCGTGTCCTTGCGCGAGGCGGCCCGGCGAGTGCGCGACGGCGGCCGGATCGTCGTGGTGTCGAGCGGAGTGGTCCAGACGGCCCGGCCCGGCACCGGGATCTACGGTGCCGCGAAAGCAGCCGGAGACCAGTTCGTGCGGGTGCTGGCTAAGGAACTCGGCCCGCGCGGCGTGACGGTGAACAGTGTGCTGCCGGGCGCGGTCCGCACCGACGCGCTCCTCGCCGACGGGCCGCCCGGGGTGGTCGAGTACAGCGCGAGCCAGACGCCGCTCGGCCGGATCGCCGAACCCGGCGACATCGCGGACATCGTGGGGTTCCTGGCCTCGGAGCGGGCCCGCTGGGTCACCGGCCAGACGGTGCACGCGGGCGGCGGGCAGTTCTGACCCGGCGAGTTGTCGAGACGGACAAGGTCGTCTGTGCCGCGTCACTCGGTTACCCCGCCCGAGTGGCGATGCCGGGTGCGCTCGCCCGTCCGTGGTTAGGATGCGCTCGGACGGTCACCGGGCGAGAAGGGGTGCGCGAGCGTGCAAGCGGGGGACCTTGAACCGCCGGGGCCGCAGGCCGTTTCCGCACCGTTGACCAGGGCGGCGATCTTCCTGATGGTCCAGGTCGAGGCCGGTGCCGAGCAGACCGCGAAAGACCTGCTCGCCGACTTGGCCGGGCTGCAGCGCGCGGTCGGTTTCCGTGCCGCCGGGGCCGGGCTGACCTGTGTCGCCGGGATCTCCTCGGCGGCGTGGGACCGGATCTACGGCGGCCCGCGGCCCGCCGAGCTGCACGAGCTGCCGGTTTTCTCCGGCGAGAAGCACACGAGCGTCCGCACCGCCGAGGCCGACCTGCTGTTCCACCTCCGTGCCGAGCGGCTCGACCTGTGCTTCGAGCTGGAATCGCTGATCATGGACCGGCTGCGCGGTTCGGTGAAGGTGCTCGACGAGGTGCAGGGCTTCCGGTACTTCGACGCGCGCGACGTGCTCGGCTTCGTCGACGGCACGGAGAACCCGACCGGCAACGGCGTCAACCAGGCGGTGCTGGTGGACGACGACGAACCGTTCAACCGGGGCAGCTATGTGGTCGTGCAGAAGTATCTGCACGACATGGGGGCGTGGAACGCGCTCACCACCGAACAGCAGGAACTGGTGATCGGACGGCGCAAACTGTCCGATGTGGAGATGTCGGACGAGGAAAAGCCCGCCGACGCGCACATCGCGCTCAACGTGATCACCGACGACGAGGGCAACGAACTCGACATCCTGCGCGACAACATGCCGTTCGGCCGTCCGGGGCACGACGAGTTCGGCACCTATTTCATCGGCTACACCGAATCTCCGGCGGTGATCGAGAAAATGCTGGAGAACATGTTCGTCGGGTCGCCGCCGGGCACCTACGACCGGATTCTCGACTTCTCCACGCCGCACACCGGCGCGCTGTTCTACGTGCCGACCGCGGACTTCCTCGAAGATCCGCCGGACGCCCCGCCCGAGCCGGAACCACCGGCTGCCGCGACGCCCGCCGGGACGTCGCTGGGCATCGGAAGCCTGCGAAGGAGCATTCGGTCATGAACAACCTGCATCGCGAACTCGCCCCGATCTCCGCCGCCGCGTGGGCGGACCTGGAGGAGGAGGCGAAGCGCACCTTCGCCGAGTTCGCCGCGGCGCGCCGAGTGGTCGACGTCGTCGTCACCGATGACCCGGCGCTCGCCGCGATCGGCACCGGACGCCGCGAGCGCGTCGGCGGCAAGTTCGACGGCGTCGCGACGAGCCTGCGCACGGCACAGCGGATCGTGGAGCTGCGGGTGCCGTTCACGGTCTCGCGCGAGGAAGTCGATTCGGTCGAGTGGGGCGCGAAAGACGCGGACTGGCAGCCGGTGAAGGACGCCGCGCAGCAGATCGCGTACGCCGAGGACCGGATCGTGCTCGACGGTTTCGCCGAAGCGGGCATCACCGGGATCCGGCCGGCTTCGTCGTTGTCGCCGATCGCGCTGCCGTCGGAGGCCCCGAGCTATCCGAAGGCGATCGGAGACGCGATCGCCGAACTGCGCGACGCGGGCGTGGCCGGGCCGTACACCGTCCTGCTCAGCGACGACGAGTTCACCGCCGCGTACGAGGCGGCCAACCACGGTTATCCGGTGCTGGAACACCTGAAGCAGATCGTGGACGGCGAACTCATCCGCACGCCCGCGATCAGCGGCGCCTGTGTCCTGTCCACCCGCGGCGGCGACTACGAGCTCCACTTCGGACAGGATCTGTCCATCGGGTACTCCAGCCACGACGCGTCCACTGTGGAGCTGTACTTCTACGAGACGCTGACCTTCCTGGTCAACACCGCCGAAGCGGGGATCGGGCTGACTGCCTGAGGCGTTACCTGATCATGCGGTCTTGTTACGCGGCGCGGACGTTCGCCGAACCCTCCGGGGACACCCGCTCGCGATAGTTGCGGCGTGCTGCGGAACAAGGTCAAACCAGTGTTGCTCGCGCTGCCCGCGGTCGTCGTCGCCGGGTGCTCCGGTCTCCCGGCGCTCGACGGCGATCCAGACCACGACCCGGCTCAGGGCGGCGCCCCGGAAGGCGTCACGCTCACGCCCTTCGACACGAGCTACCCCGCGGTCGGGAATCTCGATCCGGCGCTGCGGAAAGCGTTGCAGGAGGCGGCAACCGACGCTCGTCAGCGCAAAGTGGACATGCACATCGCGTCGGGCTGGCGGACGAAGGAGTATCAGCAGAAGCTGCTCGACGGCGGCATCGAAAAGTACGGCAGCCTGGAAGAGGCGCGGAAGTTCGTGAACACGCCGGAAAAATCGACGCACGTGTCCGGTAAGGCCGTCGATGTCGCCCCCACCCGAGCCGCCGACTGGCTCATCCAGCACGGCGAGAAATACGGTCTGTGCCAGGTGTACGCGAACGAGATGTGGCACTTCGAACTGCTGACCACCCCAGGCGGAACGTGCCCGCCTGCCCGCACGGACGCCGCCGGTTAGCCGTCCGCGCGGGCGGGCCCGGGGTCACGGGGCCCAGTAGTTGCCGGACATCACCAGGTAGACGAGCAGTTTGATGGTCTCGCCGTAGTAGGTGTCGTCGTAGGGGTTGCCCGCCAGGTACTTCCACAGCGAATCGGTCCAGGCCTGGTCGCCCGCGACCATCGCCGCGACCCCGACCGGGTTGGCCGCGACCTCGGACTGGTCACTGGTCTTGGTCGGCGTGCCGTCGAGCTTGGTGTGCGGATAAATCTTGGCCGGGTTACCGCCGGAGTGGCTCTGGTAGCTGGCCGATTCCTTCTTGGCGACCTCGGTCGCGACCTTGCCGCCGTACAGCAGCGCATCGGTGCCCAGGTGCCAAGGCACCCGGACGGAGTTGTAGCCGACGATGTTGTCCGGCTGGTTCTCCAGGTGATCCGCGGGCGCGGGTTTCGGGCTGGTGGTGTTCGCGCCGACCACGAAGTCCGACAGCAGATTCGCGTTCGGCGAGTACTTGGCGGTGAACTGCGTGATCAGCTGCTCGGTGCGGGTGACGACCTTGTTCCAGTCGTGCGCGGTGTCGTACTTCGCGAACGCGCGCAGGTGGTCAAGCATGAAGTCGGAGGGCCGGGTGTCGTCGTCGCCCGCGTCGTCGGCGATCTTGAGATGCCCATCGGAGGCGACGTCGTACTTGTAGATCTTGGCAAGCCAGTCCTTGGCGGCGGAGCGGTAGCCGCCCCACTGCTTGTCCGCGAGAATCAGCCCGTAGCCGACGTCGAGGTCGCCGTCGGTGGCCGAGTCAGGGGTGCCGTCGTCGGCGTACTCGCAGGTCTTGCCGTCGATCACCCACTGGAAGAGCCCCTTGCTGTCCCGGTGGTCCTGGACGAACTTCCACATCCCGGCGAAAATCGTCTTGGCCTGGTCGTCATACCCCGCCATCAACGGGACGATGTTCATCCCGTATCCCTGTGCCTCGGAAACCGTGCCCTTGTTGGGCGCGTCGTCGGTCGCCCAGACGAGGTAACCGCCGCAAGCCTGGCGGAGGTAAGTTTTCTTCCAGGAGTCGTACTGCTTCTTGACCGCGGCGTCCTGCTCGGTCTGACTGACCGAGGGGCGGACACCGGTCTGATAGGTGACGTGCGCCGGAAACGGACGCGCCACGGAAGCCGCGGCAGCGGGCCCAGCGCCAGCCAGCGCAGCAGCAAGCGAGACGGAAGCGGCGGCGAACAACGCCACCTTCCGGGAAGCGGGCATTTTCGGAGTCTCCTTGTTAGTAAACTTTCCTAACTAGGCGGCGTGAGAAGAGCCTGCTGTACCGGGTGTTTGGTGTCAAGATGTCCGGCCTCGAAGTCCAAGGTGAACCGGTTCCGTAGCGGTACGTGAGGGTCACCCTCACGGCCCCTGATTCCCTGAGGGTTCCCCTCACGACCAGCGACGGGTCCCTCTGCGGACAGCCCGCGCGCCCGCTGGCCCCACTCGCGAAACCGCAGCCAACGCACCCAGTGAACGGTGCACCCACACCGCCCCCGCACCCCGATACGAAGCCAAAATGCGGTCTGAGGGTGCTTGTCAAGGCATCTTTCCCGCCTTGACAAGCACCCTCAAACCGTCAGCACAATCAAGCTTCGGGGTGCCCCACCGCGCGACCGACCCGCGATGTGCGAAGCACGAGCCGTCCAAAACGCCCCAGCGTTCCCAGCCCCACCGGCGCTCCCATGGGATCATCACCCCCGGCAACACCCCCAGGACCAGGGAGCCAGCATGACCACCGGCCGTCCGGCCCGTACCGAACTCAACAGCGGCATCCTCCCCGGCAACGTCCGGGCCGACGACTGGATCATGCTCGCCCTGGCGGTCGTCTCCACCGGAATGCTGGCCTGGCTCCTCATCAGCCCGCCCCCGTCGGACATCAGCCACTGGTTCTTCCTCGCGGACTGCGTCATCTGCGGCATCTTCTTCCTGGAACTCCTCCACCGCTGGCGCAAACAAGGCTGGCGCGCCGCCTTCCTGGCCCGCACCTGGTACGAAGTCTTCGCGATGATCCCCGTCGCCCACCCGGACTTCACCGCGAACCATCACGTCCTCGGCGTGATCCTCCTGATCATCCGGCTGGGAAGGGCCGCCGACCGCGCCGTGGGGGAGCAGTTCACCTACCGCCTGGTGGACAAGCTCTCCGAACCCATCGTCCGCGCCATCAAAAAACCGGTGACCATCGCCGTCCTGGACGAGGTGGTCAAGGTTCTCGAAACCGGAAACTACCCGGAGAACCTCGCCAAATCCCTCAACGAGAACAAGACCGAACTGCGCGCCATCATCACCGAAAAGATCTCCGAAGACCCGCAGCTGGGCAGACTGCGCAGGCTGCCGTTCCACGACGAGATCGTCCGCGCCACCGTGGACACGTCCTTCCGGGTCCTGCTGGAAGTCCTTCTGGACCCGCGGATCGACGACTTCTTCTCCTCCGTCGTGCGCGACAACCGCGAGCAGATCCGCCGTGCGGTCTCGCTCGGGCTGGCCGATGTGGACGACTCCCCGGACGAGCAGCTCCTGCGCGCCCGCACCCAGCGCACTGCCGCGCACGAGTACGACGCGAATCATCCGCGACGTTGATCATCCATTGTGGACGTATCTACGGTATGCCGTCGGGTGCACACTCTCCGTTGCGGCACAGGAGATTCACAGCTGACGCCGGGCGGCGAAGGCGTCAACCGCTGAAAGAGTGCACTGTGGTCGCGCGGCACGCGCGCAGGTGGCTGGAGTAGGGTGAGATCTCCCGTTCCGTTGCTGCACAAGGGTTGTGTTGGCGCGAGTACGGGGCGTTCCCGGCGGAGCCGAGGCAGACTGGAGCCGGCGGGGAGGTTGAGCGCGGTTTGGAGTCGTGGACGTGATTGATAGCGGGCAGCAGGTACGCAGGTGTCGCAGGCGGGACTGCACGGAGGATTCCTTGTGGCGCGGACTGTGTTCCGTGCACTGGAACCGCTGGCAGAGCGGCGCGGACGCACTCGAGCTTCCAGACGACGACGTTCCCCCGCCGCCCGCGCAGGTCTGGTGGCCGCCGGAGCGTTCGCACGCGCCGCTGAGCAGCCGGGTGCCGGGCTCGTAGCAGTCTCCGGCGCGCGGCGAACACGGTCGGCGCGCGCCTGGTTACCTCACGCCACCGGAATCTGTTCCCGGGCCCGCGCGGATCCGGGAGCAAACGGCTTACCGGCGCGAACGCGGGATGTGCGGCTCGCCTGGTGCGGCGAGCATCCGCACCAGCCTGGCCCGCGCCACTCGGTAGAGCAGGTCGCCGTGCTCGTCCGGGACGACCCTGCCGTCGAGGTCCCGTCCGGCCGCCCGCACCACCACCTTGACCGCCTCGGCGGGCACCCGGCCCGCGAATTCCCCGGCCAGCCACGTGGTGACCTCGTCGGTCACCCGGCTCCGCACCGTCATCGGACACTCCAGTCTCCGCTCGCGGGGCCGTTCGGGGCAGCCCCGGCACTGGTCCGACGGCCGCGCCCGGACCCCGTGACGCGAAACCCGAAGAGAAAGTCTTTCCCGGCGGTGCGGGTGAACCCGGGAGTAGGTCACCGCACCGCGTTACGGGCGATCACCTCCGCATACCACCGCGCGCTGCGCTGCTGGGTGTGGAAGTCCACGTGCACCAGGCCGAAGCGCTTCGCGTACCCCTCTGCCCATTCGAAATTGTCCAGCAGCGACCAGTAGAAATACCCGCGGAGATCAACGCCGTGGGTCAGTGCGTCGTGCGTGGCTCGCAGATGCGCGTCGAGGAAGGCGATGCGGTCGTCGTCGGATACCTCGCCGTCGCGGATCGGGTCCGGATACGCGACGCCGTTTTCGGTGACGTACAACGGCATCGGCGGATAGTCCCGATGCACTTGCCGCAGCGATTCGGTCAGCCCGCCGGGACGCACCTGCTTCCCGGCCGCGCCGAACCGGCCACCCGGTAGCCGCGGTAGTAGTTCACGCCCAGCCAGTCGATCGGCTTGCCGAGCACCGCCTCGTCGCCGTCGCGCACCACGGCGTCGGAGCCGAACCGCGCCAGGTCCTCGCGCAGGTCAGCGGGATAACCGCCGCGCAGCAGCGGGTCGAGGAACAACCGGTTCTGGAGTCCGTCGATCCGGCGGGCGGCATCGGCGTCGGCGTCGTCCGGCGAGTCCGCGACGACCGGGTACAGGTTCAGCGTGATCCCGGACGGGCTGCTCGTGTGCTGCCGGAGCGCGTCCATCGCCAGTCCGTGTCCCAGCAGCAGGTGATGCGCCGCCGCCACGGCGCCTTCCGGCGAGGTCCGGCCGGGCGCGTGGACGCCCGAGCCGCAGCCGAGCATCGCCGCGCACCACGGTTCGTTCAGCGTCGACCAGCTTGCCACGCGGTCGCCGAGCCGGGCCGCGATGGTCTGGGCGTATTCGGCGAACCGATACGCGGTGTCGCGCGCGGTCCAGCCGCCGCGATCCTCCAGTGACTGCGGGAGATCCCAGTGATACAGCGTCGCCCACGGCTGGATGCCCGCGCCCACGAGCCGGTCGTAGAAGTCCATTCCGCGCGGCTCCGGCTTGCCGTGCGGCAGGATTCGCGGCCAGGAAAGGGAAAACCGGTAGGCGGTGAGCCCGAGCGAACGCATCAGCGCTACGTCGTCGGCGTAGCGGCGGTAGTGGTCGGCCGCCGGGTCGCCGGTGTCGCCTCGGGCCACCGCGCCCGGGCGCGGCGAAGGTATCCCAGACGGACGTCTCGCGTCCATCCACTGTGGTCGAGCCTTCGACCTGGAAGGCCGCCGTGGCGGCGCCCCAGCCGAACGCGTCCGGGAACGCGAGCACCTCGGGGATCGGCTGTGCGGACATGGTCACCCTTTCACGGCGCCTTGCATGATCCCGGCCACGATCTGGCGGCCGAGCAGGAGGAAGACGATGAGGATCGGAATCGTGGCCAGCGTGGTGCCCGCGAGCACCCGTGAATAGTCGACGTAGTAACCGCTTTGCGGTTTCTCCGGTGCCACCCGCACGGTCGGACTGCCCGCGTCGAGCACCACCAGCGGCCGGGCGGACCGCGGGCAGGCACACATTCCAGAAGACCCGGATCATGCTGCATCCGTCGACGCGCGCGGCCTCGATCAGTTCGTACGGCAAAGCGTCCACTGTGTACTGTCGCATCCAGAACACGCCGAACGCGGTGACCGGGTTCGGCACGATCACCGACTGCAGCCCGCCCGCCCAGCCGAGCTTCGACACCGCGAGCGTCACCACGATGAACACGAACAAACCGTTGCGGCCGCGGAAGCGCAGTTTGGCGAAGGCGAACCCGGCCAGCGACGAGAACAGCACCGTGGTGAGTGTGACCGTGCCGTTGTCGGACGCCGGACGCGAGGTGCCCGGCGACGTCGCGGTGGTCAGCTTCGACGACAACGCGGCGCTGGCACCGGCCATGACGCCGCCGTTGACCTCGGTGCACCAGGATCCGCGCGAACAGGTCCACGCGATGGTCTCGACGCTGATGCGGCTGCTGGACGGCGAGGACGTCACGCCGGGCGCGCAGGTCCTGCCGGTGTCGCTGGTCGTGCGCGAGTCCAGCTAGCCCGGCTGGTCCGGGACCCCTCCCAGCCGGGTCGCCCTACCTTCCCGGGCATGGGAGCGAACGAGGGGCGCGGCCGGACCGCCGCGGCGCGGGTGCGGGAGGTGTCGACCCCCGAGCTGTACCGGCGCAACCCGTTCCGGATCGTCGGGCTCACCGCGGCCGCGACGCGGCGCGAGGTGCGGGAGCGGCGACTTCGAGTCCTGGGGGTGCTCGAAGTCGGCGGCGCGGTGCCGGACGGGGTGCCCGCGGACGCGACCGTCGACGAGGTGCGGGCGGCTTTCGACGCGCTCGGCAACACCGAGCACCGGCTCGTCGACGAGGTCTTCTGGACCTGGGGCATGCCCGCCGACTGCGAATGCCCGCTCCCGCTCCACCGCGCACACGACAACGCGGTCGCCGCCTACGCGGCAGCCCTCGATGCGGAAGCCGACCGCACCGACGACCACCCCACTCCCTTGTGGACCGAAGCGGCTCGCTGCTGGACGGCGGTCCTGCGCAGCGAATCCTTCTGGCGGCATCTGAACCACCGCGTCGAGAAGCTGGGTGACCGGCGGCTCGACGAATCCACTGTGGACGGGCTGCGGACGGCGTTGCCGGACGCATTGCTCGCACCGTTGATCGAAGTAGCCACGCGCTCGGCTGAGCCGCGGCGGTTCACCGGCTACCTTGCGTTGTTCGGAGCTGATCGGCACGCGGTCGAGGACGCGCGGGCGGCTATCGCGGACGGGACGTACCGGCGGGTCGAGGCGTTGCTCAAAGAGCTTCGGGGAGACCTGGACGGAAATCGGGTTCAGGCGGCCGCGGAACGAGCTATCGAAGAGACCGCACCGCTGCTCGACCGGCTCGAAGAGGTGGTTCCGCGGGCGGAATTCCGCCGGACCGCGTCGCTTTCGGAGTCGATCGCGGTGGTGGCGAACAACATCGGGGTCGCGCTCGCGGAGGTGCGCGGCGGGCCCGCGAGCCTGATCCGGGAGGTGTTCGCGGTCGCTCGTCGCTGCAGCCGCGACCCGGAGACCCTGGAAGCCGTGGCGCGCAACGAGGTCGCTGCCACGGCCGACGTCCCGGCTGCTCCGCCGGGGCGGGAACCGTCGGCGGCTCGGATCTTCGGTGCGTTGCTGCACGCGGTCGCGGCGACGATGTTCCTCGCGTTCAAACTTCCGGAGGAAGTGTTTCCGGCGGTCATGTTTCTCGGAGCGGCGCCAGCAGCGCTGACGAATTGCGTGGTGGCGGCCCGGCCGTGGACCACACCGGGGCGGTACCCGGCTTTGCTGGGGCTGGACTTCGTGGTTTACCTCGCGCTCAGTCCAGTCGAGCTGCCGTATGGGGTGGCTATTGCCGTGGCGGCGGCGTTGTTGTACGTCGCCCCGTTCGTTCGGGTGCGGAGGAGCTTGTGATGCGAAACCGGCGAGGCGAACAAGCGCGGCAACGCAAGCAGCACAAGGAATTCCGGATCGCCGAACCTGGCCTTCAGCCAGAAGAACGCGCTCGGCTGCGGGAAGTGCTCGAACAGCTCTCCGCGGTATTGACTGCTAAGGACGACGCGCCGCCACTGTCCGAATCGGACTTGGCGGAGGCGGCGACGGCGTTGTGGCGGGCGCGGCGGAAGCTCGCCGGGGCTGAGGACCGCGCGGCGCGGCAGGCGGGCCGGTTCCTCAGCGCGAGCCAGGACGCGCTCGACGCGGCGGGGGTGCTGGTGCAGGACCACGACCGGATCCCGTTCGGCTCCGGGATGGCGCTCGAGGTGCTGTTGTTCCAGGACGAACCGGACCTGGACGTCGAGCGGGTGGTGGAGACCGTGCGGCCGTCGATTTATCTGACCGGCCGCCGGATCCAGATGGGACAGGTCATCGTCGGGCGCCCGGCCGCCCGGGGGAACGGGGAAGCGGATGCGTGACACGATCGATTTCGGGATCGACCTCGGCACCACGAACAGCGCGATCGCGGTGCTCGACGACGGTGCGGTGTCGGTGCTCAAGAACAACCTGCAGATGGATTACACGCCCTCCGCGGTCTGGTGCCGCAGGCGCGGCGTGATCGAGGTCGGGGCGGGGGCACGACGCAGGCTCGAAGACGACCCGGACAGTGTGCAGGTCGAATTCAAGCAGTCGATGGGATTGCCGGACGCGCGGCGGGAATTCCCGAAGGCCGGGGTCAGCATGACGCCGGTGGAACTGTCCGCGGAAGTGCTGCGGTCGCTGCGCGGTTCCGTCGCTCCGCGGGAAATGCCGGACGCGGCGGTGATCACCGTGCCCGCGGCGTTCCTGCTCAACCAGACCGAGGCGACCCAGGAAGCGGCGAAACTGGCCGGGTTCACCGGGAATTGCCCGCTGCTGCAGGAACCGACCGCGGCGGCGTTCGCGTTCGGCTTCCAGAACGAAAGCAAGGGCGCGCACTGGATGGTGTTCGACTTCGGCGGCGGTACGTTCGACTCCGCGGTGGTCAGCACTGCCGAGGGGGAATTGAGCGTGCTGCACCACGCCGGCGACACCCACCTCGGCGGACGCAACATCGACCACGCGGTGCTGGACCAGGTGCTGGCTCCGGAGGTGGTGCGACAGCTCGGGCTCACCGATTTCCGCCGGGACAATCCGCGCTGGCGACGGAACTTCGTGCGGCTGCGCAGTACCGCCGAAACCGCGAAAATCCAGCTCTCCCAGGCAGAACAGACTCAGGTGCTGCTCGACCTCGACCGGGGCGACGGGCAGGAGGAGATGTTCGAGTACACCCTGCGCCGCGAGGAGGTCGACCAGGTGGCGCGGCCGTTCTATCTCCGTGCCGTGCAGCTGTGCCGGACCGCGCTGGAGTCGGCAAACCTGCGTCCGGCGGACATCGACCGCTTGCTGCTGGTCGGCGGCCCGACCCTCGCGCCAGGGCTGCGCGAGCTGCTGGCCGATCCGTCGGCCGGGCTCGGCATTCCGCTCGACCACAGCCAGGACCCGAGCACGGTGGTAGCGCGCGGTGCCGCCGCATACGCCGGAACTGTGGCGCGCCCGCGGACGGTACGTCCGGCGAAACGCGGCGAGTACTCGCTGGAACTGTCCTATCCGGCCACCACCAGCCTGCCGAGCGTGCCGGTGTCCGGCCGTTGCTCGACGGACGGTTCGGCCGGCTGGGCGCGGTTCCGGATCGCGCTCAGCGCGCCGCAGCGCCAGCCGGTCTACCGGACGTCCGAGGTTTCGCTTTCCGCCGACGGCACGTTCACCGTCGACACGGTGCTCGACGAGCTGAGCACGAACCGGTTCGAGATCGAGCTGCTCGATCCGGCTGGCACCCGCGTTCCGGTGCGGCCGGACTCGCTCACGATCACCCACCAGCTCAACGAAATGATGGGCCAGACGGTGGTCAACACGGTCGGCCTGACCGAGGCCGATGGGTCGTTCACTCCGATGCTGATGAAGAACGCGCCGCTGCCGGCGGCGAAACGGCAGACGTTCTTCACCACGGCGACGCTGCTGCGAGGCAACACGTCCTCGGTGATCCGGATTCCGGTCGCGGAAGGCGAACGCCGCCGCGGCGAGCGGAACCAGCAGGTGGGCGTCATCGAGATCCGCGCCAAGGACGTGCGGTTCGACCTGCCGCGCGGCAGCGAGGTCGTGATGACTTTCGAGATGGACGATTCGCGGCAGGTGTCCGTGGTGGCGGAGGTTCCGTTGCTGGACAACGAGTTCGAGGCGGTTATCGATCTCAAACAACAGCAGGTGCCGGATCCGCAGACCCTGCGGCGGCTGCTGAACGAGCTGGAAGCGCGGCACGAGCAGGTGCGGACGCAGGTCGAGGGGACGCGGTCGGACCGGGCGCGCGGGCTGCTGAACCGGCTGGACGAACAGGGCAGCGTCGCGGCCGTCCGCGACGAGGTGCGCTCCGGGGGAGCCGACGAGGGGGCCGCGGTCGCCGCGGAACGGCGGATGCGCGACGTGCAGGCGGATCTCGACGACATCGAGGCGGAGCTGCGCGTTCCCGAGGTGCTGGAACGGCTGCGGGACCAGATCGAGCACTGCCGCGAGCTGGTCGACCGGGTCGGCGCGGACGAGGACCGGACCGAGCTGGCCGGGATCGAGCGCCGGTACGCGGCCATCGCCGAATCACCCGACGTCGAGGCGGGCGAGCGGCTGTCGGATCGGGTGCTGGACCTGCAAGTGCTGTTGCTGCGCCGGGACGGTTCGCTGGACCTGGAGGTGTTCAACGCGCTGCGGGCCGCGCGCGACACGATGTCCGACCCGGCCCGCGCGCGGGAGTTGATCCGCGAGGGCGAGCACGTGGTCGCGACGTCGAACTGGGCGGCGCTGCCGGACGTCAACCGCCGGTTGCGCCGGCTGCTCCCGGACGACCGGCCAGGTCAGCCGGGCGGCGGGATTCTGCGCGG
This sequence comes from Amycolatopsis sp. M39, assembly GCF_001651785.1. Lineage (NCBI taxonomy): Bacteria > Bacillati > Actinomycetota > Actinomycetes > Pseudonocardiales > Pseudonocardiaceae > Amycolatopsis > Amycolatopsis sp. M39. The sequence goes on from NZ_LWSF01000001.1 coordinate 383,960, forward strand.
GGAGCGGGAATGAGCGGGCTTTCGCAGGCGCTGGAGCGGGAACTCGTCCTCGCCGAAGGAGCTGACCTCGCCCGGCGCGGCGGCTACGAGGCGGCCGCCGCGCTTCTGGAACCGGATTCGGCCGGTGATCCCGCGCGGCTCGATCTGCTCGCTCGCGTGCACGCGCAGTCCGGCGATCTCGCGGCGGCGGACGCGGCGTGGGCAGCTGTCTTGGCTTTGCGGCCGGGCGATTCCGCCGCGGAGGCGGGACGTCGAGTGATCGCGAAAGTCCACTCTGGACGATTGCGGCGGCGACCGGTTCGCCGGTATCTGCTGACTGCCGGTGCGGTGGTGGTGCTCGGCGCTGCGATCGCGGGCGGGGTGGTGCTGACTGCGCGACAGTCGCCGCCACCTCCCGTCGCTACGGTGGCCAAGTCGGACGGCGGTCTCCGCGCAGAGCTGGATCGTCTCCACGGCGAGGAATCCCGCGATGCCACCGCCGCGAAGGAACGGCAGGAAAAGCTGAAGCAGCTGGCGAAGACGTTGGCGGCACCAGGTGTGTCCGCAAAGGCCGGTTCCGACGCGGTCATCGTCAGTTTCGACCGCAGCCTGTTCAGTCCTAATGCGACAACTCCGAACGAAGCCGGGCGAACTGCGTTGACGGACTGGGCTCGTGTCCTCAAGGGACAGTCCATTCGCATCACCGTGATCGGCCACGGCGTCGCTGTCCCCGGCGGACCGGCGAGCGGCGGTTCGACGGTCTCCTTGGCTCGCGCGTCCGCTGCGGCCCGAGTGCTGGCCGCGGAGAGCGGATTGCCGCTGACCGCGTTCGCTGTCTCCAGCGCGGACCAAGGCGCGGACTCGGCCCGGACGGTCACGCTCGAAGTGCGACCGACCGGCGCATGAACGCCACGTAGAGCGCGCCGGGCACAATCAGTCCGAGCAGCCACGAGATGTCCGCGCCGCCGAGCAGCGGGGCGATCGGGCCGACGAAAATACCTTCGACGTTGGCGAACGGGATCTGCACCGCGATGCCGAGCACGTACGCGGCCAGCGCGGGCCAGGCCCAGCGACCGTAGCGGCCGTCCGGGTCGTAGAGCGCGTCGAGGTCGTACTTCTCCTTGCGCAGCAGATAGAAGTCGACCAGGTTGATCGAGCTCCACGGCGTGAGGAAGTACAGCAGGAAGTCGAGGAACAACACGAAGTTCGACAGGAATTGCCCGCGGCCGAGGATGGCGATGACCGCGCCGACCACGCCGACGCCCGCGATGTAGCCGATCCGCGTCGCCTGGGAGAGCGCCGCGCGGCGACCGAAACCGGTCAGCGCGGTCGCGACGGTCATGTAGCCGCCGTAGATGTTCAGCACGTTCACCGTGAACTTGCCGAGCGCGATGGCCAGCAGCAGCGGGATGAGCAGCGCCTCGCCGCCGAGGCCGACGACGTACGCGACTTCGTGGCCCTTGAACGCCTTCCCGGCAATGGCGTAGGCGAGCGCACCGAACGACATCGCCCACACCGCGCCGAGCACCGTGCCGCCATAGGTCCACCAGAACGTCGCGCGCACCGACGTCGCCGAGGGCAGGTAGCGCGAGGTGTCGGCGACGTACGGGCCGAAGGTGAGCTGCCACGACGCAGTCAGGGAGACCGCGAGCAGGAACTTCGGGAAGTCCAGGTGCGGCGCGGCGAACACGGTGCCGAGGTCGTGCCCGCTGATCAGGCGAATCGTCAGGTAGAGGAAGACGACTACGGACAATGCGGACGCGATCCAGCCGAACCGGTGAATCAGCCGGTATCCGATGATCGCGAGCAGCGCCGAGGCGAGTGCGTAGACCGCGATCGCGACGTCCGTCGGCAGGTGGGTGATCTGGGCGACCGCCTGGCCGCCGAGCAGCGAACCGCTCGCGAAGTAGCCGAGGTACATCACCACGACCAGCACCAGCGGGAGCGCCGCGCCGTACACGCCGAACTGCGCGCGCGACTGGATCATCTGCGGAATGCCGAGCTTCGGACCCTGCGCGGCGTGCAGTGCCATCGGAATGCCGCCGAGCGCGTTGCCGGCCACGACCGCGACGATCGCCCACAGCGGATGCACGCCGACCAGCACGGTCAGCGCGCCGGTGACCGCCGACGTGATCTGCGTGTTCGCGGCGAACCACAGGGTGAAGAGACTGCGCGGGTGCCCGTGCCGCTCGGACTCCGGCACCGGGTCGATCGAGCGTCGCTCCAGCGTGGCCGCCACGTGCTCCTCCTGCGGTTCTTCGGTGAATGCGCTGGACGAACTCAACGTCAGCACGGCCCTTTCGGCCAAGTAGCCGCCGGCCGATTCTGTCTCGGATCCCAGACCCTGACTAGCTGTCAGCGCCTGGCAGCGCACTGCCAGCGGAGTGTGCGGCCGGTGCCAGCGATGCCAGCCACTCTTCAGACATCACCAGCTCACAGAGGAGAACAATGCAGACTCCAGTCACCATCATCGGCGCCGGCCTCGGCGGACTGACCCTGGCCCGGGTCCTGTACCTGCACGGGATTCCGGCCACGGTCTACGAGGCCGAACCGTCGCCGATGTCGCGGTCCCAGGGCGGGCTGCTCGACATTCACGATTACAACGGCCAGATCGCCGTCGAGGCGGCCGGCCTGATGGACGAGTTCCGCGGCCTGATCCTCGAAGGCCGCCAGCAGATGCGGATCCTCGATCCCGACGGCACCGTCCTGCTGGACCACCCCGACGACGGCACCGGCGGCCGTCCCGAACTCCTGCGCGGCGAGCTGCGGCAAATGCTGCTCGACTCGCTCCCGGACGGCACCGTCCGCTGGGGCCGGAAGGTCAGCGGCGTCCGCACGGTCGCCGACGGCCACGAGGTTTCCTTCGCCGACGGGGGTTCGGTCGTCGCGAAGCTGCTGGTCGGAGCGGACGGCGCGTGGTCGCGGGTGCGGCCGCTGCTGTCCGACGCGGTGCCGGAGTACCTGGGCCTCGCCTTTATCGAGACATATCTCTACGACGCCGAGACCCGGCATCCGGCGGCCGCGAAGGTCGTGGGCGGCGGCGGGATGGGCGCCCCAGGGCCGGACCGGCGCATCATGGTGCACTGCGAACGCGACGCCTTGCACACCTACGCGATGCTCAAGAAACCGGCGGAGTGGTTCGACGCGCTTGAAGGCCTCGACACCCCGGACGCGCTCGCCCGGATCGCGGCCGAGTTCGCCGAATGGGCCCCGGAAATCCGCGAGCTGATCTCCGGCGGCGACACCGCGCCGATCCTGCGCAGGCACTACACGCTGCCGGGCGTGCACCGGTGGGAGCGGGTCCCGGGCGTGACGCTGATCGGCGACGCGGCACACCTGCGCGGCCCGAACGGCGAAGGCGCGAACCTGGCCATGCTCGACGGCTCCGACCTCGCCCAGCTGCTGGCTGCGCATCCCGACGACGTCGAGACCGCGCTGGCTCTGCACGAGGAACGGATGTTCGCTCGCAACGAGGAAGTGGCCGCGGAGTCCGCCGAGATGGTCAAGCGGATCACCGCCGACCACGGCAAGGACACCGCGAAGGTGGTCGCCGAGGGGTTCCGCCGGATGCTCGCCAAGAAGCGGGAACCGGTGGAGCGGGTCAGCTGAGGCGCGCGGTGCACGTACGTCAGTGGGAGACGCTGCCCAGCCGGTGCGCTTTGAAGAACTGAAGGATCACCGGGGTGGCGTCGATGGCGGCAGGGGTGTCGGAGTCGTTGTTCGGCCGGGTGCTGGGCCAGACGTGTCCGGCCCCTTCCACCCGGAAATGCGCCAGCGAACATCCCGGCCACCACTGCGTCACCACGCCGCGCACCGGAGAAACCGAGACCGGATAAGGGAAACACCGGTCACGCGCGGCCCAGCCGTTCAACCAGTCCGGAATGGACGGCAGTCCCTTGGCCGGATTGCCGGTGTAGGGAATGGTGGTGTCGGCCGTGCCGTGGAAGTCGAGCAGCGCGACCTTCCGGCTCGGATGGCAGGCACCGCCCTGGGGGTAGAACGCACCGGAAACCGGGGCGAACGCGGCGATCCGGTCGGCCATCCGGCACGCCAGCACGCCGACGAATCCGCCGCCGTTCGATTTGCCCGCCGCGTAGATCCGGGCCGGGTCCACGCACATCCGGTGCTGCAGCGAGGTGAGCAGATCGCCGGTGAACCGCACGTCGTCGACCGGGGCCGAGTAGGGCGCGCCGGTCCAGGCGGATTTGCCGTCGGTTCCGGTGACGCCCTGCGGATACACCGCGATCACGTCCGAGCCGGAGAAGCCGGACAGTTCTTCTTGGTACTCCGCGGTGCGGCCGTGCCCGTGATAGGAGAGCACGACCGGGTACTGCCGGTGCGGGTTGTACCGCGCGGGCACGTAGATCCGGTACTCGCGATCGATCCCGCCGGAGGTCAGATGCTCGACGGTCGTGGCGCCAGGGCTGGCCACCGCCCGCCCACACCCGGTCGTCGTCGATACCGGTTCGGCCGATGCTGGCGCGGCGACCACCCCGAGGCCGATCGCCGCCGCCAGTACGGCAACGCCTGCACGGAAACGTCCGGACATCCGATCCTCCTCGATCGACGGGCGAGCGCGACCATAGTCACCCCGGATCGGCCCCGGACGAACCTTTCGTTCATTGAGTTAACGGCTACGCTCGATCGTGTGACGGACGCGGAAGAGTCCTCTGTCAACCGCATCACCGGCGGCCAGTTCGACAAGGTCGTGATGGCCGGGGCGGTGCACGGCGACATCAACGTCGGCCGATCGGGCGACAGTCCGGCGGATCTGGCCGACCCGCTCATCGCCTCGGTCCGCCTGCGACCCGGCGGAACCCTGGCCGACCTGGTGCTCGACACCGATCCGCCGCAGGTCGCCGTGCCCGGCGGGACGGTCCACATCGTCACGGTGGAAGCCAGGACGAACCGCGCCGTCGTCCTGCAATCCGCGCGGGTCGTGGTCGTCTCGCGGACCCCGCCGCGCCCGGCCTGCCTGCTGATCCGGGTCGGCGGGATCCTGGAACCGCGCCCCTTCACGACCGACTTCGACGCCCCGTCGCCGCGGCTGGTCGCGCGGGGCCCGGACTTCCCGTTCACCGTCAGCGCGACCGACGTCGAGCAGTTCGAGATCGAACCGATCACCACCACCCGCGAGGTCGCCTGGCGGCTGGAAGTGGACTGGACCTGCGCGGGTCGCCATGGCACCACGGTCATCGACAACCACGGCGAGCCGTTCCACGCGTACCCGGTGCCCGTTCTCTACTCCGGCCGCTCGCACACGGTGCTCAGCTCCGGCTGCGACCTCTTCCACGAACGCGGCTGCCCGTCGAACCTGCTTGCCGCGTCGGGTGCGCCCGCTTCGCTCTGGGACCGCGAACAGCCGCCGCCCTACCCCGTGCTGCCACCTCTCAGGGATGCCCCGGCCTTCGTGGACCTGGATCCCGACCTGAAGGAATCGTGGCCCGAATACCGCAGGGCCGCCAATGCCATCCGGATGTCCGCCGCTGAGCCGGACTTCCGCGGCCACGAGCCACCGGAGTACCGCTCGTTGCTCATTCGAGTGCTGCGCTACCTCTTCGTCTCCGGCCAAGCTCATCCCGGCGTCGCACTGGGCAGGCTCATCCACGCCGAATGGACCACGGCGCTGGGCGCGGACCACCCGGACACCCTCGCCGCCGCCAACCGCCTGGCCGGTTGCCTGATCGGCACCACCGAGCACGCGGAGGCACGCGACCTGCTGTCCGACCTCCTGCCCCGGGCGAGTCGCGTCCTCGGCGAAGACGATCCGCTGACGTTGATCGTCGCGAGCAACCTCTGCGTGGCGTATATGGGGTTGAACGAATACGAACGCGCTCGCGACCAGACGGAAGACGTTCTGGCCCGAACCCGCCGTGCGCTGGGTCCGGATGCGCTGGGCACCTTGCGGACTACCGGCAATCTGGTCCAGATCCACCTCCGCCTCGGCGACCGGGCTTCGGCGCTTGAGGTGTTGGACGATCTGCTGCCGAGGTGCCGAAGGGCGCTGGGGGAAGACCATCCGCAGACGGTGAGTGCTGCCGCGGCGCTGGCTCAGATCCAGGAGTGAGCCAGGATGTGCCTTGCCGCAGGGCGGTTTCCGCCGCAGTGAGATGTCCGGACCGATGCCCGCGGCGGGATGGACCGGGATCAGGGCGGTCGCGAGGCTTCCTCGGCGTTCGAGGAACCGCTGCCGGGCGCTCGGGAACAGCCCGAAGTCGTCATCGAGCCACGCCAAGGGCCGCCCCGCCGCGAAGTGTTTACAGTCCGGGTGCTGCTCGTAGGCGCGCACGCCAACCACGGAAAGCGCGGGCTCGCCGAGCGTCCGCCGCCCCCGCCTTCCCTCCTCAGCGCGAGACGCGCCACGCGCTACCCAGCCCCTCGCCGGGTCAAGGACGACAAAACCCCTTCGCCGCCAACACCCGCTCCAGCGAGGCCGTCACCTGCGCCCCGGAAAGCTCCCCGCTCTCCACCGCCCGCTGGAGCCGGTCCACGACCGCCCCCACGTCGTTGTGCCCGGACGAGAACAACGCCTGATCCGCCCCCGCCTGCAATGCCTTCAGCACCGCATCCGGCAGCGCGAACCGGTCCGTGATCGCCTTCATCCCGCCCAGATCATCGGTGATCACCGGGCCGGTGAAGTGGAACTCGTTGCGCAGCAACTGATACGCCTGAGGGGCCAGCGACGCCGGCTCGTCCCCGGTCAGCCCCGGCACCTCAAGATGCCCGACCATCACCGCGACCTGCCCGTACTCCGAGATGTCCCGATAAGGCACCAGATCAACCCGGCGCAGCTGATCCAGCGGCGGCGTGACGACGGTTCCCCGGTGCGAATCGCCCGAACCATGGCCGTGGCCAGGGAAATGCTTCAGCACCGGCTGCACTCCGCCCGCGCGCAGGCCCTCGGCGAAGGCCATCGCGTACTGCCGCACCTTCTCCGGGTCCGGGCTGTAGGAACGGTCGCCGATCACCGCGTCGTCGGGTTCGTCGCTCACGTCCGCGTCCGGTGCGTAGTCGACTGTCACCCCACGTGCCCGCAGTTGCTTGCCCCGCTGCTCGCCGATCGCGCGCACCTCGTCCGGTGTCTTCGAGGCCGCCAGTTGCCGGGCGCTCGGGAGCGAGCCGTCGAGGTCGTCGATGCGCTGCACGCGGCCGCCCTCCTCGTCGACGGCGACCGAAACCGGGATCTTCGCCGCCCGCTGGACGCCGTCGAGCGCGCCATTTTGCAACAGCGTGGTCTTTTTGTCTCCCACGAAGATCCCGCCGACCTGCTGCGTCCGCACGAGGTCCGCGACGGCCGCCGGATCGCCCGCGTTGACGCCCGGCACCACCAGTTGCGCCACGCGCGCCCGCGGATCCATCGCCGACACCGCCGAGGCGCAGGTCCCCTGTCCCGGCACAGTCCGCGCCGGCGAGGTTGACGCAGGTGGAGCGGCTTGCGGCGAACTTCCCTCGCTCGGCGGTGCGAGCGGGGCGGGCGTTGCTGTTCCGGAAACCGAACGATCCCCGGAACACGCGGAAAGCGCACATATGAGCGCTAATCCGCTGACGGCGCCTGCGATGCTCCAGTGGGGTCGTGCGTGCGCCTTCATCATTTCCTCTGCTGGTCCGGACGGGTCTCCGTGACGGTAACCGAACCCCACCGGCGGGCCCAACTTCACGCTGTGAAGAATGAGCGCGTCCCGACTAGAGATTTCGTGAAGCCGCGGTAGGCACACTTGCTGGCACACGACAGGCGAGTGCTCTGCACCGGGGAGGCAGCGATGAATCAGGTCAAGGTGGCGGCATGGGCTTCGGACCCGATCACCCTCGCGGGCCTCATCGACCATTTGCGCACGCGCCGCGAGGTGCGGGTGATGCCGGGCCAGCAGCGCGGTGAAGCCGCGGTGCTGGTGTTCGCCGCGAACCGCGTCACCCGCGAGGTGAAGGCGGCGCTGCGGGCCGCGGCCTCGGAGACCCCCGCGGCGATCGTGTTCGTCGCCGGATACGTGGACGCCGACGATCTGGCCGAGCTGGCCGCCTGGCACGTCGCCGCGGTGCTGCCGCGCGACGCGATCGGCGGCGACCAGCTGGTGCGCAGCATCGTGGCCGCCGCTTCCGGACGCGAGACCTCGATGCGGGATCTGCTGCAGCAGGCGGAGACCCTGCGCCGCAACGGCGACCGCACCAACCTGTCGCCGCGCGAGGTCGACGTGCTGCGGCTGATGGCCGAGGGCTGGGACACCGCGGAAATCGCGAACAAGCTCTGCTACTCGGAGCGGACCGTGAAGAACGTGATCTACGGAATGACGAACCGGCTCAAGTTGCGGAACCGTCCGCACGCCGTCGCCTACGCGCTGCGCGCCGGAGTGATTTAAAGGATGCTCACCACGTGCGAAAGCTGACCCGGCGCCCGGCCGTTGCCGCGCTCGCCGCCGCATTCCTGTTACTGGCGGCCGCGTGCGGTTCCGCCGCGTCCTCGGGGAAGATCACGCTGAGCGTGGCCACGTTCGGCGAGTTCGGCTACGCGCCGTTGTTCGAGCAGTACGAGAAAGACCATCCGAACATCGAGATCCGCGGCCGGGTCACTGATTTCGACACGCATTTCAAGAGCCTCGCCACCCAGCTGGCGGCCGGTCGCGGCGCGGCCGACGTCGTCGCGGTCGAGGAGCAGTACATCCCGAAGTACATCCGGGCCAAGGACAAATTCGTCAACCTCGCCGATTACGGCGCGGACAAGCTCAAGCAGCAATGGGCGCCGTGGAAGTGGGCGCAGGGCACCGCGGGCGATTACGTCTTCGGGCTCGGCACCGACATGGGCAGCCTCGCGATGTGCTACCGCCGGGATCTGTTCCAGCAGGCCGGATTGCCCACCGACCGCAAGGCCGTCGCCGAGCTGATGCCGGACTGGCAGGGTTACGCGAACGTCGCCGGCCGGTTCACCGAAAAGCTGCCGAAGGTGAAGTTCGCCGATTCGGCGGGCACCGTCTACACCGCGATGCTCAACCAGTCGCCGGAGAACTACTTCTCCGCCAAGGACGATTCCTATATCGCCGACCGCAATCCCAGCGTGCGCAATGCCTTCCAGTTGTCCGGCGGTCTCGCCCAAGCCCACGAAACGGCAGGCGCGACCACCTACACCCAGGCCTGGAACGTCGCGATCAAACAGGGCGCCTTCGCCACCATCGCGTGCCCGGCGTGGATGCTCGCGCAGATCAAGGAAGCCGGCGGCGACGCGGGCAGCGGCAAATGGGACGTCACCACGGTGCCGGGCAACAGCGGCAACCAGGGCGGTTCCTTCCTCGCCGTGCCGAAGCAAAGCGCGCACCCGAAGGAAGCTTACGATCTCGCGCAGTGGCTGACCGCGCCCGCGCAGCAGAAACGGCTTTTCCTTTCCGACGGAATCCTGCCGAGCGAGCCCAGCGTGTACCAGGATCCGCAGGTCGTCGCGCACACCGATCCCTATTTCTCGAACGCCCCGGTCGGCCAGATCTACGCGGCGTCGGCGGACCGGCTGCGGCCGAACTACCGCGGCCTGCACGACGCGGACGTGCGTCCCGAGTTCGGCCGCGCGCTCGGCCGGATCGAGGACGGGACCGAGAACGTCGAGCAGGCGTGGGCCGACGCGGTCCGGATGGGCCGGGACGCGATCAAGTAGCTGTCGTGGACCGGAAGCTCACCCCCTACGTCTTCATCCTGCCGTTCTTTGTCCTTTTCGGGGTGTTCGGCGCGTTCCCGCTGCTGTACACGTCGTGGGTTTCGCTGCACCGGTGGGATTTGCTGTCCGGTCAAGAAGGCGGCCTCGGCCTCGCGAATTACGCGGAGCTGTTCAGTGATCCGCGGTTCTACAATGCGTTTTTCAACACCGTCAGCATCTTCCTGCTCGCCGCGATTCCACAGTTCTTCCTCGCCCTCGGAATTGCCGCGCTGCTGAATCGGCCACTGCGCGCGGCGACCTGGTGGCGGGCCGGGCTTTTGCTGCCGAACCTGGTGTCCGTGGTCGCCGTTGGGCTGGTGTTCGCGCAGTTGTACAGCTCGGGCTACGGCGTGGTCAACGAGGTGCTCGGCTGGTTCGGGGTGCCGCCGGTTTCCTGGCAGTCGCACCAATGGTCGTCGCATCTCGCGGTCGCGAGCATGGTGATGTGGCGCTGGACCGGCTACAACGCGCTGATCTACCTGGCCGCGATGCAAGCGGTGCCCCAGGACCTGTACGAGGCCGCCGCGCTCGACGGCGCCTCGCGCTGGCGGTCGTTCTGGTCGATCACCGTGCCCGGCATCCGGCCGACGATCGCGTTCACCGCGGTCGCGGGGACGGTCAACGGCCTCCAGTTGTTCGCCGAGCCGCAACTGTTCGATGCCACCGGCAACGGCGGCGCGGGCGGCAACGACCGGCAGTTCCAGACCCTCACGATGTACCTGTACGAAAAGGGCTTCGGCAAATTCGACGCCGGATACGCGGCGGCGTTGTCCTGGGTGATGTTCCTGATCTGCCTGGTGTTCGCGATCTTCAACTACCGGCTCGTGCGCCGGTTCGTGGGTGCGCCGTGATCCGCCGGGGCCGGGCCGGGGGCTGGGTGTACGCGGTGCTGGTGGGGCTGGTCGCCTCGTCGCTGTTCCCGCTGTACTGGTCGTTCGTGGTGTCCACTCGGGACAACGCGGCGATCGGCGAGACCTCTCCGCTGCTGCTGCCCGGCGGCCATCTCTTCGACAACGTCCAGCGCGTCTTCGCCACTGTGGATTTCTGGCTGGCGATCGGCAATTCGCTGATCGTCGCGACCACCGTCATGGTGTCCAATGTGGTCCTGTCCAGCTTCGCTGGCTTTTCCTTCGCCCGGCTCCGGTTTCGCGGCCGCAACACGTTGTTCCTCATCGTGGTCGGCTCGGCGATGGTGCCCGCACAGCTGGGAGTCGTTCCGCTTTACCTGGTGGTGAGCGATTTCGGCTGGTACGGCCGGCTTGAGGCGGTGATCGTGCCCGCGCTGGTGAGCGCGTTCGGGGTGTTCTGGATGCGCCAGGCGTGCGAGGGTTCGATCGACCAGGATCTGGTTGACGCGGCCACTGTGGACGGAGCGTCGGTCCTGCGCACGTTCTGGCACGTGGCAGTCCCGGCGATCCGTCCACAAGCGACCGTCCTGGCGATGGTGACCTTCCTCGGTGCCTGGAACGACTACTTCTGGCCCCTGGTGGTCCTTGACCCGGCGCAAACGCCGACCGTGCAGGTGGTCCTGTCCCAGCTGGCGAGCGGCTACTTCACCGACTACGCCCTGATGCTCACCGGCGCGACACTGGGCGTGCTGCCGGTGATCGTGCTGTTCCTGCTGCTGGGGCGGAATCTGGTGCGCAGCATCTCGACTGGGCTCAGGACGTCGTGAGTGTTGATCACGGTGAGCACCGTGATCAACACTCACGACACATACCGCCCGAAGAACCCCGCAATCGCCGCCCGCTGCACGCTGATGCTCGCCCGCGGGTCAATCGTCCCGATCCGCGTTCGCCGCACCTTGGGATCAACCGGTACCCGCTGCGCCAGCTCCGGCAGAAACCACTGGACGTCGGTGTAGCTGTAGTGCATCGCGGTGGCCAAAGTGATGTCCTGCTTCGGCGCCGACGTGTGCTCCCACAACGACTTCCATGCTGGCGACGTCCGATGGCTGCGCGCCTGACCGTCGCTGGTGCTGCCGGACGACCCCATCAGCAGCACTGGCCGCGACACCCCATCCGCGCCAGCACGCGTGAGCTGCTCGCCGTCGACGTCGTAGGCGAGCCAACCATCCAGGTCGGCCGCGGCGTCCACTCGGGAGTCCACCGTGGACACTTCGGCGGCCGTGTCCCCGCCGAACGAATGCCCGATCGCACCGACTCGGCTCATATCCATCGCCTTGCCGAGCCCAGGAATACCGGGCAGCTGGTCAAGGGTGAACCGGACATCCGCGACCCGCGTCCGCATTCCGGCGACCAGGTCCTTGCTCTGCTGGGAGAACACCACGCGTCCGCCGGGGAAAACGACGAACGGCGCCTCGCCGGTGTGGTCGATGGTCACTGCGACGTATCCGCGGCTGGCGAGATCCTCGGCGGTCGCGCTGCCCAGCGCCCGCAGCGACGCCCAGCCCGGCGAGTACACGACCACCGGCCATCGCCCCCGCACCGGCGCGTTCGCCAGGGCATGCGTCTCGACCGCCGCCCAGTCGACCTTGCCGGTCGGCAGCCCCAACGCCGGTGCCGCGCCCTGGTCGAAGTACGGTACGGCCGCCGCGGGCAGATAGCGCGCCTTGGGCCCAGCGCCAGGCCGGGTGGGGTACCAGACGCTGATCATCAGCTCCCGGTTCCGCGCCTGGTCGACGAGGTGGACGTCGCGTTCTCCGATCGCGTGCGGCCCGGACGGCGTGGGCAGGTCGAAGGTGATCGCGGTTTCAGCCGCAGCGGGTGCGGTGCCCAAAGCGGTCACGAGGAGGGCGGCGGCGAGGACTGTTCGGAAGCGCATGCCCGAACCCTGCCGTTCCAGCCGGGGTGCCCGCGCCTGCTGACAGTCGCCAGCAACCCCCGACTTTCGTCAACCCGTCCGGCGCGCCACGGTGATCGCCAGCTCGCTGCGCGACGGCGCGTCCAGCTTCCCGAGCAACCGCACGACGTGCGCCTGAACCGTCCGCCGAGGCAGGCGCAGCTCCGTGGCGATCTCCGGGTTGGACCGGCCAGCAGCGACGAGCCGGGCGATTCGGACCTCCAGCGTCGACAGCGACTCCCAGCCGTGCTCCGGCCGCGCCGACGCCAGCGAAGCCCCACGCTGCACGCCGACCGCCTGCAACCGCGTCTCCGCGTGCTCCAGATTCCACGCCGCCGAGAGCTCCGTGTACAGCGAAGCCGCCTCATCGAACGCGGCCTGCGCGGCATCCAGCCGGCCGACGCGAGCCAGCAGCACCGCCGCGTCCTCAAGCGCGCTGGCCAGCTCCGGTTTCCTCCCCACCGCACGGAAATGCCCGACCGTCCGCAGGACCGGATCCGGATCCTCGCCCAGCAACCCCCGGCACCATTCAGCGGCCGCGAACGCCCGCGCCGGTTCGAGTTCCTTCTCCGCCTCTTCGACACACACCGCCAGCGCCCGCTCCGCCGCCGCCCGGTCGCCCGCCGCCAATGCGATCTGCGCGAACTGCGGCAGCCACTGATGCCGCAGCATCATCTGCGCGTAAGTCGGATTCAGGATCGGCTCGAACACCGTGATCGCCTTCTGCAGATCACCCTGCTGATAGGCGACCAGCGCGTGCGCGGCAAGCAAGAAGTCGAAACTCTCCCGCTCGGCACTGGTCGCGGGCGCGTGTTCCTCCGCCGCGTCGAGCAGCGCGGCCGCCTGCGCGCGCTCGCCTCGTCGCGCCGCGATGAGTGCCGCGACCCCGTGCAGCAGCAGCGCCGCCGCACCCGGTTCCCGCAGGCCGAAGAAGGTGATCGCCGGACCGTCTTCGGTCACCGTGTCCAGTTCGACCAGCGCTTCGTCCCACCGGCCTTCCCAAAACCGGTGCACCGCCACGGAAACCTGCAACCCGCTCGGCATGCTGTGCCGCCGCGTCACCTCGGCGGCCTCCTGCAGCGTGCGGTTCGCGTCGTCCAGCCGGTCGAGGTTCTGCAGCGTGAAGACGCGGTTGTCCAGCAGATCCAGGTGCAGATCGGCCAGTTCGTGCTCGTCGCCGACGGCCGCGATCGCCTCGTCCACGTGCTTCAGCGCGCTGGCGTGATGCCGCCGCACGGAATCGACCAGCCACAACGTCTGCAGCGCGTGCGCGGTGAGGTAGCGGTCGCCGTCCGCCTCGGCCCGCGCGCGATGCGCGGTCTTCTCCGCGACATCGAGGTCGTCGAGTCCGCCGCGCCGGAAGTTCGCGAGCAAATGGCGGCCGCGGACCCGCCACAGCTCCGGGACGCCCGGGTCCGTCGCCGGGTTCCCGAGCGTCTCCACCGCGAGCTGCACGTCGCCGCGGCGGAACCGCATCGCGGACACTACGTGGCGCATCTCCGCCGCGTTGTCCGGATCGCGGGACAGCGCCAGTGCTTGCAGCGCAAGGTCTTCCGGGTTCCGTTCGAGCCGGAACAACACTCGCACCAGCGCGACCAGCAACGGTTCGCGGCGAGGATCGTCGTCCTCGACCACGGCGAGCGCGCGCTCCAGCAGCTCGACCGCGATCAGCGGGGCCCGGTTCGACACCGCGCTCTGCTGTGCCACGAGCCAGTCCAGCACCCATGGATCCACAGTGGACGGAACGGCGACGAGCTGCTCGGCGACCCGCTTCACCGGCGCGCCGATCCTGGCCAGCGCTTCGGCCGCCTGCCGATGCTGCGCGGCCCGCGTTTCCGGCGGCAGATGGTGGTACAACGTCTGGCGCAGCAAGGGAAGCCGGAACGCGAGCTGGGTTCCGGTGTCGAGCAGGATATTGTCCGCCACGGCCGCTTCGAGCGGGCCGAGCAGGTCTGAGGGACGCTGCCCGAGCACCGCCGCGATGTCGCCGACCGCGAACTCCATGCCGAGGATCGCACCCCAGCCCAGCACATGCCGGGTCTGCGCGGGCAGCAGTTCCAGCCGCCGGTTGACCGCCGCGACGATCGATTCCGGCGGCTCGAACCGCAGCGGATCCGGGACGTCGGCGAGCCCGTCGCGGTGCTCGACCGCGCCCGAGTGCACCAGCGCGTCCAGCATTTCCTTGAGGTACAGCGGATTGCCGCCTGCCCGCGCGGTCAGATCCCGCAGCCGCGGCCCGGGATCCGCGCCGATCTGCCGACGTAACAGGGACAGGACGTGGTCCTCGCCGAGCGGGCCGAGGTCGAGCACGATCCCGTCCCGCGTCTCGACGCCGCGGCGCAGCTGGGTCATTTCCGGCCGCTCCGGTGCCGGTCGCGTCGCGGCGACCAGCAGCAGCGGCAGCTGCCGGGCGGCCGCGGACAACCGGTGCCACACCAGCACGCTCGACTCGTCCGCCCACTGCAAGTCGTCGACCACGAGCAACAACGGCGATTCGGCACACAGTTCGTCGACGAGCGCCAGCAGCCGGTCCACCGAGTCCAGCACCGGATCGCCGACGCGCCGCACCGGCTCTTCGCTGCTCAGCGCGACGCGTGCCCGGCGCGGATCCGGCGAATGCGGATCGATCGCCAGGCATTCGTGCATCACCTGCAACGGGAACCGCATGCTCAGCTCGTCCGCGGTGACCCAGGCGACCTGGAGGCCACCGGCGTCGCCGAACGCGTGCGCCAGCAGCTCCGACTTCCCGATCCCGGCCTCGCCCTCGATCCACACCGCCCGGCCGCGGCCCGCGCGGACGCCGTCGAGCAGCTTGCGCAGCTTGCCGACCTCGGCTTCCCGGCCGAGCAACAGGTCTCCCGGCGCCCGTACGACCGGTTCCGGCACCTCGGGGCGCGGCAGATCCAGCGCCGGGTCCTCGGCGAGCACGCGCTGGTGCAGTTCACGCAGCCCGGGTCCGGGCTCCACCCCCAGCTCGGCGCGGAGCGTGCGGCGCGCTTCGCGGAACACATCGAGCGCGTCGGAGTGCCGTCCGCTGCGGTAGAGCGCGAGCATCAGCGAGGCCCGCAGCGATTCGCGCAGCGGATATTCGGCGGTGAGCGCGGTCAGCTCGGCGATGATCTCCTGGTGGCCGCCCATTTCCAGCCTGCTGCGGGCGGCTCGGTCCAGGGTGTCCAGCCGCAGCTCGGCCAGGTACGCGCGATGCCGCTCGGCGAAATTTCCGGGCACCCCGGACAGCGCTTCGCCGTGCCAGAGCTTGAGCGCGGCACTGAATTCGGCCACCGCCCGGTTGTGCGCCCCGGCCTCGGCCTCGCGCTTGCCGTTCTCCCGGTGCTGCTCGAACTTCGCCGCGTCCAGCGCTTCCGGCGCGAGGTCGAGCGTGTAACCCGCCGGACCGGATCCGAGCACGGTCGAGGCGGACCACCGGGTGCGTTCCGGCTCCAGCGCGCGGCGCAGTCCGGAAATATAGGTGTGCACGCTGCCTTCGACACTGGCCGGCGGCGACTCGCCCCATACGCCCGCGATCAGCTCCGCGCGCGACACCGGCCGTCCGGCGGCGACCGCCAGCATGGCGAAGACCGCCCGCTGCCGCGCGGGTCCGAGCGAGATCTCGGTCGTCCCGCGCCAGGCGCGCAGCGGGCCGAGCGCCGTCACCCGCAAATCCCCTGGCATGCCGTTCCATTCGCCGTGTTGACCGAGTTTACCGCCTCGATCATGGACGCGAGTCCACCCCGGTTCACTCTCCTGCCGCACGCGCGCGGACCGGACTGGCCCGCCGGATGCCGTACGGCTGCATCCGTGTCTCGGCCCTTCGCACGTCCCAGGCCGCGCCGACCGAGGTGTAGCTGGTGAGTGCCGCGAGGAAAGCCGTGCGCGCCTCGTCGAGGCGGCGGTACTCGGCGAGCAGGATCGCGGCGTCCTCGCTGGCCCGAGCGTGCTTGAGCATCCGACCGGCGGATTCGTAGTGCGTGGCGGCGCCGAGGATCGCGTCCGGATCCGCGGTGACCAGGCCCCGGCAGTGCGCGGTCGCCGCGGTGTGCGACGGCGGAGTGTCGTATCCGCTGGTGTCGCCCATCAGCCGCAACGCCCGGAACGCGTGCGGCTGGTCGCCGAGCTGCATGGCGAGCCGGGCGAGGTCGGGCAGCCACTGCTGGCGCGCCGCGGGCGGGTAGTTCTGGTCCAGCAGCGGGAGAAGCGCGGCGAGAGCGGCTTCCGGGTCGCCTTCCAGCTCGGCGAGCTGGGCGCGCGCGGCGAGCAGGTAGTCGCCGCCGTTCGGTTCGAGACCGTGCGGGAACTGGTGCCGGGCGGCCGTGTCGAGATGCGCGCGCGCCTCGTCCGGTTCGTCCCGGTGACTCGCGATCAGCGCGCCGACGCCGTGCACCAGCAACGCCGATCCCGGGCTGCGCAACACATACGACGCGGTTTCGGCGCCGCCCCGGATCACCGTGTCGAGTTCGGCCAGCGCCTCGCCCCAGCGGCCGCGCCAGTAATAGTGCACCGCGCCTGCCAGGTGCATCTCGCCGGGCACCGCCCGGGTCGCGGCCAGCCGGCGCGCGGTGCTCAGGTCGGCGTCGTTGTCGAGCCCGTCCAGCACGCCCAGTTCGGACAGATCCGGCGCGGCCGCCTGATGGTCGACGGCGAACCGCTCGATGGTGACGCGCAAGGTTTCGTGCCGCCCGCGCCACATCTCCGGCACCTTCGGATCGGCCAGCGTGCGGCGGACTTCCGCGGAGGCTTCGGCGAATTCGCCGCGGCGGTAATAGATGTAGGCGAGGATCCAGCGCATTTCCGCGGCCTGCCTGCTGTCCTGGGTGCGCGCGACGACCGACCGCGCCTCCGCCTCCGGCTCCCGGCCGAGCCAGAACAGCAGCCGGGCGAGCGTGGCGGTGAGCGGTTCGCGGGCCTCGGCGGGCAGCACGGCCTGCTTGACCACCTGTTTGAGCAGATCCACCGCGGTCCGCGGCGACTGCGCGGCGACCGTGCCGATGTGCTCGACCAGCCAGTTCGCCACCCACGGATCCACCTGCGCGGGTGCGGCGGCCAGTTGTTCGGCGACGCGTTCCGCGCCCGCACCCGCTCCATCGAGCGCTTCGGCCAGCTGCCGGTGCAGCGCTACGCGCATCGCGGCTGGCGTCTTCTCGTACAACACGCGGCGCAGCAACGGATGCCGGAACGCGAGCAGATCACCGGACTCGACCAGCACTCCCGCGGTGAGTGCCTCCTCGACCGCGGGGACGAGCGCGGTCGGCGCGCGTTCGGTGGCGATCGCGATGTCGGCGAGCGAGAACTCCTTGCCCAGCAAGGCCGCCCAGCGCAGCAGGTCGCGCGCCGAGCTGGAGAGGAAGATCAGGTACAGCGTGATTCGCGAGCCGAGCGGCGACGGGATCGAACGGCACGAGGAACCGTCGACGATCGCGTGCGCGCCGTCGAGCAGGATCATCGAATTGGCGAGCAGCGTCTCGATGATTTCCGTGGCATAGCGCGGGTTTCCAGCGGCGTGACTGAGCAGCAGCGAGAACATCCGGTTCGGCGGCGCACCGGTCAGGTCGGCCGAGAGCTTCCGGATCTCGCTGTCTGGCAAGGGTTCCAGCCGCAGCAGCGAGGTCGCGCCGGACGACAGGTCCGCGGCGAGCGCTTCGAGCGCGGCCGAGCGGGGGAGCGGACGGCTCGCTCCGACGAGCAGCAGCGGCAGCCGCCGGGTCTCGCGCGCGAGATGCTGCCACACCTGCAACGTGGTTTCGTCCGCCCACTGCAGATCGTCGACCACGAGCGCGAGCGGGCCGTCCGCGCACAGCTGCCGGACCAGTCCGAGAATGCCCTGGACGGGATCCAGCTCCGGGTTCTCGGCGAGCGCCACGGCCAGTTCCGCGCGGCGCAGGTCCGAGGCCCGCGGGTGCACGCCGAGCGCGTCCAGCAGCGGACGCAGAGCAAAGCCCTGGTCGAGCGAGTCCGCGGCGGCGAACAGCGCGGGGTACCCGGCTTCGTGTGCCAGCGCGACGGTTTCGGCCAGCAGCGCGGTCCGGCCGATTCCCGGTTCGCCCTTGACCCACACCGAACGGCCGAGGCCGCCGCCGAGACCGGCGACGGCCTCGCTGAGCAGCTGCAGCTCGTCTTCCCGCCCGGCAAACGTCGCCGGACGCGGCGGCAGCACTGGCAACGGGAAGCGCGGAACCTTCGTGACTGGCGCGGGCGCGACCGCTTCGTCGGCGGCCAGCAGCTTTTCGTACAGCTCCCGCAGCGCTGGGCCCGGCTCGGTGCCGGATGCTTCGATCAGCCGTTCGCGCAGCTCGGTGTAGACGGTGAGCGCCTCGTGATGCCGGCCCGCCTGGTCGAGTGCTCGCATGAGCAGTCCGTGCAGCGGCTCGCGGAACGGGTGTTCCGCGGCGAGCTCGCCGAGCTGCGCGCCGAGCCCGGCGGACTCGCCCGAGTCCATCGCCAGCTCGGCCCGGCGTTCGACGGTCGCCAGCCGGAGTTCCTCCAGCCGCACCCGCTGCGCGGTGGCGTAATGCCCGGTGAGACATTGCAGCGGCGTGCCGTCCCACTCCGCGAGAGCCTCGTCGAGCACGCTCCGCGCCTCGGCCCGGCGTCCCTCGGCGAGCAGCCGGTTGCCGAGGTCGCGCAGCGCGCTGAAGCGGTGGACGTCGATCCGCTCCGGATCGACGCAGAGCGAGTAGCCGGATCCGGTGGACGCGATCAGCTGCGATTCGGCGCCTTTGCGGCGGCCAGGTTCGAGCACGCGGCGCAGGCCGGAGATATAGGTGTAGATGCTCCCTTGCGCACTGGCCGGGGGGGCGTCGCCCCACACCGCGTCGATGAGCACTTCGCGGGAGACGGTGCGGTTCGCGGAAAAAGCGAGTACCGCGAAGATTGTGCGCCGATGAGCAGAACCGAGGTCGAGCTGCCGGTCGCCGAGCCAGGCTCGCACCGGTCCGAGCAGCTGGATTTCCGGCGCCGGGACGCCGCCGGATGCCGACATCGGTCTCCCTTCACGCGCTGACGGATCGTCACACGCCGGATGCCACTGGTGAGCTTACGCCGAAAAGGTGACGTCGCGGGACCGCTCCGGGTTGCTTTTGCCGGTCTTGTCCAGCGAATTGTCCGCCTGACAGAGTCGCGGGGGAGGCCCGGCGGTGAACGCCGGGCAAACCGGCCGGGCGGTCCGGCAGGCACACCTGTCCCGACAAAGGGGCATCGGCCGCGCTCCCCGGTTTCCGAACGGGAATCCCTGCGGCAGCCTCGATGAGGAACCCGCGCGCTCGATTCGCGGCTTCGGCGCGGCGACGGTGAGGAGGAGGCGTGGACCCGGTTCCGGCCCCGGCGAGGGCGAGGTTCGCGGCGGCGATCGACGCGGCGAACGCCTGTTTCGGCACGGTGAACAGCGAAATGGCGGCGCTGCAGGCGTCGTGGCGCGGCGAGGCGGCGGTGCGGTTCGGCCAGGCGATGAACGATTGGGAGCAGCAGTTCGATCGCATTCTGGCAAGTCTGGCAGATCTCGTGGACGGCGCGCGCGGTACGGCCGCGTCCACCACCGCAAAGTGCTCAGATGAGCGCGTGCGGTGCGCCGATCACCGATGAGCGGCGACCCCAGCTTCGACCAGGCCGCCGAGGTGCTGTCCCGGATCCGCCGCACCACCGGCGACCTCGGCGCGGTGCTCGCCGAACTGGAGTCCGCGGTGGAACCCGAGGTGGCCGGCTGGCCCGCCGCGGCGCGCGCTCGCTACCGGGAGGCCAAACGGGAGTGGGCCACCGCGCTCGACCGGATGCCCGAATGCCTCGACCGGGCGGCGCAAGCGTTCCGCGAGATCTCTTCCGAAGACCCGAAAAGAGGCCGCTGAACAGGGAAAACCCCGGTTTTCTTCACCGGCCTTCACCAGCACGCCAGAAAACGTGAAGTCTCGCCCGGCACAGTGGGCCCAGGCAATGTGGAGGGGGTAGTCGTGAAGCTCGTCAAGGTCGCAGTGCTCGCCTCGGACCCGATCACCCGGGCCGGAGCCGCGAGCCTGCTGGGTTCGCGCCCGGAGCTGGTCATGGTCGGCCAGGACGCGGCGAGCCAGGCGGACGTGGTCCTCGTGATGGAGGAGCACGTGACCGACCGGGTGCTGTCGCAGGTGCGGGACCTCGGCAGGCAGTCCGAGCAGCTGACCGGACCGCATCTGGTGATCGTGGTCGACCATTTCCGCGAGAGCGACCTGATGACGGCGGTCGAATGCGGGGTCGTCGCGATCCTGCCGCGTCGCGAAACCGGCGGCGGCGAACTGGTCGCGGCAGTGCTGGCCGCGGGTGACGGCACCGCGACGCTCCCGCCGCGGCTGCAGGGGGCGCTGCTCGCGCAGGTGCAGCGGATGCGCCGCGACGTGCTGGAGCCGAACGGCCTCACGCTGTCCGGCCTGGCGTCGCGCGAATGCGACGTGCTGCGGCTGGTCGCCGAGGGCTACGGCACCGAGGAGATCGCGACGAAGCTCTGTTATTCGGAGCGGACGGTCAAGAACGTGCTGTACGGCCTGATGACCCGATGCGGTCTGAACAATCGTGCGCACGCCGTGGCCTATGCCCTGCGCGCCGGCGCGATCTAATCTGCTGATCATGGTGCAGACGGCGGTAGAGATCGCCCGCGGAGTGCGGGCAGGAGAGCTGGACCCGGTCCAGGTGACCGAGGAAGCTCTCGCCCGGATCGCGGCAGCGGACGGCGTCGTCGGCGCTTTCCGCCGAGTGCGCTTCGCCGAGGCCCGAGCCGAAGCCGCCGAAGTCGCGGCCCGCCCGGACCTGGCTTCGCTGCCCCTGGCCGGCGTCCCCGTCGCGGTCAAGGACGTCACCGAGGTCGCTGGCGAGTACCTGGGCTGGGGCTCGGAAGCGGGCCCGCGCGAGGCGGCGGCCGCCGACGGTCTGATCGCCACCCGCCTGCGCGCGGCCGGCGCGGTCATCGTCGGCCTGACCCGCGTGCCGGAGCTGTGCATCTTCCCGACCAGCGACGACCCCGCCGGGATCGCCCGCAATCCCCGCAACCCGGCCTTCACCGCAGGCGGTTCCTCCGGCGGCAGCGCCGCCGCGGTAGCCGCGGGCCTGGTCCCGATCGCCCACGGCACCGACGGCCTGGGATCCATCCGCCTCCCCGCCGGAATGTGCGGAATCGTCGGCCTGAAACCGGGCCGGGACGTGGTCTGGGAAGAGAACCCAGGCTGGTTCGGCCTCTCCACCCACGGCCCGCTGACCACGACGGTCGCCGACGCCGCCCTCCTGATGTCCGTCCTGGCCGACCGCCCGGAATGGGCAACGACGGCGACTCCGGGCCCCTTGCGCATCGCGACCTCCACCCAGGTCCCGTTCACCCGCGCCCCGCTGTCTCGCCCGCTTCGCGCCGCCGTCGAGCGGGCAGCCGAACTCCTGTCGGCTGGCCACTCGGTCACTTCCGCGACCCCCGCCTACCCGCTCCGCGCCCTGGGCGGCCTGGTCGCTCGCTGGCTCGCCGGTCCGGCCGAGCAGGCCGTGGGCTCCTTCGACCTGTCCCGCCTCCAGCCCCGCACGCGAACCCACGTCCGGGTAGGCCGTCTGACCGCACGCCTGGTCAACGACCGCGCCCGAGACGAATGGGAGGCGATCGCGGCGCAGTTCTTCGAGTCCCACGACGTGCTGGTGACCCCGACGTTGGCGACGCTCCCGCTGAAAGCCCGCCGCTGGCACCGCGAATCCTGGCTGGCGAACGCGGTCCCGTCATCGAGAGTGGCGTCTTTCACCGGTCCGTGGAACCTCGCCGGATACCCGGCGCTGTCCGTTCCGGTGGCCCGGCATCCCGTCCATGACCTGGCGATGTGCGTGCAGTTGGTCGCTCGCCCCGGCGGGGAGCCGGTGCTGCTCGGGCTGGCGGCGGAACTGGAATCGGCGAACCCCTGGCCGCGGACGGTCTAGGGGGATCCTGCGGTCCGTGAGGGGAACCCTGAGAGAGTGTTTCGAAACCCGCGTGGTCAGTCGCTGAATCNCATGTGTTACACGGCAGCTTGCACACAACCGCCCGATAAACGCCACGCCGCCCCGATATCACAGCTAACGCCCGACCACGCCACCGGGTTTCGAAACACCCTCTGAGGGAATCAGAGTCCCTGAAGGTGGCTCTCATGGACTTGGCCTGGGCGCACGTTGGCGGGCAGCGCGACTACTAGCGCGCGCCGCGAACCCCTGAGGGCGGGCCAGCTTCGCGCGGTGGTCCGTTGTTCCTTCCAAGCTGCGTGTGGAAGGTCTGCTCGGATAGCCGCAGCTGACTGCCCGCCACCCCGTCGTCCGGGCTGGCGGGCTTACTGCCGGTTGCGGCTCAGCTGCTGGGCTTGCCCGCCGCCTGCGGCTGGGACTTCGCGCCGTTGCTCGTCGAACCGTTCCCGTTCTTCGCGCCGTTTCCAGCCGAGCTTTCCGTCGCCCCACCGCTCCCGGACGAGCCGTTCCCGGTCGTGGCCTTGGCACCCGAACCGTTCCCGCTCTTCGGCTTCGGCGACGGTGCGGCCTTCGGCTCAACGGGCCCCGGCGAGGGGTCCGGCTGGGCCGGGTCGTCGCCGCCGACCAGCTTCGACGCGGCGGGCAGCACCGATTCCGACGGCAGCGCCGTCAGCAAGTTTTCGCTGCGGCCGAGGACCTCGTCCGCCATCGCCAGGTTCTTGCGGGCCTGTTCGCGGATCTCGGCGAGCCGCTCCACCTTCCGTGTCGCCGCGGTGGTGCGCTGGGCCGCCTGCGTGGTCGCCTCGTCGAGACGGCGCTTGGCCTCCGCCGTCGCCTCCTCGACGCGGCGGGTCGCCTCCGCGGTGGCTTCCGAGATGCGGCGCTCGGCCTGGTTCTTGCTGGCCGTGCGCTGGTCAGCGATCATCTTTTCGTGCGCGGTGCGCTCGGCGGTGATCTTCGCGTCGAAGTCGCGCTCGATCTTGCGGCGCTTGCGCTCGGCTTCGTTGTCGAGGAGTTCCCGGCGCTGCGCCGCCTCGACCGTCAGCCGCTGCACTTCGGCGCGGGTCTCCTGCAGCGCGGCCTCGTGCTCCGAGTGCAGCGCTTCGGCCTGCTTGTCCAGCTCCTCGACCAAGCGGTGGTACCGCTCGCGCAGCTTCGTGGACGCCTCGGTGGACGACGCCCAGTGCTTCTCGGCCGCCACCTGCGCGCGCTTGGTGATCTCCTCGGCCCGCGCGTTCGCGAGCGTCACGGTGCGCTGCATCCGCTCGTCCAGGTCCTCGAGCCGCTCCGGCGGCTTCATCAGTTCCTCGACCCGCGACTGCAGCTTCGACACCTCGCCGCGCGTCGTCTCGAGTTCGCGCGACAGCGTGGCGACCTGGGCGGCCGCCGCGTCGCGGTCGGTGATCAGCCGGTGCAGCTGGCCTTCGAGGTGGTCGAGGTACTGCCGCACCTCGGTGCGGTCGAAGCCGCGCCAGGCTTCGGTGTACTCGCGCCGCAGCGGGAGGAGGCCGTTGTCTCGCTCGGGAACCATGCCCACGACCGTACCCGCGCACCTGGCGTGCGTGCCGCCAGGAGTGGTGAATCACCGCCCCGGGTCGATTCTTCGCGGCGATCTCGCCTGAACGGCCTCACCCGCCGCGCGAAGCCGTCACTACCAGTGGAACCCGCGCGACAGCCGGGCCAGCGCCATCGCCGCGCGGGACAGGTGTTTCTCGCCCCGCCCGATCTTCAGTTTCCCGCTGCCGCCCGCCGCCGCGGAGTCCGGGAAAATCCGGAAACCCTGGTACGCGATCGCGTCGGTGAGCCCCGGCGCGAGCGTGTAGGTCAGCCCGATCGCCTGGCCCGCCGGGGTGCCGATGTGCTTCGGACGCTGGATCAGCGCTTTCAGCACCATGTCCGCCGCCTGCTCCGGCGATTTCGTGGGGAACGCGTCGTAGATCTTCGTCGGCCGGATCATCGGCGTGCGCACGAGCGGCATGTGGATGGTGGTGAAGGTGATCCCGTCGCCGTGCGTTTCGGTCGCCGCGATCCGGGAGAAGTAGTCCAGCGCGGCCTTCGACGCGGCGTAGGCGGAAAACCGCGGCGCGATTCCCTGCACGCCGATCGAGGAAACGTTCACGATGTGCCCGAATTTCCGCTCCGACATGTGCGGGAGGACCGCCAGGATGAGCCGCACCGCGCCGAAGTAGTTGATCGCCATCGCGCGCTCGTAGTCGTGCATCCGGTCGTAGGACAGCTTGATCGAGCGCCGGATCGAGCGGCCGGCGTTGTTCACGAGCATGTCGATCCGGCCGTGTTCGGACAGCATCGCGTCCACGGCCTTGCGCACCGAATCCTCGTCGGTGAGGTCCGCCGGGTACACCGACGCGGTGCCGCCCGCCGTGATGATCTCGTCCCGCACTTCTTCCAGTTCGTGCTGCCTGCGCGCGACCAGCAGCGGCACCCCGCCCGCCGCGGCGACCTTCAGCGCGGTCGCCCGGCCGATGCCCGACGACGCGCCGGTGATGATCACCCGGCGGCCGTCCAGTTCGCCGCGCGGACCGTGCTTGCGCGCGCGGAACGGGTCGAGGTGTTCGCGCCAATAGCGCCACAGCGTCGCGGCGTATTCCTCGAGCTGCGGCACCTCGACGCCGCTGCTGGCCAGCGCCTTCCGCGTTTCCGTCGACGCGAACACCGACGGGAAAGCCATCGTTTCCAGCAGCACCGGCGGAATGCCGAGCCGCTCCAGCACCGCGTCGCGGGCGATCGTGAACCCCGGAATGTGCTCGCTGAGCTTGACCAGCCCGACGATTCCCTTCGACACCTTGTCGCCGAGCTGCACGGTGATCGTCGGCGCTCCGGCGGCGCGGGCGAACGCGTTGTAGACCGCCACCACCGGCTGCGGTTCGGGGTTGACGAGGTGGAAGGCGCGGCCGTCGAGACCCGGCGTGGTGACCAGTTCCAGCAGGGCCTTCGCGACGTAGTCGACCGGAACCACGTTGGTGTCGCCCAGATCCGGCCCGGCGGACGGGATGTCGGGCAACCCGGCGAGCCTGCTGATCGCGGGGAAGAGGTAGTACGGGCCGTCGATCTTGTCCATCTCGCCGGTCTGCGAATCGCCGACCACGACCGCCGGCCGGTACACCCGCCAGGGCACCTCGTGCTGGTCCCGGACGAGCTTCTCGGCCTCGAACTTGGTGCGGTGGTACGGCGTGATCAGCCGCTGGCCCACGTCGAACATGTCCTCGGTGAACAGTCCTTCGTGGTCGCCCGCGACGGCGACCGACGAGACGTGGTGCAGGCACCCGGCGTTCAGGTCCGCGGCGAGGTCGATGACGTTCTGCGTACCGTCCACATTGGCCCGGATGCTGGTTTCGTCGTCGGCGGTGATGTCGTAGAGCGCGGCGAGGTGGATGACGTGGTCGACGCCGCGCAGCGCCTCCCGGTCCGTTTCGGACACTCCCATCAGCGGTTCGCCGAGGTCGCCGGTCACCAGCGTCACGCGGTCTGGATGCGGCCATCCGTCGACGAGCGCGGCCAGCTTCTCCCGCGACGACGCGCGCACCACCAGCGCGACCCGTTCCACCTCCGGCCGGGTGAGCAGCTGCCGGGTGACCTGGCGCCCGATCAACCCGGTCGCGCCTGTCACCAAGAACGTCGCCATCTCCATCACCCTCCGCCGTGCCGCCGCCTGGACCCATGGGCATTCTGCTGCATGGACGCCGCCCTGACCACAACGCGGCAGGGTGAGGTTACTCGCAAGTAACTTAGTGTCCGCGGGAGGTTCCGCAGGTGGCAGCGGATTTCCGCGAGCGACGGATCGGCCAAAAACTGCGCGAATGGACCCCTCGCGCGGTTTTAGCGGGTCACGAGGGGACCCCTCACTCCGGGTCCGCGATCACGACGCGGTTCTCCTCGTACCCGTCGCTCCCGCCGATCCAGCGCCCGCCGCAGGTCACCAGGACCACCCGGTGCGGACCGGCCTGGCCGAAGAGATCGTCGGCGCGGCTCGGCAGATCGTTCTTGTGCACGGTGACCAGCTGCGAAATCCGGTACCGGCTCGTTTTGCCCGCGCGGTCCACGATCGTCACCACGCCGCCGATGCGCTCGCTCCACAGTTCGGAGAACGGCCCGGTCGCGCCGCGCCAGTTCACGTGGCCCGCGAACACGCTCGCGCCGCTGACCGCTTCCAGGTCCGCGCCCCACCACGCCGCCTGGCCGATGTCCGACGGCACCGGCAGCGTGCTGCCCGGCCCGAGGTCCTGGCGCACCATCGCCGCGGTCCCGCCGCCGGGCAGCCGGATCGTGCCCGGCGCCTGCGGCCCCGGTTCCGGGGCTTGCCGGTGCTCCGCGGGCGCGGCCGGCGGTGCGGCCGCCGAACTGCTAGGCGGCACCGCACTGCTCGACGGCGGTGGCGCGGGAGCCAGTTGCTGCGGGGGTGCGGCCGGAACCGCGGCGGTGACCGGGGACGCGCTCCCGGCCACCACCGTCGTCGGCGGCGAACTGATCACGACCGTCGCGAGTTCCACCGCCAGCACGCTTGCCGCGCCGAGCACGAACCCACCGACCAGCCGTCCTTTTCCGCTCATTGCCCTTACTGCTTTCGCTTACCGCCGGGCCGACCGCCGAGCGGCGAACCCGACCAGCGCCGAACCGACGAGCACCAGCGCCGCGAGACCCGCGATGCCGCCGGTGGAGAAGCTCGTTTCGACCGTGCCCTTGGCCATTGTCACCGGCAGGTCGCCGGCGGGGATCGCGTGCGGCACTTCGTTCGGCGTGTTGGCCACAGTCAGCGCAAGTGTGCCGCCCGGCGCCAGCGATCCGCACGCGGCGGGCGGGTTGTTCGGGTCGAACGCGTTGGTGTAGCCCGGCGGCGCGTTCACCTCGACCACGCAGACCTCCTGCGGGGCCAGCAGATTCTCGACGGTCGCGGTGCCGTTGTCGCCGCTGGTGGTGACCACGGCGGGCTGGCCGTCCGGCCCGGTGAGCGGCTTGCCGTCCTGGCTGGTGGCCGCGGTCTTGCGGTCCTTGCCGGTGACCCGCAGCGTCGCGCCGCCGATGCCCTTGCCGGTCTTGGCGTCGGTCTTGGTGACCTGCACCTTGCCCGGCTTCGTTACCGCGACCATGCCCTGCGCGGTCAGTTGCTTTTCCCCGCCGGTGCCGACGACGCTCTGGATTCCGTCCGTGGTCTTGACCGGGTTCTGCACCTTCGGCTTGTCGGCGGGCGCGGACAACGACGCGACAAGCTTCGGCTGGTAGCCGGTCGGCGTGACCTTCACCGTGACCGTGCCGTTGGCCTCGGTCTTCAGCGTCGTGTCTTTCTGCGCGGCCTGCGGCGCGGAGTTCCCGGAGGAAGAGTCCGAAGCCTTCTCCGTGTCCGACTGCTTGTCCGCTTGGCCGATAGTCCCGTCGGTGGCGGTCAGCTTCACCGGAACGTCCGGAATGCCTTTGCCCTCGGAGTTCTTCACCGTGACCGTCCAGGTCGCGGGCTGGCCGATGTGCTGATCGCCCTTCGGCGCGGTGACTGACGCGGTCCACGGGCCGCGGTTCGCCTTGGCCTCGGCCTTCATCGTGGCCACATCCTTGGCGGCTTCCGGGGTGAGGAGCTTGAAGTACTTGTCCTCGGGATAGGCCGCCTTGTTCGGGGGTGTGCCGAAGTCCGTGTCGCCGGGCGTTTGCGTCGGAGCCGTCCACGAGTGCAGCAGGTGGGCCAGCGCGGCGGCCTCGTCGTCATTGGAGGTGGTGCCGTAACGCAACAGCAGGTACGAGATGTTGCCTGCGATGTCGGGCTCCAGCGGCTTGCCCCACTTCGTCAGCAGATCTTGACCTGGTTGGTACTCCTCGTCGCTGTCCGGTGCCTTCAGGTGGAAGCTGACGCAGAACACGTCCTTGCCGCCCACCTTGTAGGAGCCGAGCCAATCCTTGTACGTGACGCCGTCTGCCTCTTTGTGCTCGATGTTTCGGCCGTGGCCAGTGATGGCGTCGGCCGAGGCCGGAGCAGTCCCCAGCGCGGTTACGGAGAGTGCGCCGAGCAGCGCGGTCGCGACCAGCCCAGTAGCCGCGCGCCAGCGAGCGCGCGGGCGTGAGATCCACCCCATGGTGTGTTGGCTCCTTCGACGTGCCCGCCGACGCCGGAACGACGTCTTCGCAGTTCACCTGATCGAATAACTCCCCGACACGCGTTCGGTCACTTCCCGGACACGCGATGTGAAGGTTCGCGGGTCACCATGGGGGTTGTCTAGAGACCATCGGGTGACCTGCGGTGAACGGTCGTGACCTTCATCGCCTACGGTGGCCGTAACGGGGGGCGTCCCACCCGCGCGGGTGATGAGTAAAATCGGCTTTACCCGAACGGGAACCAGCGAGCCGCCGCGGTCGTTGAACCCGATGCAAGGTGCCATAAAGTCCAGGAGGACAGGTGCGTTCCAGCAGCAACCCGGCGTTCCGCAATCTCCCGCGCGGCGCGGCCGCGACCGGGCAGTACGGGCCGAACGTCGGCTTCGACCAGCCCTACGGCCAGCCGCAGGGCCAAGGCGGCGTCCCGGGTTACGGCCCTGGCCAGATGGGCACCGCCTCCGCCGACCGTCCGATGACGGTCGACGACGTCGTCATCAAGACCGGCATGTCGCTCGGCGTCGCGCTCGTCATCGGCGTGCTCACCGCGGTCTGGGCGCAGACCCAGCTCGTGCGCGATTCCCTCGGCAGGCTTTCGCCGAGCGGTCCGCTCCTCGGCGCGCTGATCGGCGGGCTCGTGGTGGGCCTCGTCGTGTCGCTGGTCATCATCTTCAAGCAGAAGCCGAGCGGTCCGCTCACGCTCGTCTACTCCGGTGCCGAGGGCCTGTTCCTCGGTGCGCTCAGCGGCCTGTTCGAGGTGTTCCTGCCGGGTATCGCCCTGCAGGCGCTCATCGGCACCGCGGGCGTGTTCGTCGCGATGCTGGTCGTCTACAAGACCGGCGCGGTGAAGGTCACGCCGAAACTCACCAAGTGGATCGTCGGCGCGGTCGCGGGCGTGGCCATCCTCATGCTGGTCAACCTGGTCACCGCGGTGTTCTTCGGCTTCAACCCGCTGCGCGACGGCAGCCCGCTGGCCATCGTCTTCAGCCTGGTGGTCATCGGCATCGCCGCGTTCAGCTTCCTGCTCGACTTCGACCAGGCCGACAAGATGATCCGCGCCGGCATGCCGTCGAAGTGGGCGTGGTACGCCGCCTTCGGCCTGATGACCACGCTGGTGTGGCTGTACCTCGAGATCCTGCGTCTGCTGTCTTACCTGCGCGACTAGCTTCTCGCGCAGGTTTCCCGGGAAGGGGCGCTCCGCGTTACGCGGAGCGCCTTTTCTGGTTTCTGCCTCGAAGCTCTGCGAGCCCCCGCGGGCGTCGTGTTGGATGTGCCCGGTCGGAATCTTTCTTTCGGGTTTGCGAGGCATCACGTGAGCGTTCCCCCGCACGGGCACGGACCGCAGCCGGGCTACGGCCAGAACGGTCCGTCGCCGTTCCAGCAGCACTACGGTCCGAGCGGGATGCCGCCGCGGCCGGGTCCGAAGCGCGCGTTCCCGACCCGGACCGTGGTGCTGATCGCCGTCGCGGTGGTGGTCGTGGCGGCGGGGGTCGTCATCGGCTTTTTCAAGTTCGGCAACTCGACCAGCAACACCCACGCCAGCGACTGCATGCACATCGAGAAGTCCGGCTCGACCACGACGACGAAAACCGTCGACTGCGCCGACCCCGCGGCGAACGTCAAGGTCGCGGTCGTCCGCGCCAACCGGAGCGGCACCTGCCCGCGCGGCGACTACTACCGCTACACCACCGGCGGCAAGAACCACCGCGTGCTCTGCCTCGTTCCCAACGTGCGGCAAGGGGATTGCCTGGCCGGGCTCCAGACCGCGACGACGACCTACCGCAAGGTCGCGTGCACGGACCCGCGGAAGAACGCGGAAATCGTCAAGCTGGTGCCCGGCGCGAAGGACCGCTCAGCGTGCGAGGGCAGCGGCTCGACCGCCGCCCGCTGGTACTCCGACCCCGCGGAAGCGATCTGCGTCAAGAGCTGACCGGGGCGGTACAAAGGGGCCGTCCGGACGCCCGGTTTCGGCCGTTCGTCGCACTCCGTGAGACAGGCTGCGTCCGGGGCGCACGGGGACCTAACGTGGATTGCCGCCCGCCGCCGGGCGGGCCCCGTTCATCCCCGACACCCCCAGGAGACGTGGTGGCGACCACCGATTCCCCTGTCGACGAGCGAAAACTGCTCGATTTCCCCACCTCCTGCGCGGCTCCGGCGCCTCAACCGGAGGAGCCGGTCAAGGTCGTCCCGCTGGCCGTCGCCGCAGTGCTCGCGGTCGGCCTGACCGCCTACGTCTGGGCCGCGCACGGCGCGAAGTTCGGGGTCCTGCTCGTGCTGGGGCTGGCGCTCGGCCTCGCGCTTTTCCACTCCCGCTTCGGGTTCACGTCCGCCTGGCGGCAGCTGATCGCCGTCGGCAACGGCCAGGGACTTCGCGCGCACACCCTCCTGCTCGGCACCGCCGCGACGCTCATCGCCCTCATCTGCGGCACCGGTGCGGGCCTCTTCGGCAGCAAACCGGTGCCGGTGGCGAACGTCGGGCCGATCGGGCTCGCGTTGTTCGTCGGAGCCACGCTGTTCGCGATCGGCATGCAGCTCGGCGGCGCGTGCGCGTCCGGGACGTTGTTCGCGGTCGGGGCCGGGCAGTCGACAATCGTGCTGACCCTCGGCGGGTTCATCACCGGTTCGGTCCTCTACACCTGGGGCTACCCGCTTTTCACCGGCTGGCCGCAGGTTTCCGGATTCCTGCTGGCCGACCACGTCGGCTGGTTCGGTTCGTGGGCGATCACGATCGCGGTGCTCGCCGCGATCGTCCTCGCGACCCGGGTGGTGCAGAAGCGGCGCGTGCCGCCGCCGGTCGACACGGTGCCGACCGCGCGCGGGTTCGCCCGGATCTTCCGCGGCTCCTGGCCGATCCTCGTCGGAGCCGTCGTGCTCGGCGTGCTGGCCGGCGCGGTGTACCTGGTTTCCGGCGGCATCTGGGGCGTCACGAGCGCGTTCAGCCTGTGGGGCGCGAAAATTCTCCAGGTGTTCGGGCTGCACCCGGAGCAGTGGGAGTTCTGGCAGCTGAAGGCGAACGCGACGTCGCTGTCCAAGCCGATCTGGCAGGACAAGACGAGCCTCACCGACATCGGCATCATGATCGGCGCGTTCGTCGCCGCGGCGGCCGCGGGCGCGTGGAAGATCCACAGCTCGATCCCGTGGCGTACCGCCGTCGCCGCGATTCTCGGCGGAATCCTGATGGGCATCGGCGCGCGGCTGGCGAACGGCTGCAACATCGGCGCGTACCTCGGCGGAATTTCCGTCGGCAGCCTGCACGGCTGGCTGTGGGGCGCGTTCGCGCTTTTCGGCACGTGGATCGGGCTGAAACTGCGGCCGTTGTTCGGTTTGGGCAACCCGGTGCGCACAGACAGTATCTGCTGACCCGAGCCGGGGGGCTTTTCGCAGGTCATGGCGACCGCGCGAAAAGTCCCCACGTGTTCGGCCGGAAGCGAAAATGGCTGCGTCGCCGCTTGCCGCTCGGCTAGTCTGGAGCGCGCGCAAGGGGGAACCGCGGTCGTATTGTCGCGTCGCGGGCTTGCGCATCACCACTAACAGATGGGGTTCCGCATGTCCGCACCCGCGACTCCGGCCGCGCCGGATGCCGGTGACAAACTCGACCGGGGAGTGCTGAAGGTCGCCTCCGTGGTGGTGCTCGGCGCCATCATGGCGATCCTCGACACCACCGTGGTCAACGTCGCGCTCCAGAAGCTCACCATCCAGTTCGCCACGTCCTTCGACACCATCCAGTGGGTCGCGACCGGCTACATGCTGGCGCTGGCGACGGTCATCCCGGTCACCGGATGGGCGTCCGACCGGTTCGGCACGAAACGGCTGTACCTGCTCGCGATCGGCACCTTCCTGATCGGCTCGATGCTCGCCGGGCTCGCCTGGAACGTCGAATCGCTGATCGCGTTCCGTGTCGTGCAGGGCCTCGGCGGCGGCATGCTGATGCCCGCGGGCATGACGATCCTGACCCGTGCGGCCGGTCCGCAGCGGATCGGCCGGGTGATGGCCGTGCTGGGCGTGCCGATGCTGCTCGGCCCGATCTGCGGCCCGATCCTGGGCGGCTGGCTGGTCGACGCGGTGAGCTGGCGCTGGATCTTCTACATCAACGTCCCGATCGGGCTGATCGCCTTCCTGCTCGCGCTGCGGCTGCTGCCGAAGGACGAGCCGGAACCCGGCAACCGGTTCGACTTCCTCGGCATGCTGATGGTGTCGCCGGGCCTGGCCGCGCTGATCTTCGGCGTTTCGCGGATTCCGTCCACCGGCACCGTCGCCGACCTCGAGGTGTGGCTGCCCGCGCTGGCCGGGATCGTGCTGCTCGTCGCGTTCGTGCTGCGGGCGCGGACCATGGAGCACCCGCTGATCGACCTGAAGCTGTTCGGCAACCGCTCGTTCTCGGTCGCGATGATCACCATGGCCGTGTTCTGCGTCGGGTTCTTCGGTGCGATGCTGTTGCTGCCCACGTATTTCGTGCTGGTGCGCGGCGAAACCGCGTTGAACGCGGGACTTTTGCTCGCCCCGCAGGGGCTGGGCGCGATGCTGGCGATGCCGATCACCGGGCGGCTGGCGGACAAGATCGCGCCGCGCCGGATCGTGCTGCCCGGCCTGGTCCTGATCGTGCTGGGCATGGTGGTGTTCACACAGGTCAGCGCGACCACGCCGTACTGGCAGCTGCTGGCCGCGCTGTTCGTGATGGGCGTCGGCATGGGTTGCACGATGATGCCGATCACCTCGGCCGCGCTGCAGACGTTGCGGTCCAAGGACATGGCGAAGGCCTCGACCGCGACGAACATCCTGCAGCAGACCGCGGGCGCGATCGGGTCCGCGGTGATGTCGATCATCCTCGCGGCGCTGCTCGCCGGGAAGTTCGGCGTCCCGACGAGCCAGGGCCAGCTGGTCGCCACCGCGGCGACGATGAACCCGGCCACCCACGACGCCGCGGCCCGCCTCGCGGGCGAGTCGTTCGCGACGACGTTCCTGTGGGGCACGATCCTGCTGGCGCTGTGCCTGGTGCCCGCGTTCTTCCTGCCGAAGAAGCGCGTGGTGCCCGCGGCCGCGGAGTCCGACGAGGTCGCTCCGCCGGTGCTGATGCACTGACGCTCCACGGAAAAGGGCTGCCCGCGATCATCAGCGGGCAGCCCTTTTCTTTGCGCGGCGGGGAAAGCACCCCAGCACCGAGTGGCTCTCTCCGCTCCCGGACGTTCATCGCGCCTTTTCGTCGAACGGCGTCGTGAGTGGCAGTCGCGGTTCAGAACCGCGATCGCCACTCCCGAGCGCTCAGGAAAGCCGCTCCAGCACCATCGCCATGCCCTGCCCGCCGCCGACGCACATCGTCTCCAGGCCGAACTGCTTGTCGTGGTGCTGCAGGGAGTTGATCAGCGTCGAGGTGATTCGCGCGCCGGTCATGCCGAACGGGTGGCCGACCGCGATCGCGCCGCCGTTGACGTTCAGCCGGTCGAGGTCGATGCCAAGGTCGCGGTAGGACGGGATGACCTGCGCGGCGAACGCCTCGTTGATCTCGACCAGGTCGATGTCCGAAATGGACAGACCGGCGCGGGACAGCGCCTGCTTCGACGCCTCGACCGGGCCGTAGCCCATGATCTCCGGCGACAGCCCGGTGACACCGGTGGACACGACGCGCGCCAGCGGCGTCAGGCCCAGTTCGCGCGCCTTCGTGTCGGACATGATCACGACAGCCGCCGCGCCGTCGTTGAGCGGGCAGCAGTTGCCCGCGGTGATCCGGCCGTCGGGGCGGAAGACCGGCTTCAGCCCGGACACGCCCTCGATCGTGACACCCGCGCGCGGCCCGTCGTCCTTCGACACGACGGTGCCGTCCGGCAGCGTGACCGGCGTGATGTCCTTGGCCCAGAAACCGTCCGCGATGGCCTTCTCGGCGAGGTTCTGCGACCGCACGCCGAACTCGTCCATCTCCTCGCGGGTGACGCCCTTGAGCCGCGCGAGGTTCTCCGCGGTCTGGCCCATCGCGATGTAGACGTCCGGAAGCTGCCCGTTCTCGCGCGGGTCCTGCCAGCTGTCCGCGCCGGACTCGGCGGTGGCCTTGGTGCGCGCCTCGGCGTCGGCGAACAGCGGGTTGTGGGTGTCCGGCCAGGAGTCGGAGCTGCCCTTCGCGAACCGCGACACGGCCTCGACGCCCGCTGAGACGAAGACGTCGCCCTCGCCCGCCCTGATCGCGTGCAGCGCCATCCGGGTGGTCTGCAAACTGGAGGAGCAGTACCGGGTGATCGTGCAGCCGGGCAGGTGGTCGTAGCCGAGTTCGACGGCCACCGCGCGGCCCATGTTGAAGCCGGACTCGCCGCCGGGCAGGCCGCAGCCGAGCATCAGGTCGTCGATGTCGGCCGGGTCCAGCTGGGGCACCTTGTCCAGCGCCGCGTGCACCATCTGCACGGCCAGGTCGTCGGGGCGCATCCCGACGAGCGAGCCCTTCCCGGCGCGGCCGATCGGGGAGCGGGCGGTGGAGACGATGACGGCTTCGGGCATGACAGACACATCCTCGGGTCGGCGGCACTAAGCGGTTGCTCACCATCTTGCCGCGTCCGGCGTCCGTTCGAAAGCCGAAGGCGACATGCACCACCTTGCGTCCGTGGGAGGATTTCTGCCGTGACAGAGCGCAACCGGGTGTTGTCCACCCGCACGATCGCCTGGTGGGGGACCGGCATCGTGCTGCTCGCGGCCGTCGCGGCGGCGCTGCTGCTGTGGCTGCTCGGCGGCGGCACCCCGGCCGATTCGTCGCGGCTCGACGCGCTGCGCACGGCCTCCAGCATCGTCGTCGGGACCGGCGGCGCGGCCGCGCTCCTGCTCGCCGCGCGACGGCAGCGGTCCGCCGAGCTGGATCTGGAACAGAAGGACCACGACGCGACCCAGCGCCGGATCACCGACATGTACGGCAAGGCCGCCGACCAGCTCGGCAGCGACAAGGCCCCGGTCCGGCTGGCCGGGCTGTACGCGCTCGAACGGCTCGCGCAAAGCCACGCGGACCAGCGGCAGACCATCGTCAACGTGCTCTGCGCGTATCTGCGGATGCCGCTGGACGGCACGGACGAAGAGGCGCAGGTCCGCAAGGCCGCGCAGCGGATACTGATGCTGCACCTGCGTCCGGGCGGCGGCGAGGAGCCGAACGGGTCGTACTGGCCGGACATCGACCTCGACTTTTCCGGAGCCAAGATCATCGCGCTCACCCTCACGCACTGCCGAATCCGTTCCATCGTGTGCTATCAGACTGAATTCCAGGAATTCGCGACGTTCCGCGGCACCGAATTCCGCACTAAAGCCGATTTCCACGAAGCGGTGTTCCTCGAACGCGCGGACTTCCGCGGCACCGTTTTCGGCGGCGAGCGCGACGTCTTCCGCGGCGCGAAGTTCGAGAAACACGTGGAATTCGGGGTGCACTCGGAAGCCGGGCTGGCCGGTGTGCTCGCGAAGCCCGGCTACAAACGCTCCTGGCCGCCCGGCTGGACCGAAGAACGCGGCGACGACGGCTGGCTCCGGCTGGTTCCTTCGGGTGTTTCGAAATAACCGCGGAACCACTAAGATCCGTGAAGAGTCAACAAGAAGAAGGATCCCCATCAGGAGGTGAACCGGTCATGGTGGCCATCAAGCGTTACTGCGCGGCACTGCGGGCCGGGACGGATCTCCGGGACGGGATCACGGATCGGCGTGCGGCGGCCCTCGGGCCGACCCCGGTGTCGACGCGCGGCTTGGTGGCTGCCTGAGGTCCGCGCCGGGGAGGCTCGACCTCGCCTGGCGCCGCCCGTGGCCCCGACGCGCACCCGGAGACCGCCTGCCGGTCCCGCGCTGGCCCGTCTGGCACCCGGCTGTTTAGGCTGGTCGCGTGGAGTACGCAGAACACATCGTGGACCTCGTGGGCAACACCCCGCTGGTCAAGCTGAATTCGCTTACGCGGGGGCTCAAGCCGCTCGTGCTCGCCAAGGTCGAGTACGTCAACCCGGGCGGCAGCGTGAAAGACCGGATCGCGCTGCGGATGATCGAGGCCGCCGAGGCCTCCGGCGAGCTGCGTCCTGGCGGCACGATCGTGGAGCCCACCTCGGGCAACACCGGGGTCGGGCTGGCCATGGTCGCCCAGCGCAAGGGTTACCAGTGCGTGTTCGTCTGCCCGGACAAGGTGAGCGAGGACAAGCGCAACGTGCTGCGCGCGTACGGCGCCCGCGTCGTCGTGTGCCCCACCGCGGTCGCGCCCGAGCACCCCGACTCGTACTACAACGTGTCCGACCGGCTCGTGCACGAGATCGAGGGCGCCTGGAAGCCCAACCAGTACGCCAACCCGGAGAACCCGGCCAGCCACTACCACTCCACCGGCCCGGAGCTCTGGCGGCAGACCGACGGCAAGATCACCCACTTCGTCGCGGGCGTCGGCACCGGCGGCACGATCTCCGGCACCGGCAAGTACCTGAAGGAGGTCAGCGACGGCCGTGTCCAGGTCGTCGGGGCTGATCCCGAGGGCTCGGTGTACTCCGGCGGCACCGGACGGCCGTACCTGGTCGAGGGCGTCGGCGAGGACTTCTGGCCGGAAACCTACGACCGGAACGTCGCGGACCAGATCATCCCGATCAGCGACGCGCACTCCTTCGAGACCACGCGCAGGCTCGCGACCGAGGAAGGCCTGCTCGTCGGCGGGTCGTGCGGGATGGCCGTGGCCGCCGCGCTGAAGCTGGCCGAGGGGCTGACCGAGGACGACGTCGTGGTCGTGCTGCTGCCCGACGGCGGCCGCGGCTACCTCACCAAGGTGTTCAACGACGCCTGGATGTCGTCCTACGGCTTCCTCCCGCCGGATTCCTCCGGCGCGACCGTCGGCGACGTGCTCACCCGCAAATCCGGCGCGCTGCCCAGCCTCGTGCACTCGCACCCGAACGAGACGGTCGCCGAAGCGGTGGCCATCCTGGCGGAATTCGGCGTGAGCCAGATGCCCGTGGTCAGCGCCGAACCGCCGGTGATGGCCGCCGAGGTGGTCGGCGCGGTCAACGAGCGCGACCTGCTCGACGCGCTGTTCACCGGCAAGGCACACATGGCCGACCGGCTGGAAACGCACATGTCGCCGCCGCTGCCCACGATCGGGGCAGGCGAGCAGGTGAGCGCGGCGATGAAGGCGCTCGAAGGGGCCGACGGCGCGCTGGTGCTGATCGACGGCAAGCCGGCGGGCGTCGTCACCAGGCACGATCTGCTCGCGTTCCTCGCGGGCCGATAGCCGCAAGCTCACGGCGACCGGCCGGGGCGTCTGCGCGCGTCCCGGCCGGGCATCCGATAGCGTTACGGCCGAATAGAACTTTTTCGCGTCCTCGTCAAGGGGGTTCAAGACCCACATGAGTGCTCCGCAGCCACCGAACCAGCCCTGGGACGGCGGCCAGCAGCCGCCGCAGGGCCCGTCGAGTGGTCCTACACCGCAGCAGGACAGTCCCTTCGGCGCGTCGGAGCCGACCCAGGTGGTCCAGCCGGGCCAGCCGCAGCAGCCCGCTCAGGGCGGCGGCACCTTCGGCGACACCCCGGAACCGACGCAGGTCGTGCAGCCGGGACAGCCGGCTGACTCGAACGCCACCCAGGTGGTCAACCCCGTGAGCGCCGAGGGCAACGCCGAGTCGACGCAGCTGGTCCCGCCGAGCCAGCAGCCGCAGAACATCCCGTACGCCCCGCCGCCGAGCGCGGCGGACAACCCGGCCGCGGTCGCCGGGTTCGGCGCCCCGCAGGGCTTCGGCCAGCCGGGTCAGCCCGGGCAGCCGGGTCAGCCGGGTCAGCCGCCGCAGGGCTTCGGCCAGCCGGGCGGGTACGACCAGGGCGGCTTCGGCACCCCGCCGCAGGGCGCGTTCGGCCATCCGGGTCAGCCGCCGCAGGGCTTCGGCCAGCCCGCCCCGTTCGGTGCGTCCGCCGCGCCGTCGGCAGGCGGCGGGAACGCGCTGTACGGCTACATCGCCGGCGGCGTCACCGCGGTGCTCGGCCTGATCGCGCTGATCGTCTCGTTCAGCTACATGAGCGACACCAGCGACTACTCGAAGCTGTACGACAGCTCGAGCCGGTACCAGAAGCTGTTCGACGAGGCCGGTCTCGCCTCGCCGGGCACGCTGTGGTTCTACGTGATCATGATCCTGGTCGGCGCGGTGGTCGCGCTGGCGGGCGGCGTCGCGCTGGCTCTCGCCTCGCGCGCGGCCGTGATGCGCAAGCTCGCCCCGATCGGCGTGCTGGTCGGCGGCGTGCTGTTGCTGCTGTTCTCGATCCTGGCGAAGTCCGGGACCTCGGTCAGCAGCTCCTTCGCCGACAAGTACGGCGGCGCCTCCTCCAGCGCGACGAGCGGCGGCGGCATGCTGACGCTGATCCTCGGCATCATCATCCTGATCATCGGCGTGGTCGCGATCATCCCGGCGACCTCGCAGTACGTCGGCCTCGGTTCGTCCTCGGGCGGCCCCGGTGGTTTCGGCGGTCCCGGTGGCCCTGGTGGCCCCGGTGGCCCTGGCGGCCCGCAGCAGCCGGGCGGTTTCGGCGGCGGACAGCCGGGCTTCGGTCAGCCGCAGCCCGGTGGTTTCCCGCCTCCCGGCGGCCCGAACCCGAACAGCGGGGGCTTCCCGCAGCCGGGCGGTCCGAACCCGGGCAGCGGCGCGAACCCGCAGCCGGGCTTCGGGCAGCAGCCGCCTCCCGGTTACGGCCAGCCAGGCCCGCAGCCGGGCTACGGCCAGCCGCCGCAGCAGCCGGGCGGCTTCGGCCAGCCGGGCCAGTACCCGCCGCCGGGCGGGCAGCAGCCCCCTCCGGGCTACGGCCAGCCGGGCCAGCAGCCGCCGCAGCAGTGGTGACTCGCTGAATCTCCGCGAAGGGCGCCTCCGTCTCCCGACGGCGGCGCCCTTCGTCGTTCCCGGTCCGTTTTTCGCGGGGTTCGCGGGGAGCTGGTGGGCTTTTCCCGGCGGTTCCGGCAGCTGGGGGAATTGCGCCGCACATGCGCTCGCGCCGGTCCCCAACCGTGCGTTTCCGGGCTAGGGTGAGCGCCGTCCGAATCGCCTTTCCAGCCCGAGGGGGGCCTGCCGTGAGCGGCCTGCACGGACTTCCGGCACGGCAGCGGGAACGGGCATCCTCCTTGGCGGAGCCGGCTCCGCACCGGCCGAACGGGAGCACCGCGATCGCGGCCGGGCTGTTCGGGCTCGTCGCCGCCGCGACGTCCGGCTACCTTCCGGCAAGGCTGTTCCTCGACATTCCTTCCGGATTCAGCCTCGGTGACCTCTCGCCGCTGACACTCGCCGATCTCGCCGCGTACCTTGCCGCTTCGCTGGCCCTGCTGATCGGCGCGATCGCGACCTTTTTCCGCGCGACAGCCGGTGCGGTCCTGCTGATCGCGGGCGCGTTGCTCGCCCTCGTCGCGCTGCTGCTGGAACCAGCGCTGAGCGGTTCCCCGGCGTACGTCCAGTACTTCCGGACGCTGCTGCGGTTCGAGAATTTCGCCGCGCTGGACCGCGTCACGCTCGCCGCCGCCGTGCTGCTGGTGCTCGTGCTGGCCGGGCTGCCGCGGACCTTCGGCTACCTGCGGTACCGCGCACCCGTGGTGCCTGCTTCGTCACCCTCGCGACAGTGGTAAATCCGCCCCGAAACCGGGACGGACCTGGCACGATACAAGCACTCCGCCCGCCGCCCGGCGGGACCAGATGCACCGAGGACTCCCCGTGACCTACCCCCAGAACCCGCAGGGCCAGCCCCAGCAGCCGCAGAGCGGCCCGTTCCCCGGGCAGCAGTACCCGGCGAGCCAGCCGACCCCGGCCCAGCCGTACCCGGGCGCCCCGCAGCAGCCGTTCGCCCCGCCCGCCGCGGGTCAGCCGTACCCGGCGTACCCGGGAGGACCGGGCATGTACCAGCAGAAGCCGAACGGCGCGACCGCGATCATCGCCGGGATCCTCGCGATCATCGGCGGGATTTTCGCGATCATCTCGGTCATCGTCGCGGTGGTGGCGATCTCGGCCATCCACGTCACGGTCTGGCAGCTCTACGCGTCGATCGTGGTGAACGCGGTGCTGGTCGGCCTGCTGTTCTTCGGCGGCATCGGCCTGTTCCTGCACAAGCCGGCCGCCCGGCTGTGCACGATCATCGGCTGCGGGCTGGTGATCGTGTACACCGTTCTGAGCGGCATCCTCGCCGGCGTCATGACCGCGGGATACTCGGGCAGCGCGCGGCTGCTGGGCGCGGGCATCGGCGGTGCCCTGATCGGGTTGATCCCGCCGATCGCGACCCTGGTGCTGGCGATCGTGAAGCCGACCGCCGACTGGGTGAACTACCGCCCGGACGCACCGGCCCAGGGCGGTTACCCGGCTCCGCAGGGCTGGTGACCGCGGGCTGCCGGTGCGGGTTTGTACCGGCAGCCTCTCCCGCATGGTGAGTTGCCTCCCAGCTGATGGGATTGTCAGGGGTGCCCCGTACCCTGGGAACCATGGCCGACGACTACTCCGTCCTGGGTTTTGAAACACGCGCGATCCACGCCGGGCAGCAGCCCGATCCCCGCACGGGTGCCGTTATCGTGCCGATTTACCAAACGTCCACGTACGCGCAGGACGGCGTAGGCGGCACCCGCGAGGGCGGCTACGAATACTCGCGCACCGCGAACCCCACGCGGACCGCGCTGGAGGAAGCCCTCGCTTCGCTTGAGGGCGCCCGGCACACGCTGGCGTTCGCGTCCGGCATGGCCGCGTCCGACGCGGTGCTGCGCACGGTCCTGCGCCCCGGCGACCACCTGGTCCTCGGCAACGACGCGTACGGCGGCACGTTCCGGCTGATCGACAAGGTGCTCAGCCTGTGGGGTGTCGAGCACACGGTCGCCGACCTGAGCCGCATCGACGACGTACGGGCCGCGATGCGTCCGGAAACCAAGCTGATCTGGTGCGAGTCGCCGACCAACCCGCTGCTGGGCGTCGCCGACATCGCCGCGCTGGCCGGCGCCGCCCACGACGCGGGCGCGAGGCTGGTCGTGGACAACACCTTCGCCACGCCGTTCCTGCAGACTCCGCTGGCCCTCGGTGCGGACATCGTGGTGCACTCGACCACCAAGTACCTCGGCGGCCACTCGGACGTCGTCGGCGGCGCGGTCGTCACCAACGAGGACGAACTGCGCGAGCAGCTCTTCTACCTGCGCAATGCTGCGGGTGCCGTCCCCGGCCCGTTCGACGCGTGGCTGACCCTGCGCGGCCTCAAGACGCTGGCCCTGCGGATGGAACGGCACAGCGACAACGCCGACCTGGTCGCCCGCACCCTGGCGAAGCACCCGAAGGTCACCAAGGTCTACTACCCCGGCCTGCCAGAACATCCCGGCCACGAGGTAGCGGCGAAACAGATGCGCCGCTTCGGCGGAATGGTGTCATTCCGCGTCGCGGGCGGCGAGGCGGCAGCGTTGGAGGTCGCGTCCCGCACGAAGCTGTTCGTGCTGGCGGAGTCGCTCGGCGGCATCGAGAGCCTGATCGAGCACCCGGGCAAGATGACGCACGCCTCGACGGCAGGTTCGACGCTGGAAGTCCCGGAAGACCTGATCCGGCTGTCGGTGGGCATCGAGGACGGTCGCGATCTGGTGGCGGACCTTACGCAGGCGCTCGGCTGACTCTGGCTGGACGGGCCGCTGGTTTCCGGTGCCCCCCGTCCACGGCCAGCGGATTGGTCTTGCCTGACCACAGCCTGTCCCATGGTTGTGTCTAGGCCGGTCGCCGCGTGGCTGCCGCCCGGCCTCCGCGCTGAATGACGGGTCGTCGCAACCAGGCTTGCCCGGCAGCGCTGTCGTGCGACGGGTTCTGAAGCGACCGCGTTTTCGCTTGCTCCCAGTCGCTGGTGCATCGGATCCCGCATAATTTGCCACCCGGCGAACCACTTCCCGGTATCGGCTGGCGAGTGTGGTGAGGTTGTCGTTGTTGGGCGAAGTGCTTATCCGTCTCGCTTGGCGGGTGTGGTGAGGTCGTCGTTGTCCGGCGAAGTGCTTATCCGTCTCGCTTGACGAGCCTGGTGAGGTCGTCGCCGTCCGGCGAACCGCTTCCGCGCCTCGCCTGGCGAAGCCCTTGCCGCCCCAAGCCTCAGCTGCTCAACTCAGCCGAAGTTCGGCCGGGCCAGGCGGCCAGGGCTTGCCTGGCCGCGCAAGTCTGCCCTCTGTCATCGCCGAAACTGCCGGGGGCGAGGGCCAGTTCCAGAGCTAGGCGTGGCCGTCTTCGCCGAAGTCGCCTGCTTGTGTGGGCCCTGGGCTGTCTCGCTTGGCTTGGTCAAGCCACGTCAGCGGTCGAATCACGCATAAACCGCCGCCCCGGCGAACCATTTCCCAGCTCGCGAACCCAGTGCCATCCCGCGAGCCGCTTCCGTGCCGCGCCTGACGAGTCCGTCGCAACCCGGCGAACCGCTTACCGGCCT
The DNA here is from genome assembly GCF_001651785.1 of Amycolatopsis sp. M39. Taxonomy (NCBI): domain Bacteria; kingdom Bacillati; phylum Actinomycetota; class Actinomycetes; order Pseudonocardiales; family Pseudonocardiaceae; genus Amycolatopsis; species Amycolatopsis sp. M39. The sequence goes on from NZ_LWSF01000001.1 coordinate 426,786, forward strand.
CGCTTGGCGAGTCCGTCGCAACCCGGCGAACCGCTTACCGGCCTCGCTTGGCGAGCCCGGCGAAATCTTTGCCACCTGGCGAGCCGTTTACCAGTCGCGCCTGGCGAGCCCGTCGCAACCCGACGAGCCGCTTACCGGCTTCGCTTGGCGAGCCGGTCGCAACAACCCGGCGAGCCGCATACTCGCCCCGCCTGGCGAGCCCGCCGAAACCTTTGCCACCCGGCGAGTGCCGTGCCTGACGAGTCCGGCGAAACCATCGCCGCCCAGGCTCAAGACCAGTGCGGCCGAAACCCGGCCAGTTGGTCAGGGCTTGCTGTCCTCCGGCAGCGCAGTGGCGTGCCGGGTGCCGGTCGTAGCGGGGAGTTCGGTGCCGTTGACGCAGCCGCCGACCAGTTCGATGTGGTTGTCGTGCCGGATGTACTGGGCGGGGCCCTCGCATCCGGCCGCTTCGACGGTCGCGAAGGCGGCTCCGGTCAGGGCCACTGCGGACAGGATGCCGGCGGCGAGCGGCAGCAGACCGGTGCGGGACTTCACCCGGGCGGTGGTCCCGTGCTGCGCGCGTGCCATGGTCGCACTCCCTGATCATGTGTGGCTGCCGTAACCAGGGTACCGGTCCGGCGGGCGGCGCACCCCGGCCGTCCGTCGGTGGCATCATCGGCGCCATGGAACTGGTCAGCGTCGAGCGCATCCAGGAAGCGCGCAAGCTTCTCGAGGGCATCACCCGCGTCACGCCGATGGAGCATGCCCGCGACCTGCGCCGGCTGCACGGCGGCCCGGTGTATCTCAAGTGCGAGAACCTCCAGCGCACCGGTTCCTTCAAGATCCGCGGCGCCTACACCCGCATTCACGGCCTGACCGCCGAGGAACGCGCGCGCGGCGTCGTCGCGGCCAGTGCCGGCAACCACGCGCAGGGGGTCGCGCTGGCCTCGTCGCTGCTCGGCATTTCCTCGACTGTCTTCATGCCGCTGCGCGCTCCGCTGCCGAAGCTCGCCGCGACCCGCGGTTACGGTGCCGAGGTCCACCTCCACGGCGCGGTTGTCGACGAAACTCTTGCCGAGGCCATCGCGTTCTCGGAACGCACCGGCGCGGTCTTCATCCATCCGTTCGACCACGCCGACGTCATTGCCGGCCAGGGCACTGTCGGGCTGGAGATTCTCGAGCAGGTGCCGGGCGCGAAAACGATCCTCGTCCCGACGGGCGGCGGCGGGCTGGTCGGCGGGGTCGCGGCGGCGGTGAAGGCGCTGCACCCGGAGATCCGGGTGGTCGGCGTACAGGCCGAAGACGCCGCCGCGTATCCGTCCTCGCTGACGGCGGGCGCGCCGGTCCGGCTTCGCGAGGTGCACACGATGGCGGACGGGATCGCGGTCGGCGAGCCGGGCAAGGTCAGCTACGCGCACGTCGAGTCCTTGGTCGACGACGTCGTCACGGTCACCGAGGAATCCTTGTCCCGCGCGGTACTGCTGTGCCTGGAGCGGCGGAAGCTGGTCGTGGAACCGGCCGGTGCCGCTTCCCTGGCCGCGCTTTTGCAGCACCCCGGCGCTTTCGAGCCGCCGGTGGTGGCGATCCTGTCCGGCGGCAACGTGGATCCCGTGCTGCTGCAGCAGATTATCCAGCACGGCATGACCGCGGGCGGGCGCTACCTGAAGCTGCACCTGCGTGTGCCGGACCGGCCGGGCTCGCTGGTTTCGGTGCTGTCGTGCGTGAAGGACCTGGGTGCGAACGTCCTCGACGTGGAGCACTCCCGCATCTCCGGCAGCCTCGCCCTCGGCGAGGTCGACGTCGCCCTCGCCCTGGAAACCCGCGGCCCGGAACACTGCAAGGACGTCGAGGCCGCGCTCGCCGACGCCGGGTTCACCATCGTCAGCTGAAGAGTCTACTGTGGACTTTCCGGCAGCCGGGCGCTGAACCACAGCGGGAGATAGTCCTCTTCGCGTGGGTAAAGTTCCTGGTCCAGCGCGTAATCCTCGGGCCGGGGCGGCGTGTGGAAGGCCGGTTCGTCGTCCTCGTTGAAGCGGGCCTGGTAGGTCGACGGCGGTTCGATGACCAGCGAGAGCGCGTACCAGGTGCCCCGTCCTTGGACGTACTTGGCGCGCCGCAGTTCCGCCAACGGCCTCGACAGTTCTCGCGCGACGGGAACCTGGTGCGTGCTCCCGTCCGCCATCCGCGCGCCGCAGGCCAGGTTCGCGTGCCTGCCCAGCGTCATGAAGTCGAAGANGAAGACGATCTGCTGCCATCCCTGCGGAGCCGCGGCGATGAGGGCCGTCGAGATCTCGCTTACCAGCTGCTCTGGATCCTTCGGCGGTTCCGCTTGGCTGGGACGGCTTTCCTCGGCGGGCATGCTGGTCAACGCCGCGAGCATCCGTTCCTGGGTCGCTTCGTCCACCTCCGGCACGGCGAATCCGGCCGCCCGGATGTGCCCGACCAGCTCCGGGTCCGGCGAAATCCCGTGCTCGCGCAGGTAATAGGCGACCGCGCCGGGCCACACCCAGCTGCCGTCGGTGCGGAAGTTCAGCGGAACAGCGTCCGTGCGCGACGGGTCGAAGACGTCGGTGTCCTTGCTGCGGGACGCCAGGATGACCGGCGCGCTGTCGAGATAGCCGAGGACTCGCTCGCGCTCCTCGGCCGACAACGCTTCCCGCTCGACGACCGGATTCCCCGCCTCGTCGAACCCGTCGTAGACCCGCGGAGTACGCAGCTCGACTGCCGGGCTCGCTGAATCCTCTTCGGACGCAACGGCTTCCGGCCCGGTCGGTGGGGCTTCCGCGGGAACCTTTTCTTGCTCGGCCGGTGCTCCGCCTTCCGGTTCGGAGGTCTCGGGAGCGGTCGCCGCGATCTCGCTTGGCCCGGACTGCGCCTCGTCGCCAGCCGATACCGACGCGGCCTGCTCCAGGCCGGGCATCGGCGGCGCAGTGGCGGGCGGAGGCGAGCTGGTCTCGTCCACCGGGAGCGCGGGAACCGAGTGCTCAGCGGCCTGCTCTGGAGGAGCAGCAGGTGGATTCTCGGTGCCTGGCAACGGCGGAGGCACTGCCGGGCTCGCGCTGGGGACGGGCGGCGGGACCGGCTGCCCCGGAGCGGCTCCCGGCGTCGCCGCACCGGCCCGCTGCCGCAGCCACGGCGGCACGAACCGGTCCTCGCGCGGGAAGAACCGCAGCTCGTCCTGGAAACCGATCGGTGGCGGCGGCTGCCGCCACCGCGGTTCGACGTCCGGCTGATAGTCCGCGAACGGCGGCCGTTGCGGGGAGAACACCAAGGTCGCGGTCAGCCAGGTGCCGCGGCCCGGCTGGTACATCCCGGTGCGCAGCACGCCGAACAGGCGCGGCAGCTCCGGATGCGGCTGGACCGGGTAGGTCCGGTTGTCCGGGGCGAGCACGGCGACGTCGACTTCGACGTGTCGTCCCGCGGCGCGGCAGACGACCTGCAGCTGCTGCCAGCCCGCGGGCAGCGCGGCCGCGCCCGCCTGGCCGATCTGCTGGACGAGCTCGTGCTGCTGGGCTGCGGTGAGCGGCACCGGTGGCCGGGTCATGAGTTCAACGGCTCCTCACCGGGCGAACGCTTCATGCCGATCAACGCCTGCCGCGGCGGGAGAATGCCCGCGAGCAGGTTGGCCGGCGTGTAACCGGACTGCACATCGAACGTCATCCCGACCGAACGGGCGAGCACCGCCACCGCCAGCGGGGCCAGCGCGAGGAACCCGTCCGGGTCGGTGGCGCGATCCTCGGCGGTCCAGTACTCGCGGTGCCGCTCCACCGCGGAGACGAACGCCTCGGCGAACTTCTCCGAGTCCCGGCGCAGCACGTAGAAGAACATCCGGATCGGCGGGTACACGAGCTGCAGCATCGCCGCCGGAGGAGTGAACTGCGCGGTGCCGGGATCGGTGCCGTCCATCGCGGGCAGGAACATTTCCGGGGTGACCTCGCGGTGCGCGAGGAACGTTCGCAGCGTCTCGACCCACGGGTACAGGTAGGCGTCGTGCTCGATGCCCGACGCGCGCAGCACGTCGAGCGGCACCGCGGCCAGCTGCTGGATCAGCACATCGTCGCGCTGGATCACGGCGAGCCAGACGGCGGTGAGCCAGGCCGCCGGGTCGGTCCGCGGCGTGGGGCCGGTGGCCGCGAAACGCCGCGGGCGGCCGACCACCGCGTCGACCTCCTGCCCCTCCGGCGCGCACGCCGCGGTGAAGGCGGCCGCCGCGGCCTGCGCGGCGAGACCGAGGTCGCCCCAGGTGTCCGGGTCCTCGGCGTCCGGGTCGACGACGCTGCGGTACTGCGCGAGCATCAGCTCCCGGCGCAGGACGTTCGCCAGCGCGCTGGTGTCCTGCGTGAGGTAGTCGAAGTAGAAGGCCGCCTGCGGCGACAACTTCTCGATCTGCTTCCACGCGACGTCGATGCTGACGGAATGCCGGGCAACGGCAATCCCGTCCTGCTGGTCTGCGAGCGGCACGGTCATCCGCCGACGACGAGGTCCTGCGCCCACGGCGGCAGGAAATCGGACCCGGTCTCGCGCATGATCTCCAGCCGCTCCCGGTAACGCTCGACGTCCGGCGTGATGGCCTTGAACCACGCGCTGACCGAAGGCCAGGCGACGCGCGCGGGCTCGTCTTCGGTGAGCAGCCAGACCTGCGGGTCGTCCTGATCGGCGTCGGCTCCGTCGACCACGTGGTAGGTGTACCCGCCGTGCGCGGCCAGTACCAGTGCGCCGTCCACATCGGACAGTTCGGCGTTCTGCGCGTTCGCGGTGGCGGCGGCGTGGTTCTTGGCCTCGCCGCGCACCGCGTCCACGCCGAGCGAACTGCCCGGCAGCCACAGTCCGTGCGTCGTGCCGATGAGGCGCAGCACTTCCCTGGCCGCGGCGGGCACCGCCCGGGCGCGCTGGTCTTCCGCCATCGCGTCGATCTCGGCATCGGATGCTCCGCGCACCGATTCCGCGCGCAAACCGGCTTCGACCGCACCGGCGAAGATCGCGCGAACCAGTTCCGCGCCGTCGCCCGGAGACGCCGTCATCACATCAACCTTTCACCGGCGAGGTTGACGACCTCGACCCGGACATTCGGGAAAAGCTGCTTGTACTGAAGGATAACATCGGTACAGGAGTCGCAGATCTGGTACTCGTTCGGAATCATGTCCCGCTTGGTCGAGGGCAGGTCCACGACCATCCGCAGGTCGCCGCTCATGTCTTCGCGCGTGACCGGCGTATAGGTCTGCCCGTTCTGGTGCGCGCGTTCCGCACCGCGCCGGTTGATTTCTTCGAGGGCACCGTCCATTCGGTCCCGGGCCCGCGCCGTGTCGCCGCGAAGTCCTTCGCGGTACATGTTTTCGTGGTTGCTCTTGAGGTATGCCGCTTCCTCGCGCCGGGATTTCTCGATTTGCTTCTTGACGATGTCGTCGATCTCGCTGCGGTCGAGTCCGGAACGGGCGGCGAAATTGTGCCGCACCATTTCTTCGAGCAGCTTCGGTTCCGAGTCGTGGGTGCGGCCGAACTTGCCGTCGGGATCCGGCATGCCGAGTTCGGGCCGGTACGGACCGGCGTCCTTGGTGCCGAACAGCCGCTCGGACTTGGGCCACTCGGGACCGTCCTTCGCCGGCGCCCAGTCGTGGGACTTCCCGCTGAAGCTGTAGAGATCGACAGCGTCGCCGTTCGCGTCGCGGTACCTCGCCGTGGTGAGGGCTCGTTCGTGCGGGCGGCGCACGTCGTCGGTGAGCGGGTTGCGGTTGCCGTTCAGGTCTCGCACGTGGTCGAGACCCTCAGCACGGCGGTCGCGGTTCTCCTGCCGGAGATCACGTACGTCCTGGTCCCGCTGTTCCTGGTTGAACGGCGGCTGTCCGCGATCGACTGCGCTGTCGGCGTCGATGTCGTCCGGGTCGTGGTGCTTGCCGTCCGGGGCGAAACCGTCGTCGCCGACGTGGTGTGACGTGCCGTCCGGGCGGTGCACCGACCATTCGCCGTCCGGCGGGATCCGCGGCCGCATCCGTCCGTCCGGGCCGATTTCGTAGTCGGAGGAGAAGACGCGGCCGTGGGAATCGGTCCACGCCGGCTTGCTCGGGGCCATCACCTCGGTGTCGAGGTCGCGTGACAGCCGGTGCGCGAAATCGTTCGACCCCGCGTCGCAGCCGATCAGCCGGATCGGCCTGCCGTCGTAGTTTCCGTTGCGCCGCAGGATGTCCGCGAACTCTTCCGGCGTGTAGAGCCGGTCGCCGATGCGGGCGTGACCGTCCGCCGTGACGTGCACGTCCACCGTGTAGCGCCCGTCCGGGTCCGGCTGGACGCGGTGCGGCAGGTCGCCGAGCTCCGGGTCGCCGCGGTGGTACGAGCTGCCCGCCGGGGTGTCCTCGGCGTGCCGGTGGTTGACCTGGTCCGGCGACAGCGGCTGGTCGTGGTGCGGCGGAGTGCCGTCGTGGTCGGGGTTGTCGTGGTGGTTCGGCCCGTCCGGATCGTGATGCTTCGGGTCCTGGTGTTCCGGTTTGGGCTCCGGGCCGGCGTGGTCCGGCTTGCGCTCGGGCAAGTCGCGATCCGGTTTGTGGCCGGGCTTGTCGTTGCCCGGCTTGCCGTTCGCGTCGTCGTGCTGCCCGGGCTTCTGGTCCGGGGCGGTGTGCTCGGGCTTGCCGCCGTCCTTCGGCTTCCCCGGCTCGTCGGCGTTCGGTTTGCCGTTCTGCGCCGGGGATTCTTTCCCGGTCCGTTGTGGACTGCTGGCTTCGCCGGGTTTGGCGGGCGGCGCGTCAGTACGAGCGCCGCCGCGTGCGACGGGTTCGGGGGAGCCGTCGGGACGCCGCACGCCGCCTGCCTCCGGACCGCGCTGGGCGCCACCGGGACCGCTCGCGACAGCTGCCGCGGCCGGGGGTGCGGAACCGTCGCCGGACCCGCGGTTCGCCGAGGCAGGCGATCCGCCACCGGACGCCGGCGCGGGCTCCGAACGGCCGAGACCCGGTTCCGTACCAGGCCGTTTGGGCTGTCCGACGTCGCCGCCGTCGCCGGGACGCTGCGGACCGCTGCTCGATGAATCCGCCGGACGCTGCGGCGAAGACCCGCCGCCACCGGTGGAATCGCCAGTGCGCGGCTGCGTCGAACCGCCGTCCGAAGGCCGACCGGGCCCGCCGTCGCCAGTGCGCGGCGGGGTCGAGCCGCCGTCTGAGGGCCGCTGCGAACCGGGCCCGCTGTCGCCAGTGCGCGGCGGGGTCGAGCCGCCGTCCGAGGGCCGCTGCGAACCGGGCCCACCGTCGCCAGTGCGCGGCGGCGGGGCCGAGGAACCGCCGTCGCCAGTGCGCTGCGGTGGGGCCGAGGGACCGCCGTCGCTGGGCCGCTGCGGCCCAGGCCCGGGACGATCTGGAGCGCGACTCGGCCCGCCACTGTCCGCCGGGCTCGGGCCGCCGCTTGGTCGCCGACCGGAAGGACCGCTGTCCGGAACCCGGTTTGGTGCCACGTCGGGAGCCCGCGATCCCGGCGTCCCGGTCCAGCCGCTGCCGCTGGGCCGAGGTGCCGGGCCGCCGCCGCCAGCCGGGGTGCCGCTCGGACTGCCGCCACCCTGATGAGGCATTCCGCCGCCCGCCGGACCCTGGTTCGGTGCCGAACCGCCGTCGTTCGAGCGGATGTGCTGCGGGGGAGCGGATTGCGGCGAGGGAGCGTCCGCACGAGGCGGGGCGTACCCGCTCGCGGACGTCGAATCGTTGCTGCTCGAATGATGCGGGCTCGGCTCGTTGCCACCGGAATGCGTCCCGCCGCCCGACGACGAGTGCGGGGCCCCGCTGGAGTGCGGAGAACTGGGCGGCGCGCTGACCGAGGACGGGCCATCGCTGTGCGAAGAGCTTTGCGGGGAGTAAGAACTGTCCGAGGAACTGCTTCCGCCACGGGACGTCGGGCTCGGATCACCGGCGAACGTCGACGGGCTGGAGTCGGTGTGGCTCCCGCCGGGGCTTTCGGAACCGCGCCGAGACGACGACGTCGAAGTGTCGATTGTGGACGGTCCGGTGCCGTCCGGCGACGAGGAATGCGAGCCGCCGGACGACGGGCTGTCGCTGCTCGGACTGTCGGATCCGTTGTGGCTGCTGGAATCGCCCGAGTGGTCGCCGGGTGTGTCGGAACCGTCCGAACTGTTGTGACTGCCGTTCGGCCCGTCTCCGTCAGCACTGTCCGACCCGTTGGAGCGACGCGAACCGGACGGCGAGCCGGGATCCGCGTCTCCGTCGCCGGATCCGCCGTGGTGACCGCCGCCGGCTCCGCCCGCGCCGCCGCCGGAGCCGCCGTGGTGGAAGAAGCCGCCCGCCTTGATGTTCTTCGTGCTGATCACGTCGAGGCCGGTGACCTTGCCGGCCAGCTTGCCCAGCACCTTGATGATCTTCGTGAAAACCTCGGCGAGCTTGCCGAGCAGCGGCGAGACCCGGCGCATCGTCTCGCACAGCTTCGTCAGCAGCTCGCTGATCTTCTCGCCCCACTTGGAGATCGCCGTGACGGCCTGCGCGACCACCAGCGGCGTCCCGAATCCGAGCGAGAACACCTCCTCCATGACCCAGGAGATCAGCTTGCCCACCAGGTCCGCGATGAGCTGCCGCACCAGACCGCGCACGAACGCGACGACCTGGCCCATGATCATCGTGACGGTGCCGATCGCGCTCGCGACCGTCGCCGCGCCGCCGATCGCCTCGGCCGCCTCCGCCGCGGACTTCCGGTAGGCGTCGGCGCCGTCGCCCTTCCACTCCGCGGTGCCGGTCTTGACCGCGGTTTCCAGGTCTTTCTGCCGTTCCTGCAACGCTTTCGCGACATTGCCCCAGGTGTCGGCATAGGACTGGATCACCGGCGGGTTGCCCGCGACCGAGTCCAGCATGTCCTTCAGCGGCTGCACGTGCTCCATCAGGAACGACGCCACCGACGACATCAGGTAGCCGAACGGGTCGATCGCCGCGCCCGCGATCTCGCCGGCGAGGCTCGCGACGCCGAGGCCGCCGGAAACCCAGTCGCCGTCCGCGATCCCCTTGAACGCGTCGGTCGCCGACTCGGCGATGTTGATGCCGGTGGCGTACCCGTAATCGCCGTTGCCCTCGGTGAACGGCCCCGGCCCGTCGCCGTCCTTTTTGGACTCCGCGACCAGCGGATTTCCTTCGGGCATCAGTCGCTCGCCTTCATCGAATCGGCGGCTTCGCCTTCGTAGCTGTCGTACGCCTTCGCCGCGTCGCGCACCTTCTGCGCCTGCGCGTCCATCGCGGTGACGGTGTTCTCCAGCGCGTTGATCCCGTAGTTCTCGACCGGGTCGAGCATCATCCGGAACGGCTGGCAGAGAATGCCGTACGCGTCGGTCGGCATGCTGACCTGGTTCGCGGCGTCGACAGCCTGCTTGAGCCCATCGGCGATCCCGTCGAGCTGACGGGCGTGCGCCTCGAGATCGCCGCCGATCTCATAACCCCTGGGTGCCATGGTTTTTCTTCCCCCTGGAACGGCTTGGAATCAGTGCAGGATCGATCCGCCGAAGTCGTCGTCATCGTCCGACGAGCTCCGGCGGCGGCGTTGCTGCTGAGGCGGTGGCGGGGCGGGCGGGCCTGCCGGACGCGCCGGCGGCGCTGTGGGGGCTCCGGTTTCTTCGGCGTCCTCCGGCAGGAACCGGCGCACCCGGTCGGACGCGGACTCGGCCGGTTCCTCGGCAGGAGGCGCGGGAAACGTCCGCTGCGCGTCGGCCACCAGCGTTTCCGTGGTCTCGTCGCCGCCGACGGTCTCGGCCGCGGCCTGCTGCAACAGCTCGGGAATCCGGGCCTGTGCGCGCTGCACGAGCCGCATCACCTCGGCGGAGACGTCGGCCATCTTCTTGCCTGCCGCGGAGTCCGCGAGCACCAGGTTCTTCAGCAGTCCCTTGGCGTCCACGGTGACCTCGACCGAACCGTCCTTCGACCGCTCGGTGACCGTTTGGCCCTGCATGCGCTCGGCCATCGCCTGGTAGCGGGCAGCGGTCTGCTGGAGCTGCTTGGTCCAGCCCTCGATCATCTGCTCGCTGGCGTCGACACTGTCCGGCATCGGGCCCCTTTCTCCGCGGTGGCTTCTCCAGAATGACGGACGCGCGACCCCGTCGGTTCCGCGCGGTTCCGAATTGTCCGCGCGGCGCGGTTTCCTACTCGATGTCGACTACTGTACGCGAACTTCTGGTTGCACGCCGTAAAATAAACCGGCCCGCCCGCGAGGTTCGCGGACGGGCCGGGGAAAGGGGAGGGATCGGGTCAGAGGTTGCCGCGGCGCTCCTGCTCCCGCTCGATGGCCTCGAACAGGGCCTTGAAGTTGCCCTTGCCGAAGCCGAGCGAACCGTGCCGCTCGATGAGCTCGTAGAACACGGTGGGCCGGTCGCCGATCGGCTTGGTGAAGACCTGCAGCAGGTAGCCGTCCTCGTCGCGGTCGACCAGGATCCGGTGCTCCTTCAGCGTTTCGATCGGCACGCGCACCTTGCCGATCCGGGCGCGCAGCTCGGGGTCGTCGTAGTACGAGTCCGGGGTGTCGAGGAACTCGACGCCCGCCTCGCGCATCGCGGTGATGGTGGCGATGATGTCGTTGGTGGCCAGCGCGATGTGCTGGCAGCCCGCGCCCTCGTAGAACTCGAGGTACTCGTCGATCTGCGACTTCTTCTTCGCGATCGCGGGCTCGTTGAGCGGGAACTTGACCCGGTGGTTGCCGTTCGACACCACCTTGCTCATCAGCGCCGAGTAGTCGGTGGCGATGTCGTCGCCGACGAACTCCGCCATGTTCACGAAGCCCATGACGCGGTGGTACCAGTCGACCCAGTAGTCCATCTTGCCGAGTTCGACGTTGCCGACGCAGTGGTCGACCGCCTGGAACAGCCGCTTCGGCGCGCCCTCGGGCCGCTTGACGGTGCCCTCGCGCGGCTCGTAGCCGGGCAGGTAGACGCCGTTGTAGCGGGACCGGTCGATGAGCGTGTGCCGGGTCTCGCCGTAGGTCGCGATGGCCGCGCGGCGGATCGTGCCGTGCTCGTCGGAGACGTCGTGCGGCTCCTCGAGGATCGTCGCGCCCTCCTTGCGGGCGTGCTCGATGCACTTGTCGACGTCGGTGGTCTCCAGCGCGAGGTCGATCACGCCGTCGCCGTGGCGGCGGTGGTGGTCGAGCAGCGGGGAGTCCGGCTTCACGCCGCCGGTGATCACGAAGCGCCCGGAACCGGACTTGAGCACGAAGGCCTTGTGGTCGAGCTGTCCGGTTTCGGGGCCGGAGTACGCGACCAGCTGCATGCCGAACGCGACCTGGTAGAACCACGCGGTCTGGGTCGCGTTGCCCGCGATGAACACCACCGCGTCGAGGGCCTTGACCGGGAACGGGTCGGTCGAGGCGTCGTGGTCCACCAGTCCGACGAGCTGGCGGAGCTGGTCGTAGCTGACGTCGTCGAGTGCGCCGTGCGGATCCATCGTGGAGGTCATGCACTGAGCATGAGTTGCGCCCGGCAAGCTGCGCAACGGTTTCCGTTTCGGATGGACAATATGTTCAGCTTATCCTGGAGAAGCTCGGTCATCTTGGACAACCTGCGCAGGGAGAAAACCGGTGCTTGACTCGCTCGACGCGCGACTGCTGCTGTTGCTCACCGACTCGCCCCGCCTCGGCGTGCTCGAATGTGCGCGCCGGCTCGGCGTCGCGCGCGGCACCGTGCAGGCCCGGCTCGACCGGCTCACCGAACGCGGCATCCTCGGCGGCTTCCCGCCCGAACTCGATCTGGCCGCGATGGGGTACAGCCTCACCGCCTTCGCCGTGCTGGAAATCGCGCAGGGCAAACGCGCCGGTGTCGCGGAGGCACTGGCTGCGATCGACGAAGTGTGCGAAGTGCACGCCACCACCGGGCAAGGCGACCTCTTCGTACGCCTTGTCGCGCGCGACAACGATGATCTGCAACGCGTCATCGACGAAGTGGTTGGCGTGCCGGATGTCTTGCGTACGTCGACTTCGATCGCGTTGTCGACACCAGTGCCGCCGCGAGTGCGGCCGTTGCTCGAACGAACGGCTAGGACACGTACGTGAGATAGCGCTTCGCGGAGCGCTGTACGACGTTATGGCCGTCTGTACGCACGATGGCGTCCCACCAAGCGCCGTAGATGGCGTCAAACGCGTACGGCTCCAACAGTTCCGCGGCGTGCCGTACGACGCTCGGCCGCTCCGGGATGAGGTTCGGGTAGCTGTACATGAAACCGACGTGCGTGCGGTCCGGGACCACCTGCACGATGTCGCCGGTCAGCAGTGCGCCGCGACCTTCCTCGCCGTCCGGCCAGTGCAGGACAGTGCCACCGGCGAAGTGCACGCCGAGGTTGATCAGCTGGAGATCCGGCGAGACGTCGAGCGTCGTGCCGGTCCAGAGCTGGATCGACGGGTCCGGACGGCCGATCCACTGCTGGTCGTTCTCGTGCAGGTAGACCGGGACGTCGAAGGCGTGCGCCCACTCGGCCATCGTCGTGTAGTAGTGCGGATGGCTGATCGCGATGCCGGTGATGCCGCCGAGTTCGGTGATCTTGCCGATCAGCACGTCGTCAAGGTAGGCGGAGCAGTCCCAGAGGAAGTTGCCGCTCGCCGCGCGGACCAGCAGCGCGCGCTGGCCGATCGCGAACCTCGGGTCCGAGCCGACGCCGACGAGGCCCGGACCCTGCTCCTCGACCCGTGGCTTGAGGTTGCCCGCTGAGCGGAGCGTGGCCAGGTCGGTCCACTTCTGCCCGCCCGGCGGCACGTATTGGCGCTCGTCCTCGCAGATCGGGCAGTCCGCGCGCGGGGCGGCGTACTGCATGCCGCAGGTCAGGCAGAGCGGCTGGGTGCTCATCGGTGTCCTCCAGTGGTTTTGCTGAAAGACACGCTAGACCGCCGAACGCGCGCCGGGCCACGGAAAACCGGGCGGGCGCGCGTTCGGCGGAAACGAGTCAGGACTCGCTGTAGGGCACCGCCTTGACCAGGGTGACCTTCATGGTCTTGCCGTTGGGCAGCTCGTACTCGCGGGACTCGCCTTCCTTGGCACCGAGCAGCGCCTTGCCGAGCGGCGACTCGGGGGAGTACACGTCGAGCGCGCCCTCCGCGCCCTCTTCACGGGTGGCGAGCAGGAACTTCTCCTCCTCGTCGTCCCCGTCGTACTTGACGGTGAGCACCTTGCCGGGGCCTGCCGTGCCGTCGTCGTCCGGAGCCTCGCCGACCTTCGCGTTGCGCAGCAGCTCCTGCAGATGCCGGATCCGGGCTTCGGCCTGGCCCTGCTCTTCGCGGGCCGCGTGGTAGCCGCCGTTCTCCTTGAGGTCGCCCTCTTCACGGCTGTCGTTGATGCGGGCGGCGATGACCGGACGATTCTCGATCATTTCGTCGAGCTCGTGCTTGAGCCTGTCGTAGGCATCCTGAGTCAGCCAGGTCACCTTGGTGTCGCTCACGGTCACCATCTCCTCGTAGGGCCTGCCAGGCTTGGGTGTACAAGCCGGCCACCGCGTACGCACGCGGTTGAGATAAAGGAAAAACACGGCCCGTCGGGGGCCGTGCTGGTGTACGAGCGTATCACGGCAGGACAGGTCGACGCCGGTCCATTTCACGCCGCGCGGACGCTCGCCGCGCATTTCACTCCGTTGGCCGCTACGGGCTTGACAGATAGCGTGGTATGGAATACGAGCAGCCGAACACGTCGGCGGTCACCGGGGTCCCGATGCTCTTCACCACTGTGTTCACCCTGCTGTGGCCGGCCCCGGCGGGAACCAGCACCTCCCGGCGGCCGCTTTCCGCGCCGGACTTGTCGCGCACCCGGACGACGCACACGCCGGGCTTGCTGTCATCGTCCCGAGTGACGTTGAGCGTGACCTGCATCGCGTCGCCCGGCCGTTGCTCGAAGCCGATGCGCTCCGCCTCGATCGGGGTCTGGCCGAGGTTGAGGTAGTAGACGAAGCCGACCGCACCGCTCACGACCAGCGCGACGGCCACGAAAAGCCACCTCCGCCAGCGCTTCGACGGTTTGCCCTTGCCCGCGGTGCCGTACCGGTCCGCGGGCCGCGCCGGCACGGCGCCACCCTCGGCGGTCACGGTCTCCCCGCTCTGCAAATCCGGGCCTCCGGTCACACTTGTCGTACCCCTGGGGACAATAGGCAGTGCGGCCGGTCCGGGGCACCACCCTGGTCGAGTATCCGCGACCCGTTCCCGCGGCGCGGAGCCGGGGCGGTTTACCGCGGCGCAACCAGATGTCACGGAATAACAGGACAGGAAAGGGCCGTTCGGACCATGGTGGGAGCCGACGAGCTGACAACAGAAGACCGCAAGCAGCGACTGCGCCTGATGGCGGTGCACGCCCATCCCGACGACGAGTCGAGCAAGGGCGCCGCCACGATGGCCAAATACGTCGCCGACGGGCACGAGGTCATGGTCGTGACCTGCACCGGAGGTGAGGCGGGCAGCATTCTCAACCCGGCCATGGACCGGCCGGACGTGCTGGCGAACATGACCGAGGTCCGCCGCGAGGAGATGGCGCGCGCGGCGAAGATCCTCGGCGTGAGCCACCGCTGGCTGGGATTCATCGACTCCGGGCTGCCCGAGGGCGACCCGCTTCCGCCGGTGCCGGAGGGCTCGTTCGCGGTGATCCCGCTGGAGGAGTCCACCGAGGCGCTGGTGCGCGTGATCCGCGAGTTCCGTCCGCACGTCATCACGACCTACGACGAGAACGGCGGGTACCCGCACCCGGACCACATCCGCACGCACGAGGTGTCGATGGCGGCCTTCGACGCGGCGGGCGACCCGGAGCGGTTCCCGCGGGCGGGCGAGCCGTGGCAGCCGCTCAAGCTGTACTACACGCACGGGTTCTCCAAGGCCAGGATGGTGGCGTTCGACGCCGCGCTCAAGGAGGCCGGGCTGGAGTCTCCGTACGAGGAGTGGCTCAAGTCCTGGGACCCGAACCGCGCCGACATCATGGAGCGGGTGACGACCCGGATCGAGTGCGGGGAATACTTCGAGGTGCGCGACGAGGCGCTGAAGGCGCACGCCACGCAGATCGACCCGACCAGCCGCTGGTTCGCCGTTCCGCTGGAGATCCAGCGCGAGGTGTGGCCCACTGAGGAGTACGAGCTGAACCGCTCCCTGGTGGACAGCACGCTGCCGGAGGACGATCTGTTCGCAGGCATCAAGGAGAAGGTGAGCCCATGAGTTTCGGTGTGCCGGCCGTCGCGGTCGTCCCGCTCACCGCGTCGGCGCTGGTGCTGGCCCAGCAGCCGGACAGCGGCGACAACGGCGGCCAGGGCGAGGACTTCGGCAAGTCCTCGCCGGTCGGCCTGCTGGTGCTGATCCTGTTCCTGATCGCGGTCGTCTTCCTGGTCCGGTCGATGAGCAAGCACCTGAAGAAGGTGCCGCAGAGCTTCGACAAGGAAGCGGCTGAGGCTGAGCCCGCCGCCGAGGCCGAGCCGGAACCGGCGCCGGCCGCGGAGAAGGAACCGGACGCGGCGGCGGCCAAGAAGAGCGACTGACCTCCGGCGACGGGCCGGAGCTAGCCGTCCAGCCCGTCGCGGAGGGCCGCGATCTTGTCCGTGAGCAGGCGGTCCTCGCCGGGCAGCACGGTGATGTACCGGTTCCCCTCGCCTCCGGAAACCTCGAACGCTACGCGGCCGTCGGTGAGGTCGAGGTAGCTCAGCGGTCCGGCTTCCGTGCGTCCCGGCCGAGCCGGTTCGNCGAGGACGGTCACCTCGCCGACGCCGAACCAGCTCTGCTGCAACAGGGCGTCGACCGCGCGGGCGGCCGGGCCGCGGTCGTCGGAGTGGTCCGCCTGGAAGTCCTCCTGGGACAGGGAGAACGCGCTCAGCTGGGCCGGCCGGTACCGCGGCAAGCTCGCGACCAGCGCACCGGCCGGGGTACGGGTCCCGTCGAGCACCTTCAGCCGCACCCGGTCGCCGGAACACAACGCCTTGACGCCGGTCCTCCCCCGGACGGCGACCAGCACGCTGTAGCGGATGTCCTGATTCTCGACGTGGGCGACGTACTCGGTGTCGGCGCGGCCCAGCGCATAGAGGATGTCCTCGAACTCGTCGACGAACCGTCCGTGGTCGAGCAGGCCCAGCCAGGCCAGTTCCTCCCGGACTGCTTCGTCGAGCCGCTGGTCGCCGGGCGTGAACCGGAGCCGTCCCGAGAACACCGGATGCGGCTCGGCGAACCCGGCTTCCCGGAGCGCGCCGAGGAGGGTGTTGAGGGACAGCTCGGTCGCGCGCACCGCTGATTCCTCCCCGACGGCCTAGCGGGCCGGCCGGTCCCCGATCACTGGCGGCGTCGGTTCGCCGTCGCTCCCGCCGAACACTTCCGGATCGGTCTCCCGGAGATAGGGCGGGGCGGTTTTCTCCTTGTCCTTTTCCTTGCTTTTGCCAGGCGTTCCGCTGCCGAGCATGCCGCCGGGTTTCCCTGTGGTGCCTGGGGTCCCGCGAGCGGGCAGCGGTTCGCCGGGGAGGACGGCGCCGCCCCGGTTTCCCGCGCCGATATTGCCGCGTGCGCCTGGCTCGCTGCCGACCTTGCCGGGGAATCCGGTGCCGTGGTAATCGATGCCTGTTCTGGGATCGCTGGAACCAGGGGAACCGGTGGGATTGATCGGCTGGCCCGACGGCCCGAATTGATAACCGGGCGGCAAGCCGGATTCGGATGAACTGGCCCGAGTCGAATCCGGTTGCGGCGCGGTTGCGTCGGGAGGCGTGGATGAAGAACCACCGCCAGTCGCGCTGTGTTCGCGGCCTTGAGTCCGCGGGGCTGGTTCGTAGCTGATCGGCTCACGCGGTCCCGGCACCGGGACGCTCGGTGCCGGGACGGAGCTTTCTGTGCCGGGCCTCGGCTCGCGTACGCCCGGGCCGTGGCTGGCGGCCGCTTTGCCGCCCGGCTCCCTGGTATTCGTGGCCGGGTGCGGTCGCGGTCCGCCGGCGAGGCGGACAGACGCGCCGAGGTAGCTCTGCTCGGTGTAGCGCGCCGGAATCCGATCGGTGTTCATGCTCGTGGCCGACTGATAGCTGGTGTAGGCGTCCACGTTGTGCTGGACATCGGCCTGCCATTGGTCGAGTTTGCCGAAGTACCCTGGTTTCCCGCTGAGTGCGTCGTAAACGTCCTGTGCGGTGATTTCCGGTCGGTTGCCGACCGGCTTCACCGCGTTCTTGATGGTCTGCAAGGCCGCTATCTGACTTTCCGCGGCGCTTTGGGTGAATGCCAGATTCGTGCTGATTTCAGCGGAGACGGCCAACAGTCTACTCGCCGAACTCGCGGCTGCCTCGGCGGAAACGCCTTGCCAACAGGCCCGCACTCTCTCCGCGAGGCTGGCGACTTCGTTGGTGCGATCCAGCAGCCGCTGAGTGAGTTCCGCCGCGGCTTGGTGGGTTTTGCCCAGTGATTCGAGTCCCTGTCCGCCAGAGAACTCGTGGTAGATCTCCGCGGCACTCAATGACTCACCGGTCATCATCGCCCTCCCCGCAGGTTCCCGAGTACTGTCTCCGCCACGCTCCGTGCCGCTTCGCACGGATCCCTCTCTCCCTTGTGCGCTGGTGATTGAGTGATCGAGACGTCAACGGTTTCCCGGTCGCTGGTTCCCAGCGCGACAGTGCATTCGCCGAAACGTGCCCGGGGATCGTCCGTGCCGTAGGCGACGACGGGGTATCCGGCGACCGGGTCGAGGGGCAGGAAGAAAGGGTAGACGCCGCCCTTGGCGCGGTAGATCGACGTGAGGCCCAGCTTGTCCACGGTAGGGAATACGATCACGACCTGTGCCTGGGAGAACCATCCGCAAGCCGGCCCGCCAGGGCCGTGCGGGTCCGGCTCGGCCCGGACATTGCCGCCGAGGAGGTCGGATACCTGCCCTGAAGCCAAGGCGTCGCACGGATTCTGCCTGAACCGGGAGACGTCGAGGGGGTTTGCCACCTTCGGCACGCCAGGGCCGGGGACGTCCTCGGCCGGTGTGCTGCGCGCCGCGTGGTCCGGCCGGGACGCGGCCTGGTCGGCGCCGGAGCAGCCGGCGACGACGACGCAGGCGAGCACGAGGACGGCGGCCGTCGAGGGGAAGCGGGATGCGGCCGCAGCGCGCTCGGTGCCGGGCGGGGGCAGGTGCATCGGGGTCGCCTTTTCGTGGTTCGGTCNGGGAGACGTCGAGGGGGTTTGCCACCTTCGGCACGCCAGGGCCGGGAACCTGATCGGCCGGGGTATCGTCCGGCACCGGCTGGCTGGTGCGCCCGGCCGGAGAGGCTTGGCCAGTGGTAGTGCTCGAACAGCCGGCCAGGGTGCACAGGACGCACGCGATGAGCGCGAGGGCGGGTCTCACAGGCTTCTCCCGGCTTTGTCGATATCGGCCGAGTGCGCGTCTTCAGCGGCCGCGTATTTTTCGAGCGCGGCACGGTATTTGGCGGCCTGTTCCCGGCAGTACTGCTCGCACTGCCGCAGAGATCCCTGGAGGGATTCCCCGGAACGTTGGAACGCGGTCGCGTTGCCGGCGCTGGAAAAATCGCTGGCGAATTGCGGTGTTCGCGTGATGATGAGTGCGTGCTGCTGATCGATGCGGTATTTCTTGCCGAGACCCTCGTACCACGTGGCGAGTTCCTGGAGTGCCCCTTTGTCGTATGAGTAGCCGTCGCCCGGCGACGGCGTCTCGAACGAGGTCTCGCCCTGCCTCCGGGCTGGAGGCAGGTGGGGCTGCTGATTGTCGGTCACGATGTACGCCTCCCCTTGCGTAGATCGTCCCGGGTCCGCTGGGCCCAGACTCTTGGTCACCCTCTGGCACCGGATGGTTACTTTAGTCGCCGCGATTGAGCCTGTCTGCATTTGCGAACTGCAACTCGCAGCGGAGTTCGAGTTTTATGTACGTGAGCTGGGCGGCTGTCTTGCGGTCAACAACAAGCATCACCCGAATGTCCTAGGCCGCAGACGGCCAGGGGGCCGGATTAGCGCCGTTCGGCCAGTTGCCCGTCGTAAAGACTCTCCGGCATCAGACGATTGCCCGGCGACCCCGATGTCGCCGGTCCGATGCCCGACGGCGGCTTGCCCTGCGTTTCAGCGCAACTCAGCACCCAGTTGTGCGCGGTAGGAGGATTCTCCATGAGGTACGAGCTGCCCATCCACTGCCCGTCGGACAGCTGGAGATGCCTGACAGCGGGCTAGCGTCCCGCTGGCCAGCGCTGGTGCGGTCCGGCGTCGAGAATCCGGGAGCCGGTGTTGGTCGCGGTGCAGCGGCTGGCCACGTGAGGACCGGGCACCCTGGCCTGCGTGGCCCAAGCGTGCACATTGCTGCCGGTGACAACGCATTGCCGAACCGGGGTCTCCTGGCCGCTGATTGTGTAGTCGGCGTCCGCGGGCACCGGCTGGCTGCTGCGCGTATTCCGGCGCGAACTGCGGGGTCCGGTGCCGGAAGTGGACTTGCATGTTCAGTGCGTGCGCGAGCTCCAGTCGTCCGGCAGCGGGAACGCGGCGGCGTAGGACTGAAGGAAGACGGCTCAGTCTTCCAGGACCCAGCGAAGATGTGCTCGTCCAGCTTGCCGAAGACGCGGAACCGGTCCGCGTACGCAGCGTGTTCGAGGACGCAGGTGATCCGCCCCTCGCGCACCAAGATGTTCGGGAGCCAGAGGTCGTCGTGCGTGAGCGCGGGGATGCTCGCGGACTCGTCGAGCTGCGCCACGGAGTCGGGAACGCGGACCGGAGGATGTCGCCTGGACCGGTCTGCTCGGCCGCCTCCCCGGGAAGCAGCGCTTCGACCTCGGCCGACCGATTCTCGCGGCACCGCCGCCTGGTTTCCGCCCAGCACGGCGCGAAATGCGGTCCGGCGCTCGCGTTTAGCCACCCAGCGCGGGCTCGTGCGGCACCAGATTCCGGTAGCGCGCCACAGGAATCCCGCACTCGGCCGCTTTCCGCGCGCTGGCGACCAGTCGCCGCAGCTGCGCGGAATCGCGATCGCGTTGCGGCACCTTCGCCAGCAGCGAGCCGTCTTCGGTTTCGGTCGCGCACTGCTTGCTCGTGTAGCCCTTGTCGAGGAAGCGAACCCACCTGACGTGGCTCTTCGGGTGCTTCCTCTTCATGGCCTGCCTGATCGTAGTCGTGTCCGCCGTCGGCATGAAGATCAACTTAGACCTGGTCTCAAAACTTAAGGGTGTGTCACTGCGTAACCTGCCGGTCCTGGTCGTCGATCGTGGGCAGTCGTGGCGAAGACGACGCAGCAGCGGCGGGTCGAAGACCGGCTCTGGGAGCTGATCGAACCCCCTGATCCCGTCCCGACCAGCGGCGCGCGGTCCGGGTGGGCGGCCCCGGATCGGTGACCGTGCCGCGCTAGAGGGGATCTTGTTCGTGCTCGACACCGGCTGCCGCTGGCGAGACCTACCCGAGCAGCTCGGATGCGGTTCCAGGCACACCGCGTGGCGGCGGTTACGTGAGTGGCAGGACGGCGGCGTGTGGGACCGGCTGCACCAGCTCGTGCTCGACGAGCTGTCCAACATCGACGAGCTCGACTGGACCAGAGGCTGCATCGACGCGGTGTCGGTGCGGTCGAAAAGGGGGGCGAGCTGACCGGCCGCAGCCCCACTGACCGGGGTAAAGCTGGCTCCAAGTACCACGTTCTGTGCGACGCGAACGGGCTACCGCTGCACATCATGTTGTCGGCGGCAAACACCCACGACAGCATGCTGTTCGAGCCGCTGCTGGACACGAACCCGACCGTGCGCGGCCACCACGGCCGGGCGGGCCGGCCACGATGCCGACCGGACAAGCTGCACGCCGACAAGGGCTACGACTACCGCCGCTGCCGCCGCTACCTGACCCGCAGCGGTATCAAGGTCCGTTTCGCCCGGCGCGGGATTGAGGGCAAGTCCCGCCTCGGCCGGGTTCGCTGGGTTGTCGAACGCACCATCTCCTGGCTGCTGCGGTTCAAGCGCCTCGGGCTGCGCTACGGCCGGACCGAATGCACCACGCTGGCGCTACTCACGCTGGCCTGCACCGTGATCAATGTCCGCTGGCTCATAAAGATCGAGCTCTGCGACCAGGTCTAACGCATCCATTCACTCGTTTGGGATACATCGGTAGCTCTGTGTCGTTGGGTGGGGTGACTGGTGAGTTTCTGAGCGCGGAGCAGGTCCTCGGGTCGGCACGGGGCCCCCGTCACCACGAGGGAGATCGATCTCCTGGAGGAGGCTGCAGCCGCGTTGCTGACGGCATCATCGACGGGGATGAACGAGCACTCTTGTCGGGAAGTGGTCAGCCATCGGTGGGGCCGCCTCTTCAGAGGCGTTCGATGCGGTCGGCCTGCGGGCCCCGGTCGCTCTGACGCACCGCGTACCGGACCCGGTCGCCCTTCTGCAGCGGCTCCGACCCCATGATCACGGACGCGTGGGCGAAGAGATCGTCGCCGCCTGCGTCCGGGGTGATGAAGCCGAAGCCGCGGTCGTCGTCGTAGCGCGCGACGACGCCCTCGCCGCCTCGTACGGGCGCGTCCCGCGCCGCCGGCCCTGCGGCCGCGGCAGGTGCCGACCGCTGCGGCGCCGTCTGGGGCTCAGCACCCCGGACCAGCTGCACGTCGCGGGCCTGCGGGCCCTTGTCTCCGCTAGCCACCTCGTAGGCGACGCGGTCGCCCTCCGCGAGCCACGTCAGCCCCTCGGCCAGGGCCCGGGCGTGAACGAAGACGTCCCCGGCGCCGGAGTCGGGGTTGATGAAGCCGAAGCCCTTGTCCTCGTCGTACCAGGCCACCGTGCCGTCGGCACCGTCCGCGATACCAGCCGCAGCGGGTGAGCCGGCCCCTGCTCCCAGCGGGATCACGTGCCCGGCCTGCGGGCCGCGCTCGCCTTCGACGATCAGGAAGGCCACCCGTTGCCCCTCGGTGACCACGCCGCCGGTCACGATGGCGGAGCTGTGCACGAAAATGTCGGCGCCGCCGCCGTCCGGCGACGCGAAGCCGTACCCCTTGCCCGGCTCGTACCAGTTGACGGTGCCGAGCAGGCCCACGGCGCTGCCGGTGGCCGCATCGGCGGTGACGCGAACGCGCAGCGCCTGGGGCCCGCGGTCGTTCTCGCCGACCTCGAACACGACGGCCTGACCCTCGCGGAGCACTTTCGCGCTGCCGTCCCCGACGATCTCGGAGGCGTGCACGAACACGTCCGGCGAGCCGTCCTCGGGCGTGAGGAAGCCGAAACCCCGTTCGGCGTCGAACCAGCGGACGGTCCCTTGCGGCATCAAAGTCTCCAGGTCGAGAGGGCGGGCACTGGCCCCCAGTCTCTCTGACAGACCTCCGGTCCGTCGGGCCGGGCCCACAGGCGGGCGGTGCGGAGCCAGGGGCGGGCCGTTGGTTCACCTAGCGACACGCCGAGTTTTGAGACCAGGTCTTAGGTGCCGCGGCGGCCGTTCTCCCACTCGGTTCAGGGCTGCCCGCCGCGAGTGTTCCCGACCGGGATGAGGCACACTCGGCACCATGTCGAACCGCCTCGCCGAAGCGACTTCTCCGTACCTCCTGCAGCACGCGGGCAATCCGGTCGATTGGTGGGAATGGGGTCCGGAAGCGCTGGCTGAGGCGCGGCGTCGCGGAGTGCCGATTCTGCTGTCTGTCGGGTACGCCGCCTGCCATTGGTGCCATGTCATGGCGCACGAATCCTTCGCGCACGAAGGCACCGCGACCCTGATGAACGCGCACTTCGTCAACATCAAGGTCGACCGCGAGGAGCGGCCGGACATCGACGCCGTCTACATGGCCGCCACACAGGCCATGACCGGCCAGGGCGGCTGGCCGATGACCTGCTTCCTCACGCCCGAGGGCGAGCCATTCCATTGCGGCACTTACTATCCGCCCGCGCCCCGTCCGGGGACTCCCTCGTTCACGCAGTTGCTGGTGGCGGTCGCGGAGGCGTGGGAGGAGCGGCCGGACGACCTGCGCGAGGGGGCGAAACAGATCGTCGGGCACCTTGCCGAGCAGAGCGGTCCGCTGAAGGAAGCCGCCGTCGACGCCGGCGCTTTGGCGGAAGCGGTGACGAAACTTGCGCAGGAGGCAGACCCGGTGCACGGCGGTTTCGGTGGTGCGCCGAAGTTTCCGCCGTCCATGGTGCTGGAGTTCCTGGTGCGCCACCACGAGCGCACGGGTTCGGCGCAGGCGCACACGCTCGCCGAGTCCGCGGCGGACGCGATGGCTCGCGGCGGTATCTACGACCAGCTGGGCGGCGGGTTCGCGCGCTACTCCGTGGACGCGGAGTGGATCGTTCCCCACTTCGAGAAAATGTTGTATGACAACGCGTTGCTGCTTCGAGTGTACGCGCATCTCGCGCGTCGCGGGTCGGCGTCGGCGCGGCGGGTGGCGGAAGGGATCGTCCGGTTTCTCGCGCGCGATCTTCTTACGCCGCAAGGAGGTTTCGCGGCATCGCTCGATGCGGACACCGAAGGCGTCGAGGGGCTGACGTACGTATGGACTCCCGCGCAGCTCAACGACGTGCTCGGCGAGGACGGCCCGTGGGCGGCTGAGCTGTTCGAGGTCACCGAAGAGGGCACTTTCGAAGAAGGCGCATCGACCCTCCAGCTGCGGACAGATCCGGATGATTTCGACCGCTTCGAGCGCGTCCGGCAGGCATTGCTCGAAGCGCGGGCGGAGCGTCCGCAACCAGGACGGGACGACAAGGTAGTCGCGGCCTGGAACGGTCTCGCGATTTCCGCGCTGGCCGAAGCGGGCGTCGCATTGGAACGTCCACAGTGGATCGAACTCGCTCGCGGCGCGGCGTCTCTGCTGCTGGACCTGCACGTCGTGGACGGACGACTCCGCCGCAGCTCGCGGGACGGCGCGGTCGGGGCGCCGGTCGGCGTGCTGGAGGACTACGCCTGCTTCGCCGACGGTCTTCTCGCCCTTCATCAAGCCACTGGCGAACCGCGCTGGCTCACCGAAGCGACCCGCCTTCTGGACGTCGCCCTGGCGCATTTCGCGTCCGACTCCGCGCCCGGCGCGTATCACGACACCGCCGACGACGCCGAGATCCTGGTGCAGCGTCCGTCCGATCCGACGGACAACGCGAGCCCGTCCGGTGCTTCGGCACTGGCTGGCGCACTGCTCACCGCGTCCGCGCTGGCCGGGTCTGACCAGGCGGCGCGCTACCGCGACGCTGCTGAACTCGCGCTGCGTCGCGTCGGTCTGCTCGCCGCGCGCGTGCCGCGGTTCGCTGGACACTGGCTGTCCGTGGCGGAGGCGGCGCAGTCCGGGCCGGTGCAGGTCGCGGTCGTCGGCGCGGACCGGGCGGAGCTGGTGACCGCCGCTGCGCAGCACATCCACGGCGGCGGCATCGTGCTCGGCGGCGAGCCGGACGCGTCCGGCGTCCCGCTGCTGGCCGATCGGCCGCTGGTCGGCGGCGAGGCGGCGGCGTACGTCTGCCGCGGCTACGTCTGTGCACGCCCGGTGACCGCGGCGGACCAGCTCATCGCTCAGCTCTGACGAATTCCGCCCCTGGTGAACGCGCCCCCGATCCCGCCGGAATCAGCGTAGCGTCAGTAGTGACGTAATCATGTAATCAAGGATGGTGGTCGTCATGGGGCGAGGGTGGAAAGGCCGGGGCTGGCAGCAGGCCGAGGCACCGTCGGCGGACGACGCGGCGGCGTGGTTCGGCGGACGGCTCCCGGACGGCTGGTTCACCGGCGATCCGGAACTCACCGTGGACCGCGAAGAGATCCTGATCGTCGGCGAGCTGCCCGCGCTGACCGGCGAATACGCCGACGACGCGGCCCGCGCGGCCGCGGCGGACGGGCGGATCAGCAGGTTCCGCGAGGAAACCCGCGACGAGCGGATCGAGATCGCGCGACAGGCTGAGCACCGCTACCAGCGCAAGGTGGCCTGGGGCGCGAAGCTGGGCAGTACGACGGCGCACTTCACGACGCTGTCGGTGCCGGTGATGACCCGGCTGCGGCAGCCCGAACGGCTGGTCCTCGACACGCTCGTGGACGCGGGTGTCGCGCGGTCGCGGTCCGAGGCGCTGGCGTGGGCGGTGCGGCTGGTCGGCGAGCACGCGGACACCTGGCTGACCGAACTGCGCGAGGCGATGACCAAGGTCGACGACCTGCGGTCGAAGGGACCCGACCTGGGCTGAGCTGCGGGACTTCCTCCGCTGCGGCAGGCTGGTGGCAACCTGCTGTATCGGAGGAACCGTGGACGTCCCTGCTGTGCCCGAGAAAGTGGACCCGGACGCGTTGAGCGCAGTCCTCGATGGACGCTGGGCCGGATTGAAGCGCGACGTGCGCGCGCAGATGAGCACGGAGAAGTTCCGGGACACGATCGGTCTCGACGTCGAGGCGCACCGCGTCCAGGTGCTGGAGCAGTTGCGGAAACTCGCCGAGACAGACCGTCCCGCGCTCGGCTTCGACGCCGCGTACGGCGGACTGAGCGACGTCGGCGGGTCGGTGCTGTCGTTCGAAATGCTCGGCTACGGCGATCTGTCGTTGATGGTCAAGGCCGGGGTCCAATGGGGCCTGTTCGGCGGTGCGGTGCAGCTGCTCGGCACCGCGGCGCACCACGAGAAGTACTTGCGGCGCATCATGGATTTGGACCTGCTCGGCTGCTTCGCGATGACCGAGCACGGCCACGGTTCCGATGTTCAGCACCTGCATACCACCGCCACCTACGACCCGGCCGCGCGCGAATTCGTCGTGCACAGCCCGGATCCTGGTGCTACCAAGGAATACATCGGCAACGCCGCCCGCGACGGACAACTCGCGGTGGTCTTCGCACAGCTGATCACCGGCGGCGAATCCCGTGGCGTGCATGCTTTTCTGGTGCCCATCCGCGAGGAATCGGGCGCTCCGGCACCCGGCGTCACTATCGCGGACTGCGGGGTGAAGGCCGGTCTGAACGGCGTCGATAACGGACGGTTGACCTTCGATCAGGTCCGCGTGCCAAGGGAAGCGCTGCTGAACCGCTTCGGCGACGTAGCCGAGGACGGCACCTACACGAGCCCGATCGAGAGCGACGGCCGCCGGTTCTTCACGATGCTGGGCACGCTCATCCGCGGCCGCGTGAGCGTCGGCGGCAGTGCTGGCTGCGCCACCCAGCGAGCCCTGGCGCTGGCAGTTCGCTATGGCGACCAGCGGCGGCAGTTCCAGCGCCCGGAGGGTGACGAGGTGGTCATCCTCGATTACCTGGGACATCAACGGAAACTGCTGCCAGCACTGGCGAAGACTTACGCCCTGCATTTCGCGCAGGAGGAGCTGGTCGCCGCCCTGCACGACATCGCCTCCGACGCACCGGAAGAAGAACAGCGCGAACTGGAATCCCGCGCCGCGGGCCTGAAAGCCGCGAACACCTGGCACGCGACCGCGACCATCCAAACAGCCCGCGAAGCCTGCGGCGGCAGCGGATACCTCGCGGAGAACCTGCTGGCTGGTTTGAAGGCCGACACCGACGTCTTCACCACCTTCGAGGGCGACAACACCGTGCTGCTGCAGTTGGTCGCGAAGGGCTTGCTGACGCAGTACAAGGAACACTTCGAGGATCTCAGCCCCCTGGCGACTGCGCGATTCGTCGCCGAACAGCTCGTGGACACCGTCAAGGAACGCTCGGCCGCGTGGAAGGTCTTGGAGCGCCTGACCGAGTCTGACGACGCTTCGGTGCTCTTCGACCGTGAGTGGCAACAGCGTCTCTTCGAGGATCGTGAAGAGCATGTGCTGAGCGGTGTGGCCAACCGTCTCCGCAGCGCTGCTTCGGACCCCTTCGGTGTCTTCAACTCCGTACAGGACCATGTACTGCTCGCTGGCCGCGTACACGTGGACCGGTTGGTCCTCGACGCCTTCGCCCGCGCTTTGGACACCTGCAGCGACCCGGCCGCGAAGGCGCTTTTGGAGCGGGTCTGCGACCTGTACGCACTGTCGACGATTGAAGCGGACCGCGCGTGGTTCCTTGAGCACGGCCGGATCTCAGCAAGCCGCTCCAAGGCGGTGACTGCGGCGGTTAACGCACTGTGCGGGGTCCTGCGGCCGCATGCACGGACGTTGGTGGATGGGTTCGCGGTTCCGGAGCAGTTCCTGGACGCGCCGATGCTGAACGGCTGAAATCGGTACGCTTGACGAGGTGTCGAAAATCTTCGGAGACCATGCCGAGCGATACACGAGTTTTGCCGAAAGCAGCGGGCCGAACGCGCACTACGAACGTCCGGCGACGCTGCGTCTTGCGGGCGAGGTGGCTGGAAAACAGGTCCTGGAACTGGGCTCCGCGGGCGGCGGCCTGACCGAGCAGCTGGCCGCCGCCGGTGCCGAGGTTTTGGGCCTGGATCACGACCCTCGCCTGGTCGAGATCGCGAGGAAACGGCTGGGCGCTCGCGCCAGGTTCGAGATCGCGGACCTGAACGAACCGCTGAGCATGGTGCCGAGCGCCTCGGCGGACCTGGTGGTGGCGTCGCTGGTCCTGCACTACGTGGCGGACTGGGGGCCGCTCCTCGCTGAACTGCGTCGCTGCCTGAAACCGGGCGGTGCGCTGGTGTTCTCCATCCATCACCCGATCACCGGCTGGCTCCGCTCCGACCGTGCGGACTACCACCGCGTCGAGCTGATCAGCGAGGACTGGGACTGGGACGGCGTGACGGTGACCGGGCGGATGTACCGCCGTCCGGTGTCGGCGGTCTTCACGTCGCTGCTGGAAGCCGGATTCGCGATCGAGGCGGTGGAAGAACCGCAGCCGGCCCCGGGGGTGGAGGATCCGGAACTGGACAGGATCTTGCGGACGACACCAGTGTTTCTGTACGTGCGTGCGGTTCGCTAGCGGGAGCGGTGAACGCCACCCTGCCGGTCAGGGAGCGACAGCGTGGAACGCGATGCGTTCGATCATCGCGTCCAGCCCGGCTTCCAGCGCCTCGGTGCTGCGCTGGGCCTGCGCGAGGATCAGGCCGCCCTGCAGTGCGGCCATCGTCGCCAACGACAGGCGGTGCGGGTCTGCGTCGTCGCGCAGCACACCCCGGTCGAGCATGTCTTGCAGACCGTCGCGGATCGCATCGGTCCACAGTGTGAAGCCCTCCGCCAATGCAGTGCGCGCGGCGGGGTCGTGTTCGGCGAGTTCGCTGGTCAAGCTCCCGAGCGGGCAACCGCCGCGGCAGTCGAGGTCGTGTTCGATCTGCACGATCGCGTCTCGCCAGTCCCGTAGCGCCTCGAAGCTGTCCAAGCGGGAGAGAAGCGCTCGCTGTCCGGTGAGGATGCGGGCTGTCTGGAACTCGATCACCGCGCGGGTCAGGGCGCTTTTGTCCGCGAAGTAGTGGTAGATCTGCGACGAGCTGACCCCGGCCGCGTCGCGGACGTCGGGAGTGCTGGTGCCCGCGACGCCGCGCTCGAACATCAACTGCGCGGCGGCGGCGACGATCCGCTCACGCGTGACGAGCCCACGGGTCGTCCGTCTGGTCGTGCTGGTCTCGCTCACTCCTGCAGGATACGGACGTTCGGCCAAACTGGATTTGACTATCCAGTTTTATGGCGGTACTACTGGATAGAGAAATCCAGTTTGGGGCTCGGCCCCGTGTCCGCGAAGTGTCTCCCACGCCCGAAAGGCTTGACGTGACCACCATCAACAGCACCATTGCCGAGCGTTTGTCCGCCCTGCGTCAGGGCCTCGCAGGTCAGCTTCCGGCCGAGGCCTGGGCTGCTTTTGGCGGCGAGCAGGCGGATCTGGACGCCGCCGGCTCGCCCGAGGGCGTGCTCGCCGAGGGCGCGGCGATGCCCGACGGAGAGCTGCTCGACGTTCACGGCGACCCGGCGACGCTCGAATCCGCCCGGCATGGCAAGCCCGCCGTGGTCGTGACCTATCGAGGCGCGTGGTGCCCGTACTGCAACGTGGCGCTGCGCACCTACCAGGAGCAGCTTGTGCCCGTGCTGGCGGAACGGGGCATCGGACTGATCGCGATCAGTCCGCAGAAGCCGGACGGCTCGCTGTCCATGGCGGAGAAGAACGAGCTGACCTTCACCGTGCTGTCCGATCCCGGCAACCAGATCACCGCCGCTCTCGGCGTGCTCACCGCTCCCGCTGAAGCCGCCCGCGCCGCGCAGGCGGCTCTCGGTGTGGACCTCACCGAGGCGAACGCCGACGGCAGCCACGGCGTACCGATGCCGACGGTCGTCCTGGTCGACGCCGAGGGCACGATCCGGTGGATCGACGTGCACCCCAACTACACCACCCGCACCGAGGTCCACGAGATCGCGACAGCGCTCGATCTGCTCTGAGCGGCACGGCCTCTGTCCGGGCCCGGTCGACTCTTCGGAAACGACTCAGGCCGCCTCCAGGCAGCGTGACGGCCTGGAGACGGCCTGAGAAAGGCAAAGGCCGGTCAGGAGTACATGGCCAGCCAGATCGCGATGTAATGGGACACCGCGGCCAACACCGTGCAGGCGTGGAAGAACTCGTGGTATCCGAACGTCTCCGGCCAGTGGTTAGGCCACTTCACCGCGTAAAAAATCGCCCCAACGGTATAAAACAGACCGCCCACGCAAAGCAGCACCAACGCCGCAACCCCGGCATGGCTCAGCAACTCCGGCAGGACGAACACCGCGACCCACCCGAGCGCGATGTAGATCGGCACGCCCAGCCAGCGTGGTGCGTGCGGCCACAGCATCTTCATCGCCACGCCGAGGACCGCGCCGCCCCAGACGATGCCGAGGACGATGTATCCGGTCGGCTTCGACATGGCCAGCAGGGTGAACGGCGTGTATGTGCCGGCGATGAACAGGAAGATCATCGAATGGTCGGCGCGCTTCATCCACTTGTACGCGCGCGGGCTCCACAGCCTGCGGTGATACAGCGCGCTCACGCCGAAGACGCCCAGCACGGTGAGGCCGTACACGGACGTTGCCAGCGCGGCTACTGGGGAGACTGTCGACGCGGCGAGGATGATCAGCGTGGTGGCCGCGGCGACGGCGCCGAAGAACGACCAGAAGTGGATGTGGCCGCGCAGCCGGGGGCGAGTGTCCTCGGGGACGGATGGGGGCTCGATCGTCACGCTCACCGAGCCAAGGCTACGGGACCGTAGGTTTTTCGCCAGCCCCCGTGGCGCGTCACACCCTTACTCCGGGGGTGCGTACGCTCGGGCGACGTGAGCCTCCGGTCCTTCATGTCCGACGTTGTCTACAGCATCTACAGCCGCCGTCTGATCCAGCAGTCGGCAGGCCGTCATCCGCGGCATATCGCGATCATGCTCGACGGCAATCGCCGCTGGGCTCGCGAGGCCGGGTTCGCCGACGTGGCCGACGGGCACCGCGCCGGGGCCAAGAAAATCGCCGACTTCCTGAGCTGGTGCCAGGAAGCCGAGGTCGAGGTCGTGACGATGTGGCTGCTGTCCACCGACAACCTCAACCGCGATCCGGACGAGCTCACCCCGCTGCTGAAAATCATCACCGACGTCACCGACGAGCTCGCCGGAGCCGCGGCGCCGTGGCGGCTGCGCATCGTCGGCGCGCTCGACCTGCTGCCGCTTGAGGTGGCGCAGAAGCTCACCGCCGCCGCGGCGCGGACCGAGAACCACTCGGGCATGGAGGTGAACATCGCGGTCGGCTACGGCGGGCGGCAGGAGATCGCCGACGCCGTCCGTAAGCTTCTCCTGCAGCACGCCGACGAGGGCACTTCGATTCGCGAACTCGCGAAAATCCTCGATGTCGACCACATCTCGGAACATCTGTACACCTCCGGCCAGCCGGATCCGGAGCTGATTATCCGAACGTCCGGTGAACAGCGGCTTTCCGGATTTCTGCTCTGGCAGTCCGCGCATTCGGAATTCTGGTTCACCGAGGCTTACTGGCCGGCATTCCGGCGCGTCGATTTTCTCCGCGCGATGCGCGACTACGCCTGGCGGCATCGCCGGTTCGGAGTCTGAGCGGCGATGCCGCCCGGCCGCGAACGCCGCGAAGGCCCCGGAGCCGGGCTCCGGGGCCTTCGCGCAAGACGGCTCAGCCGTGGTGGTGCTCCATCGAGTGGGCCACCAGCGCCGGGGTCAGCGCGACACCGGTGTAGGCGCCGGCGACCAGCGAAGCGGCACCGTAGCCCAGCGCGCCGCCGCCCTCGATGAAGGTGGCGTAGGCGTCGCCGAACGTCGGGTCCGGAGCGCCCTGGGTGGCGGCCGGGGAGGCGAACGCCGTCCCGCCGATCATCATCAGGCCCGCGGCCGCACCGGCGACAATTCCAGCCTTCTTCAGCACTTCGCACACTCCTAGGTAGAGATACTGGGATTCGGGGCACCGGAGTGTTCCGGTGGTGTGTCCCGCAGTAAGGAAATTACCCCCGAATGGCCTCTAGCGAATGGTGTGTACGCCCATTGTGTGAGCGCTGGAAGGGCCAGTTCACTCGGTACGGTTCAGTGTCCAGGACGCGAAATGCATTCCGGTCTGCCCCGTGGTACAAGGCCCTTTACCGGGGAATTGCCTGCACTCGGTGATTAATTTTCCATGATCATCCATCCGTGCGACCCCCTGATCGCCGGGCCCGGTCACGCTGAGTGAGCGCTGTGGACACTCTGTTTCGGGCGACCGACGGTGGGATGACGAATCGGCGAATCACCTGTGTGGCTGCCTGCACGACGGGGCGGACGTAGGTACCTTCCGGAATAGAGAGCTCGCGTTCCGTGCGGGTTCTCGCGGGAGGCCCTGGTCGTGGCGTTGATCGAGGGGGCGGCTCAGCCGCCCACGAGATGCACGAGGGGGCCGGCACCCGGCCCTCGTGGCCGTGCCGCCTGACGCAGCCAGCGTCAGGGAGTGCGGACCCAGCCAGGGAGGTGCCCGGCCCAGCGAGTGCGGGCGTGGGGTGCACACGCCCTCGAGGGAGATGCCGTCGTGACTGCGCAGCGTTCACCCCGCAAGGCCTCAGGCCGTTCTTCGACCGGTGCTCAAGCGCCGGAGAAAGCCTCGATCTCGCCCGAATCCCCACGCATCACTTATGTGCTCGACACGTCGGTGCTGCTCTCCGACCCGTGGGCGGTCACCCGGTTCGCCGAACACGCGGTGGTGCTCCCGCTGGTCGTCATCAGCGAACTGGAGGCCAAGCGCCACCACTCCGAACTGGGCTGGTTCGCCAGGGAATCCCTCCGGCTGCTGGACGACCTCCGGCTCAAGCACGGCAGGCTCGACGCCCCGATCCCGATCGGCGACCAGGGCGGCACCCTCCAGGTGGAGCTGAACCACACCGACCCGTCCGTCCTCCCGGTGGGCTTCCGCACCGACTCGAACGACCACCGCATCCTCGCGTGCGCGCTCAACCTCGCGACGGAGCAGCCGGCGGTCACCCTGGTGACGAAGGACATCCCGCTGCGGGTCAAAGCGGGTGCGGTCGGGCTCACCGCGGACGAGTACCGGGCACAGGAGGTCACGCCGTCGGGCTGGACGGGCATGGCGGACGTGGACGCGCCGCAGGAACTGATCGACGCGCTCTTCTCGGGCGGTTCGGCGGATCCGGCGGAGTTCGGTCTCGGCGAGGTGGGCGAACTGCCGTGCCACACCGGGCTGCGGCTGCTCGCGGGCAGCTCCAGCGCGCTCGGCCGGGTCACGGCGGACAAGCGGGTGCGGCTGGTGCGCGGCGACCGCGAGGCGTTCGGCCTGCACGGCCGCTCGGCTGAGCAGCGCGTGGCGCTCGACCTGCTGCTGGACTCCGACGTCGGCATCGTTTCGCTCGGCGGGCGCGCGGGCACCGGCAAGTCGGCGCTGGCGCTGTGCGCGGGCCTGGAAGCGGTGATGGAACGCCAGCAGCATCGCAAGGTCGTGGTGTTCCGCCCGGTCTACGCGGTCGGCGGCCAGGATCTCGGCTATCTGCCCGGGTCCGAGAGCGAGAAAATGCAGCCGTGGGCGCAGGCGGTGTTCGACACGCTCGGCGCGCTGGTCAGCCAGGACGTGCTGGACGAGGTCTTCGACCGCGGCATGCTCGAAGTGCTGCCGCTGACCCACATCCGGGGCCGCTCGCTGCACGACACGTTCGTGATCGTGGACGAGGCGCAGTCGCTGGAGCGCAACGTGCTGCTGACCGTGCTTTCACGGCTCGGCTCGGCGTCGCGGGTGGTGCTCACGCACGACGTCGCCCAGCGGGACAACCTGCGCGTCGGCAGGCACGACGGCGTCTCGGCGGTGATCGAGAAGCTGAAGGGGCACCCGCTGTTCGCGCACGTGACCCTGACCCGTTCGGAGCGCTCGCCGATCGCGGCGCTGGTGACGGAGATGTTGGAGGACCACGGCTGAGCTGGGCGTGAGTGGCAATCACGGGGAGAACCGTGATTGCCACTCACGAGGCCCCTACCAGCCAGACGGCAGCGGACGCCCCTCGGCGAACCCAGCCGCCGACTGCACGCCCAGCACCGCGCGCTCGTGGAACTCCTCAAGCGTGCGCGCGCCCGCGTACGTGCAGGACGAGCGGACGCCCGAGCAGATCGAGTCGATCAGGTCTTCAACGCCAGGCCGGGCCGGGTCCAGCGCCATCCGTGACGTGGAGATGCCCTCCTCGAACAGCGCCTTGCGCGCGCGGTCGAAGACGTTGTCCGTGCGCGTGCGGGCTCCGACGGCGCGCTTCGACGCCATCCCGAACGACTCCTTGTACGGCCGGCCCTGCTCGTCGTAACGCAGGTCGCCGGGGGATTCGTGGGTGCCGGCGAACCACGAGCCGACCATGGCCGCCGACGCGCCCGCGGCCAGCGCCAGCGCGACGTCGCGCGGGTGCCGGACACCGCCGTCCGCCCACACGTGTTTGCCCAGTTCACGGGCGGCAGCGGCACATTCCGCGACCGCGGAGAACTGCGGGCGGCCGACGCCGGTCATCATCCGCGTCGTGCACATCGCGCCGGGGCCGACGCCGACCTTGATGACGTCCGCGCCCGCGTGGATGAGGTCGCGGGTGCCTTCGGCGGTCACGACGTTGCCCGCCACGACCGGCACCTTCGGCGACACCGAACGAACCGCCTTGAGCGCGGCGATCATCTTTTCCTGGTGCCCGTGCGCGGTGTCGACGACCAGCGTGTCGACGCCCGCGGCCAGCACCGCTTCGGCTTTCGCCGCGACGTCGCCGTTCACGCCGACCGCGGCGGCGACGCGCAGTTTCCCGTCAGCGTCGGCGGCCGGGGTGTAGATATCCGAACGCAGCGCGCCTACCGCGGTGAGGACACCGGCGAGGCGACCCTCGGTGTCGAGACCGAGAGCGAGCCGTCCGCCGTGGCTGTGCAGGAGTTCGAAGACCTCGCGCGGCGGCGTGTCCAGCGGCACAGCGACGACGGCGGGCTCGGCGACGTCGGCCAGCCGCGCGAAGCGGTCGACGCCGGCGCAGGCGGCCTCGTCCACGACACCGACCGGCTTGCCGTCACCGTCGACGATGACGACCGCGCCGTGCGCTCGTTTGTGCACGAGGTTGAGGGCGTCGGCCACCGCGTCGCCGCCGGTGAGGACCAGCGGCGTGTCCCAGACGGCGTGGCGGGACTTCACCCAGGAGACGATTTCGGTCACCGCGGCCGTGTCGACGTCCTGCGGGAGCACGACGAGCCCGCCGCGGCGGGCGACGGTCTCGGCCATCCGGCGCCCGGCGACGGCCGTCATGTTGGCCACCACCAAGGGGATCGTCGCGCCAGTGCCGTCCACCGTGGACAAGTCGACGCCGAAGCGGGATTCCACGTCCGAACGGTTCGGCAGCAGGAACACGTCGTCGTAGGTCAGGTCGTGAGCGGGCACGTGCCCATCCAGAAAGCGCACGAGTCACCAGGCTACGTGGCTTGCGCACGAGACGCTAACCCGGCGTGGCACGTGGGACAATGGCCAGGTGGACAGCCGTGATCGCGACGACCAGGGGCGGGCCCGCAACGCCCGCCCTCGTGATGGTCTGGGCCGCCCGTTGCCGTACGGCTCCGACGGCGTGCCGCGCCAGCCCGAAGGCGTGCAGCGGACCCCGGAGGAGACTCTCGCCGAGGCGCAGGACCTGCTGGACGCCGGCCGCCCGTTCCACGCCCACGAGGTCTTCGAGGACGCGTGGAAGGCGACGGACGGGCCGGAGCGCGAGCTGTGGCGCGGCCTGGCCCAGTTGGCGGTGGGGCTGACCCACGCGTTGCGGGGGAACGGGAGCGGGGCGGTCGCGCTGCTGGAGCGCGGTGCGGAGAACATCGCGCCGTTCCGGGAGGAGCCGCCGCACGGAGTGGACGTGGCCGGGTTGCAGCGGTGGGCGCAATCGCTTGCGGCGGAGGCCCGGGAGCGGGTTCGGGTGGTTCCGGAGGTTCCTCGGCTGGCCCCGTAGCAAGGTGCGGCCTGTTTCGGCTGACCGGGCCGAGTTGTGCCTGCGCCGATGGGCTGGCCGCTTGGTTCGGCGGGGTGGCTCACGGTGGCGGCCGGTCGAGGCCGGGCGATCGCGTGGTGCGGTTTGAGCTGCGACCGTGAGGGGAGCCGAACCAGTGCGCGGGGCCGCGCGCCGGGCGGTTGCGGCGGTGTCACGCGCGGATCCGGCGCGTGTCGGTGTGGGCAGGCGAGCGTCGAACGGGCTGTTCAGGCTATGCGCAAACGCTTCCGGCAGTTGGTTGCGGAACTCGCCGGGCGGGCCGGCAGCCAGGTCGGCCCGCCCGGCGAGATCCAGGGGCGGTCAGGCGGCGGGCCAGTCGGCCGACGCGGCTTTTTCCTTGCCGATGGTCGTCGCTTCGCCGTGGCCGGTGCGGACGATCGTCGCGTCGGGGAGGGGGAAGAGGCGGTCGCGGATGGACTTCACGATGGTCGGGTAGTCGGAGTACGAGCGGCCGGTCGCGCCGGGGCCGCCGTGGAACAGGGTGTCTCCGGTGAAGAGGACTTCCAGGTCGGGGCTGTGCAGGCAGATCGCGCCGGGGGCGTGGCCTGGCGTGTGCAGCACGGTGAGGTCGGTGCCCGCGACGGTGATGACCTGTCCGTCGGCCAGGTCGCCGTCGGGGGCGCGGTCCGGGTGGGTCAGGTCCCAGACGACGCGGTCGGCCGGGTGCAGCAGGATCGGGGCGCCGGTGCGGTCGGCCAGCGCGGGGGCGGCGTTGACGTGGTCGTTGTGCGCGTGGGTGCAGACAATCGCGCGGACCGTGCGGTCTCCGACTACGTCCGCGATGGCGTCCGCGTCGTGCGCGGCGTCGATCACGATCACCTCGGAGCCGTCGCCGACTATCCAGACGTTGTTGTCCACGTCCCAGCTGCCGCCGTCGAGCTCGAACACGCCCGACGTGACCAGGTTCTGCACTATGGCCGTCATGCCGCAGACCCTAGTGGCCCGCGAGGCATACCGCCGGTACCTACTTTCGAGTATACTTACTCGCGGTAAGTTAGCCGCGACGACGGGACTGCTCATGACCGACCCCCGGGATCTGCTCGCCGAACCGCTCAAGCTGCACTGCGGGGCCGTGTTGCCGCATCGGCTCGCGAAGTCGGCGCTCAGCGAGCAACTCGGCGACCGTCGGAACGCGCCTTCCGCCGAGCTCGCGCAGCTGTACCGGACCTGGGCACGCGGGGGTGCGGGCCTGCTGGTGACCGGCAACGTGATGGTCGATCCCACCGCGCTCGGCGAACCGCGCAACGTCGCGGTGCCGACTGTGCCTGACCCGGCGGCGTACCGGTCGTGGGGGCAGGCCGTGGACGGCACGGACGCGCAGCTGTGGGTGCAGCTCAACCATCCCGGCAGGCAGAGTCCTCGGTATTTGTCTCGCCAGCCGGTCGCGCCGTCGGCGGTGCCGTTCGGCGATCGAGGGGTGCGGACGGCGTTCGCCGCGCCGCGGGCGTTGACCGGGGACGAGATCGAAGCGGTGGTGGCGAGGTTCGCGTTGTCGGCGCGGACGTTCGTCGACGCCGGGTTCGCCGGGGTCCAGATTCACGGCGCGCACGGGTACCTGATTTCGCAGTTCCTGTCGCCGTTGGTGAACCGTCGCGACGACGAGTGGGGGCGCGACCGCAGCCGGTTCCTGCTTGAGGTGGTGCGCGCGGTTCGGGCCGCGGTGGGGGATCGCGTGCCGGTTTCGGTGAAGCTCAACAGTGCTGACTTCCAGCGCGGCGGCTTCGCCGAGGACGAGTCGTTGCGGGTGGTCCGCGCACTGGGCGAGACCGGGATCGATCTGCTGGAGATTTCCGGCGGCACGTACGAGCGGGCCGTGATGATGGGGTCCGGCCGGGCGAGCACGCAGCGGCGGGAAGCGTATTTCCTGGACTACGCGGCGAAAGCCCGCCAGATCAGCGACGTCGCGTTGATGGTCACCGGCGGGTTCGCCACAGCGGCCGGGATGGCGCAGGCGCTGGAATCCGGTGCGCTGGACGTGATCGGGATCGGCCGTCCGTTCACTGTGGACCCCGCGTTGCCGGGACGACTGCTCGCGGGCGAGGACGTGCGAGCCGAACGGCGTTGCCCGCACACGGGAATCCGGCTCGCCGACAGCCTGCTCGAGATCCAGTGGCACACCCAGCAGATGCACCGCGTCGCCGCGGGCAAACCGGTGGACCTGAAGCGCGGCGCGTGGCGGGCGCTCGCCAAGGCCGGGCTCAGCGATCCGCTGAACGCGTTTCGGCGGGTGCGCGCGTGAGCCGCCGGTCGGCGACCCGGGCACCGCTGGCGAGCGCGATGAAGAAGACGCCAATGAGCAGGCAGTTCAGCGCGACCTGTCCGTAGCCGAGGTCGTCGGCGTTGACGAACGGATACGGGTAGTAGCCGTCGATCGCACCGCGGACGAGCGTGAAAACCAGCCACACCAAGGGGTAGCCGAGCGACCACCAGACGGTGCGCCATTCCAGCACCCGCGGAGCGAAGATCAGCCAGCCGAGCACGCACAGCACCGGGGTGACGCGGTGCAGCAGGATGTCCGCGGCGAGGCTGAGCCCGTGCAGCTCGTACAGCCCGGCGAGCGCGACCTGGTAGACGACGCCGGTGACCACGATCCCGACCAGTGCGTCGAGCCACAGCACACGCATCAGCGGCGAGGAGCCGCGTCCGCGAGCGAAGGCCGCGCTGGTGACGAGGACGAGGACGTTCGAGATGATCGTGAAATAGGTGAACAGATTCGCCACTCGTCCGCCGAAGCTGACGTACCGTCCCTGCGGCGGCACCAGCGCGACGATCTGGATCACGAGCGCGGCCAGCACAACGACCGCGGTCACCCCGAACCACAGCCGGGCCAACGCTTTCGAGGACATGCCGCTGACAGTACGGCTCCGGGATGGTCCGCCCGGCCCGACACGACCATGCTCGATCGAGCCGGGCCGGGTGAACTTGCCCGGATGCCCGCTCGCGGCGCGGGGGCTACCGCATCACCGCACCGCCTTCACCAGCGCCGGCACGAAGACCGACGCGTCGATCGTGCCCCAGCCGCTCGCGATGTCGTAGCCCGGACCGGCCTTGAAGCCTTCGACGTCGAACTGGCTGTTGTCGCCCTTGGTGACGTCGACGATCCCGGCCGCGGTGCCCTTCGGGCCCAGCTTCGAGTACAGCGCCGGGTTGATCTGGCCCAGCCGCCCGTGCTTGGCCTGCACTGCCAACGCCAGCACCCCGGCGAACAACGGTGCCGACTGCGACGTGCCCTGGACGCCTTCCATGCTGATGTCCGGATACGCCCGCATCGTGCTGCCGGTGATCTTCTTGACGTGGTTCTGCCAGGACGGCCGCGCGTACGCCTTCGACAGGCCCGCACCTTCGCTGAACCCGTTGTCGGCCGCGTTGACCAGGTCGTCCGGCTGGGTGCGGACGCCGTTCGCGTCCAGGTGCAGCTGGGTACCGCCGAGCGCGGTGACGTTCGGGTCGCTGGCAGGCCAGCTCGCCACGCGGTACGGATACCTGCCGGGGCCTTGCAGATACGCCCCGGTCGGGCCGTCGTCACCCGACGAGGCCACCAGCGTGACGCCCGCCTTGCTCGCCCGCTCCAGCGCCGGGTCGAGGGTCTTGATCGACTCGAACGACGGGAAGTTCTCCTCGGTGGTGCCGAAGCTCATCGAGACCACGTCGGCGATCCGGTGCTCGGTCAGGTAGTCGACGGCGTGCATCATTTCCGGCAGACCGGCGAAGCCCTGCGTCTCGGCGACCGGGGTGGCCGCGACGACGATCTTCGCGCCCGGAGCCATCGCGTGCATCATCGTGACGTCGAGATCGGTTTCCCCGCCCCATGACTGGCAGGCGGCGGTGTCCACCCCGGGATCGGTGCACGCGGGCACCGCACCGGACGGCTGCAGCACCTCGACGTTCGCCGGTGGCAAACCGTGCTGCCGGGAGTACTCGTCCAGCACCTGCTTGACCTTGTCGTCGCCGAACGACACCAGCGTGGCCACGGTGGACCCGGCTCCGGTGATGCCCTGGTTCCACAGCTTCGTCGCGTTGTACGCGCCGCTTTCCTTCGGCAGCTTGGCCATCGCCGCGTTGAGCCGCGCCACCCGCTCGCGCACCGTCGTCGCGCCGACGAACGACTGCGCGGCAGCCGAGAAGTGGTGTCGTGACGGCTGTGGCGGTGGGGCTGGCGCGGCACTGGCCGGTGCCGCCACCACGGTGGCGGCGAGCGCCACGCCCGCCAGCAGGGTCATCGGCCGCCCGGCTCGCCGGACGGCTGATTTCACCCGGAACGTCATGCTTTTCTCCTATCGACGCAGGCCAGTGCTCCCACTCTCGGGCACGCGGCCACGGGTGCGACATCGACTTTCGTCGGGCGTTTTCCTGAGCACAACGGGAAAAACTGCCCGATGTCCGTAATGTGCCCACTCATCCGGAGGGCAGGCGCGGCGAACCTCATCCGGACGCCTCCTCCGCACCGGGCCGCTCGGCCTGGCCGGAGTCCAGCGCCGGACGGCTGCCGCGCAGCAACCCCCGGACGGTGTCGATGGTGTCGGCCTCGCCGGGCTCCTTGTCCGGCCGGTACCGCACCACCCGCGCGAACCGCAGCGCCAGCCCGCCCGGATACCGCGTGCTGACCTGCGCCCCGTCCAGTTCGATCTCGACCACCGTCTCCGGTCGCACATGGACGGTCCACCGGTCGCGGTGCGTCTCGATCTCCTGGAACCGCTCGGTCTGCCAGGCCAGCAGTTCGTCGGTGAGGCCCTTGAACGTCTTGCCCACCATGATCGGCGGCCCGCCGTCCGGATCGCGCGCGCCGAGGTGCAGGTTCGACAGTTTCCCGGTGCGCCGCCCATGCCCCCATTCCGCCGCCAGCACCACCAGATCGATGGTGTGCACTGGTTTCACCTTCAGCCACGCGCGCCCGCGCCGTCCGGCCGCGTATACCGAATCGAGATCCTTCACCATCACGCCCTCGTGCCCGGCGTCCATCGCCGCGTCGAGCACCGCCGCCGGCGATTCCGGCCGGACCGAGCCGGGGATCACGTGCTCGCCCGCCACCCGGCGCAGCGCCTCGTTGCGTTCGGACAACGGCGCGTCGAGCAGATCGACCCCGTCCAGATGAAGGCAGTCGAAGAAGTACGGCCGCAGCAGCAACGCCCGCACCTGTTCGTCCCGCGTGCTGCCGAACCGGCTCATCGTTTCCTGGAACGGCCTCGGCCGCCCCTCGTCGGTGAGCGCGAGGGTTTCGCCGTCCAGCACCACCGATTCGCACGGCAGCGCCCGCACCAGTTCGACCAATTCGCCTACGCTGCCGGTGATTTCCCGCAGCGTGCGCGTGTACACGCGCACTTCCGAACCCTGCCGGTGCACCTGGATCCGTGCACCGTCCATTTTGTACTCGACGATCGCGTTGCCGTGCTCGGTCACGGCTTCCTCCAGCGATTCCGCAGGCGAGGCGAGCATCGGCCGCACCGGACGGCCCAGTTCCAGCCCGAATTCCGCGAGCGCCGCCGCGCCCCCGGTCAGCGCCGCCTGCCCGGTGACCGGCAGCCGTCCGGACAGCATGAACGCGCGCCGCACCTGGTCGATGCCCACCTCGGCCGCCGCCGCGACCGCGTCGACCATCACGCCTTCCAGCGCGCCCTGCCGCAGCTCTCCGGTGACGAGCCGGAACACGAACTCCTGCTCGGCACGGGTCAGCCGGGCGAACAAAGCGGTGAGCACCTCCGCCCGTCGCTTCACCGACCCCGCGCCCGCCGCGGCCGCGACTTCCGTGAGCGCGACGTCGACCTCCGCCACGGAGACGGCAGGCGCGGCCGCGGGTTCGACGGCGAGATCGGCGAGCGTGCGCCAGCCGGCACCGAGCCGGTCCTGTGCGGTCTGCCCGGTGAGATACGCGATCACCGCGGGCAGTTCGCCGGGTTCGGCCGCGCGCAGCACGGTGGCCAGCACGGCGATCTTCGTTTTCCGTGACCGCGTGGCCGCCAGTTCGGCGGAGGCGGTGACGAGGTCGGTGAACAACACCCGGCCATCATCGCCCCCGCCACCGACAAAAACTCCCGCCCCAGCCTCGACCGGGTGAAAAAGAGCTGGTCAGGCATCCGGACGAGTGCAGTACTGGTCCAGCAGCCCCTGTTTCGTCACACACGGCGTGTACCCTGCGTCCTGCAGTTCCGCCCGCGCCGTGCTGCTGCGCAGGTAGTCGATGAACTGTTTCAGCAGCGAATCGTTCTCCGGCACGCCCTTGGTGTAGAGATACTCGACCGTCCAGAAGCGATAGCCGGCGTCGACGCTGGTCACGTCGGGGTAGCGGTCGTCGAGCTTTGCCATCGCGAGCCGGCCGTGCGCCGCGGCGATCTTGGCCGCGGGCACGTCCGCGTAGCCGATGGCGCCGGGGGTGTCGCCGACGGCGCGCAGCAGTTCGTCGGTCTTGCCGCGTTCGCAGCGCACCACTGTGGCGTGCGGGTCGCGGGTCGGCGTCCGGCAGTCGTCCGACGACAGTCCCGGCTCGGCCGCGCCCAGCACTTTCTCCTCGAACGTCTTGCGCGTACCCGATTCCTGCCCGCGCCCGACGACCCGGACCGGGATCGACGGGCCCTCGCGCAGTTGTGCCCAGTTGGTGTACTTCCCGCTGAAGATCTCGCGCACCTGCTCGCCGCTCAGCCGGTCGACGCCGACGGTCTTGTTTACTACCAAGCTGTACACGAGCACTGCGACCGGTTGCGGGACCAGATCCGGCCCTGCGTCGGAAGCCTTGCCGTCGGAAAGCACTGCCATGCTGTCTTTTTGTTCGGCGGGCAACGGCCCCAGTTCGCGCACCGCGGACACGCTTCCGTCCGCTTGGGTCGTGATCGTCGCGTCAGGACACCGCTTCTGGTACTCGGTTGCGACGCTGGTCATGATCGGCGCGAACGCGCTGGATCCGTGCACTGCGAGGGATCCGTTGCCGCAGCCGGGTTCGGACCCGCGCGACACGGCGACGAGGAGCATGCTCAGCAACGCCCCGGTCAGCAGCACTCCGATCGCTCCCGTGACCACCGGCCACGACAGCCACCGCTGTTTGCGTTCGTCTTTGATCCGCCCGCCGCTGAGCCTTCCGATGACGTCCAGTTCCTTCGACAACGGCCCGCCGCGCCAGCTGTCCGGCTCGCGCAGCACGACGACGAGTTTGAACTTTTCCCGTCGTTTCAGCGAAAGCTGTTCGAGGCGGACGCCGTGCCATTGCGGTGCCGCGGCGGCCGGTGCGTCGGATTGCCGCAGCAGCGCGGTGAGCCGCTGCGGCAGCAACGCTCGCACGCCGGACAGTCGCGCGGTTCCGGTTTCCGGCGTAGGCTGATCATGAGTAAAGAATTCGAGTCCGTTCCGGACCACTTCACGCAAGCCGTCCTTGGCGTCGGACACGCGCGCGTCCCACACCACCCGTCTGCCAAAGGTGAACTGCAGCGGGTGTTCCCAGTCGTCGGGGCCGATGTCGAAGCTGCCGGTGTTGCGGATGCGGATCACGACCACGCTGAGCGGTTCCAGCAGTTGCACGGTCCGCACGAGTTCCGGATCCGCTTGTACCGCACCGTTGTCCGAGTCGCTGAGCGTGACCGGGTTGAGGCCGATTTTGGAGTTGTAGAGCTCCCGGTAGATCACCCGCCTGCGGCGGATTACGTAGCGGTCGATGATCGGGGCGAGGATGGTCGCGCCCGCGACGACGGCGATGGGCACGATGCCGCGGCTGGACGTGAGCACGTCGGCGAGTGTTCGCACTATTTCCCCGAAGCTCACGGTCGCCTC
This sequence comes from Amycolatopsis sp. M39, assembly GCF_001651785.1. Classification (NCBI taxonomy): domain Bacteria; kingdom Bacillati; phylum Actinomycetota; class Actinomycetes; order Pseudonocardiales; family Pseudonocardiaceae; genus Amycolatopsis; species Amycolatopsis sp. M39. The sequence goes on from NZ_LWSF01000001.1 coordinate 469,690, forward strand.
CCCCTTGCCCGCTCCCGAGGAGAACAACCCTAAGCGTCAGCCGGGGGACCCCTCCCTGGTGCACCAGGTGTTCACCAGCGGTTCAACCGGCCGACGCGATCCGCTCGACGGCGGCGCGGAGCCGGTCCGGCGGGAGCGCGGCGTACCCGAGCACGAGACCCGGATATCCGGCTGAAGCATGGGAATAAGTCGACAAAGCCGGAGCGTGCACGCCTGCCGTGGCGAGTTTTTCCTGCAGCCGTAGGTCATCGATGCCGTCCGGGAGCCGGACGACCAGGTGCAGTCCGGCGGCGATCCCGACCGGCTGCCACTGCGGAAGACGTTGGGTCAGGGCTTCGATAAGCGCGTCGCGACGAGCGCGGTACAGCCGTCGAGTGCGGCGCAGATGCCGGTCGTAACCGCCGGTGGCGATCAGCTGCGCGAGCGCGGCTTGCGGGAGCGGCGGGCAGCCGAGGTCATGCATTTCCTTGACCCGGGCCACGGCGTCGCGCAATCGTCTCGGGGGAATCAGCCAGCCGATCCGCAGCGCTGGTGCGAGTACTTTGCTGACGCTGCCGATGTAGGCGACGTGATCCGGTGCGAGCGCACGCATCGCGCCCAGCGCGGGCCGGTCGTAGCGATGCTCGGCGTCGTAGTCGTCTTCCAGGATGAGCCCGCCGGTTTCCGCCGCCCAGGAAAGCAGTTGCCGACGGCGTTCCGGATGCAACGCGACGCCGAGCGGGAACTGGTGTGCGGCGGTCACCAACACGACGGAACAGTCTGAAGTGGACAGTGCGTCGACGTTGATGCCCTTGTCGTCGACCGGGATTCCGGCCGGAGCGAGTCCGTGCTCGCGAAGCAGGTTCGCTTGGCCGTGGTGGCTCGGGTCTTCGACGGCGATGCGCTGGTCCGGCAAGGCGTCGGCCAGCAACGACAACGCTTCCGCGGCTCCGCTGGTGATCACGATGTCGTCCGGGTTCGTCGGCAACGCCCGGACGCGCCCGAGGTAGGCGGCCAGTTCCGCCCGCAACGCCGGATGGCCGGTCGGATCGGGGTAGCCGAGACCTAGGTCGGGCGTCGCGTTCAGGGCTTCTCGTTCGGCGGCAAGCCATTCGGCCCGGGGGAACGCCGACAACGCGGGCAGTCCGGGGCGCAGGTCGAACTCCCAGGTCGGCGTTTTCGCTGCACTGACCCGAGGATTCGGCGCAGGACCGTCGACCGGCGCGACGCGAGTGCCCGACCCGTGCTTGCTCAGCAGGTAACCCTCAGCGGTGAGCTGCTCGTACAACGCGGTGACGGTGCCGCGCGCGACCCCGAGCTGGCGCGCGAGATCGCGGCTCGATGGCAGCCGAGTGCCGGCTGCCAGCCGTCCGGTGCGGATCGCGTCGCGCAACGCGACCTCGACGGCGCGGCCCCGGTGTCCTCCGGTGGCGGCGGGCAGGAGCAGTTCGCGGATGGTTTCCACGACCTCGACAATACGGCGAAGTGGTCCAGTTGGGCCAGGGTTGAGTGGTCCTTCTGGATAGACCACTCTCGGCTGAAGACTGAGCGGCGTGAAACGGTTGATGGTGCTTTCAGGGGTGGCCGGTGCGGTGCTGGTCGGCGGATCGGTGCCGGTCACCGGCATGCTGGACGGATATCCGGTGATCACCGGGCAGGCGTTGCGGTACGCGCTGGGCGGCCTTCTGCTGCTGGGCTGGGCGAAGGTCACGCGCAGTCCGCTGCCGCGGCCGAAACTGGGCGATCTGCCAACCCTGCTCGGGCTCGCCGCGGCCGGGATGATCGGGTTCCAGGCCTGTCTGCTGCTGGCGCAGCGCTACGCGGAGCCCAGTGCGGTAGCGGCGTTTCTCGGGGCCAGCCCGCTCGTGCTCGCGGTGCTCGCGCCGATGCTCGACGGTCGCCGTCCGTCCGCCGCTCCGGTCGCCGGATCGGTACTGGCCGGGCTCGGCATCGTGGTGCTGTCCGGCGGCGGATCCGCTTCCGCGCCAGGGCTGTTGCTGGCTGCGCTGGCGATGTTGTGCGAGGCGTCGTTCACCCTGCTCGCGGTGGGATTGCTGCGGCGGCTCGGGCCGTTGGCCACCTCGACGTGGGGCTGTTTCACCGCTGCGGCAAGCGGTTCCGTGGTCGGGACGGTGGTCGATCCGGGCGGGGCCTGGCGGTGGCCGAACGCACGCGAACTCGTCGCGTTGCTGGTGCTGGCCGTCGTGGTGACCGCAGTGGCTTTTGTGCTCTGGTACAGCTGCGTCGTCGAGTTGGGCGCGGACCGGGCGGGCGTGTTGATCGGGCTGATGCCGGTGTCCGGACTGGCTGTCGCGGTATTGATCGGCGCGCAACAGTTCGAGCTCAAGGATCTGGCTGGGGTCACCCTGGTCGCCGCGGGAGTCGCATGTGGACTGTGGAAACGCGAAGCGGCTCGCCCGGAAATGTCCGAACGAGCCGCTACGCTCGGTTGAGCGCTACTTGCCGCCGCGCGCCATCCGCAGCACGTCGAGCGCCTCGTCCAGCTGCGCTTCGGTGAGCTTGCCGTCGCGGACGTACCCGCGCTCCAGCACGACCTCGCGGATCGTCTTGAGTTCCTTGAGCGCCTGCTTCGCCACCGCGGCCGCTTCCTCGTAGCCGATGTACTTGTTGAGCGGCGTGACGATCGACGGCGAGCCTTCGGCGTACTGCCGCGCGCGCTCGACGTTCGCGGTGACCCCGGCGAATACCTTGTCCGCCAGCAGTCGCGAGACGGCGGCGAGCAGCCGCGCCGATTCGAGCACGTTGCGCGCGATGACCGGCAGGTTCACGTTGAGCTGGAAGTTGCCCGCCGCGCCGGCGAACGCGACCGCCGCGTCGTTGCCGACGACCTGCGCGACGACCTGCAGCGTCGCCTCCGGGATGACCGGGTTGACCTTGCCCGGCATGATCGACGAACCCGGCTGCAGGTCCGGCAAAGCCAGCTCGGCCAAGCCGGTGCGCGGGCCGGAACCCAGCCAGCGCAGGTCGTTCGCGATCTTGTTCAGCGACACCGCGACCGTGCGCAGGTGCCCGGACGTCTCGACCACGCTGTCCTGCGTCGCCTGCGCCTCGAAGTGGTTGCGTGCCTCGGTGAGCGGCAACCCGGTGAGCTGCGCCAGTTCGGCCGAGACCGCCGCGCCGAAGCCGTCGGGCGCGTTCAGGCCGGAGCCGACCGCGGTGCCGCCGATCGGCAGTTCGCCCAGCCGTGACAGGCCGGACTGCAGCCGCTCGATGCCGAACCGGATCTGCGCGGCCCACGCGCCCGCCTCCTGGCCGAGCGTGATCGGCACGGCGTCCATCAGGTGCGTGCGGCCGGACTTGACGACGTCCTGCCACTCCTCGGCGCGCGCCTCGATCGCGCCGGCGAGGTGCTCCAGCGCGGGGACGACGTCGGTGAGAACGGCTTCGGTGGCGGCGACGTGGATCGTCGTCGGGAAGGTGTCGTTGGACGACTGCGACGCGTTGACGTGGTCGTTCGGGTGCACGTCGCGGCCGAGCGCGCGAGTGGCCAGCGTCGCGATGACCTCGTTCGCGTTCATGTTGGACGACGTGCCCGAGCCGGTCTGGAAGACGTCGATCGGGAAGTGCTCGTCGTGGCGGCCCTCGGCGACCTCGTCGGCGGCCTTCGCGATCGCGTCGGCGACGTCGGCGTCCAGGACGCCGAGGCGCGCGTTCACGCGGGCGGCGGCGGCCTTCAACAGGCCCAGCGCGCGGATCTGGGCGCGCTCGAGACCGCGGCCGGAGATGGGGAAGTTCTCGACGGCACGCTGCGTCTGCGCGCGGTAGAGCGCGTCGACCGGGACGCGGACCTCACCCATCGTGTCGTGTTCGATCCGGTATTCCTGTTCAGCCATACCCCGATTCTGGCCCCGATTTCGGTTTACGGCTGGGTGTTGTCGCCCACCTCGGTAAGCTCGGCTGTGTTCTCGATCACCGCCACCCACCACTGGCATGGAGCGAGCCTCATGGATTACGACCTCGTCGTCATCGGAGCCGGTCCCACCGGCCTCTTCGCCGCCTACTACGCGGGATTCCGCGGCCTGTCGATGGCTGTCGTCGATTCGCTGCCCGAACCGGGCGGCCAGGTCACCGCGATGTATCCGGAGAAGATGATCTACGACGTCGGCGGGTTCGCCGCGGTCCGCGGCCGGGATCTCGTGCAGGGCCTGGTGGACCAGGCCGCCCCGTGGAAGCCGGACTACCTGCTCGGCCGCAAGGCGGAGAAGCTGGAGAGCGTCGAGGGCGGTCTCGAACTGACTCTCGACGGCGGCGACGTGCTGCGCGCGGGCGCGGTACTGATCACCGCGGGCATCGGCGAGTTCACGCCCCGTCCGCTGCCCGCCGGAGACGGCTGGCTCGGTCGCGGGATGGTCCATTTCGTCCCGGCACTCGCGGCCCACGCGGGCCAGCACGTCGTCGTGGTCGGCGGCGGGGATTCGGCCTTCGACTGGTGCCTGGCGCTGCATCCGGTCGCGGCGAGCGTGACGCTCGTGCACCGTCGCGCGAGGTTCCGGGCCGCGGAATCGATCGTGCGGCAGGTGCGGGAGCTGGGCGTGCGGTTGGTCACGGACGCCGAGGTGGCCCGTTTTGTCGAAGCCCCGGACGGTTCCCTGGCGGCGGTCGACGTGACGGTAACGGGCGGTGCGGACGAACAGCTGCGCGCGGACGCTGTGGTCGCGGCGTTGGGCTTTACCGCGGATCTGGGGCCGATCGAAAGCTGGGGGCTGGAAATCGATCACCGCGCGATTTCGGTGGATTCGACGATGGCGACGGCGCGGCCGCGCGTTTACGCGGCCGGGGATGTGGCGGCGTATCCGGGGAAGGTGAAGCTGATCGCGACTGGGTTCGGCGAGGCGGCCACGGCGGTGAACAACATCGCGGTGGCGTTGAATCCCGAGGCGCATTTGTTCCCGGGGCATTCGAGCAACGTCGAGTGAATCAGCCGGTTTTCTCCGCCAGCCAAGGCTGATACGCCACCGCCGAGGTCGCGATCGACGGAGCCGATCCGCACGTCGACGAGCGGTTGCCCGGGCGGCTGACCATCCCGGCCAGCACCCACCGGTCGCCGTCGCGGATCAGTTCCGGGCCGCCGGAATCGCCGTAGCACGAACCGGATCCGCCGGGGCTTTCCGTGCACAGCTCGGAGGTTCCGTCGAACGCCGCCGTGCATTTCGCGCCCGCCACCAGGTGTGTGTCGAGCTGGCGCAACGTCTTCGACACCGGGCCGCAATTGGGCGTCGCGCACGTCTGGCCCCAGCCGATCACCCGGACGCCCGTGCCCGGCGACGCCGAACCGCCGATCGCGATCGGCGCGGCCTTCACCGGTGCGGTCAGCCGGATCAGGCCGACGTCGCCGGTTTGCGTTTCAGCGTTGAAATGCGGGTGCAGCACGAATTCCGCCGCTTTCGGAGTTTCGCCGCCCGCTTCCGCGTCGTTGCTGCCGACGCGCAACCCGATCGTCGCCGGGTCCTTCGCGGACAGGCAGTGCGCCGCGGTGACCACCCAGGTCGGCGTGATCAGCGAGCCGCCGCAGAACAGCGCGCCGCCCGAGGTGTGCAGGGACACCGCGAACGGGTACGGCTGGTCCGCGTCGGTCCCGCCGACGATGGACGGCCCGGCCACCGCGCTGCCCGCGCTGAGCACGACTCCGGCGAGGACAGTCAGCACCAGTGCGAACAGCCGTTTCGACACCGGGAAACTCCTTGGCAGATCAGGGAAGCGGAGGCACCGCGCGCTCGTCCTCGTCGAGGTCGAGGTTGCCGTCGAAGTTGACGGACGAGTACGCCCGCAGCTTCTCGAGCCGGTGGTAGCCGTCGATCATTCTGACCGTCCCGGACTTGGACCGCATGACGATCGACTGCGTCGTCGCGCCGCCCGCCCGGTAGTGGACGCCGCGCAGCAGGTCGCCGTCGGTGACACCGGTCGCGCAGAAGAACACGTTGTCGCCGGTGACCAGGTCGTCGTTCAGCAGGATCCGGTCGAGGTCGTGGCCCGCGGCGAGCGCCTTCTCGCGCTCCGCGTCGTCCTTCGGCCACAGCCTGCCCTGCAGTTCGCCGCCGAGGCACTTCATCGCGCACGCGGCGATGATGCCCTCGGGCGTGCCGCCGATCCCGAGCAGCATGTCGACGCCGGTGGTCGGCCGGGCCGCGGCGATCGCGCCGGCGACGTCGCCGTCCGAAATGAACCGGATCCGGGCACCCGCCTCGCGGACCTCCTTGATCAGCTGCTCGTGCCGCGGCCGGTCGAGGATGCAGACCGTCACGTCGCTGACGCTGGAGTTCTTCGCCTTCGCCACGCGCCGGATGTTCTCCGCGACCGGGGCGGAGATGTCCACCTTGCCCGCCGCGTCCGGGCCGACGGCCAGCTTCTCCATGTAGAACACCGCGGACGGGTCGAACATCGCGCCGCGTTCGGCGACGGCGAGCACGGCCAGCGCGTTCGGCATGCCCTTCGCCATGAGCGTGGTGCCGTCGACCGGGTCGACCGCGACGTCGCAGTCCGGGCCGTCGCCGTTGCCGACCTCTTCGCCGTTGAACAGCATCGGCGCTTCGTCTTTCTCGCCCTCGCCGATGACGACGACGCCGCGCATCGAGACGGTGGAGACGAGCTGGCGCATCGCGTCGACGGCAGCCCCGTCGCCGCCGATCTTGTCGCCGCGGCCGACCCAGCGGCCGGCCGCCATCGCGGCTGCCTCGGTCACCCGCACCAGTTCCATGGCGAGGTTGCGGTCAGGCGCTTCGCGTCGGCTGCGGTCACTGGCGGTGGTCATGGTGGCCTCCCGGAACACGGTTCGTCAGCGGGTGCCCAGTCTGTCAGATCCCGGAACCACCTGACCGATTCAGCCACGCATGGTGCACGTCACTCTGCGTCGTCGGTCTCCACCGAGGCCAGCGCGGCCTCGATCCGCTCGCGGGCGCCTTCCAGATGCCGTTCGCACACCTTGGCGAGCCGCTCGCCCTTCTCCCAGAGCTCAAGAGACTGCTCCAGGGAAAGCCCGCCGGCCTCCAGCTCCTTCACGACCTCGACGAGCTGGTCGCGGGCTTGCTCGTAACCGAGTCCGGCGGTGTCTGCTTCGCTCACGTTCTCCGACCTTGTGGTGCACGGGGCTGTCGGCGCAGACTACCGCGCTCGGCCGACATTCCCCGGGAACCGGGTCTGGCCCGCTGTGGGCAGGCGACCACCGCGCTGGCCATCGCGTGGTCATATCCGACGAACGCCAGCGCGAACTCCTGCCCGTCACCGTCGGCGATGGCGTCCTCGAGGTTCTCCTGCGCGCTCGCCACGCGTCGCCGATGCCCGGTCCCCTCGGCGAACCACCACCGGACGCCGACGTGCTCGGACGTCGCCTCGGACAGCCGCCTGAGCTGCGGTGCCAGCCCGCGCCGGGCCGCAGTGCCGCAGCCGGCGAGCAGCGCTGTCCAGCATTCGTCGGCCGCGCGGTCGGTGACCAGGGCCTGCCGCAGGAGAAGACCGGCATCGAGCCGGGCGNAGCCGGGCGGCGGCGTCCACCGTGAGCGGGAGGAACGCCGGGGCCCGGTGCATCACGGCCGGTCTCCTTCCGGTACGGGTGTCGTCGGCTCGACGGACTCGGCCACCGCGTGGACCGCTCCGTCGGCGACCCGTACGCGCAGCTGCGCTCCGTCCTCGACCTGGGAGACGGAGCGGAGCACGTGGAGGTTGCCTGCGGAATCCGTGAACTGGACGACGGCGTATCCGCGCTCCATCGTGGCCGCGGGGCCGAGCGCGGCCAGCTTGCCTCGCGCGTTCGCGACTTCCGCCTGATCCTTGGCGAGCAGGCTGAGCATCGCGCGACGGCCGCGTTCGCGGTGCATCTCGATATCGCTGAGGCGGCGTTCGATCGGACCCAGCGGATCGGCCAGCGACGGACGGCTGCGCAGCTGGGTCAGCAGCCGCGTCTCCCGGTCGACCCAGCCGTGCAGCGCGCGCCGGCCGCGGTCGCGCATCTGCCGCACCCGCGCGGTTTCCTCGCGGACGTCCGGCACGATGCGCTTGCTCGCGTCGGTCGGAGTGGAGCAGCGCAGGTCGGCGACGTGGTCGAGCAGCGGGGTGTCCGGTTCGTGCCCGATCGCGCTGACGATCGGCGTGCCCGCGGCCGCGACCGCCCGGCACAGCGCTTCGTCGGAGAACGGCAGCAGATCCTCGACGCTGCCGCCGCCGCGGGCGATGACGATCACGTCGACGTCCGGGTCTTTGTCCAATATGGACAGTGCGCGGAGGATCTGCGGCACCGCCTGCGAACCCTGCACGGCGGTGTTCAGCACCTTGAACAACACGTGCGGCCAGCGCGCCTGCGCGTTCGCCAGCACGTCCCGCTCAGCCGCTGACGCGCGTCCGGTGATCAGCCCGATTCCCTTGGGCAGAAAGGGAATCGGGCGCTTCCGCTCGCGGGCGAACATTCCCTCGGCAGCCAGTAATTTGCGCAGCCGTTCAATCCGCGCGAGCAGTTCGCCGATGCCGACTGCGCGAATCTGGTCCGCGCGCAGACTCAGCGTGCCGCGGCCGAAAAAGAACGACGGCTTGGCGTGGATGACCACTCGGTCGCCTTCGCGCAGCGGCGTCGGCAGCTCGCGCACCAGCCACATCGGACAGGTGACGGACATCGAGACGTCCGCGGACGGGTCGCGCAGGGTCAGGAACGCGGTTTGCGTGCCGGGCCGCGCGTTCATCTGCGTGACCTGGCCTTCGACCCAGACGTCGCCGAGCCGGTGGACCCAGTCGCCGATCTTGCGCGCGACAGTGCGGACCGGCCACGGGTTCTCCGCGCTGGTGGCGGGGTCGTTGCTCACTGGCCTTCCGCGGGGTCGCCCGGCTGTTCCTCGGCCTTGCGCGCATTGCCGATCCGCCGCGCGAGCATGCCGACGAACGACGCGCGGTCGGCGTTGGCCTTCTCGTACTCCAGCAGCTCTTCCAGCTGGGGCACGGTCAGCCGACGCAGCCGAGCGCGCAGCTGCGGCAGGGTCAGCTCGTCGTAATTGCCCAGCCCGGCCGGGCCGGAGCTGTCGTTCTCGCCCTCGGAGTGCTCCTCGGCGAGCGCGCGGGTCTCCTCGACCCACGGATCGTCGATGGTGTCCGGCGGCTGCGCCCGGTGGCCGTTGGTGCGCGGTTCGGGCAGGTCGTCGACCGGCACGAGCGTGGGCCGGGACGGAGTGAACTCGGGTTCGGCGTCCTCGTCGAACGTGGCCCAGCTGGGCGTGTCCTCGACCGGGCGCAGCATCGACAGCGCGTCGTCGCCCTTGATGGCCAGCTCGGTGACCTGCTGCTGGACGCGCATGGACAGCTGCAGCACCTGGCTCACGACGGTGACCGGCAGGCCGGTGAGCTGCTTCGGGAGCTCACGAACCCGCTCGGCGGTGGTGACGGCGAGGCCCGCGGCGACCCGGAGGGGGAGCGGGAGTGGCTTCATGGGTCCAGCGTGCCGTATCAGGGCTGTTCTGCCCAACCGAACGGGTGGCCTGGGGCGCCGGACGTGACGCCCGGCACAGCCTGAATGGCCGCCGCCATCATCCGAACGAGGACTTCAACCCCGGATCGGCACTGCCCGTACCCTGGAGGCATGACTTCTGCGAGTCCCGGAACCGAACCCGCCGGTACCCCGACGATCTCCCGGTCCGGCGCCGCCAAACGCGTGCTGCTCGCGAAGCCGCGCGGGTATTGCGCCGGCGTTGATCGCGCGGTCGTCGCCGTCGAGAAGGCGCTTGAGCTGTACGGGCCGCCGGTGTACGTGCGCAAGGAAATCGTGCACAACCGGCACGTCGTCGATACCCTGCGCGAACGCGGCGTGATTTTCGTCGACGAGACCTCCGAGGTGCCCGAGGGCGCGCTCGTGGTGTTCTCCGCGCACGGCGTCTCGCCGGCGGTGCACGCCGAGGCCGCCGAGCGGAACCTGCGCACCATCGACGCGACCTGCCCGCTGGTCACCAAGGTCCACAAAGAGGTCAACCGTTTCGCCAAGGACGACTACGACATCCTCCTCATCGGCCACGAGGGCCACGAGGAGGTCGAGGGCACGGCGGGCGAAGCGCCGGACAAGGTGCAGCTGGTCGACAAGCCCGAGGACGTCGACAAGGTCGACGTGCGCGATCCGTCGAAGGTGATCTGGCTGTCGCAGACCACCCTGTCGGTGGACGAGACGATGGAACGCGTCGACCAGCTGCGCGATCGCTTCCCGACCTTGGCCGACCCGCCCAGCGACGACATTTGTTACGCCACCACCAACCGCCAGGTCGCGGTCAAGGCGATGGCCCCGGAATGCGATCTGGTGCTGGTCGTCGGCTCGAAGAACTCGTCGAACTCGAAGCGGCTGGTGGAGGTCGCGCTGAAGGCCGGCGCGTCGGCTTCGCACCTGATCGACTTCGCTTCGGAGATCGACGAGGCCTGGCTGGAAGGCGTTTCGACGGTCGGGGTCACGTCCGGGGCCTCGGTGCCGGACGTGCTGGTGATGGACCTGCTGAAGTGGCTGGCCGAGCGCGGGTACGGGCAGGTGGACGAGGTGACCACGGCGAACGAGAAGATCGCGTTCGCGTTGCCGAAGGAGCTTCGGAAGGCTGTGAAGTCGGAGTCCTGAGGGTTTTTTCTCTTACCTTGCCGCGGGCTTTCGTTAGGTGCTGCGGTATTGGGCCGGGGAAGTCCGGTCGGGTGCTTTTGGCGCGCGCCTGCAAAGCTTGTACCGCAGTCGTGAGAGCTGATGCGCGCTCGACGGGAGAGCTTCCGGAATGCTTGGGCCGCTGAGCTGTGCGGTAATTCGTGCTGAGCCACGACCCGGGACGAGAGAATCCCTTTAGCCGCAACGAAAAAGCCGCCGACCCCCAGCGCGGGGATCGGCGGCCTTTCTCGTTTGCCTTGTGCTGTCCGACTCCGGCGTGCCTCGCGTGCTCGCTCAGCCCTCGTCGCGTCGTCCAGTTTCCTGCGCTACTCGGTCAGCCCTCGTCTTCCCAAGGACGTTGACGGCGGGGCGGTTCCCGGCGAGGCGGACGCGGACGCCCAGGCGGCGGCTCGTCCCCACGCGGCCGACGACGCGGCGGCGGTGCGTCACCCCGCGGATCACGACGGCGCGGATCGCCCTCCGGCGGCCGGGGACGACGCCCCTCCGGCGGCGGCTTGCGACCACCGCGCGGAGCGTTCGGGTCCATCGGCTCACGCCGCGGCCGGGCACCCGGCTCGCCAGGCGGACGCGGCCGTCGCGGCGGAGGAGCGTCGAGATCCCGATCCCGCGGCGGACGGCGACGGTTGCCCGGAGGCGGCGTCTGGCCGGACTGCCCGGCGCGACCGGCAGGCGGCCGCGAGCGCGGACGGCTGGCGGCTTTGTCGTCGTCCTCGTCCCGAGTGCGCGGAACCTTGCCGTCCTTGATCTTGACCGGCGCGTCCGGGTCGCGTTCGCGGTAGATCCGGAAGAAGCCGAACAGCAGAGTGACGCCAGTGGTGACCGCCATCGTCGGGAAGCCCTTGATCAGCGGCGTCCCGATGTTGAGCAGCTTCGACAGGGTGTCGCTCGCTTCCGGACCCCCGCCGGTCAGCAGTACTACGCCAGGCACGGTGACGGCGAGCACCAGCGGCGGCTGCACCATCGGACCGAACAGCCCGCGTCTTTGCACGGCACCGACCGCGATCACGGCCCCGAGGAAGTAGCCCGCCTTGAAAACAAAACCGAGGCTGCCGGTGGACTTCTCGTCGATGATGGCGCCGAGCACTGCCAAGCCGAAGCCCACGAGCACAGCCGCCCACCAGGGCAGGCCGCGCCTCGTGCCGACGACGAGACGCTCGTCCCACGGCACGGGGGCGTCATCGGCATCAGGATCGCTCTGGCGATCGCGTATCGCGGTCACGAGGCACACCGTAGCCCGTACTTGTCACGATCTTGTTGGCACTGCCGAGGACAGCACGAAGCGGCCACTCGACCGCATGACATTTAGTTCGGTCGAGCGGTACCCGCGGTACGGCCTGCCCGTACCGCTCCGCCGGACGGGGAACCGGTGGACCAGACCTCTGACCAGCGGTGATACCGGCGGTATGGCCTAGCTGCCCGTTTCCCGGCCCTGCGCTGACCCCAGGCTATGCCACGAGCCGACGACGGCGACGGCGGCGCCACCGGTCCTGTTCCGGAACATTCGCCGTTCTGGAACTTGACCGGGAATTGACGTTCCCGTGAGGCACCTGAGCGTCCAGATCCTGCCCGCGCGACGTCGGAACCATGCCCTTTCGCTCGCCCCGCCGCAGTGTCCAACCTGGACTTCGCTGTTCGTTCCGGGCAATCCAGACCGTGGTGCGCGCCTGCCGCGCCTCCACGCTCAGCCGCAAGCCGCCAGCTGTCGCGGATGGCCGGCCATGACCGCTTGGGCCGTGTGACGGTCTCGGCTGCCGACGCATGATCCGGAGGCCCCCGGCCCACCGCTCACCGGGAGGGCGCTCAACTCACCTTGGACGCCTACCTCGCCACCGCGATGCGCTACCGCCCACGGCGACTCCCGAGGGAGCTCTCGCGCTCTGCGTGCGAAGAGCGCCAGGGCGCCCGAGCCGGACCGAGCTAGGACGCTCAGCCGCTCCCGCGCCCAGGCTCACTCCCGCCGGACGATGCCAACCCAGATCGCGCCGCCGAGACTCGCAGTGCCGGATCGCACCGCCAGGGCCCACACCGCCAGATCGCAGTGCCGTGGCGGGGCTCCGGCGGAACGCACCGCTGATGCCCAGGTCCGCCCGGCCGCCGTGCCCTGGCTTGCTCCCGACGCCCACGTCACCGGGGCTGGCTTGCTCCGCCGCGACGAGCCGCCGAGGCCAATGCCGCCAGACCGTGCTGCTGCGGCTTCCGCCGCTAGACCGCGCTGCAGGGTCCGGCTCGTCGGAACGTGCCTGCTCGCGACCGCGCCACCGGATCCGTGCCCCGGCCGCATTTCGGCGAACTGTTTCGCCACGTGCGCGCCCGCCAAGTCCGCACGGCCGTCGTGCCATTGGGCCGGGCAACCGAAACCTCGCCCTCCCCAACAGCACGGCCAGGCTTCAAGCGCGCTCCACGCGCGAGAGCATCAGCCCACGCCCCGCGAACCCAATGCCGTCATCCTGACGCCAGCAAGCCACGCCGCCGAACCCGTCCCGCAAGACGAGATCGTCGATCGTCCGATCGCGACTGTCGAGCCCGCGGCCATCGCGCCGCGACCTCAACCAGCTGCCACCTCGTCTCCCTTCCGAAGCTGCGGTACCGGCGCCGGACTGCCCGACGCGTCGGTGAGCGGCGCGACCGACGCACGGAACGACTCCAGCGCCTCGAGTTCCCGGCGGCGGGCCGAGACGAAGCGCTGCAGGTGCGTAGAGGACAGATTCAGCGCCTCCACCGCATTGCCGGCGGCTCGGTGCGCGGCGGCGGCACCCGCGCGCACTTGCTCGACGTCCTCGACGAGCGCCCGGTCGCTGGCGGCGAACAGCGCTGCGGACGCGAGCACCCCGAATCCCGTGGGGCCGCACAGGAAGACGCGGCGGTCGATCAGCCAGCGCAGCAGTTCGGGATCGGTGTCGAGCGCGGCGACCACGGCCGCGTCGGACGGGACGAACATGATGGTGCCGTAAATCGCGTCCGCCCAGCGCTGGTAGCCCTTGCCCGCCAGCTCCGCCGCGCGGGAGCGCAGCTGCCGGACGTGGACGCGCAGCGCGTCGAGCCGTTCTTCCGGATCGTCGGTCTCGACCGCCTCCGCCCAGATGGCCATGCTTGCCTTCGCGTCGACCGGCACCGCCCGGCCGCCGCCGACGTTCAGCACCAGGTCGGGTTTCGCGCTTCCACCGCCGCCCAAATCGGTCTGCAGGGTGAAGTGCAGTCCCTCCCGCAGTCCGAGTGCGCGCGCGGTCTCCACGAGCACCTGTTCGCCGAGTTCGCCGCGGCCGTGAATCGACGCGAACGCCACCTCGTACCGGCGCAGCGCGAGCTGCTGCTGGTCGCCTTTCGCGCGCTCCGTGGCCACGAGCCGCGCGGCCGCGTCGGCGCGGCGCATTCCGTCGTTGTACAGCCGCCACAGCGCGACAACCGCGACGCACAGGAGCAGCGCGAGCACGACGGCCGCGGTGGTGATCACCGTCTCCACCCGGTCCTCCTCTCCGTCGGGTCCGGCGGGTGTCCGGACGCGAGACATCATGGCGGACCCCACCGACAAAAACCGGCACCCGCGGTCGCGCTGCGTAGCTGACCTGCGACTTTCCAGATTCGAGGCTGGGCGTGTCCGCAGTGGACCTGATCGGCTTCGTACACACGTTCGAGTGGGGCATCGGCGTGCCTCCGGGATTTCGTCGGGGTCTGCTCCTAACGTGGTCGCCGTGAGAGTCCTCCATACGTCTGACTGGCACATCGGCCGCACGTTCCACGGCGCCGATCTGCTCACCGAACAGGAGGCCGCCCTCACGCACATCGCCGAACTCGTCGACCGCGAGTCGGTCGACGTCGTGGTGGTGGCCGGTGACATCTACGACCGAGCGGTGCCGTCCGCCGAAGCCGTCCGCGTCGCCACGGCCGCAATGACCCGCATCCGCCGGGCCGGCGCGGAACTCGTGGTCACGCCTGGCAACCACGATTCGGCCGCGCGGCTGGGCGCGTTCGCCGAGTTCGCGGCGGCGGGCGGGCTGCACGTCCGCGCGACAGTCGAAGGCATCGCGGAACCCGTTGTGCTGCACGACGAACACGGCGCGGTCGCGTTCTACGGCATCCCGTATCTCGAACCCGAGCCGTCGCGGCACGCGCTGGGCGTGCCGGAGGCGCGCGGCCACACCGGTGTGCTCGGCGAGGCGATGCGGCGGGTGCGGGACGACCTGGCCAGTCGTCCGGGGGCTCGATCCGTAGTGCTGGCACACGCTTTCGTCACCGGCGGCGAGGCCAGCGAATCAGAACGCACCATCGCGGTGGGCGGAGTCGAGCAGGTTCCCGGCTCGGTGTTCGACGGCGTGGACTACGTCGCGCTCGGGCACTTGCACGGACCGCAGACGCTCGCGGAACGCCTCCGGTACTCCGGGAGTCCGCTGGCGTACTCGTTCTCCGAAGCGCGGCAACGGAAATCGGTGTGGTTCGTGGATCTCGACGCGACCGGTCTGGCCGAGGTCCGCCGGCATGAGCTGCCGGTGCCGCGTCCGCTCGCGACGCTCTCCGGCGAGCTCGCCGCTTTGCTCGAAGACCCGGAACACGAGCAATGGCGCGAGCATTTCCTCTCGATCACGGTCACCGATCGAGTGCGCCCGATCGACGCGATGCGGTTGCTGCAGGACCGTTTTCCCTATGCGGTGCACATGGATTGGCGGCCCGACGGCGGGGTCGCCGGCACCGAACTGAAGTACGCCGAGGCGGTGCGCGGGCGCAGCGACATCGAGATCGCGCGCAGCTTCCTCGACGATTGCCGTGGCGCTCCGCCGAGCGAACGCGAGGAGCGGCTCGTGCACCTGGCGCTCGAAGCAGCGAACCGGGCGGCGGTGGAGAAGCTGTGAGACTGCATCTGCTGGAGGTAGAAGCCTTCGGCCCTTACGCGGGGCGGGAGGTGGTGGACTTCGACGCCCTTGGCACCGACGGTCTCTTCCTTCTCCACGGCGACACCGGAGCGGGCAAAACCACGCTGCTCGACGCGATCGCGTTCGCGTTGTTCGGCGTGGTGCCGGGCGCGCGCGGCGACGTCAAGCGGTTGAGGTGCGATCTCGCCGAACCGGATCGGCAGACCGAGGTCGTGCTGGAGCTGACCGTGCAGGGCCAGCGGTTGCGGATCGTGCGCAGCCCGGAGTACCAGCGGCCGAAGAAACGCGGCGACGGATTCACCACGCAGCAGGCCCGGGTTTCGCTGACCTGGGTAGGCGAACCGCCCGCCGGGCTGCCGCCGGACGGGAGCATCCGCATCGACGAGGTGGCGCGCACCGTCGAGCGGCTGCTGGGCATGACGGCACCGCAGTTCTTCCAGGTTGTGCTGCTGCCGCAAGGAGAATTCGCGAAGTTTCTCCGCAGCGACACCACCGAGCGCGAGAAGCTGCTGGAACGGCTTTTCGGCACCGAGCGGTTCTCCGACGTCGAACGCTGGTTCGCGGACCTTCGCGCGGAACGCGGCCGTGCGCTGGAAAAGCGGCAGCAGGAGGTCCGCGAGCTGCTCGCCCGCTACGCCCAGGAAGCGCAGCAGGAACCGCCGGAGGAAGGGCGGCCGGAGTGGGTCGAGGCTGTGCTGGCCGAGATCGCTGTCCAGGCCGAGGCGGCGGAAACCGAGGCAGGGCAAGCACGTTCGGCGGCGAAGTCCGCTGAGGTCGCGCTGCGCGAGGCGGAAGAGGACGCGGAAAAGATCCGCCGGGTCCGCACCGCGCACACCCGGCTGGCGCAGATCGCCGAGCAGGCGACCGAACGTGCTGAGTGGACGGAAGAAATCGCAGCGGCTCGGCGTGCTGCCGCGGTGGTTCCCGAGGCTGAGTTGATGGACCGGCGTACGGCCGAACTCGGCGATGCGCAGGTGCTGGTGGCCGATCGGATCCGAGATCTCGCCGACCTCGGCTTCGACGCGGTCGGGCTCGCGGTCGCGGACCTGCGCGAGCGCGCGGGCTCCGTTCGCGAGGAGGCGGGCGCTCTCGCCGAGTTGGCCGCGGAAGCCAACCAGCAGAAGAGCGACGAACAACGCCGCGCGGAGCGGCAGAAAGCCGCGGAGAAAGCCGCCGAGCAAGTTGCTGGGCTCGCCGAGCGGTTGGCCGAGCTGCCCGGTCGGATTGCCGCTGCGCGTGCTGAAGCGACGGTAGCCGGAGAAGCGGCGGCGAAGCTGGACGGTGCGAAATCTCGCGTCGAAGAGCTGATGGTGCTCACTCGTGCAGCCGAGGAGTTGCCACCAGCTGAGGCCAGAGTCGAGCGTGGTGAAGCGAAACTGCGCGAAGTGGTCGACGAGCACCAGACGGCTCGGCAACGTCGGCTCGATCTCCGCGAGCGGCGTCTCGACGGGATGGCAGCAGAGCTGGCTGCTGGCTTGGCCGAGGGAGCGGCGTGCCCGGTGTGCGGGTCGGCCGAACATCCGGCACCGGCGAACCATGACGCGCCATTGGTGGACGCGGCCGAAGAACGTGCTGCGGAAGAAGCCGAGCAGAAGGCGTCCGCGTTGCGCCAGCGAGTGGTGTCCGCGCTGGAAGAGGCCAAGGCACGGGCTGTCTCCCTGCGCGAACGGTTGGACGGGCGTACTGCGGAGGAGATCGCGACCGCGCTGACTGAAGCCCGGACGCACGTCGCCGAACTCTCCGAGAAGGCGCAGCGCAAGGACCAGCTGAACACGAAGGTCACTGAACTGGAGCGCGGTGCCGAGCAGTTGGCCGAACAGCGTCGCCTCGCCGAGCAGACGGTTACCGAGGCGAACGGCGAGATCCGCGCGTTGGACGAGCGGATGGCCGAGCGCGAGCAGCGGCTGGTCGCGGGCCGAGGAGAGTTCCCGGACGTTCCCGCCCGGCGGCAGCACCTGCTCACGTTCGCCGGCGCGCTCGACCTGGCGGCGGAGGCGCACACGGCGGTGTCCGGGGCGGAGGCCCGGCTTGCGGAGCAACGGGATCTGGTGGAAATCTCGTTGCATGCCAAGGGTTTCTCGACTCTGGTGGAAATGCGCGCCGCCGTCCGGACCGAAGAGCAGATCACGAAGCTCGAACAGGGCCTCGCCGAGGCGGAAGCGACCGCCGCCGGTGCGCGGGAGATGCTCGCGCAACCGGAACTGTTCGGGATCTCGCCGGACGACGCGGTGGACGTCGCGCCGCTGGCCGAGCAAGCGAAGGAGACGCGGGCTCGCGCGGATACCGCTTTCGCCGCGCAGCAAGCGGTTTCGGCGCAGCACCGCGAACTGGTGAAGCTGGCCGGGCGGTTGAGCAAGGCACTGTCGGAGCTGGTGCCGTTGGAGGAGGAACACGCCGAACTCCGGGCGTTGTCCGAAGTGGTCAATGGACGAGGGCAGAACGCGCGGAAGATGTCGCTGCGCTCGTATGTCCTGGCTGCCCGGCTGGAAGAGGTCGCGCTCGCGGCGACCGCACGACTGCGGACCATGAGCCAGGGCCGCTATTCGTTCGTGCACTCGGACGCGGCCGGCGCGCGCGGCACTAGGGGCGGCCTCGGCCTCGACGTGCTGGACGACTACTCCGGCGCGGTGCGCCCAGCGAAAACGCTGTCGGGCGGCGAGTCGTTCCTCGCGTCGCTGTCGCTGGCGCTGGGTCTGGCCGATGTGGTGGCAGGCGAAACCGGCGGCGCGCTGCTCGACACCCTCTTCGTGGACGAGGGTTTCGGCACCCTGGACGCCGAAACGCTGGACGTGGTGATGAACATCCTCGACGAACTCCGCGCTGGCGGCCGCGTGGTGGGCCTGGTGTCGCACGTCGAGGAACTCCGCCAGCGCATCCCCACGCGGCTGCGGGTGCGGAAGTCCCGCACCGGGTCGAGAGTGGAGCTGCAGATGGCTTGACGAGAGCAGGATGAGCCTGCGCCGGACGGCGGTTGGCTCCTGCACCGAGTTGCCGCTGGGCTGGCCGCGTGGCCGGATGGCTGAGCAGCCGATGACTGGGGCGCGCGGCGGCCAAACGGTTGGTGCGGCTGGATGGCGGGGCTGGCTTGTGACCGGGTAGCCGGACGTTTCGGCTGGAAGCGGGCTGGGCTGGAAACGGACTGAGCTGGAAGCGGGCAAGCCGGAAGCTGGTGTCAAGGTGCTGGCTGGCCGCGGAGCGTCGACCGCGAAGCATGTTGCGTGGCCACAGCCGCAAAGCCGCTGGTGCTGTGCGGCTGGTGTGGTGAGGGAAGCGCGACAGTCACGTCGTGATGCTCGCAGTTCGCCTAGCCGGGTGTCGCTGGCTGGTGAGCGGGGCTGAACACTGCGGCGGGCGGCCGTTGCGGTGGCGGGCCGAGTGCTGCGGCGGGACGCTGCTGAAGCGGCGGGCTCAGCCCGGTCACTTCAGCAAGACTCGCCACGTCGGCCTGGCCGCCCCAACCACGCTCGCCGCGTCGGCCCAGCCCAGCCGACCCGGCCCGGCCCGGCCCGACCCGACCCGAGCCAGCCTGCCGACCCGGCCCAGCCCAGCCGACCCAGGCCGCCGACCCGAGCCAGCCAAGCCGCCCCAACCACGCTCGCCGCGTCGGCCCAGCCCAGCCGACCCGAGCCAGCCTGCCGACCCGAGCCAGCCAAGCCAACTTGAGCCAGCCAAGCCAACTTGAGCCAGCCAAGCCAACCCCCGACCCGTAGCGGATCGTCAGGCGGACTCTTCGTGGTGCAGGAGCCACCGCTTGGCGTTGACGCCCCAGCGGAAGTTGCCGATCGCTCCGCCAGTCCGCACCACCCGGTGGCACGGCACGAACAGAGCCGCAGCGTTGCGGGCGCAGGCAGTTGCTGCGGCGCGGACTGCCGACGGGTTGCCGGAGAGGGCGGCGTACTCCGCGTAGCTCACCGGGCTGCCTGCTGGGATTTTGCGCAGCATCTCCCAGGCGTGCTCGCGGAACGGGCCCGAGCGTTGGCGTACCTCGATGTCGGCGACGGCGTCGAGGTCGCCGCCGTGGTAGCGGCGGATTGCGGTCGTCACGGGGCCCAGGTCGCGGCGTTCGGTCAGAGCCGCCGGGGCCAGGGACGGCGAGATGAGGGGTGTCAGCTCGGCGACGTCGGCGGTCCAGCCGGAGGCCAGTACGGCGCCGTCGCCGGTCACTACTGCGGTGAACGGGCCGATGCGTGTGTCCAAAGTGGACCAGAAGGCGGTGGGCACGGGAAAAGTCTCCTCAAGCGGTTCGGGAACTGAGATACCGGCTGGCGTACGAACTCCACGGCTGCCAGCCGCGCGCGGACGTCGCCAGGTCGATGCCCAGCTCGGCCGCGCCTCGGCGGACGGCTGGGTCGGCGGTCAACAGGACGTCGGGGGCACCGAGCAGGCGCATCACGACGTAGTCGGCGGTGGCGGGGTCGACGCCGACCGCGAGCATTTCGGTGCGGAGCTCGTCCGCGTCGCGGCCTACGTGCGGGTCCAGTGCACCGCCGACGATTGCGGCGGCGACTTTCTTGACCAGGGGTTTTACCTCTGCCTCGGCGATGGCGGACGGGGTCGGGAAAAGGGTTGTCAGGGTGTCCATGGGCGGGTCGGCGGGTGGGACAGGCTCGCCGAGTTCGACAACGTCGGCCACGTCCTCGCCGAGCAGGGTGCGGAGCAGGACTTCCGGGCCGTCGACAGCGCCTGGCACGCGGATGCCGGGGACGGCGGCGACCAGTGGGGCCAGCGCATCGTCGGCGGAGAGCACACGCGAGACGGCTTCCGGGTCGGCGTCCAGGTCCAACAAGCGTCGTACGCGGCTGACGGCGCTGCTCAGGTCGCGTAGGTCCGAGAGAGCCAGGTCGCATTGTACGTAACCGGCGCGCGGGCTGACCCACGCTGACGCCGGGCCGTGCGGCAGGCGCAAGGTGCGGCCGTAGCCGTCGTCGGAGACGGCTTCGATGCCTGGCAACGCCCGCGAGGCGTGGTAGTTCAGCACGCTCGCGGCGTCGAACGGGGCACGGAACGGCAGGCGAAGGCTGAGCCGCGTCGCGCCGCTGGGTTCGTTGCGGTTTCCGCGGCGAAGCGAAGCTGCTCGGAGCTGCGACGGGGTCGTCGCGAACACCTCGCGGATGGTCTCGTTGAACTGCCGGATGCTGGAGAACCCGGCTGCGAATGCGACATCGGTGAGCGGCAGCTGCGACATCTCGATCAGCAAGCGCGCCGAGTGGGCGCGGTGTGCTCGGGCGAGGCGGATCGGGCCTGCGCCCAGTTCGGCTGTCAAAACGCGTCCGAGCTGGCGTTCCGAGTAGCCGAGTTGACGGGCCAAGCCGGGCACGCCTTCGCGCTCGACCAGGCCGTCCGAGATCAGTCGCATCGCGCGGGCGGCCAGGTCGGCGCGCACGTTCCAGTCCGGCGAACCGGGGACCGCGTCCGGCAGGCAGCGGCGGCAAGCGCGGAAACCGCCGGCCTGCGCGGCTGCCGACGTGGGGTAGAACCGGACGTTCTGCGCCTTCGGCGTGAGCGCCGGACAGGACGGGCGGCAGTAGATGCCCGTGGTGCGCACCGCCATGATGAACTGGCCATCGAACCGCTGGTCGCGGGCGGTCACCGCGCGGTAGCAGCGCTCGGTGTCGCGCCAGATGGGGATGGTCGAGGTAGCCATGTGGTCGATGATGCCAGCAGGTGAGAGCTCTGACTGGCGGAAAACCGACACGACGTTACCGGGTCGGCGACGGTCCGCGCGCAGCACGTAGACTTACCGGCCGTGAGTCTCACCCTCGGTATCGTCGGCTTGCCCAACGTCGGCAAGTCCACCCTGTTCAACGCGCTGACGCGCAACGACGTGCTCGCCGCGAACTACCCGTTCGCCACGATCGAGCCCAACGTCGGCGTCGTGCCGCTGCCGGACCCGCGGCTGGACCGGCTGGCCGGGATCTTCTCGTCGGAGAAGACCGTGCCCGCCGTGGTGTCCTTTGTGGACATCGCGGGCATCGTGAAGGGCGCGTCCGAGGGCGCGGGGCTCGGCAACAAGTTCCTCGCGAACATCCGCGAGGCCAACGCGATCTGCCAGGTCATCCGCGTGTTCGACGACCCGGACGTCGTGCACGTCGACGGCCGGATCGACCCGATGTCCGACATCGAGACCATCAACACCGAGCTGATCCTCGCCGACCTGCAGACGCTGGAGAAGGCGCTGCCGCGGCTGGAGAAAGAGGCGCGCACCAAGAAGGAAGCGCGTCCGGCGCTCGAAAACGCCCAGAAGGCCAAGGAAATCCTCGACTCCGGGCGCACACTGTTCCAGGCGCAGAAGGACATCGACGGCGAGGCGCTGCGCGAGCTGAGCTTGCTCACCACGAAACCGTTCCTGTACGTCTTCAACGCCGACGAGGCCGTGCTGACCGACGAGGCGCGCCGCGAGGAGCTGGCGAAGCTCGTCGCGCCGGCGGACGCGGTGTTCCTGGACGCGAAGGTCGAAGCCGAGCTGCTGGAGCTGGACGACGAGGAGTCCGTTCGCGAGCTGCTGGAGTCCGTCGGCCAGCTGGAACCGGGCCTGCACGCGCTGGCCCGTGCCGGTTTCCACACGCTCGGCCTGCAGACGTACCTCACGGCCGGTCCGAAGGAATCCCGCGCCTGGACGATCTCACAGGGCGCGACCGCCCCGCAGGCCGCCGGCGTCATCCACACGGACTTCGAGCGCGGCTTCATCAAGGCGGAGGTTGTGTCCTTCGAGGACCTGGTCGAGGCGGGTTCGATGGCGGCCGCGCGCTCGGCGGGCAAGGTCCGCATGGAGGGCAAGGACTACGTGATGGCGGACGGCGACGTCGTGGAGTTCCGCTTCAACGTCTGATCGGGTTCGCGGCTGAACGGCTTCCCCGGTCGTCAGTCTTCGACTGATTGCCGGGGCTCTTCACCTCCTCCCTTGCCGGATAGCGCGGGGGAGGTCGTCCGGGTGGCGCGCCGCCCGTTGCGATCGAGGCGCATCCGCTTCTCGCGACGCATCGCTACCTGCTGACCGTCCCCGCAACTCCATGGTCCCGGGCTACGAGGTTTCCGTGGTGCTGCACAACGGATTCGACATCGACGATGTGGACGCTAGTACACGCACCCTCACCGCGCGGTGAGCGAGCCGACCTCGGGTGGCCTGAGCTTCGCTCGGCGGCGCGCTCCGAGATGCCTGACGCGGAAGACGCGATCGCCCTTGTCCAGTTCGGGTCGAACCGGTGCTGATTCGAAACGAGCCGAGCTACGCCGATGCCGTACGAGCCGACGGGCATCAGTTTCTCTTTCGGGTCAACGAAGAGGGCTGGCCGGTCGAGGAGTATCTCTGGGGCTAAGGGCCGGTCTACTTCTATGGCACTCCGGAAGCAGACGGGACCGTGCGTGAGGTCGTCGCGGGGTTCATCGAGTTCTGAAGAACCCGCCTCGGCAGAACAGGCCTGCCGAGGCCAGGGGGTTCAGTTCAGCTCGGCAACGCTCGGCACGACCACGCCGTAAAGATCCCCGATGGTCGCCAGCGCGCTGTTGTGCAGCTGATCCGCGCTGACTTCCCCGGCCGGAGTCGGCAGCGGACGGGTGGCGCAGGCGTCGGCGACGACGGTCGGGTGGTTGCCGCGCAGGAAGGCGCCCTCGGTGGTGAACGTGACGCACATGTTGGTCATGAACCCGGCGATCACCACGTTCTTGTGCCCGGCCGCGTCGACCTGTGCGCCCAGGTCCGTGTCGACGAACGAGTTCGGCGCGCCCTTGACGACGACCGGTTCGCCCTCGATCGGGGCGACGTCCGGGTGGATGCTGCCGATCTCGGCCCGGATGTCGTACGGCGTGCCTTCGCCACCGTCGTTGACGACGTGGACCACTTTCGCCCCGGCGGCGCGGGCCTTGGCGAGCAGGTCTTTCGCCGCGGTCAACGCCGGACGCCAGCCTTCCAGCTCCATCACGCCGCGGGTGTAGGTGTTCTGGTAGTCGACCAGGATCAGCGTCGCGTCGGCCAGCGTTGCCGGGGTCTGGTCGAGACCGTTCAGCTCTCGCAGCGTTTTCCTTGCCATGGTGGGGGTTTCCTCTCGTTTCTGTTCCGCTCGACCGACGCTAGACTCGGCTCCGGATGTCGGCAATGACATGCAAAGCGCAGAAACCGACATGGGGTGCGAATGACGAGACTGGTGGTCGTGGTCCTGTTCGACCGGATCGACCTGCTCGACGTGACCGGTCCCGCTGAGGTGTTTTCCTTGCTGCAGCGGGAACTGGACCGTCCGACGGGCTACGAGGTAGTGCTCGCGGCTGAGACGCTGGACCCGGTGACGACCTCGGCCGGGGTGCGCGTCTTGCCGGACGTGACGTTCGCTGAGCTGGCGAGAAAGGCGATCGACACCCTGATCGTCCCCGGTGCGGTGACGACAGGGGAAAGCGGGGAGATCGTCGCCCAGTGCGACCCAGCGGTGGTCGAGGAGGTGCGCCGCCTGGCTGGGCGGGCGCGCCGGGTGGCGTCCGTCTGCGTCGGCGCGCACATCCTGGCGGCGGCGGGGCTGCTTGACGGCAAACGCGCCACTACGCACTGGTCGACGGCCCGGCAGCTGGCCGCGGAGCATCCCGAGGTGACCGTCGACGCGGACCCGATCTTCATCCGCGACGGGTCCGTGTGGACGGGGGCTGGGCTGAGTGCCTGCCTCGATCTCGCGCTGGCGCTGGTAGCCGACGATTTCGGTCCGGAATCAGCCTCGCGAGTGGCTCGTCAACTGGTGATGTTCCTGCGGCGGCCCGGCGGGCAGAGCCAGTTCAGCGTGTCGCTGGAGCCCGCGTCCGCGACCCGGCGGGTCGACGAACTGCGGCAGTACATCGCGGCTCATCTGGCGGATCCGCTGACGGTGTCCGATCTCGCCGCGCACGCGCATGTGACGGACCGGCAGATCACGCGCGTGTTCAAGGCGGAGTTGGGGATGACCCCTGCCGCCTACGTCGAGCACGCGCGGGTCGAAGCCGCGCGGCATCGGCTGGAGACGACTGACGAGACGTTGTCGCGGATCGCCGGGGCTTGCGGATTCGGGACTGTTTCTACGTTGAACCGCTCATTTCGGCGGACGCTGACCACGACGCCGCATGAATACCGCGAGCGGTTCCGGATCGGTTAACGAGGTGGCCGGACTGGTCATCGCACCGGTTCCGCCACCGCTAGTTGCGCCGCCAGCACCGTGAAGTGCGGAAGGTCCTTCCACCGTTCCCGGTTGCCGATGACGTAGAAGCGCCGTTTCGCCCGGGACACCGCGACGTTCAGCAGGTTCGGCTTCTCCGCGGCCCACTGCCGAGCCCCCGACCGGTTCGGCGCACTGCCCAGTAGCAGCACCACAACGTCGGATTCCTGGCCTTGCACGGTGTGCACGGTGCCGATGTTGCGCGCCGGGAAGGCGTCGGCGAAGGCGTCGGCGACGCAGGTCTTGACACCCCGCACGACGTCGGTGAAGGGACTGACGACGCGGATGTCCTGGGGCGCGGTGCCGTGGCCGGTGAGAGTGTTGAGCAGCGCGATCAACGCCGTTCCTTCCGCCGGGATCCAATGGTCCTTCGCCTGATCGGAACGGACGTCGAGCCATTCGTTTCGCCCGGGGAATTCCGGGCGCTCGGGAGTGCCGTAGATCATCAGGTCGCCGCCGTAGGCGACGGTGTTGGAGATGTGGAACATCGGATAGTCGCAGCGCCGGTGGACTCGAAGCGGCGCGCCGACCCACACCTTCTCGTCACCGGCCGGTGCCGGGACCCAGGTGCCGTACCGGGCGTGGCAGTCGGCGACCTGCTGGGCGGAAAGGGCCGCTGGACTCCACTGTTCAGCGACTCCGTGATACCGGCGGAGCGCGTGTTGCGCGGGCACCGGCAGTGTGACGATCGGTTCGAGCTGGAGTGGGTCTCCGACCAGCACCGCGCGGCGGCAGCGCCAGATTCCGCCTGCCACCTGCTGTGGCGTGGCCTGTCCGGCCTCGTCCACGAAAAGCCAGCCGAGCGACTCGCTGCCGAGATCCGAGAACAGCCGGGGCAGCGACGCGAAAGTGGTGGACACGACTGGCACGGCGAGGAACAACGTTTGCCAGGCGGCGAGCGCGGTCCGCGGCCCGACCTTCGCTTTGCCCTGGATGAGCTGGACGACGGCGGCGAGATTGACGTCGGTCTGTTCCGCGGTCGAGCAGAGGAAGGCTTTGTGGAGGGCGAGCGCGCGAAGGAACAGCCGAGTGCGGGCCGCGATGAACTCGGGATCCGCCCAGGGCGCGCACAGCTGAAGTTGCTCGTCTCCGGCGATCGCGGGTCCGAACGGGACGACGCCCGGCCAGCGGGCACATGCCGCGTCCACTTGCCCCCGGACTCGCGCTAGCGCCTGCTCGGCGGCAGCGTGCTCGGCCGCCAGCCGAGCGTGGTTCTGCTGCGCTTGCCGGAGTTCATCCGCCAGTCGCGCCGCGGCACCCGCGTGCTGCTGGTAGGTCTGGTCGGTCGCGATCCGGGCTTTGATGGCTTCGCGATAGGCCGTCCGCCATTCCCGTGACGCGCGGAAGAAAGTGAGCACAGAGGTCCAGAAACTTGGCCGGCAATCCAGCCAGCCGCGAATCCGCTGATCGGCTTCGTTCAGCGATTGCGCTGACCTCGCGCGGAGTTCCTCGGTTTGCCGCGCGGCCTCGCCGAGCTGACCGCAGTAGGTGTGCGATTGCCGGAGGCGTTCGGTCGTCCACGCGACGGCCTGGGTGCACCGGGCGTGCTCGCCGAGGCTGGCGGCCGCGGCTTGGCGGGCGGTGGTCAGATCGCGGACTGCTGCGTCCGCTTCGGCGAAGGCTTTGACCGCGCCTTCCCAGCCGTCGAACTGCTCTGGTGCCGAGCGGACTTCCTTGAGCTGACCTTTCATCCCGAGGACTTCGCCCGCGGCGCTCGCTTCGGCTTTCGACTTGGTGTGCGCGCTCCACCAGAACTTGTTCGCGAAATCCCTGCGGTGCTCCATCTTCCCGAGCATCGCCGCGACCAGGCCCCAGGCCGGCTTCCCCAGTACGTGGCTGCCCAGTTCGGTGAAGTAGTCAGCGGCGACAGCCTCTTCCTCGACTCCCTTCACCGCGCTCAGCGCCGGCATCTCCTGGGTGATGTTGGCTGCCGCGTCGTTGCTTGCAGTCGCGACGACGATTTCGAACCCGGTCAGCTCAGGCCGGAGCGCGCGAACCGGACTTGAGTAAGGGCGAACAGATTCCCGTGGTTCGGTGTAGGCGTCCGACGGAGTTCCGAGCCGGCTGAGCAACCTCGCCCGCTTGACTACGATCCCCGCGAGCACGTCCCGCAGCATCGTGGTCTTACCGGTGCCGGGCGGTCCGTTCACCGCGAACAGACCCGCATCAGGTCCGGCCATGATCCAGTCGACCGCGAATTGCTGTCCGGTGACGAGAGGGTATGCCGAAGGCCAGCGCCCGCCGGGGATGGCGGCCGGTTCGACACCGGCGAGCAGCGCACCGGGCTGCTCGCGGAGATCGACGCGGTCGGACCCGGCTGCGGAAGGCTCCTCGCTGAGGAAGGCGCGCAGCGCTTCGCCCCGGTGGCCGGCCCGGACCTCCTTCCCGAGGAGCCCGAGGTCCCCGGCGATCGAGCTGTTGAGGAAATCCTGATCGTCCGCCCTGCCCGCGTTCCGGCGGGAAATCTGGAAGCACTTCACTCGGATCCCGGTCGCGTGCAGGCTGTCCTTCAGCCCGAGGGCCGTGACCAGTTCCCGGGTGAACGCATGCAACGTCCTCGAAGTCAGTTCCACTCGCGGCTCGCGGTCTTGCTCGGTTTCGTCCGCGGCTTTCTTCGCGCCGGGCGGGGTCAGGAGCCGTTCGGCGAAGGCTCCGGCTGTCGCTCCGGCGATCCCGCCGACGACCGGCCCGACGACGGGGCCCGCAAGCGATGTCGCACCGGCCGCTACCGCGGTCTTCACCGCGGAGCCGGTCGCCTTCGCCCCGGCAGCAGCCGCTTCGTGGGCGGCTTCCTTGACCTGGCCGGCTACTGCGGCGGCCAGCTTGCCACCCGGTTTCTTCTTCGGCGAAAGCCGGTTGAGCTGTTCGGCAAAGGAACCGCTTTCGTCGTCGAAACCGTCCAGCCACTTCGGATCACGCGGTCCTGGAGACTTCAGTCTGCTGATTGCCCAGGCGCACGCGGATAATACCGGGGAATCCTCAATGAGGGTTCCCTCGGAGTCCACTGTGAAGGCGTACACCGCCGTGGTTCCGTCTTTTCGTCGTTCCTCCGGGGTGTCTTCCTTGCCGAATTGCGCGCTGAGCTCAGCGTGGACCGACGAGACGTCGTACAACGCGCCGTACACGACGAATTGCCAGGTCTTGTCGTGCGGCAACCGGGCCTGGGACAGCGGATGTCCTGCCTCCCACGGGGCTGGCTGGCCCGGCTCGACGTCGCATACGAGGTACTCGGTCTTCGCCATGGAACGAGGCGACGTCAAGTCTGGAATATTCTGCGGACCGAACATTTCCACCGTGCGCCAGAACTGCAGCAGGTGCGCAGCGCGCACATTTTCCTGCACCGGAATGGCTCCCCTCCACTGAGTGCAGCGGGACCATACTCCATGATCCGATTTCGGATCCAGGCGGTGCGTACCGCTACGATCGTCCCTCATTCAGCGAGGGGGTTTGAATGGCGAAAGAACAGTCGTCCCCGATGACACCGCCCTGGACCTATCGCGACGACGTGCTGAGCTATACCTGCTACCTGGCGGGCTTGATGGCGGACAACGCCGACCTCGGCCACGTCGAGGAAGTGCTCGCGCCGTTTCCCGGCCGGAACGTGGCCGGCGAACGATTCTGGGCTACCGGGCAGGTTGTGGTTTCGGACTTCCGTGCGGTCGGAGACGGGAGCTGGAGCGTCTCGACGCCGTTCGTGGCCGGGACGGGCGCACTGGGGGTCGGGCTCGTGGCCGGTTCGCTGGTGGGCGGGGCGATCGCGCGGTCCCGGGCACGGCAGGCGGCGGCCGCGGCCGCGGTTCCGCGCTGGGTGCCGATCGAGCAAGGCGGGCTATACCTGAGCGTGCACGGCTTCCACCTCTACACGCCGCGCGTGCTTTCGTGGCGCTGGGGGGCGATCACTGGCGCGGCGATGGTCGCTCCCGCGGTCGTGCACGTGACGGGGAACAGCAAGGACGGCCCGGTGTCCTGGCTGATCCAGTCGGAGTGGGCCGAACTGCTCTTCGTGACCTGGGCGAACGCCGAACATCCCCGGCATCCGCAGCTCGTCACCGGACAGTGGCTGCCGCCTGGCTGGGTCGAGCACGCGAGGTGGCATCGGAGAGTCCCGGCCTTGCCGCCCGGGGACGCGGTGACCTGACCCGCGCGAGGCAATTTCGGCGAAACGTCCCACTCGTGCCGATCGCTGGCCGATCAGGGCGTTCCCGAGACCGTCAGCGACAACTCGCCGCGGCGAGGTGCGAGGCGTCAGGTCCCGGTGAACCCTGCGGGCCGGCCAGGATGTGGGTGATCGGTCGTGCTCGGGCTCATCGGGATCGCCATGTGCTGGCTCATCCGGATGTTTCCGCTGCCGTGACGCTCAGCCGAGCAGGCCGAGCACGATCATCGACAGGAGGACGACAGCGGTCGAGAAAGCCGCGACCCACGTGCGCTGTGCGGCGGTGAGCTGGGCGGTTGTGCTGTTCATGGCGAGTCCTAGCGGGGCGAGTGCCGACGGTTCCGCTGGGATAGCGCCTTGATCTAGCTCACTGTTACCTCTTGTGATCAAGGTCACGTCGATTACGCGCGGTGTGCCACAGCACCCCGCCCGCGGCGGCCACCATCAGGCCGAACGAACCCATTCCCACCACGAGTGCCTGAACCATGAGGCCTCCTTTCTTCGCGTCTGTCCGGAAGACGCGCGAAGGGGCCGCTTGTGTTGCCAGGGTTGCCGACATCACACCTGGTCAGCGGGCCGCGAGGACCTCGTCGATCTGGCGGGCCAGTGCGAAATCGCGTTCGGTCAGGCCGCCGAGGTAGTGGGTGCTGAGGCGGAAGGTCAGGGTGCGCCAGCGGATGTCGATGTCGGGATGGTGGTCGGCTTCTTCGGCGAGTTCGGCCACCCGGTCCACCACCTCGATCGCCGCCGGAAAGGACAGGAGTTCGACCGTCCGCGCGATGCTGTCGTCCTCGCGCCGCCATTCCGGAACGCTGCCGAGGGCCTGCTCCACTGCCGAGTCGTTCAATAGCTGCGTCATCACTCCATGGTGTCGGCTACGCTGCGGCATTGCCACGGGAGTCCGGTACGCCGGACTGAGAGGCGGGCCGTCAACCCGCGACCGTTCGCACCTGGATCCGGATCATGCCGGCGTAGGGAGGCCGTATCGCTCTCCCTCGTCCGGCGCAGTGCAGGAGGGGAAGAATGATGTCGCGGACCGTCCGCACAGTGGCAGGCCTCGCCGGAGTCTCGATGCTCGCCAGCGCCTGCTCGCTGTCCAGCGGCGACTCGGGCGGGTCGTCCGCGAGCCAGGACCAGCAGACGCCGACCGTCACGCTGGTCACGCACGATTCGTTCGCCGCCCCGCAGGACGTGCTCGACGCCTTCCAGCGCCAGTCCGGGATCAAGCTCAAGATCCTCAAGTCCGGCGACGCCGGCGCGCTCACCAACAAGCTCGTGCTCACCAAGGGCAGTCCGATCGGCGACGTCGCGTACGGCGTCGACAACACTTTCGCCTCGCGCGCGCTCAGCGAGGGCGTCTTCCAGCCCTACACGAGCCCGGAGGCCGACCGCGGCCCGCAGCGCTACTCCGTCGACCCGCAGCACCGGCTGGCGGCGGTCGACCTCGGCGACGTCTGCGTGAACATCGATCCGGCGTACTTCGCGAGCAAGGGCCTCCCGGAGCCGAAGAGCTACGACGACCTCGCCGACCCCAAGTACAAGGACCTGACCGTCGCGGAGAGCCCGGCCACTGCGTCGCCGGGGCTGGCTTTCCTGCTCGGCACGGTCGCGAAGTACGGCGAGAACGGCTGGCAGGGCTACTGGCGGAAGCTGAAGGACAACGGCCTCAAGACCGTCAGCGGCTGGGAGGAGGCCTACACCAAGGACTTCTCCGGCTCGTCGGGCAAGGGCTCGCGGCCGATCGTCGTGTCCTACGCGTCGTCGCCGGCCGCCGAACTCGGCGAGGACGGCAAGCCGCGTACCAAGGCGCTGCTCGACACGTGCTTCCGCCAGGTCGAGTACGCGGGCGTGCTCACCAACGGCAAGCAGATCCCGCAGGCACAGAAGGTCGTCGACTTCCTGTTGTCGCAGCAGTTCCAGACGACGGTCGCGGCGAACATGTACGTCTACCCGGCGCGCCAGGGCGTCGAACTGCCCGCAGGCTGGGCCACCGCGGCTCCGCTGCCGCAGACGCCGGCGACCCTGCCCGCGGACAAGGTGCAGGCCGGCCGGGAGAAGTGGATCGGGGAATGGCGCTCGCTCATGGGCGCGTGATCCCCGCGCGCACTCTCGGGCTCACGCTGCTCGGCTTGCTGCCGGTCGCGTTCCTGGTGGTGTTCTTCGCCTGGCCGGTCGTCGCGATCGTCGGCCGGGGGTTTTCCGCGGGCGGCGTCGACACCGTGCTCGGCGACCCGCAGACGTGGCGGCTCGCCGGGTTCACGCTGGCCAGCGCGGCCGCGTCGACCGCGGTCGCGGTGCTCGCCGGGCTGCCGGTGGCGTACCTGCTGGCGCGAGTCCGGCTGCCCGGGGTCGGACTCGCGCGCACGATCGTGCTGGTCCCGTTCGTGCTGCCGACGGTCGTCGTCGGACTGGCTTTCCGGGCGATCTGGCCGGACGGGGGCGTACTGCCGCTCATCCTGGCCAACGCCTTCTTCAACGTCGCCGTCGTCGCGCGCACGGTCGCCGGACTGTGGGCGCACCTCGATCCGCGAGCGACCGAGGCAGCGCGGGCGCTCGGGGCCTCGCCGTGGCGAGCGTTCCGATCGGTGACTCTGCCCGCGCTCGGCCCGGCTGTCGCGTCCGCCGCCGCAGTGGTGTTTCTGTTCTGCGCCACCAGTTTCGGCGTGGTGCTGATTCTCGGCGGCGGGAGTTATCGGACGCTGGAGACCGAGATCTACCTCCGGACGGTCGACCTGCTGGACCTCTCCGGCGCGGCCGCGTTGTCGCTGATCCAGTTCGCCGCCGTGGTCGCCGCGCTGGTGCTCGGGGCGGTGGCGCGCCGGAAGCGGGAGAACGCGGTGAAGCTGCGGTCCGCGCAGGTCACCGCACGTCGGCCGCGCGGCGGGGAGTGGTGGACAGTCGGCGCGGCGGTCGTGGTGCTCGGTCTGCTGCTGACGCCGATCGTCTCGCTGCTCGTCGAGTCGGTATCGAGTTCGGACGGATGGAGCCTCGCCGGATACCGGGCGCTGAACACTGTCGGGCAGAACGACGCGCTGCAGGTGTCCGGCTGGATCGCAGCGCAGAATTCGCTCGCCGCGGCCACTGACGCGACGCTGCTGGCGATGGCTGTCGGACTGGTCGCCAGCGTCGTGCTGGTGGCGCTTCGCCGTTCGCCCGGCGGGCTGGCACGCGGGATGGGCGAGACCATGGACGTCGCGTTGATGCTCCCGTTGGGCGTGTCCGCGGTGACCGTCGGCTTCGGTTATCTGGTGACGCTCGACGCGTTGCCCGGCGACCTGCGCACGTCGCCGCTGCTCGTGCCGTTCGCCCAAGCGCTGGTGATCATGCCGCTGGTCGTGCGGATGATCCTGCCGGTGCTGCGCGCGGTCGACGTCCGGCTGCGCCAGGCCGCCGCGACGCTCGGCGCGAGCCCGGCGCGGGTGTGGCGGGAGATCGACTTTCCGCTGGTCGCGCGGTCGGTGGTGGCCGCGGCGGGCTTCGGGTACGTCGTCGCGCTCGGCGAGTTCGGCGCGACCAGCTTCCTCGCCCGGCCGGACGCGCCGACGCTCCCGGTGGCCGTCGCGACGCTGATCGGCAGGCCGGGGGAGCTGAACAACCAGATGGCGTACGCCTCGTGCGCCCTGCTCATGGTGGTGACTGTGGTGGCGGTGGCGCTGATCGACCGGTTCGGCTCGGTCCGCGGCCGCAGCACGGTCGGGGAGTTCTGATGGCCTTAACGGTACGGGATCTGACTGTCCACTATGGATCATTCGCCGCGGTCCGCGACGCGAAGCTGGACATCGCCGACGGCGAGGTGCTCGCGTTGCTCGGCCCGTCCGGTTCGGGCAAGTCGACGTTGCTGCGGGCGATCACCGGACTGGAGCCGGTGTCGTCCGGTTCGGTGTCGTGGGACGGTACTGATCTCGCCGCGGTGCCGGTGCACAAGCGCGAGTTCGGTCTGGTGTTCCAGGACGGACAGCTGTTTCCGCACCGCGATGTCGCGGCGAACATCGCGTTCGGCCTGCGGATGCACGGCGTGCCTCGCGAGCGGCACGCGGCACGCGTCGAGGAGCTGCTGAAGCTGGTCGGGCTGGAAGGCTACGAACGGCGACGGGTGACCGAGCTGTCCGGCGGGCAGGCGCAGCGGGTCGCGTTGGCTCGCGCGCTGGCGCCGGAACCGCGCTTGCTGCTGCTGGACGAGCCGCTGTCCGGATTGGACGCCGGCCTGCGCGAGCAGTTGGCGATCGACCTGGCGGATCTGTTGCGGCGCAGCAAAATCACCGCGCTGCTGGTGACGCACGATCAGGAGGAAGCGTTCACCCTCGCCGATCGCGTGGCCGTGCTCGACGCCGGGGAAATCCGGCAGGAGGGCGCGGTCCGGTCGGTGTGGAACAAGCCGGTCGACGACGAAGTGGCGCGATTCCTTGGGGTCACTACGTTCCTGGACGGCACCGCGACCGAAGGGGTGGTGCGGACCAAGCTGGGCACCGTCGAGCTGCAAGGGCTCGACGACGGCCCGGTAAGGCTCGGACTGCGCCCGCATGGCTTGAAAGTGTCCGCCGAAGGCGTGCCCGGCGAAGTGACCGCCGCGGTGCACCGGCGGGAGCACCTGCGGCTGGTCGTCCGGTGCGGCGAGTCCACTGTGGACGCGATCGCTCCGGCGGGGGCGGACTTCCGGGCGGGCGATCCCGTCCGGCTCCAGCCGGATCCGGACGGGATCGCCGTGGTGGGCTGAACCCCCAGGTCAGCCGTCCCGGGTGGCGAGACGCGCGTACGCGAGCGAAAGTCCCACCACGATGTAGCAGACCGCGCGGATCGCGCCGTCGCCGAACCTGGTCAGCATCATCGGATCCTGGAGGACGGCGGCCGGGGCCAGCGTCCAGTCCTGCGTGAGCAGGAACGGATGCAGCCACTTCAGCGAGGTCAGGAAGCCGAGGATGGTGAAGACGATGTTCATCGCCAGCACCGAGGCGACCACGAGCATCGGGTGCTCGGTCCAGCTCGACACCGCCAGCGCGACCGCGCCGACCGCCCACAGCTGCAACACGATCCAGCCGCCGACGAGCAGGATCCGCAGCAGCGCCTCGCCGAGCGACAACGTGGTGCCCGAGAGTGTGAACAGCGAATCCGTGCCGTTGATGATCAACCCGGTGGCCACGCCGGTCACGCACATCGCGAGCACCGCGACCACGGACACCGTCGCCACGCCGAACGCCTTGACCGTCAGCAGCCGTCCCCGGCTCACCGGCGCGATGAGCCAGCCGCGCAGCGTGCCGTGCGCGGCCTCGCCGGCGATCGCGTCCGCACCGGCCATCGCGGAGGCGAGCGGCAGCAGCAGCGTGAGCGTCATGACCATCGCGGCGATCGGCAGCACGAACGCGTTGTTCACCGCGGACGCCAGCAGCGCCCCGCCGCTGTCGTCCGGCGCGTCGCTCCCGGAGTTCTGGCCGACCAGGGTGAGGCCGATCCCGACCACGATCGGCACCAGCGCCAGCAGCCCCAGCACGGCGAGCGTGCGCGGCCTGCGGAAGATCCAGCGCAGCTCCGCGGCGAACAGCCGGAACAACGGCACCGTGTCGTGCCCGGTCCGGCTCACCGGCACCGAAACAGCCATGGCGGTCATGCGTCCCCCTCGGATTCGTCGCCGGCCGCCGATTCCCCTTCGGTCAGCCGCGCGAACAGGTCCTCCAGCCCGGTCCGCGCCCGGGTCGCCTCGTGCACCTCGACCCCCGCTTGCACGAGGACCTGCAGCACTCGCGGCGCGGGCGTGGCGGTGAGGTCGGCGCGGACGCCGTCCGGGGTCAGCCGCGCCCCGATCCGGTTCTCCCGCAACGTTTCCACCGCGTGCTCGGCGTCCGGGGTGCGCACCAGCAGCGCGGCGTTTCCCGACTCCAGCAGGTCGGACAGCTCGCCTTGCGCGACCACCGTGCCGGACTGCAACACCGCCACGTGCGTACAGGTCGCTTCGACCTCAGCGAGCAGGTGCGACGAAACCACCACAGTCACGCCGTCCGCGTGCAGTTCGGCGATGATCCGGCGGATCTCCCTGGTACCCGCCGGATCCAGCCCGTTGGTGGGTTCGTCGAGCACGACCATCCGGCGCGGCACCAGCAGCGCGCTCGCCAAGCCGAGCCGCTGTTTCATGCCGAGCGAATAGCCCTTGTACCGGCGGCGCGCGGCGACCGACAGCCCGACCCGGTCCAGCGCGGCATCGACCGCGCCGGGGATCGCGGGCGACGCCAGCCGCGGTTCGGCCGCGGCGAACCGCAGCAGGTTGTCGCGTCCGGAAAGGAAAGGGTGGAAGCCCGGCCCCTCGACCAGCGCGCCGACGTCCGGCAGCGCGTGCGCGGATTCCTCCGGCATCTTCCGGCCGAGCAGTTCGACCTCGCCCGCGGTCGGGCGGACGAGCCCGAGCAGCATCCGGATCGTGGTCGTCTTGCCCGAACCGTTGGGCCCGAGCATGCCGAGAACGGCGCCTTCGGGCACGTCCAGGTCCACGTGGTCCACCGCGACCGTGCTGCGGTAGACCTTGCGCACCCCTCGGGTGCGCGCGGCCAGCGGGACCGCCGGGGCGGGCGCCTCCTCGGAGATGCCCGCCCCGGTTTCGACCGCGGTGCTGGTCACTTGGCGCCCAGCGCTTCGTAGAGGACCTGCTCCGGGACCGCGCCGGCGGCGAACCGGCCGTCGTCGGTCAGCACCGCGCCGCCCACCTTCGTGGTGAAGAGGTAGCCGCTGCCCCACGGGCCGTTGACCCGCTTGGCGAACCGGCTCAGCATCTTCTGCACGTCCGCGCCGCCCTTTTCGTCGCCCTGTGCCTGCTTCGGCTTCATCAGGTCCGCGGGCACCTTGCCGGTGACGACGGTGTCCCAGCCGTCGCCGACGAGCTTGGTGGCCTGCTTGGCCTCGTTCGCGAGCGCCTTGTCGCGGTCGTCGATCTTGGCCTGCTTCTCGGTCACCTTCGCGCCCTTGGACGGGGAGAAGGCGAACAGGTCGGCCGACTGGCCGGCGAACTCGATCTTGCTGAACGCCAGCTCCAGCGCCGGGGCGGTGGTTCCGTTGCTCAGCACCGAAAGCCGCAGCGGCATCCGGGTCTGCGAGTCGACCGCGACGCGGATCTCGCGCAGCAGCGTGCGCTCGGTCGGCTTCGGCGTGAGGACCAGCTCGTACGCCGGCCGGTCGGCGACCGTGGCCGTGCCGTCGACCGCGACGTTGCTGCTCTCGCGCACCTTGGCGAGCAGTTCCTTGGCCGCCGTGGACGGGTCGGCGGTCTTGCCCTCGACCGGTGCGTGCTTGGTCGCGACGTCCGCCGGGACCGTCGTCTTGGTCGCGCTGTTGGTCTTGGAGTCGTAGTCCCACACGGTGTTGCCGTTGTGGATGATCGTCTCCTGCGCCTGCCCCTTGGTGAGCGACACCTTCGTCTTGCCCGCGCCGTCGCTGAACACCTGCGCCGAGTCGATGCCCAGCGCGCTCGCCCCCGGGACCGCGCCGGTCGCCATCTTCGGCAGGCCGAGGTCATTGCTCACCGTGACCGTGCCGTCGAACGGCGCCGGCTTGGCGGTGACCACCGACTGGACCAGTTCCTCCGCGCTGACCTGAGGCAGCTTCGGCGCGTCCCCCGCCGAGGCAGGCATTGCCACCACGACCAGTCCGCCCACGCCGAGCGCGGTGCCGACGACGGCCGCGGTGATGGCCTTCTTCTTCGGATCCATCTCGTCTCTCCCTGTGTTCCCGGGCTCTGGTGGGCCCGGCTCCCGGTGCAGACGTTCCCCCGCCGAGGCTGAGATACCCCTGAATGTTCGGCCCGTTCAGCTGAGATGGCACTGAGAGTACGCGCGTCAACTGCACAAACCGGCCATGATGAGGATCGTGAAACCTCGGGTGCTGGTGGTCGACGACGAACCTGGTGTGCGCAAGGCGCTGCAGCGCGGCCTGCGCGCGGAGGACATGGACGTGGTCACCGCCGCGGACGGGCCGACCGGGCTGCAGCTCGCGCGCACCGGCTCGTTCGACGTTGTGCTGCTGGACATCATGCTGCCCGGCCTGTCCGGCTATCGCGTGCTGGAACGGCTGCGCGCGGAGAACGTGACCACGCCGGTGCTGCTGGTGTCGGCGAAGGACGGCGAGATCGACCAGGCAGACGGCCTCGACCTCGGCGCGGACGGTTACCTCGTGAAGCCGTTCTCGTTCGTCGTGCTGGTCGCGCAGGTGCGGGCGGTGCTGCGCCGTGCCGGGCCGGACGCCTCGCGCGGAGCGCTGAAACTCGGTGCGCTGGAGGTCGACCGGGCGCTGCGGCAGGTGCACTGGGACGGCCGGGAAGTGCCGTTGAGCCCGCGCGAATTCGGCTTGCTGGAGGTACTCGTCGGGCGCGCGGGGACGGTCGTGACGAAGGACGAGCTGCTGCGCGCGGTGTGGGGCGAGGAGCAGGCCGTCACGCGGAATCTCGTCGAGGTGTATGTGGGTTACGTGCGGCGCAAGCTCGACGCGGTCGGCGCGGGCTCGATCCTGCGGACGGTGCGCGGGCACGGCTATCTCGCCTCCGACGACCAGCTCGACGAGGTCATGTGACCGGCTCGCCGTCGTCGTGGTGGAGCCGCCGTTCGCTGCAGGTCCGGATCACCGTGCTGGCCGCGGCGATCACCCTCGGCTGCCTGCTGGGCCTCGCCGCGCTGGCGGCGAACAAGCTCGACCCGCTGCTCACTGATTCGGTCGACAAGGAGCTGTCCGCCGCGCTCGTCCCGGCGGCCGGCGCGGTTTCCGCCGGGACTTCGCTCACCTCGGCGGACCCGGTTTTGGTGCGGGTGCTGGACATCGCCGGGAATCCGGCGGACGGCCAGGCGCGGCCGAAGCTGACCGGCCACGAGATCTCGCAGCTCAAGGCGGGCGTGCCGGTGCAGTCGGACGGATCCCGCTGGCGCGGCCAGGTGGTCAGCACGCCGAATGGCAGCCAGCGGCTGGTCGTCGCCGGGGCCGGGCTGGTCGGCTTCGCCGCCGCGGTGCATTACGGCGGGCTGTGGCTGGTCGTGGTCGCGCTGGTCGGCGCGCTGGTGGCAGGCCTGGCGACCTGGCTGGTCGTCCGGCTCGCGCTGCGGCCGGTGGCGCGGATGCGCGGGCTGGTGCGCGCGCTGCCGCCGGGTTCCCGGCTGCCGCTGCCGACGTCGCACGACGAAATGCGCGCGCTGGCCGAGGAATTCAACGCGCTGCTCGAACGCCAGGAAGAGGTNGAAGAGGTCAGCCAGCGGCTGCGCAGGTTCACCGGCGACGCGGCGCACGAGCTGCGGTCACCGGTCGCGTCGATCCGGGTGCAGGCCGAGGTGGCCGTGACGAATCCCGATCCGGAACTGTCGCAGGAGACGCTCTCGGACATCCTCGAAGAGTCCGAACGACTGTCCGGCCTGCTCGACGGCCTGCTCGCGCTCGCTCGTTCCGACGCTGGCGAGGTGCCGCCCGCGGAACCGGTCGAGGTGGTGTCCGAGGTCCGCGCGGCGGTGCGCCGGCTGCCGTCCGGAGCACCGGACACACGCGTGAGCAGCGGAGTGGCGCAGGCCTGGGCGTCGGCGGCGCACCAGGAGGTCGAGCTGGTGCTGGACAACCTGCTGCGCAACGCCTGCCGGTACGCGTCCGGGCAGATCGTGGTGTCCGTGCTGGCCTCGCGCTCGAAGGTGCGGGTCGTGGTGGACGACGACGGTCCCGGCATCGCGCCCGAGCACCGGAGCAAGGTGTTCGACCGGTTCTACCGGGTGTCCGACGACCGGGCGCGCTCGTCCGGCGGAACCGGGCTGGGCCTGGCGATGGTCGCCGAAACAGTCCGCCGCCGAGGCGGTCAGGTGCGGGTAGGCGAGTCGCCCGACGGCGGCGCGCGGTTCGAGGTCACCTGGCGGGCGGGCGCGGACCGGTGAATCCGGTGGGGGAGACTGAGCGCATGGACGCGGTCATCGTCGGGGCGGCACTGGTGCGCGACGGCAAGCTTCTTGCCCAGCAACGGGCTTGGCCGCCGCATCACGCAGGCCAGTGGGAACTGCCGGGCGGGCGCGTCGAGGAGGGCGAGACCGAGGCCTTCGCGCTGGCCAGGGAATGCCATGAGGAACTGGACGTGGTGGTCACCGTCGGCGACCGGGTCGGCCCGGAAATCCCGCTGCCGGGCGGAAAAGTCCTGCGCGTGTATGCGGCCGCGCTGCTGTCTCCCGGCGACGAGCCGCGCGCGGTCGAGCACACCGCGCTGCGCTGGGTGGGGTGCGACGAACTGGACGAGCTGGACTGGCTTCCGGCGGACCGGGATCTGCTGCCGGCGCTGCATGGTCTCGTGAGTGCTGAGCACGGTTAGAACCGTGCTCAGCGCTCACGAGCCCCCTCACGCAGCCCCCGCCATCCGCAAGGCCGCCGACACCCGGTGCGCACTGCGATCGATCGCCCGTTCCGCTCCCGCCTTGCGAACCCGTTCCAGCTCAGCGACGTCGTCCAGCAACGCGCGCGTGCCCTCCCGGACCGGACGCAACTCCTCGATCACCGCATCCGCGACAGCGTCCTTGAGCACGCCGTACGACGGGTACTTCTCGGCCAGCTCCGGCGGCTCACCGCCCACGCAAGCAGCCAGGATCTCCAGCAAATTCGAGATCCCCGGCCGATTCTCCGGGTCGTAAACCGGTATCGAATCACCGTCCGTGCGCGCCTTGCGAATCTTGCGCCGAACCTGATCCGGCTCGTCCAGCACGAACACGACGCCCGCGGAATCCTGTGCGGACTTGGACATCTTCCGCGTCGGCTCAGCCAGGTCCTTCACCCGCGCCCCAGCAGGCGGCAACGTCGCCTCCGGAACGACGAACACCTCGCCGTACGTGGAGTTGAACCGCCGGGCAAGCGTGCGAGCCAACTCGACATGCTGCCGCTGATCCTCGCCGACCGGCACTTCATCCGCCCCTTGCAACAAGATGTCGGCCGCCATCAACACCGGATAGGTCAGCAAACTGAGCCGTACCCCGGCCTGCCCCTTGGATTTCTCCTTGAACTGGATCATCCGCGCCGCCTCGCCGTACGAGCAGGTGCACTCCAAAACCCACGTCAGCGCACCCAGCTCCCGGGCAAGATCGGACTGCACGAACACCCGCTCCGGCGCGATCCCGGCGGCCACCAGCACGGCAAGCTGCTCCGTCGCCAAGGACCGCAACTTCGCCGGATTGTGCGCGGTCGTCATCGCATGCAGGTCGGACACGAAATACAGATCGTCCGGCCCGCCTTCAGCAGCCCAGCGCCGCAACGCGCCGAGGTGGTTGCCGAGCTGAACGTGCCCAGACGGAGTGATACCGGACAGCTGGACCATGGGTCTTCCTCTCCCTTGGATGTCGGGACCCCGGGAGCAGGCACAAAAAAAGCCGCCCACCGGGGCGGCCTTCGCTGATTTTTCAGCGCAGAGCTTCAGGGCCGCCAACCGGCGGCCACCACTGAGTGCTCTGAAAACGCATGCGACGAGCCTAGCACCGGACTACGGTTCGAACCATGTTCGTCGTCGTGCTCACGTACATCGTTCCGCTGGCGGAAATCGACCGCGCCCTCCCCGCTCACAACGAGTGGCTCACGAAGCAGTACGAAGACGGCCACTTCCTGGCCTCCGGCGGCCAACGCCCCCGCACCGGCGGCGTGGTGATCACCCGCCCCATGGAGCGCGCGCAGCTGGACGCGATCCTGGCCACCGACCCGTTCGCGATCGGCCAGCTGGCCACCTACGAAATCATCCACTTCCAGCCCACCAGGACAGCCCCCGAACTGAACCTGGTGAACGAACTCCTGGACAACAACTAGCGAATTCCGTGCGGGCCACCCTCACGGCCAGCAACGGGTCCGAGCGGGGTCCCTCGGCGGTCCGCTGGCCCCGCTCGCGAAACCGCAGCCGGTGCACCCAGTGAACGGTGCATCCATACCGCCCCCGCACCCCGATACGAAGCCGAAATGCGGTCCTCGGACCGTCAGCACAATCAAGCTTCGGGGTGCCCCGCGACCCCGGGCGCAATGTCGCCGCCAGGCGACGAGCCGCCGAACAAGACCGTCAAGCAGCCTTAGCCACCTGCTTCTTGGCCTTCTTCAACGCCAAAACCGGACACTTCTTGCACCGATCCTCCGACCGGCAGCACTTCTTCTTGACCTTCCCGGCCTTCATCAGCTTCCGCACCACAGCCCGAGGATCGTCCGCGTGCTTCTTCCCCACCGCGCACTCCTCAAACCGGCCGCCGAAAACACCTGAAACGTTAGGTGAGCCTAACCGATGATAGGGCGTGGCGCTCCTCACACCAACCCAACAGGTATCCTGATT
The DNA here is from genome assembly GCF_001651785.1 of Amycolatopsis sp. M39. Taxonomy (NCBI): domain Bacteria; kingdom Bacillati; phylum Actinomycetota; class Actinomycetes; order Pseudonocardiales; family Pseudonocardiaceae; genus Amycolatopsis; species Amycolatopsis sp. M39. The sequence continues at coordinate 510,761 of NZ_LWSF01000001.1, forward strand.
GAAGTCCGCGTGTGGCCAAAGCCGGTCAGCGAGAGCCGGTCTCAGTGCCCGGAGCCCGTGATCTCTTCTTCGCCGCGCGGCGCCACCCGCCTTTCTTTCGAGTTCAGGAGTCTTCGCGTGCCCGCAGCCAGCGCCACCGCGGTCGAAACCGGCCGCGCGTCCGGCAAGACCCGGCCCGACCTGCGCAACGTCGCGATCGTCGCCCACGTCGACCACGGCAAGACCACCCTGGTCGACGCCATGCTCCGCCAGTCCGGCGCCTTCGCCGAACGCGCCGAGCTGGTCGACCGCGTGATGGACTCCGGCGAGCTGGAGCGGGAAAAGGGCATCACCATTCTCGCGAAGAACACCTCCATCCACCGCCAGACCCCCGAGGGCACGGTCACCATCAACGTGATCGACACCCCGGGCCACGCCGACTTCGGCGGCGAGGTCGAGCGCGGCCTCTCCATGGTCGACGGCGTCGTGCTGCTGGTCGACGCGAGCGAGGGCCCGCTGCCGCAGACCCGCTTCGTGCTGCGCAAGACGCTTGAGGCGAAGCTGCCGGTGATCCTGCTGGTCAACAAGGTCGACCGGCCGGACGCGCGGATCTCCGAGGTCGTCGAGGAGACCCACGATCTGCTGCTCGACCTGGCCGGCGACATCGAGGACGCCGATCTCGACGCGATCCTCGACCTCCCGGTGGTCTACGCCTCGGCGCGCGCGGGCAAGGCATCGCTGACCCAGCCGGAGGACGGCGGCCTCCCGGACAGCGAGAACCTCGACCCGCTGTTCGAGACCCTGCTCCAGCACGTCCCGGCCCCGGCCGCGGACCTGGACGCCCCGCTGCAGGCGCTGGTCACCAACCTCGACGCGTCGAACTTCCTCGGCCGCATCGCGCTGATCCGCATCCACGCCGGCAAGCTGCGCAAGGGCCAGACCGTGGCCTGGATGCGCGAGGACGGCACCGTGCAGAACGTCCGGATCTCGGAGCTGCTGGTCACCGAGGCGCTCACCCGCGTTCCGGCGTCCGAAGCCAGTGCGGGCGAACTGGTCGCGATCGCGGGTATCCCGGAGATCACCATCGGCGACACGCTCGCCGACGCGGAGAACCCGGTCGCGCTGCCCCGGATCACCGTGGACGAGCCCGCCATCTCGATGACCATCGGCGTCAACACCTCGCCGCTGGCCGGGCGCAACGGCGGCGACAAGGTCACTGCCCGGCTGGTCAAGGCCCGTCTCGACCAGGAGCTGATCGGCAACGTCTCGATCCGCGTGCTGCCGACCGAGCGCCCGGACACCTGGGAGGTGCAGGGCCGCGGCGAGCTGGCGCTGGCCATCCTGGTCGAGCAGATGCGCCGCGAGGGCTTCGAGCTGACCGTCGGCAAGCCGCAGGTGGTGCTGCGCACGATCGACGGCAAGCTGCACGAGCCGTTCGAGCGGCTGTACATCGACTCGCCCGAGGAGCACCTCGGCGCGATCACGCAGCTGCTCGCGTCCCGCAAGGGCCGCATGGAGGACATGAGCGGCAACGGCACCGGCCGGATCAAGCTGGTCTACGTGCTGCCCTCGCGCGGCCTCATCGGCTTCCGCACCGACTTCCTCACCGAAACCCGCGGCACCGGCATCGCGAACCACGTGTTCGAGGGCTACTTCCCGTGGGCTGGCGAGATCCGCACCCGGCACAGCGGTTCCTTGGTCGCCGACCGTTCGGGCCCGATCACCGCGTACGCGATGATCCAGCTCGCCGACCGCGGCACGTTCTTCGTCGAGCCCGGCGCGGAGGTGTACGAGGGCATGGTCGTGGGCGAGAACCCGCGGTTCGAGGACCTCGACATCAACATCACCAAGGAAAAGAAGCTGACCAACATGCGGCAGTCCTCGGCCGACGTGATGGAGACGCTGGCCCGCCCGCGCAAGCTCAGCCTCGAAGAGGCGCTGGAGTTCTGCGCGAGCGACGAATGCGTCGAGGTCGCGCCGGAGGTCGTGCGGGTCCGCAAGGTCACGCTCGACATCAACACCCGCGCCAAGGAGCGCTCGCGGGCCAAGAGCCGCGACAACAACAGCTGAACCTCTCGCAGGTGAAAAGGGCGCCTCCCGTTCCCGGGAGGCGCCCTTTCGCGTGAACCGCGACGGTGGTTCGCGCGTCCACTCTTATGGCGGTACCCGCTCCGATGTCACGGAGCGGCGGCCGATGTGGGAATCTCGATGCCGGCCCCCGCCCTGGCATGGCAGCATGTCCGCTCGGACCACGGAGCGCGGCGGGAACTTTCAGGAGGACGAGCGTGCGATTCGGACGCCGGCTAGCGCCGGTGCTGGCGCTGGCGGGAGTACTGCTCGCCGCGTGTTCGAACACCCCGCCGCCCCCGGTGGTCACGTCGGCCCCGCCGTCGAGCACGACCAGCGCGGCGTCGCTCTCGCAGATCGTGGTCGGCGTGGACGACGTGGTCGGCGGCTACAACCCGCACAGCATCGCGGACTCCTCGACGATCACCACGGCGCTGTCGCAGCTGCTGCTGCCCTCGGTGTTCCGCCAGTCCGACGACGGCACGCGCACGCTCGACAAGACGCTGATGGTCTCGGCCGAGGTCGTCTCGCAGGTGCCGTTCACGGTCAAGTACGTCATCCGCCCGGACGCCTCGTGGTCCGACGGCGCTCCGATCGCCACCGAGGACTTCATCTATCTCGCCAATGCGATGAAGACGAATCCCGGCGTGATCGACCCGGCCGGGTACCGGCTGATCTCGGACATCGAATCCCGCGACGGCGGCAAGGGCGTCGAGGTCACCTTCAGCAAGCCGTACCCGGCCTGGCAGACGCTGTTCGACAACCTGCTGCCGCAGCACCTGCTCAAGGACTCGCCCGGCGGCTGGACGAACGCCCTCGCGACGAGCTTCCCCGCGGTAGCCGGACCGTTCGCGATCAAAACGATCGACACCGCCCGCGGCGAAGCGACGCTCCAGCGCAACGACCGGTACTGGGAAAAGCCGGCCGCGGTCGACACCCTGATCCTGCGCCGCTCCGACGCGGCCGGCATCGCGACCGCGCTGCGCAGCGGCAACGACCAGTTCTCCCTGACCCGCACCGATTCCACCGGCCTGCAGCTGCTGAACGACCTGGGCTCGGCGGTCAAACTGCACCCGGTGCCGCGGCCGCTGACCGCGTCGGTGCTGCTGCGCCCGGTGAGCGCCACGCTTTCCGAGCCCCAAGTCCGCGCGGGCATCGCCGCGCTGCTGGACCGCGGAAAGCTGATCACGACCGGGGCGAAGGGCGGCCCGTCCGCGACGCTCAAAGCGGACGCCCAGGTCCTGCCGCCTTCGGCGAAGGGGTACGCGGCCACCATTCCGGCCGGGCCGCCAGCCGCGCCGGACGCGACCAAGGCCGAGCAGTACTTCACCGCCGCCGGGTACAAGAAAGAAGCCGGCGTGTGGCGCAAGGGAAACAAGACGCTGTCGATCGTGCTCGCGTCGCCCGGCGATCAGGAACCGTACGCGTCCATCGCGAAGGAACTGGCATCGGAGCTGGTCGCGGGCGGCATCGAGGTCAACCAGATCAAACCGCAGCCGCGTGATCTGTATTCGTCCCTGCTGGCAATGCCGGTGGTGAACGGGAAACAGCAAGCGAGCCCGGACTCGAACAGCACCGTCGGCGTCGACATCGCCGTGGTAGGCCAACCCGTCGGCGGCGACCCGGCGACAGTCTTGGCTTCGAGCTACGGCTGCGCCCCTGAACCCGCGCCCGTGGACAAGACGAAGCCCGTCATTCCGGCCAACCCCGCGGGAATGTGCGACCAGGGCCTGCAGGCGACGATCGATTCCGCCCTTACCGGTTCGGCGACCGTCACCGACTCGCTCAAGACGCTGGAACCGCAGCTGTGGTCCCAAAACGTCGTGATCCCGCTGTTCCAGGAAGCCGAGACGTTGGCGGTAGGCAAGGGAATCTCCGGCCTGACGCCCGGTCCGCCGATGCAGGGCCCCTTCGGCTCGGCGGTGAACTGGACCCGCGGCACCACCTGATCCGGCACGGGAAAAGGGGCCCCGCACTGATCCGTGCGAGGCCCCTTTTCCCGTGCTGCGTCAGATCAGCTGCAGGCTTTCCGCGAAGTGGCACGCCACCGGGTGCGCGTGGCCGCGGTCCACCAGGGCGGGCTCTTCCGTCTTGCACTTCTCGCGTCCGGCGTCGTCCAGCTGGTTCGCGAACTTCGGGCACCGGGTGCGGAACCGGCAGCCCGACGGCGGGTTGGCCGGGCTGGGCACGTCACCGGTGATGACGATCCGCTGCCGCGTCCGCTCCTTGCGCGGATCCGGCACCGGAATCGCCGAGATCAGCGCCTGCGTGTACGGATGCGCCGGGGTCTCGAACAACTCCTCCGAGGGCGCGGTCTCCACGATCTTGCCGAGGTACATCACCGCGATCCGGTCCGCCACGTGCCGCACCACCGAAAGGTCGTGGGACACGAACAGATACGACAACCCGAACTCCGCCTGCAAATCCTTCAGCAGGTTGAGCACGCCAGCCTGGATCGAAACGTCCAGCGCGGACACTGGCTCGTCCAGTACCAGCACCTTCGGCCGCAACGCGAGCGCGCGGGCGATGCCGATGCGCTGCCGCTGACCGCCGGAGAACTCGTGCGGGAACCGGTTGCCGTGCTCCGGGCGCAGCCCGACGGTCTTCATCAGGTCGCGGACCTGCTGTTTGCCGCCGTTGTCGTACAGCCCGTGGATGCGCAGCGGCTCGGCGATGATCTCGTTCACCGGCAGCCGCGGGTCGACCGAGGCGTACGGGTCCTGGAACACGATCTGCATGCTGCGCCGCAGCCGCTGCAGTTCGCGCTTGCCCATGGACGCGAGGTCTTTGCCCTCGTAGGTCACCTTGCCGCCGGTGAGCGGCTGCAGCGCCAGCGCGATCCGGGCGGTGGTCGACTTGCCGCAGCCGGATTCGCCGACCAGTGCGAGCGTCTCGTGCGGGTAGATGTCGAACGACACGTCCGACACCGCCTGCACCGCCCCCGAAACGCGGCGGATCAGGCCGCCGCCGCGGATGGGGAAGTGCTTCACCAGGTTCTGCGCGGAGAGGACGGGCGACTGTCCCGTCGTGGCCTCGCTCATCGGTTCGTCTCCGTGTCGGTCGCGGCGGCCTCCACGGCGACCGGGACGGCTGCCGCGTCGGCCGAGGTGGCGCTGAACAGCTCGGCCGGGTCCTTCCCGACAACCTGCTCGGTGAAGTGGCAAGCCGCGTGCTGGCCGTTCGGACCGGCGACGAGCGCCGGCTCGTCCTCGTCGCAAATCGGCTGCGACAACGGGCAGCGCGGGCTGAACGGGCAGCCCGGCGGCATGTTCTGCGTGGCGGGCGGCGAACCGGTGATCGGCGTGAGCCGTTCGGTCTTCACGTCCAGCCGCGGCAGGCTGCCGAGCAGGCCCAGCGTGTAGGGCATCCGCGGGTTGTAGAAGATGTCGTCGACCGTGCCGGACTCGACGACCTTGCCCGCGTACATCACGTGCACCCGGTCCGCCTGACCCGCGATCACGCCGAGGTCGTGGGTGATCAGCACCATCGCCGCGCCGGTTTCCTTCTGCGCGGCCTGGAGCGCTTCGAGGATCTGCGCCTGCACCGTCACGTCGAGCGCGGTGGTCGGCTCGTCCGCGATGATCACGTCCGGATTGTTGGCCATCGCGATCGCGATCACCACGCGCTGGCGCATGCCGCCGGACAGCTGGTGCGGGTACTCGTCCGCGCGCTGCGCCGGGTTCGGGATGCGGACCAGGTCGAGCAGTTCGACGGCCTGCTTCTTCGCGACGTCCTTGCGCACGTCGTGGTGCGCGGTGATCGCCTCGGAGATCTGGTCGCCCACGGTGTACACCGGGTTCAGCGAGGTCATCGGGTCCTGGAAGACCATCGCGATGCCCTTGCCGCGGACCCTGTTCAGTTCCTTCTCGCTGCACTTCAGCAGGTCCTGCCCGCCGAACCGGATCGAGCCGGACACTTTCGCGGTCTTCGGCAGCAGGCCCATCACCGCGAGCGAGGTCACCGACTTGCCGGAGCCGGATTCGCCGACGATGCCGAGCACCTCGCCGCGGCGAAGCTGGTAGTTCACCCCGCGCACGGCGCTGACCACGCCCTCGCTGGTCGGGAACTGCACGGTCAGGTCCTCAACGACGAGGACGGGATCGCCGCCGCGTCCGTCGGAGACGTTCTGGGTCATGCGCGCACCTTCGTCTGCTGGGGGTCGAACGCGTCCCGCAGGCCGTCCCCGATGAAGTTGATCGTCAGCGCGATCAGGATGATGAAAATGCCCGGGAAGTAGAACAGCCACGGCCGCGTGTCGATCGCGGTCTGCGCGCTGCTCACGAGCAGCCCGAGCGAGGTGTCCGGCGGCTGCACGCCGAAGCCGAGGAACGACAGCGCCGTTTCGAGCAGGATGGCGATCGACACGAGGATCGTCAGGTTGACGATGATCGCGCCGAGCGCGTTGGGCACCAGGTGCCGGAAGATGATCCGGCTGTCGCTCGCGCCGAGCGCCTTCGACGCCTCGACGAACTCCTTCTCGCGCAGGGAAAGCACGACGCCTCGCGCCACCCGGGACACATACGCCCAGTAGAGGCCGGCGATGACGACCGCGATCAGCCACCACGTGCCGCCGGACTGGTGGCCGAGCACCGCGGCCACCGCGAGCAGCGGCAGCGTGAGCACGAGGTCGGCGATCCGCATGAGGACCGTGTCGATCCAGCCGCGGTAATAACCGGCGATCGCGCCCCACACGGTGCCCACGACGGTCGCGAAGATCGCGACCAGGATCGAGATCTGCAGGGAGATCTGCGTCCCGCGCATGACCTGCGCGAGGGTGTCGTGGCCGACCGCGTCGGTGCCGAACGGGTGGTCGCCCGAGGGCGGGGCCGAGTTCTGGTCGGTGATGGCGCCCGCGTCGTACTTCCAGATCGCCGCGCCCACGTAGGCGAACAGGATGATCAGCACGAACACGACGAGGCTGATCATCGCGAGCCGGTGCTGCAGGAACCGCCGGAAGACCAGCTGCGCCTGGCTGCGCTCCTTGACCGTGAACTCGCGTTCCGGCGCGCCCTTCGGGGTCTGCGGGTCGTCCGGAGCGAACCGAGCACCGCCCAGGGTGGTGGGCGGAGTGGGGATTGCGTCGTTAGGCATAGCGGATCCTCGGGTCGAGCAGGCCGTAGAGCAGATCGGCGACCAAGTTGAGCAGGATGATGAACGTGGCCGCGATGAGAAGCCACGCTTCCACCGCGTACACGTCGCTTCGCTTGATCGCGTCCAGCAGGAAAGCGCCCGCGCCTTGCCATTGGAACACGGTCTCGGTGACGACCGCGCCGCCGAGGATCGAGCCGATGTCGAGTGCGGTCACCGTGGTCAGCGGGATCAGCGCGTTGCGCAGCGCGTGCTTGCGCGTCACCGTCCAGCGCGGCAGGCCCTTGGCCCGCGCGAGGCGGACGTAGTCGCTGTTGAGCACTTCGAGCATCGACGCGCGCTGGTAGCGGCTCCAGGCCGCGTAACTGGTCAGCGCGAGCGAGATCGTCGGCAGGATCAGGTGGCCGAGCACGTCGCCGAACTGGTCCCAGAACCCGCCCGCGGCGACCACCGACGAGGACCCGATGGTGTAGAAGACCTGGTCGCCGACCGTCGTGTTGATCGAGATGCCGATCTGCTTCAGCACGAGGGCGAACCAGAACGACGGCATCGACAGGAAGAGGAAGCCGAAGAAGGTCGCGGTGTAGTCGAACTTGGAGTACTGCCGCGACGCGCTGATCACGCCGATCAGCACGGCCAGGATCAGCGCCACCACCATGGCGAGCACGATCAGCCGCAGCGTCACGCCGAACCGGCCGAACACCTCGCTGCCGATGTTCATGGTGGACTGGACCGAGGGACCGAAATCACCGTGCAGCACGCCGGTGATCCAGTGCCAGTATCGCTCAAGAATCGGCTGGTCGAGATGCAGCCGGATGCGTTCGAGCTCGATGGTGCGAGGGGGCGGCGGCGGGTTTCTCGCGATCAGCGGAGTCAACGGGTTGGCCGAAAGCGACACCATCACGAAGACGACGAACGTCGACACGATGAGGATCGGCACCGAGACGAAAAGCCGGCGCAGTGCGAAGGCAAGCATGGAGGTCTTCCTGCTCTGGACGGTGTTCTGCCGGCGCCCGCCGCTCGTGGTGGCAGGGCCTTGGCGACGTAACGGGGCAATCGTGGTGTTCGGGAACTAATGGGGCAATTGTTCGCGGATACGGTGAAGGGCCGGCTTTGCGGCCGGCCCTTCACCGGTGCTCCTGCGGGAATCTACCGGTCGTTGATCACTTCCGGATGCCCCACTCCTGCATGTTGTACACCGGCCCGTCGAGGGTCGAGTTGTTGCGGATGTTCGCGATCTTGTCCGAGGACGCGATGAAGGTCGGCTTCTGGTAGAGCGGAAGCACGTACGCGTCGTCCGACATGATCTGGTCGGCCTGGTTGAGCAGGTCCGCCGCCTTGGTCTGGTCGGTCTCGGCGTTGGCCTGCGCCATCAGGCTGTCGACCTGCGGGCTGCTGTACTTGCCGTAGTTGTTGCCCTGCCCGGTGCCCCAGTTCTGGATGGCGCCGCCGAACGGGAACGGCGAGGCGACCCAGGCGAACACGATGACGTCGTAGTCGCCGCTGGTGGTGGTCTGGCCGAGGTCGTCGGTGGACTGCACCTTCACCTTGACGCCCAGCTGGGCCGCGGTCTGCGCGAACAGCTCGCACTCGTTCTGCCGGATCTGGTTGCCGACGGTGTAGCGGATGCGCAGTTCGGGAATGGCCTTGCCGCTCGGGTCGGACAGCTGGTTGTTGTTCAGCTTGTAGCCCGCGTCGGTCAGGATCTTCTTGGCCTTCTCGATGTCACCGGAACCCTGGCCGGTCGAGCTCACCGTGTCCTTGTAGCCGGTCTGCTGCGGCACGAAGTTGTGGTTGTTGAGCGGCTCGACCTTGTTGGTGAACTGGCCGACGGTCTTGGCGATCATGTCCTTGCGGTTGATCGCGGTGAACAGCGCCTGGCGCAGCGGCTTCTGGGACAGCGCCGGGTTCTTCAGGTTGAAGTCGAAGTGCTCCCAGGTCAGGCCGAGGCCGATGAACGAGGAGATGTTCGGCATGTTCTTGACCTGGTTGATCAGGTCGACCTGCGGCTGCGGGTAGATGACCTGCACCTCGTTGTTCTGCAGTGCGGTCGGCTCCTGGGTCGCGTCGGTGATCACGCGGAAGACGACGCTGTTCAGCTTCGGCTTCGCGCCCCAGTACTTCTCGTTCGGGACCTCGGTGACCGACTGGTTGTTGACGAACTTCGAGATCTTCCACGGGCCGCCGGACCAGGTCGGGACGGTCGTGCCGAACCACTTGAACGACTCGGCGAGGCCGGCCGGGGTGTTGATGTCGCCGTGCTGCTTGGCCAGGTGCGCCGGGTACATCGCGCCGCCGGAGCTCCAGAGCAGCTTCCAGTCGGTGAAGGGCTTGTCGAACACGACCGTCACGGTCTTGCCGCCGTCCGAGCCGGTGACGGACTTGACCTGGTCGTAGCCTGCGGTGCTGGCCGCGGCGCAGTCGGGGCAGTCCTTGCCGTTCTGGACCTTGTAGTTGTAGATGAAGTCGTCGGCGGAGAACGGCGTGCCGTCCGACCAGACCGCCTTCGGGTTCAGCTTGTAGACCACGGTCTGCGGGCTGGTGCTGGTGACCTCGGCCGACTCGACGAAGTCCTTGTTCAGGACCGGCTTGAGGTCCGGCGTCGCGTAGAAGGTGTAGGGCAGCAGACCCTTGGTGACCTCGCCGGTTTCGAAGACGTTGCCCTCGGCCGAGATGACGAGCCAGTTCGGCACGTTCTTCTCGATGGCGTAGGTGACGTCGCCGCCCTGCGTCAGCTGATCGGCCTGCGCCGAGTTGCAGGTGTTCGGGTTCTTGTCGCAGTCGGCGAATGCCTGCCCGGTCTGCACCGCGCTGTTGCCGCCTCCGCCACCGCATGCGGAGAGCAGAAGGGCCGCGCCCGCGACGAACGCGCCGAGTTTCGCGGCGCGCGACCTAGTCGTCACTAACATTCATTCTCCTTGCTCGACGCCGTCGCGGGTTTGCGAGGCGGCTCTTCCTGACGCGCAAGCACCGATCGGTATCGCGTTGCTCACCGTAGCCGTGAAACTTAGGCATTGGACAGACGGCAAACCTATCGATCCGGACACTCTCAGTGAGATCGTTGCGGAACAGATATCTCGTGCCCCCTGGTTGCACCGTGGTTTCCGCACTCGATTGACTACGGAATGTAGTTGATCAAGGGAATTCCAGACCGGTTCGGGTGGCAGTTCGGTCCAGCGGGCCGATGGGCCCGGCGGACAATTACCGCCCCGTTCCGTATGCGGTACCCCAGCTAATGGAGTAGTCACGCGGCCGCGACGTACCCGAAGTGACAAGAAATTGGTCCGATCTCGTGAAGCGAAACAATGCGCCCCCGCCGAACGCGGGCACGGCGGCCCGGACGGCGAAAGGTGCTCGGTGGGTGTTCCGAGCATCTTGCGTCCTGACCCCGGTATTCCGAACCGCGGAACGTTCCGCGGCCGGGAACGCCCACCGTCCGGGACGCTGGTCCGGCTTTGTGGGATGCGAGTGCATTTTCCCGTGCATGCCGCGGATTTTCCGGTCATCGAGCGCCGCGCCGGGGGTCGGCCTCCCCGGCGCGGACCCACCGGTCATTAACCTGAGGGCGTGAAGCGGAAGCTGCTGCTGGTCCACGCGCACCCGGACGACGAAAGCATCGCCACCGGCGGGGTCATCGCGCGTTATGCGGCCGAAGGCGCCGAGGTGTGCGTCGTGACCTGCACGCTCGGCGAAGAGGGTGAAATCGTCCCGCCCCGGCTCGCGCGGCTCGTCGCGGCGGAGGCCGACCAGCTCGGCGGGTACCGGTCCGGGGAAATGGCTGCCGCGGCCGCCGCCCTCGGCCTCGCCCGCCACGATTACCTCGGCGGCATCGGCCGGTGGCGCGATTCGGGCATGGCGGGCACTCCCGCCGCCGAGCACCCGCGGGCGTTCACCGGCGGGCCGGCGGTGGAGCAGGCCGCTCAGCTGCGCGAGCTCATCGACGATTTCGCCCCGCAGGTAGTCGTCACCTACGACTCCTTCGGCGGCTACGGCCATCCCGACCACATCCGCGCGCACGAAATCACCATGGCGGCGGCCCCGGAAGCCTCGTCGGTCCGGCGGGTCTTCCACGTCGTCCAGTCCGAGGCCGCGCTCACCGCAGGGCTCGCCGAACTGCGCGCCGACCGAACGTCACCGTTTCGGGTGGCTGACGACGGCGAGCTTCCGTCCACTCCGGACGGCAAGATCACCACCGTGGTCGACATCTCCGCGCACCGGCAGACGAAGCTGGCGGCACTGCGCGCACACGAAACCCAGCTGACCGTGGTCGACGGCGCGGTCAGCCACTTCGCACTGACCAACAGCATCGCGCAGCCGATCCCGTCCGCCGAATACTTCGTCCTCGCCCACGGCGACGCCGGCGGAGCCGAGACCGATCTGTTCGGCGGGTGGTGACCGTGCCTGCCCCGCTTGCTCGCGACCAGCGGCTGATGCTGGTGCTGCTGGCGTTCGACGCGGTTGTGCTGGCGCTGCTCGAACTGTTCTTCCTCCCGCTGCGGCTCGGCCCGCTCGGCGAGGTGCCATTGCCGATCACCGCGGTGGTCGGCGCGGTCACCACGCCGTGGCTGGTGCTGACCGCGGCGAAGCTCGTCCGTCCGGGGCTCTCGTTCGTGCCGCTGCTGGTGTGGGTACTCGTCGTGTTCGGGGTCGGCCTGTTCGGTCCGGGCGGCGACGTCGTGCTCGTCCAGGACTGGCGCGCGCTGCTGCTGCTCGGCGCGAGCGCTCTGCCCGCCGCGCTCGTCCTCGGCGGCGGGCTGGGCCGGGCCGCGGCGAAGGGAGGTGCCCGTGTCTGAGGCCATTTCGGACCGCCAGATCGTAGCGATTCTGCGCCCGTTCGTCCGCGCCTGCGCTCCGATGATCGACGCGCTGCGCGAGGCCGACCCGTTCGGCTTGCAGGCGCGAGCCCGGCGCGGCGAGGGCGAATTCTCCGATGCCGGGTTCAAGAAGAAAATGCTCCACGCGCTGACGACGGTGAAGGTGCCCGGCACCGCCGGATGGGCGGCGATGGACATCGACCAGCGCGCGAGCTGGTGGGTCAACCGGGTCGGCAGGCTCACCTCGTTGCTGACATCGATCCCCGGACTCGGCGGCGCGCTCGCCGACCGGCTGCCGGTGCAGGACACCCTCGGCGCGGCGTCGCAGGGACTGGTGCTGTGCGCGATCGCGGGGGAGTACGGCGTGACCGACGTCGGCAGCCGCGTCCGGCTGATCGCCTCGGCGCTGTTCGAACGAGACATCGACGCCGACCTCGCGGCGGGAGTGGCCCACGACAAGTCCGCGAAGTCCGCAGAGGACAGCGAGACCGCTCGGCTCACCGAGGAACTCGACGAATCCCACCGCAAACACGGCAAGGTGACCGCGAAAGCCGTCGCCAGCACGCTCTGGCACCTCGGCAAGTCGCTGTGGGGGATCACCGGCGAACTCGAGAAGCGCCCGCGCGGCCGATGGTTCCACCGGGCACTCGGGATGCTGCCGGTGGTCGGCGCGGCGGGCGACTACCTCGGCGAGCGCTCCGGGCTCAAAAAGGTCTGGAAGCGCGCGCACGCGTGGCTCATGGTCCACCGGGAGTGGGCCTGAGCCCTCAGCGCCAGAAGAGGAACGCTTTCTGCCCGATGGCGGCCGCGACCGCGTTGCCGCCGAGCGGTTCGTAGATGGCCCCGGCGATCGTCCAGAGCAGATCCGACACCGGACGGAAAAGGAAGAACAGCGCGAAGAGCACCAGCGGAGCCCACGGCCGCACCCGCGCGCCGAACGCCCGCGCCTGCGGCGAGAGGTACGGCTCCAGCGCGCCCCAGCCGTCCAGTCCCGGCACCGGCAGGATGTTGATCAGGAACGTCATCATCTGCAGCAGCGCGAGGTACGACATCGCGTAGAAGAGGCCGCTCGCCATCGGGATCAGCATGGTCGCCAGGCACAGCGCGGCGCCGACGGCGAGGTTGCTGAGCGGGCCGGCCAGCGAGGTCCACGACGCGGTCGCGCGATTGCGCAGCGCGCCGCGGTTGATCCACACCGCGCCGCCGGGCAGCGGGATGCCGCCGATCACCAAGAAGATGAGCGGAAGCACGAAGGACAGGACGGGGTCGGCGTAGCGCCGGACGTCCAGCGAGAGGTACCCCTTGTGAGCGATCTCGTGATCACCGCCGCGGAAGGCGACGAAGGCGTGCCCGAACTCGTGGAGCGTCAGCGAAGCCATCCAGCCGCCCAGCACGAGCAGCACGACGCCCGCGATGAACATCGGGTCGCGGGAACTGAGAAGAGTCGTTGAATCACCGTATGCAGCCAGGAAACCACCGGCGACGGCGACGGCGAGGATGCCGAGGAAGATCGGGCTCGGACGCACTGCTGATCTCTGCACCCCACCAGTCTTCCGTATGCCCGGTGTGAAGTCTTCGGCGTGTCCCCTTGCGCACCCGGGCCCAGAGATCCCCCGAACTCGCTACTCGGCTTGACCTGGCCGCACTACACAGGTGTAATCACAGTGATGTCATTCGCTGCCGGAGGGGGCAGCGGGTGTCGTTTCACCACCGCCAGCCTGGGGAGTGCGTAGGAGCGAGGAGGCGGACGTGCGGTTGGAAGCGGACAACAGGGAATGGGGGCACGTCGTGGGTTGGGGAGAGAACCCGGAGCAGCAGCTCGGGGATCTGACCGACCTTTTCGACGTCCCCGAGGAGCAGGACTGGCAGGAGCGCGCCCTGTGCGCGCAGACCGACCCGGAGGCGTTCTTCCCCGAGAAGGGCGGCTCGACCCGCGAGGCCAAGCGGATTTGCCTTGGCTGCGAGGTCAAGGACGACTGTCTCGAGTATGCGCTGGCGCACGACGAGCGCTTCGGCATCTGGGGCGGACTGTCCGAACGGGAACGTCGCAAGCTGAAGAAACGGGCCGTCTAAACGGGTTCCGGTTCCCCCGGTCCACGCGGACCGGGGGCGCGCCCGGCCGACGGCACGGCGGCGAGCGAGTGCTGCGCCCGGCGCGGCACGGCGGGATGGGAGTCCTCGCCGAGGTGGCACCGGGCACATTCGCCGGATTCGCGCGGCCCGGTCCAGCAGCGGGCGTGCGGGCAGAAGTGCCGTCACAGCGGCCGGAAAATCGGTGCTGTGCCGTGGTTCTCTTTGTGATCTTCGTCTTCCGCGGCGGAAACCCCGGGGCGCGGCGGATCTCGCGGCTGCACCGGGTGCCGCTGGTTCCCGCTTGAGCGCGCCGGTTCGGCGCTCGCGGAATTTCTCTCGTGCTCGGTTCGTCCACGCGGTGGGATCCGCCGGACGCGCGGCGTGGGCCGGTGCCCGCGCGTCGGCGCAGGCCGTAGGGTGACCGCACCCATCGTCCCGTCCGAGCAGGAGCCGTTCTTGCCTCGCACCGTCGTTCCGCCCGCTGTGCGGACGTTGCCCGTTCTGGCCATTGTGGTCTGTCACGACGGCGAAGAATGGCTGCCGCTGGCGCTTTCCGCGTTGCGGCGCAGCACAGTCCGCCCGCGGCACGTGCTCGCCGTGGACACCGGATCAACCGACCGTACCCCGAAACTGCTCGCCGACGCAGCGCAGCCGGGCGCGGCCGCCGAGGAACCCGTGCTGTCCGGAGTTGTCACTCTGACGAGTGAAACCGGATTCGCGGAGGCGGTCGCCGCGGGCGTCGCGCACGCGGTGGAACGGTGGGGCGACCCGGGAACGTGGCTGTGGGTGCTGCACGACGACTGCGCCCCCGAACCCGACTGCCTCGACCAGCTCGTCCGCGCCGCGGAGGAAAACCCGTCCGCGAAGGTGCTCGGGCCGCTCGGCATCGACTGGGCCGATCCGCGGTTGATCGTCGAAGCGGGGCTGTCCACCGACGCCTCCGGGCACCGCCAGCAGATGGCCGCGCCGGACGGCGAACCCAGCGAGGTCCTCGCCGTCCCGAGCGCCGGATCGTTGGTGCAGCGGGAACTCTGGGACGCCCTCGGCGGCTACGACGAGGACTTCCCGTTGCTGCGCGAGGATCTCGACTTCGGCTGGCGCGCCAACGCGGCGGGCTCGCTCGTGCTGTCGGTGCCCTCCGCGCGCGTCCGGCACGCTCGCGCCGTGTCCACCGGGCAGCGCACCCCGGACGCCGCCGGTCGTCCGCTGACCGCGCTGAACCGTTCGCACGGCGTCCGCGTCTTTCTCGTGAACTGCTCGACCCCGTCGTTCTGGTTCGGTCTCGTCCGGTTGCCGGTCATGCTGGTGCTGCGCGCATTCGTGTTCTTCGTGCTGCGGCGCACCACCGAAGCCGGCGCGGAACTGGCCGCGCTCGGATACCTGTGCGGCGGCAAGGGGAATCTCCGCGCGGCCCGTGCGCGGCGGCGCGAGCAGCCGCGGCCGGGCACCGTCCGCGGGCTCTTCACGAGCCGGATCGCGCGGCTGCGCAACGCGATCAGCGCCGGAGTGGTTGGACTCGTCCGGCGCGGGGTACAGAGCGATGTAGCACTCGGGACGGTGCCGGACAGCGTCGAGCAGGAGTCGGCGTGGATTCCGCCGGAGGCGCTCGCCGCGTCTGGCGCGCGTCCGGTCGGTCCGGACGCCTTGCCCGCCGGTGCGCTGCGCGGGCTGAGCACTCGCGGCCGAGGACTGCGTCGGCCGGGCACGGTCGTCGCAGTCACGTTGCCGGAAGCGCCGGTGTCCGAAGAGGACACCGAACCGGCCGGGGAGACCGCGGCCCAGCCGTCGCCGTCGCCCCGTCCGGAACCGGCCGCGCCGGAACCGGATCTGGTGTTCGTGGAGGTCAACCGGCGACGCGTGCTCGCCGCGACCGTCTTCGCGCCGCCAGTGGTGCTGGTCGTTCTGCTCACCGCGCTGGCTTTGGCGCTCAACCGCGGACGGCTCGGTCTCGACCTGTGGGGCGGCCAGCTGCTGCCGGTCGGCGGGCTCGGCGAGATCTGGTC
>NZ_LWSF01000001.1:526808-603045 GCF_001651785.1 Amycolatopsis sp. M39
GGTGCTCGGCACGATCGGCGCGATCTTCGCTCCGATCGGCGGTCCGGCCGCGCTCGTGGCGATCCTGCTGATCGGCGACATCCCGCTTGCCGCGCTCAGTGCGTACGTCGCCACTCGCAAGCTCGCTGTGCGCCGCTGGGTGCGCGCTGCTGTTGCCGCGACGTACGCGTTGCTGCCTGCCGCGACTGCGTCGGTCGCGCAGGGGCGGCTTGATGTGGTTGTGGTCCATCTTGTGCTGCCGCTTGTGGTGGCGGGCATCGTCCGGTTGCTGACCCGGCCGGGTACGC
Source organism: Amycolatopsis sp. M39 (assembly GCF_001651785.1). Lineage (NCBI taxonomy): Bacteria > Bacillati > Actinomycetota > Actinomycetes > Pseudonocardiales > Pseudonocardiaceae > Amycolatopsis > Amycolatopsis sp. M39. The sequence goes on from NZ_LWSF01000001.1 coordinate 527,096, forward strand.
GCTGGTTGCACGTCTCGGCGCTGTCGGCGTTCGGGGTCGCGTTGCTTGGGGCGTTCTCGCCGCTCGCGCACGGGCTCGCGCTGGTCGGGCTGCTGGTCGGGTTCGTGGTGTTGCCTGCGCCGTCCGGGCTGGCTCGGCGGGTGCCGTCGGTCGGGATCGTGGTGCTGCTGCCGCTGGTGCTGTTGCTGCCGTGGCCGACTGTGCTGCTGCGGCATCCGGAACTGCTGCTGCAAGGTCTCGGCGGTCCGGCCGCACCTGCGTCGGCTACGGATCTTGCCGGGCTTACGCCGGGCGGGCCGGGGGCGTGGCCGATCGGGGTGGTGGTGCTCGCGGCGACGCTTGTCGCGCTCGTGGTTCGGCCGCGGAAGCAGGTCGTTGGCGGGCTGGCGCTCGCGGTGCTCGGCCTGATCGGCGTGGTGTTGGTGCGGCAGGTGCAGTTGACGCCGATGCAGGGCGGGGCGCCTGCGTCTGGGTACGCCGGGGTGCCGTTGCTGGTGGTCGGTGCCGGGTTGTTGTGGGCGGTGCTGGCCACTTGGCAGCGGGGCGGTCCGGCGGTGCCCGCCGTCTGGTTGCCGAAGGTGCTGGCGGTTGCTGGGGTCGTGGTGGTGGCTGCGTTGGCTGCCGGGGCGGTCGCGACTGGTCCCGAGGGGCCGTTGACGGCAGCGGCGCGGCCGCAGCTCGCTCCTGAGGTGGCGGCGGATGTCGCGGCTACTGGGCGGGCGGTGCTTGACGTGAGTGCCGGGCAGGTTCGGCAGACCGGGGGGCGGTTGGCGCTCTTCGGCGATGATGAGCTCGCGCCGGTCAAGGGGACGCCGGAGCGGCTGGCTGAGTGGCGGCGTGGGCTGGGGCAGGGGGATGTCGCGGCGCTCAAGCGGGTGTTCGCGGCTGCTGCGGCGGCTGGGGTTCAGTACGTGGTGCTGCCTGCTGGGACGGATGCGCGGGCTTTCGCCGCGGCGGCTAGTGATCTCGCCGCGGTGGCGGCTCCGACTTCGGACGGGCGTCCTGCGTTGCGGTTGCTGCCCAAGTCCGGGGAGGTCGCGTTGATCTCGCCGGAGTTGGCTAAGCAGGCTGTTACCGGCGGGGGTGCGCCGGGGACCAATCCAGGGATTTCGCCGGTGGCCGCGCGGTTGCCGGAGGTGCGGGTGCGGGCGTCGGAGGGGCCGACGGGGCGGTTGCTGGTGCTGGCGGCTGAGCAGGAGGCCGGGTGGCAGGCGAGCGTTGACGGGAAGGCTGTGCCGATCGTGCCTGCTTGGGGGCATCAAGTCGCGGTGTCGGTGCCGCCTCGGTCTTCGGAGGTGTCGGTGACGTTTCCGGGGACTGAGCGGGGGTTGTTGCTGCTGGTGCAACTGGCGGCGGTGTTGTTCACCGCGTTGACGGCTATTCCGTCTCGGCGGCGGGAGTGACGGGCTCGTCGCCTGGCGGCGACATTGCCTTGGGGGTTGCGTGGGGCACCCCGAAGCTTGAGTGTGCTGACGGTTCNCCCCGAACCGCAGGGAGGCTTCGTATCGGGGTGCGGGGGAGGGTCTGGGTGCCTCGGTGGTGGGGTGCAGTGGCGGCGGTTGGGGTGGGGCTGGTGGTGGCCCTCACAGACGGTGGTGTGTCAGTCGCCTTCGATGACGTCTGGTTCTACGCCTAGGTAGCCTGCGACTTGCTCTACCAGGACGTCGTGGACCAGGTCTGCCAGTTCCGCCGGGTCTTTGGCGCGTGCTTCCAAGGGGCGGCGGTAGAGCACGATGCGGGCTCGGGTGGGCAGGCCGGTTCGGTCGACGCCGGCTGGGACCAGGCGGGACAGGGGGACTGCGCCGTCGTGCAGCACTCCGTCTGCGGGGGCTCGGCCGTCCATGCGGACTTCGGGGACGTCGTCTACCGCTACGTCGAGTTTCGTCAGTTCGTGTCGCCAGCGGGCCTCGATGGGCTCCAGGGCGTCCAGCACCAGCGCGTCGAAGCGCTCCGCGCGGCTCGCTGCTGCGGGCAGGGACGCTGGATAGAGCGTCCCGCGCAGGCCCCGGCCGTGCCGGTCCCGTCGCATTCGCTGCCGTTGTCGGTAGTCACGAGCCGTCGCCACCGTCCAAGTCTATGCGGTCGCCAGGACAACGCGCGTGTCGCCGGTACTTCACTTGCGGCGACGCGCTATCGTTTCCGATCGTGCGGAGCGTACGGAAATGTTCGCGAACGGGTTGCCTCGAACCCGCTGTCGCCACGCTCACGTATGCCTACCAGGACTCGACCGCGGTCGTCGGACCGCTGGCCACCGCTTCCGAACCGCATTCCTACGACCTCTGCGAGGCCCACGCGCTGCGGCTGACCGTCCCGAAGGGCTGGGAAGTCGTCCGCCACGAGGGGGCCTTCGCGGCTCCGGAGCAGTCCGCCGACGAGCTGACCGCGCTGGCCGAGGCGGTTCGCGAGGCCGGTCGCTCTGACGTCCCGTCCGTGCAGCCCGAGCCCGAAGGGCCCTCCGGCAGGCGCGGCCATCTGCGCGTCCTCCCGGGGCGCGCCTGAGCCATCCTCCCGACCGGTAGGCTTTCGCCCGCGGCGCGAGTGGCGTCGCCACGGAACTAGCGGCGGGGAGAAGGCGTGCCAGACCTTTCGGGCATCGTGAAGGCCTACGACATTCGCGGCGTGGTCGGCGAACAGCTCGACGCCGCCCTCGTCCGGGACTTCGGGGCCGCGTTCGCGCTGCTCATCAAACCCGAGGCACCGGCCGTGGTGATCGGCCACGACATGCGCGATTCGTCGCCGGAGCTGTCCGCGGCGTTCGCCGACGGGGTGACCTCCCAGGGCCTCGACGTGGTGACGATCGGCCTGGCCAGCACCGACCAGCTCTACTTCGCCTCCGGCTCGCTCAACCTGCCCGGCGCGATGTTCACCGCGAGCCACAACCCCTCGAAGTACAACGGCATCAAGATGTGCCGCGCCGGAGCCTCGCCGGTCGGGCAGGACACCGGCCTCGCGGAGATCCGCGACACCGTCGAGCAGGGCGTTCCCGCCTTCGAAGGCCAGCGCGGCACCGTCTCCGAGCGCGATGTCCTCAGCGACTACGCCGCTTACCTGCGCAACCTCGTCGACCTCTCCGGCTCGCGGCTGCTCAAGGTCGTGGTCGACGCGGGCAACGGCATGGGCGGGCACACCGTCCCGACCGTGTTCGAGGGACTGCCGATCGAGATCGTGCCGATGTACTTCGAGCTCGACGGCACCTTCCCGAACCACGAGGCCAACCCGCTCGACCCGGCCAACATCGTCGACCTGCAAGCCAAGGTGCGCGAGGTCGGCGCGGACGCCGGGCTGGCATTCGACGGCGACGCGGACCGCTGCTTCGTCGTCGACGAGCGCGGCGAGCCGGTCTCGCCGAGCGCGATCACCGCGCTGGTCGCGGTGCGCGAGCTGGCCAAGGAGCCGGGCGGAACGGTGATCCACAACCTGATCACGTCGAAGGGCGTGCCGGAGATCGTCGCCGAGCACGGCGGCAAGCCGGTGCGCACGCGGGTCGGGCACTCCTTCATCAAGGCCGAGATGGCCCGTACCGGGGCGATTTTCGGCGGCGAGCACTCCGCGCACTACTACTTCCGCGACTTCTGGCGCGCCGACACCGGCATGCTGGCCGCGCTGCACGTGCTCGCCGCGCTCGGCGAGCAGAACGGGCCGCTGTCCACGCTCACCCAGGACTTCTCGCGCTACGCGGCGTCCGGCGAGATCAACTCGACGGTCGGCGACCAGGTCGCGCGGATGCTCGCGGTGAAGGACGCGTACGCGGGCAAGTCCGGCGTCGAGATCGACGAGCTGGACGGGCTCACCGTGCAGCTGCCCGGCGGCGCGTGGTTCAACCTGCGCCCCTCCAACACCGAACCGCTGCTGCGGCTCAACGTGGAGGCCGCCGACCGGGCCGCGGTCGAGGCGCTCACCGCCGAGGTGCTGGCCATTGTCCGGGCCTGACCGGCTGGCGCCGGATTGTGTCCGGAAGGCGCCCTCAACACCCCAACGACGCGTGGTATGGAGGAACTATGGCCATCACGCTTGACGCACAGCTGCTGGAGATCCTCGCGTGCCCGTCACCGGATCACGCGCCGCTGCGTCCCGGCACGCCGGACGACGCCGAGGCCGAAGCGCTGACCTGCACCGAATGCGGCCGGGTGTACCCGGTGCGCGACGGCATCCCGGTGCTGCTGCTCGACGAGGCGATGCTGCCCGGTTCGGCCGCTGACCATGGCGACAGTGCTTGACCATGCTTGACGATTCCCTGCTCGACGACTCCGCGCGGCTGGCCGACGCCGACCGCGCGGGGTTGCTGCGCGCTGCCGCGATGGCGGGCGCGCAGGTGCGGGCCACCGCCGAGGCGGCGGCCGAACTGGAGCTGAGCGAACGGCTGGACGTCGGGCGGCCGCGTTCGCTGGTGCTCATCGACCGGCCGGGGGTGAGCCGCACGCTCACCCGGCTGCTGGCCGCGCTGCTCACGCCGTCGTGCCCGGTGCCGGTCGTGGTGACCGAATCGGTTCCGGCCTGGATCGGCGCGCTCGACGTGGTGTTCGCGCACACCGACGACGCGGGCGACCGCGAGCTGGCCGCTTCGCTGGAGCGCGCCGCCCGGTTCGGCGCGTCGGTGGTGCTGTCCGGGCCCGCGGAGGGGCCGGTCGCGGCGTCGGTGGCGGGCAAGGGCGTGCTGCTCGTGCCGCGCGTGCCGGTGCCGCCGGAGCTGGCGTTCCCGCGCGGGCTGGCCGCCGGGCTGCTCACCGCGAACGCGCTTGGCCTGCTGGTCGCGGACGTGCAGGCGCTCGCCGACCAGCTCGACCTCGAAGCGGAGAAGGACTACCTGGCCCGCGAGTCGTTCGCCAACCCGGCGAAGGCGCTCGCGCTGCGGGTCGCGGACCGGGTGCCGCTGCTGTGGGGGCTCGACCCGGTCGCGGTGGCGGTCGGCGAGCACGCGGCGCACGCGTTCGCCGCGCACGCCGCGCTGGTGTGCGACGTGGAGGACTACCGGCAGGCGCTGGCCCGCCCGGCGTTGCGCCGCGTCGCACAATCGAACGGCGTGGAACGAGACATTTTCGCCGACCCGGACGACTCCGCCGGTGGCGTCGCGACGCGGGTGCTGCTGCTGTCGGTGCGGACCGGCCCGGCCGCCGAGGCGGCCCGGTACCAAGCCGAGGAGTTCCTGCCGGGTGCGGACCTGATCGCGCCAGCCGAGGAGATCGAGGCCGACGAGATCGTCCGCGCCGCGGTGCTGGCGCTGCGGTTCGAGCTGGCCGCGGTGTACCTGGGGCTGGCGGCGGGCAGCATCGGCGGGGCCGGGAGATACGAACCGGCCTCCGCCTGAGGGAGCAGGGGGGAACGCGGGCAGGCGGTTCCGCCGCCGCGTGCGTCGGCCCAGTGCCGACGGGAAGGATGGGGAGTTGACAGTGGAGCTGTTGCGCAACGCCGTACGGCCCTACGCCTGGGGATCGCGAACGGCGATCCCGCAGTTGCAGGGACGCCCGGTGCCGGCGCCGCACCCCGAGGCCGAGCTGTGGATGGGAGCGCACCCAGGGGACCCGTCGCACGTGCTCGGCCCGGACGGCGCCGAACTGAGCCTGCTCGAACTCGTCGACGCCGATCCGGTCGGCCAGCTCGGCGAGGATTGCGCGCGGCGCTGGGGCAACCGGCTGCCGTTCCTGCTGAAGATCCTCGCCGCGGAAGAACCGCTGTCGATGCAGGCGCATCCGTCGGCGGCGCAGGCGGCCGAGGGACACGCCCGCGAGGAGAAGCTGGGCATCCCGCGCGACGCCGCGAACCGGAATTACCCGGACCCCACGGCGAAGCCGGAGCTGGTCTGCGCGCTGACGGAGTTCCACGCGCTCGCCGGGTTCCGCGACCCGAACCGCACGGTCAAGCTGCTGAAGGCGATCGAGACGCCCGGGCTGGGCAAGTACACCGGCCTGCTGGAAGCCCAACCGGATCCGGCGGGCCTGCGTGCGCTGTTCACCACCTGGATCACGCTGCCGCAGTCCGCACTGGACGAACTGCTGCCGGAGGTGCTCGACGCGTGCGTCCGGCACGTCCAGGACCACGGCGAGTTCGCGACCGAATGCCGCACGATCCTGGAACTGGGCGAGACCCACCCGCGCGACGCCGGCGTGCTGGCCGCGCTGCTGCTCAACCGCCTGACCCTGCGCGCGGGCGAGNCGGGCGAGGCGATCTACCTGCCTGCCGGAAACCTGCACCTGTACCTGCACGGCACCGCGGTGGAGATCCTGGCGAACTCGGACAACATCCTGCGCTGCGGCCTCACCCCGAAGCACGTGGACGTGCCGGAACTGCTGCGCGTGGTCGACTTCGCGTGCGGGGAAATGCCGGTGCAGCACGGAGAATGCGCCGGCCAGCGGATGGCGGTGTACCACACCGACGCCCCGGAATTCGAACTGTCCCGAATGGAATGGCCGGCGGGGGACGACGCCGAGATCGAGGTCGACTCGGCTGGGCCGCAGATCCTGTTGTGCACCGAGGGAGATCTTCTGGTGCTCGCTTCGGACGGGGAACAGGTGGAATTGCGGCGGGGGCAGTCGGTGTGGCTGCCTGCCGCGGATCCTGCGGTGCGGGTACGGCCGTGGGGCGGGGAGCGGTCGCAGCTGTTTCGGGCTACAGCTGGAGCCTGCGAGCTGTGATCTGACTTCAGACGTTCAGCGGCGCAGCGCAGGGACCTCGTCGAGGGCGAGGGGCAGCTCCCGATTTCCGAAGCGGGACAGGAAGCCGAGCATCTGCGCGAACACCGAGGTATCGAAGCCCTGATCCTGTTGAGTAAGTGGCGGACAGCCCGTAGACGTCGGTGAAGTCGCGTGCTTCGGCACGGTCGAAAAGTGCGACCACCGTGCTCTGGGCTTGCGAAGAAGCCGAGATCCTGCGTCGGCCGGCCCTCGACTGTTGCGCCAGCAGCGCCGCCCCCCCACTGGCGCGGTCACGACGTAGTTGCTGGCCGGACGCTCTCGATGAGCGGAGCCCAGGCAGCCCGCACACCCCGCGGCAGGACCAGTTCGTCCCACAGGTCGATCAGCAGTGCGCCATCGATGTATTCCGCGATGTGTTCGCTCGCTCCTTCCCTCAGCACGATCTCGTAGACCCTGGCCCGTTCCGCGCGTGCGGCGAGGTCGAAGCGGCGTTCCGGTTCTGCCCAGTCGAGTTCGATCGGCAGGACAACCGTCGCGAAGGCTTTCGCGAGGGGCAGCCGGGGCAAGCTGGCGGGTACTGAAATCGAACGGCCGCTGGTCGTGTGTTCGTGGAAAAGGAGCTGCGGCTCAAGGGCAAGCGTGAAGCCCGCCCCGGCGAGCAGGCGGATGACCGTGTCGACAGTGGGCGACTTCTTGCCCCTCTCGTACGCGGACAAGGTGGGGCGCGAAGTACCTGCTCGCTGGGCCAGCTCCTGCTGGCTCAGCTCCGCTGCCCTGCGTGCTGTCGTGAGCAGTTCGGCTGTGCGCATCGTCGCCCTCCTCACGGCCGCCAGGTATCCGATAGGATACCACCGCAGAGGTATCTGATCGGATACGTTGGGGAGAACGGGCAAACAGGGTGACGGCCCCGCGCTCCCCGCCGCCAAGGCTCCTCTAGGCTCCCACCGGGCAATTCGGGCGCGGAGCAGGGAGCGGGAAGTGTCAGCTGGCGGGGGAACCAAGGCGATCATCGCGGCGCTCGCCGCCAATGCCGGGATCGCGGTGGCCAAGTTCGCCGGCTTCCTGGTCACCGGGTCGTCGTCGATGCTGGCGGAGGCGGTGCACTCGCTGGCCGACACGTCGAACCAGGGGTTGCTGCTGCTCGGGCAGAAGACCTCGAAGCGGCGCGCCACCCGGGAGCATCCGTTCGGGTTCGGCCGCGAGCGGTACTTCTACTCGTTCATCGTCGCGCTCATGCTCTTCACCCTCGGCGCGGCGTTCGCGCTCTACGAGGGCATTCACAAGATCATCGAGCCGCAGCCGCTGGAGACGCCGGTCGTCGCGGTGGTCATTCTGCTCGTCGCGATCTGCCTTGAGGGATACAGCTTCCGCACCGCGATGGGCGAATCGCGCAAGATCAAGGGCAATGCGAGCTGGTGGCGGTTCATCCGCCAGGCCAAGGAACCCGAGCTGCCGGTCGTGCTGCTGGAGGATTCCGGCGCGCTGCTCGGCCTCGTGTTCGCGTTGCTCGGCGTCGGGCTGTCGGTGCTGACCGGAAACCCGGTGTTCGACGGCATCGGCACGGTCTTCATCGGGGTGCTGCTCGGCGTCATCGCGATCATCCTGATCGTCGAGATGAAGAGCCTGCTGATCGGCGAGGGCGCGACCGAAACCGATCTCGCGACCATTGTGGACGAGCTGGCCGCGGGCAAGGTCGAGCGCGTCATCCACATCCGCACCCAGTACCTCGGCCCGGACGAGCTGCTGATCGCCGCGAAGCTCGCGCTCGTGCCCGGTCTCGACACCGCCGCGATCGCCGGCGCGATCGACGACGCCGAGGCCCGCGTGCGCGCGAAGGTTCCCGTCGCGACACTGATTTACCTGGAGCCCGACCTCGACCGCGAGACGCGCTGACTGTCCGGACAGCTGGCGCCCAACTGACAGGCTAGGGTGGCGCCCGGTCCCCACGAAGGTCACCGCAGGAGGTCAACGTTGCCCGGCACTGGGTTGTGGCGCACTAAGTCAATCGAGCAGTCCATTTCGGACACCGATGAACCGGAGACGAAACTCCGCAGGAACCTGGGCGCGTGGGACCTCACGGTCTTCGGCGTCGCGGTGGTCATCGGCGCCGGCATCTTCACGCTCACCGCGCGCACGGCAGGGGACTTCGCCGGTCCGTCGGTGTCCGTCGCGTTCGTGATCGCGGCGATCGCCTGTGCGCTCGCCGCGTTGTGCTACGCCGAATTCGCTTCCACCGTCCCGGTCGCGGGCAGCGCGTACACGTTCTCCTACGCCACCTTCGGCGAGTTCATGGCGTGGATCATCGGCTGGGACCTGATCCTGGAGCTGGCTGTCGGCGCCGCCGCGGTCGCCAAGGGCTGGTCGTCTTATCTGCAGACGGTGCTGGAGTACATCTTCGGCAAGGGCACCAAGACGTCGATCGATCTCGGCGGCGGGTTCGGTTTCGACTGGGGCGCGCTGATCGTGGTGGTGGTCCTGGTGACGCTGCTGGTGATCGGCACGAAGCTGTCGTCGCGGTTCTCGATGGTGATCACCGGCATCAAGGTCGCCGTCGTGCTGTTCGTGGTCATCCTCGGCATTTTCTACATCAAGTCGAGCAACTACACGCCTTTCATTCCCGAGGGCAAACCGGCGGGTGCCGGCGAAAGCGGCGTCGACCAGTCGCTGTTCTCGCTCCTCGCCGGCGGCGGCAGCAGCTCCTTCGGCATCTTCGGCCTGCTGGCCGGCGCGTCGATCGTGTTCTTCGCGTTCATCGGCTTCGACATCGTCGCGACCACGGCGGAGGAGACCCGCAACCCGCAGAAGGCCGTGCCGCGCGGTATTTTCGGCTCGCTGGCGATCGTGACCGTCCTGTACGTCGCGGTGTCGCTCGTGGTCGTCGGNGTCGTCGGCATGGTGCCCTACACCGACCTGTCGACCTCGGCGGGCGACGGCAGCCACAAGACGCTCGCCACCGCGTTCTCCGCGAACGGCGTCGACTGGGCCGCGAACGTCATCTCCGTCGGTGCGCTGGCCGGGCTGACCACCGTCGTCATGGTCCTGATGCTCGGCCAGGTGCGGATCATCTTCGCGATGTCCCGCGACGGTCTCATGCCGCGTTCGCTGGCCAAGACGAGCGATCGCGGGACGCCGAAGCGCGCGACGCTCGTGGTCGGTGCCCTGGTCGCGGCAGGCGCGACGTTCTTCCCGGCCGACAAGCTCGAGGAAATGGTCAACGTCGGCACGCTGTTCGCGTTCATCCTCGTGTCCGCGGGCGTGCTGATCCTGCGCAAGACCCGCCCCGACCTCACCCGCGCGTTCCGCGTGCCGGGCGTGTGGGTCATCGCGCCGCTGGCGATCCTGGCGTGCCTGTGGCTGATGCTGAACCTGACCGTGCTGACCTGGCTGCGGTTCGTCGCCTGGATGGTGATCGGCGTGGTCATCTACTTCGCCTACAGCCGCCGGCATTCACTGCTGGGGAAGCGGCAGTCGGGCGTCGAACAGGGCGGGGCGGTTTCCGAGCCACCGCCGCCGGTTGCCGACTGACCTGTTTTCGCTGCTCAGCGGCCCGTCGCCCAGTGTGGGCGGCGGGCCGTTTCGCATGGGCGGGCACGGGCGCGCAACTCGCGGATTTCGGTTCGGGCGGCGACGCGAACCCAGGGCGATCGGGCCACTGCGAGTGCGATACTCTCCGCGTCGTCTTCCCTCTGACGGGTTAATCACTCTCGGGTAATTCGCGCGAACAGTGGTCGGGGTTCCTCCGGAGGGTCGTGGTTTTCCGCATGCGCTTTCCCCCGTTCGGAATTTCCTTCGAGGAGTAACTCCATGCCTATCCCCACCAAACTTCGCGCCGGGTTCGCGGTCGCCGCGGTCGCTGGACTTGCCCTGCTCGGCACCGCGACGTCGGCGCTTGCTTGCACCACCGGCGACGACCGCGGGCACCCGGTTCCGGGTACGAAGATCACTGACTGCAGCAAGGTCGAAGGGGTCAGCGGTAAGACGCTGGACCAGGGTGAGGTGAAGTTCACCGGCGGGGCCGGCGAGAAGACGCTGACGATCACCGAGGCTGCCGAGGGGGTCACGGTCGAGGCCATCGTGGTCGTGGGCGGCGACGACGGGCACGCGGTTTATGTGCCGGGGAAGAAGAAGCTGCCCGAGGTCGCGCCTTGGAAGGACCTGGTCGCGCCGCACAACCATGACGGGTCGCAGCCCAAGATCGATCGGTGGTTCGCCTGTGGCGTGAAGACCGCGCCGACTAAGCCGCCGGTTTCCGAGACGCCTACTTCGCCGTCTGAGCCGACTTCCCCCGCGCCGTCCGCTTCGCCCACTTCGGCTCCGTCCAGTGTGACTGTCGCGCCGACTACGACTAGTGCTCCGGCTGTTGTGCCTGCTGGGAACCAGAACGGGACCGGTGGCGGGTTGGCTAACACCGGGTTTGACAACGCTTGGCTGTTTTGGGTCGGCGGGGTGTTGATTGTCGGCGGCGGCGGTCTGCTGGTGCTGCTGAAGCTGCGTCGTCGCGGGACTAACTGATCGCGGTAGGGGTTCGGCTCGTCGCCTGGCCGCGACATTGCGCCCGGTCTGGTTTGGGGCACCCCGAAGCCCGATCGTGCTGACGGACGGCGGGTGCTTGTCAAGGCGGGAAGGATGCCTTGACAAGCACCCGCCGTCCGCATTTGCGGCTTCGGATCGGAGCGCGGGGGTGGTGTGGGTGCACCGGCCGCGGTTTCGCGAGTGGGGCGCTCTCAGCGGGCGGGCGGCGGTGGTGGTGGCTGGTCGTGAGGGAATCAGCGGCTGTGAGGGTGGCCCTCACGGACCTCCCGGGGGAGTTAGCGGGGGCGAGGGAGGTCGCCGAACAGGGAGCCTTGTTCGCCCAGGGTTTTGGGGCGGCCTAGGCCCGCGGCCATCGCGACCGCGTTGTCCCACTCCGGGTCGGCCAAATACTCGGTGTGTTTGAGGACTCCGGGGGCCCAGCGGCTGCGGCCGTCGGGGGCTCGCAGGGGGTCGGGGACCCAATGGTCGCCGCCGAGGATGAGGACTCCCGCGTCGTCTGGGGTGGTTTCCAGCGCGCCCCATTTGCCTTCGGGGAGGTAGCCCTCGCCCAGCAGGTGGCCGTTGCTCGTTTGGTGGCGCCAGGTGGTTACGCCGCCGCCGAAGATGTCGGTGCCTCGGCACAGTGCGCGCCAGCGGCCGTCCAGCGACGAGAACAAGTCGGCCAGTGAGTCCTGGGGCAGGACTGCGGGGAAAGCGCGCTGGTAGCCCCATTGCAAGGGGGAGCCCGCGGTGAGGAGGCCGAGTCGGTCGCGTTCGTCCGGGGGGAGTTCGGCGCTGAGTTGAGCTGCGGTGAGCACGGTGAGGATGCTGCCAAGGTTCAGGCCGGACAGGACGACTCGGGTGCCGGGTTCGGCGAGGTGTTCCTTGACCCGTGCGGCCAGTTCGGGAACGACCTTGAGCGCGTAGCAAGGGGGTACGCCGGGGTGCGCGGCGCGCGGCCAGAACGAGACCAGATCCGCCAGCGCGCCCAGGTGGCGGCTTCGTTGTGGGGAGCGTGCCGCGGAGTAGACCACTCGCAGCAGACCTGCGGCCAGCGCGCCTAGCGCGAATACGCCGATCGCCGAGACAGTGGTGAACCAGCCTGGTTGCAGGGTGAAGCCGAACCGTACGACCAGCAGTGCGATCGCGCCGACGCAGAGGCCCAGTGCGACGATCACGGCCAGATGGTGCAGGTGGCGGCGTTCCCAGGCCGAGCGTGCCCAGGCTCGGGCGGCGTCTTGTTCCTGTTGTTCGTCGTGTTCCATCAGTTCGACGATGGGCGGGATGCCGCGTCGGCGGCGGCGCAGGGGGACGGCGATGGCGTACCCGGCGATGGCGAGCAGGGCCATCAGGCCGAGTCCGCCGCCCCACAGGACGGTGACCAGGTCGTATGTCGTGGGCAGGGCCAGGTTTTCCTCGCGGAGCAGTTTTCGGACAGCGATCGCCAGTCCGGCGCCGAAACCGCCGCCGAGGAGGCCCGCGAGGGCGAGTACCGGGGCCGCTGCCCAGCCGCCCAGCCACGGGCGGAGCCGGCGCGGGCGGTCGCGCCAGGCGGGGCGGGCCAGCAGCGCCGACGGGATCAGCGCGAGTGCGAACAGCACGGTCACCACGAGCAGAGAGCCGCCGAGTCCTTCGACGGTGTTGTCGACGCCGGGCAACCGGTTGTCGACTGGCGCGGCCAGCACGGTGGCGTAGATGACCAGCAGCGTCGCGAAGGTGAGCAAGCTTCGGCGTGCGATGGCACCGGTGTCGCTGCCGATCGCGCCGCCGAGCAAAACCGCGAGGACCAGGGCGAGGGTGCAAATCCACGCGATCAATTGCGGGATTTTCGTGGGCACGTGGAATGGTCCGCCCAGCAAAAGCAAGGCGATGCAGGCTAGTGCGGCAACGGCGTGCGTCGCGGACATTCCGGGCGCTTCCGGATCGGCGCGCAACCGCATCGGGACGCCTTTGCGGCCGGGATGTCCGGGCGGGCGGACGCGCCAGTTCGTCGCCGAGATCCGGTGCAGGGCGTAGACCAGGGCCAAGAGCAGCGCTACGCCGATGCCGATCCGCAGCGGTCCCTCGCGCAGCTCCGGGGCCACCCAGGTGAGGCAGGCGCGTCCGGGGGCGAGGCATTGGGCGGCGACGAGGTCCAGTACCGCGGCCGCGACCTGGCTGACCAGCAGCATGGTGAGCAGCACCGAGGCGATCCGCAGCAGGCCGCGGCACAGGCCGCCGAGCCAGCGGCCGCGGTGGACCGGCGGCAGCATCCAGAACGCGACGTTCGCCAGCGAGAACGGGAACAGCAGCGCCCAGGCGGCCTTCGCGACGCCGCCGGAGGTCATGCCGCTCCACAGGTAGCCTTCGACGGTGCGCGGGATCGACCGGCCGAGCGCGGGTACCACCGGACCGGGAGCCGGGCGCCGCAGCCGGTCGGCCGGGCGCACCACGCGGCCGAGTTCGTCGCCGGCGACGTCGACGGTCTGGACCGTGTCGAGGAGCGTCTCGCCGCTCGTGCCCACGAGTCCGGACACCCTCATTTCGACGATGCGGGTGTCAGGGCCGGGGAGCGGGGCGGGCACGGTGATTCTCTCCTCATCCGTTCGAGTCAGGGTCGAGCCGACAACGGTACTGTTCAGGTGCCATCAAACCTTGGAGGAACCGCACTATGACCCCCGAAAGCGTTGTCAAGCGGCACGACACCCGGGGCGGCATCGAATTCGCCGTCGCCGATCTCGAGGCCGCCGAGTTCGGCCGGAAGGAGATCCGGCTCGCCGAGCACGAGATGCCCGGCCTGATGGCGCTGCGTCGCGAATACGCTGAGGTCTACCCGCTGCGCGGGGCGCGAATCGCCGGTTCGCTGCACATGACCGTGCAGACCGCGGTGCTGATCGAGACGCTGGTGGCGCTCGGCGCTGAGGTGCGCTGGGCTTCGTGCAACATTTTCTCCACCCAGGACCACGCCGCGGCCGCGGTCGTCGTCGGACCGCACGGCACGCCCGAGGAGCCCAAGGGCGTCCCGGTGTTCGCGTGGAAGGGCGAAACGCTCGAAGAGTACTGGTGGTGTACTGAGCGGATGCTCACGTGGGAGGGCGAAGGCCCGAACATGATCCTCGACGACGGCGGCGACGCCACCATGCTGGTGCACAAGGGCACCGAGTACGAGAAGGCAGGCGTGGTTCCGTCCGCCGAGGACGAGGACCCCGAGGAGTGGAAGGTCTTCCTGGAGCTGCTGCGCGCGTCGCTCGCGGCGGACAAGGGCAAGTGGACCGCCATCGGGCAGAGCGTCAAGGGCGTCACCGAGGAGACCACCACCGGCGTGCTGCGGCTGTACCAGCTGGCGGCCGCGGGCGAGCTGCTGTTCCCGGCGATCAACGTCAACGACTCGGTGACGAAGTCGAAGTTCGACAACCGCTACGGCATCCGCCACTCGCTGATCGACGGCATCAACCGCGGCACCGACGTGCTGATCGGCGGCAAGGTCGCGGTGGTCTGCGGCTACGGCGACGTCGGCAAGGGCGCCGCGGAATCGCTGCGCGGTCAGGGCGCCCGGGTGATCATCACCGAGATCGACCCGATCTGCGCGCTGCAGGCGATGATGGACGGCTACGAGGTCAAGCGCCTGGAAACAGTGCTGGACGAGGGCGACATCTACGTGACCACCACCGGCAACAAGAACGTGGTGATGGTCGAGCACATGGCGCGGATGAAGCACCAGGCGATTGTCGGCAACATCGGCCACTTCGACAACGAACTCGACATGGCCGGCCTCGCCCGTTACCCCGGCGTGCGGCGCGTGAACATCAAGCCGCAGGTCGACGAGTGGGTGTTCCCGGACGGCAAGAGCATTCTCGTGCTTTCCGAGGGCCGGCTGCTGAACCTGGGCAACGCGACCGGGCACCCGAGCTTCGTGATGTCGAACAGCTTCGCGAACCAGGTCATCGCGCAGGTCGAACTCTTCACCAAGACCGAGGAGTACGACAAGGAGGTCTACCGGCTTCCGAAGAAGCTGGACGAAAAGGTCGCGCGGATCCACCTTGAGGCGCTGGGCGGCGAGCTGACGAAGCTTTCGAAGGAACAGGCGGAATACATCGACGTGGACGTCGAGGGCCCGTTCAAGTCGGAGCACTATCGTTACTGATCGCTGACGCTGAAGCCGCCCCGGAATGCGTTTCGGGGCGGCTTTTGTCTGCGATTGATCACTCGCGTCGACGACGAGCTGCACGCTCGGCTGAAGGCCGGGGCCGAGGCTGAGCGACGCTGGAGGCATGGAAGGCCCGGCTGCTCGCGGAGGGCAAGCTGATCACCTTCGAGCCTGAACGGGAGCCGGTCGGCCTTGACGAACTGGAGCGGCGTTCGGCTGGATGAGGCGCGTCGTGCAGTGAGGCGCTCGGCTGGTCGCCGGGGTGTTCTTCGCCGGTGAGCCTGAGCATGCTGAGTTGCGCGACCTGCGGGAACCGGGTTCTCGCCAAT
Organism: Amycolatopsis sp. M39; assembly: GCF_001651785.1. Taxonomy (NCBI): domain Bacteria; kingdom Bacillati; phylum Actinomycetota; class Actinomycetes; order Pseudonocardiales; family Pseudonocardiaceae; genus Amycolatopsis; species Amycolatopsis sp. M39. Next base: position 542,692 of record NZ_LWSF01000001.1, read on the forward strand.
GAGCTGACCCGGATCGAGTCCGCGAGCGCGATGGCGGCGGCCAAGCGATCCGGGCGCATCCCGGATGCGCGGGAGTTTCTCGATCAGTTCGATGCGATGAGCCGTTCGCCGAAAACTATTTTCTCCGCGCGCTCGACGCGTTTCACCGCGCGGTCGTGATGAGGGAAACCGGCGATCTCACCGGTGGTGAACCCGGCACTGCCAACGGGCTCCTCGTCCGCTAACGCGGATACCGCATCGTCAGCACCGCAGTGGCCGGCCCGCCGATTCCGCGATAAACATGGTCCGTTTCCGCGATAAACGTATGCGTCCCCGCCGCGGAAACCGTCACCGGCGCGTCGACCGGCCCCACCTCCGCTGTCCCGGTGAGCACCGTCAGCACCTCCCGCACTCCAGGGCTGTGCGGATGCGACACCTGAACCCGCTCATGGATCGTCAGCCGGTACACCTCGGTCACGCCGTCCGCGTCCTCCCATCGGCCGAGCAGGGTCGCGGCCACGCTGTCGCCGTGGGCTTCGGCTACCCCGTCGTCGCCGAAGAGCAAGTCGCTCAACGGGATCGACAGCGCTGTGGCGATAGCGAACAGCGTGTCCAGCGTCGGGTTGCGGCGGCCGTTTTCCAGTTCCGACAGCGTTCCCTTGCCGAGGCCGCTGTCGGCGGCGAGCGTGGTCAGGCCGACGCCCGCGCGGGTGCGCAGCGTGCGGATGCGGGTACCGACCGCTGCGGCGAGGGCGCGGCCGTCCGGGGCGGGTGACGTCGACACTCGGCCTAGTCTAGTGTTCTGTTTACAGAACATCTGGAGGTGTGCGAATGTCGGCAGTGCACAACGTGCAGGAAGCGCTCGACGCGGCAGGCGTCGAAGGCCGGGCGCGGACTCTCCCGCAGTCCACGCGGACGGCGGCCGAAGCGGCGGACGCGCTGGGCTGTCCGGTCGGCGCGATCGCGAACAGCCTGGTCTTCATGGCCGACGACGCTCCGCTGCTGGTCCTGACCAGTGGCGCGCACCGGGTGGATGTCGAGGCGCTCGCCGCGCGGCTCGGGCGTCGCCGGATCCGCCGGGCCAAGCCGGACGAGGTGCGGGCCGCCACGGGACAGGTGATCGGCGGGGTGTCGCCAGTCGGGCATCCGGCTCCGCTGGAGACGGTGGTCGACGAGGCGTTGCGGCAGTACGCCGAGGTGTGGGCCGCGGCCGGCACGCCGAACGCTGTCTTCCCGACGACGTTCGACGAACTGGTGCGGATCACCAAGGGCACGGTCGTGAGTGTTGCCGCCGGTTAGAACCGGTGCCAACACTCACGACGGCAGCTCAGTTCCATTCCACCGCGATGCCGGCCAGCCCTGGTCCGGTGTCGCGGAAATACCCGCTCGTCACGCCGCCGGTGTCGCACGGCAACTCCTCCGCCTCGACGGGCAGGGCGTCGTCGCGGGCGCGGACTTCGCGGGTGATCCGGGCGGGCATCGCGGTCGGCGCGAACTGCAGTTGCAGCAGATAGCTCGCGCATTGGTCGCGCAGCATCCGGTAGTACCCGGGGAACGTCACGGCGGAATTGTCGTGGATTTCGAAGCAGAAAACGTGGATCTCGCCCTCGGCGAGCTTCCGGTCGAAAAGCAGTTCCGTCGCCATCGTCTCGCGCGCCGGATGCCTGCGGATGCGCCCGACGCGGCAGCCTTCCGCGGTGATCAGTTCGACGTCGTCGATCCGGCAGCCGGGGTCGCCGTTGTAGACCGCCACGTACCGGTCCGGTCCGTGCCGCCGCGCGCGGGTGACCAGCCGGGTGCGAAATTTAACCTGATGTTTTTGCTCGTCGATGGTGATCTGGTCGTGCACCGACAGCATTTCCAGATCGGAGTTCGACTGCCGCGACGTCGGCGGCGCGCCGAGGTCGCTCATCAGCTGTTCGACGATCGCGCCCATCTCGCCCGAGCGCAGGTCGTGGAACGACGCCGCGGCCTGGTGCCCGCGCGGGCGCGCCGTGCGCGGGCCGATGAGCACCACGAGCGAGTCCGCGGGCAACTGCAGCACTGACTCCAGCGCGCGGACCGCCGGCAGCGCTTTCGGCACCTCCGGCTGGCGCAGTCCCCGCTGCCAGTAGCTCAGCGTCGACTGTCCGATGTGGACGCCGCGGAGCGCGAGATGCGCCCGCAGCCGGGCGAGCGACAGGCCGCGATGCGCGATCGCGAGCCGCAGCGCCTGATGGAATTCTCCGGATCGCAAAGCTTCGCCGAGCTCGGGCGGCAGTTCACCCGCGCCGCGCCGGCCAGGTTCCATGATCAGTGGGCCATCCCCGTCTCGTGCCACCGCTGTCCCTTCAACGCCGCCCGTGCGCTGGGCGTGAATGCCGCGGAACGTTCACGTTAGCAGCGCGCGGTAACGGGTCCGGCCCCCGTTTGGTGTGCTTGGCCACGGAAGGGTAACCGTTCCGTGTTCCACCGCCGACCCGGAACACCCTCGTCGCGGGACAGGCATCTTGCTCGGCGTGATCGACCAGTTCACCGTTGTGACAACCACTGGCCACGTCTAGGCGGGAGGTGCGTCATGGATCTGGGGAAACCGAATCACGTGGAGAGCACTGCCGGGCGAGTCCGGCGGTCCTCGACCACTTGCCGAAGGCACGTCGGACGCCTGCTGCTCCTTGTGGCGTTCACGGGCCTGGCGTTGCCGGTGTCGGCTCCGGGCGCGGGCGCGGCGCAGCCCGCTGACACCGGCAACGCCCACCTTACGGCCGCACCTCGCAGCGAGGTGGTGCCGCGGGACGGCGGCCAGAGCACGCCGGCACAGCCGCACGGCGACGACTGGATTCCGCTGCTCTGCCTCGCCGGGCTGCTGGTCGCGGTGCCGGTGGGTTACTTCGGCTACGTCCGCGCGCGCCGCGAGACGGCCTGAGCGCGCCACCAAGTATCTTCGACGGCGTGGGGCGACTGGTCGTAATCGAAGGTCTGGACGGCGCGGGCAAGCGGACGCTGTCCGAGGGGCTGACTGCTGCGCTGGAAGACGCCGGCGCGAGCGTCGGCAGTCTCGCCTTCCCGCGTTACGGCCGCAGCGTGCACGCCGATCTGGTGCGGGAAGCGCTGCATCGCGGGCACGGCGACCTCGCCGACTCGGTGTACGGAATGGCGCTGCTCTACGCCCTCGACCGCAGCGGTGCGGCCGAGGAGATCCGTGCGCTCCTCGCGGCCAACGACGTGGTCCTGCTGGATCGCTACGTCGCCTCGAACGCCGCGTACGCGGCCGCGCGCCTGCGCGAGCACGCGGATGGCGCTGTGGTGCAGTGGGTTTGGGACCTCGAGGTGACGCGGTTCGGGTTGCCGCGGCCGGACGCGCATCTGCTGCTGCGGGTGAGCCCGGAGGTCGCTGCCGAGCGGGCAGTGCGCCGGGCGGAGTCGGACGCGGCGCGGGCGCGGGACGCCTTCGAGTCGGACGATTCGCTGCAGCAGCGTTGTGCCGCGGTGTACGACGAGCTGGCCGCGGCTTCGTGGCTCGCGCCGTGGCGTGTGCTGGACGGTGTGGCTGGTGTTGATCTGCCGATGTTGGCGAAGTCCTTGCTTGCTTAGTCCAGGGCGGCGGTTGCGGTGCGCAGTTCGGTGAGGGCTTCGTCGGCGAGTGCGCCGAATTCGCGCTGGTTGCTTGTGTCGATCCAGCGGTGGAAGGTCGTGCCGAACGCGAGGCAGCCCAATTCGGCCGCGACGCGCGCGGTCGGCTCGCTGACTCCGCGTGCGGCGAGTGCGTCGTGCATGGCCTGGACCATCTTGGTGCGCTTGAGCAGTTCGCGTTCGAGCAGTTCGCTGTTCGCTGCCACGACCGGCTGCCGCGCCCGGGCCTGAGCCAGCCGCTCGCTGGTGAAAACCGCCGCCACGGCATCCAACGCCCCGCCGACCGCTTCGAGCGGCGTCGCGCCCGCTGGTGTCCCGGCAATGCCCTCGGAGAACAGCCGGGTCAGTTCCTCCTGCCCACCGAACAGCACCTCGCGCTTGTCGGCGAAATAGCGGAAGAAGGTTCGTTTCGTGAGCCCGGCGTGCTCGGCGATTTCGGCGACCGTGGTCTGATCGTAGCCGCGTTCGGTGAACAGGTCGAGCGCGGCCCGCTCCAGGCGTTGGCGTGCGTTCGGTTCCCAGCGGCCCATGCCGTCCAGTCTAGGTGATGACACCGGATGACATCAGGCGTACTGTGATGGCACTAGGTGTCATCATGAGTGAAAGGACAGCCCATGCGGGTTTTCGTCACCGGGGCCAGCGGCCACGTCGGCTCGGCCCTCGTTCCCGAACTGCTCTCCGCCGGACACGAGGTGGTCGGGCTCGCCCGGTCGGACGCCTCCGCCGCGGCGCTCGCCGAACGCGGTGCGCAGGTGCGACGCGGCGACCTCGACGATCTCGACGGCCTGCGCGCGGCGGCCGCCGAGGCGGACGGCGTCGTGCACTTGGCGTTCAAGCACGACCTGATGGCCAGCGGCGAGTTCGCCAGCGCGGTCGACGCGGATCTCGCCGCGCTCAAGGCGCTCGGCGAACCTCTCGTCGGCACTGGCAAACCGCTGGTCTCGACCTCCGGAACCCTGATGCTCGCCGGGCTCGGCCGCGCTGGCACCGAGGCCGACCGGCTTCCCGGCGGCCCGCGCGTGGACGCGGAGAACTACGTGCTCGGGCTCGCTGACCACGGTGTCCGGTCGGCAGTCGTGCGGCTGCCGCCGTCGGTGCACAGTTCGCTCGACAAGCACGGTTTCGTCCCGGCCATGATCCGTTTCGCCCGCGCGGCCGGGGTTTCCCCGTATGTCGGCGAGGGTGCCAACCGCTGGTCCGCCGGTCACACGCTCGACGCGGCCCGGCTCTACCGGCTGGCCCTGGAGAAGGCTCCGGCCGGGGCCATGCTGCACGCCGTCGGCGACGAAGCCATCTCGCTCCGGCAGATCGCCGAGACGATCGGCGCGCGGCTGGGCGTCCCGGCGAAGTCCATCGCGCCGGAGGAAGCCGCGGCGCACTTCGCGTTCCTGGCGCCGATGGTGCAGTCGGACGCGCCGACGTCCGCCGCGAGCACGCGTGAACTCCTCGACTGGAAGCCGGAACACCCTGGCCTGCTTGAAGATCTGGCTGAAGAGCACTACTTCGCTACGGCGTGAACCTCGCCGGGTCAAACAGCGAGATCGGGTGCCGCGTCTCCCCGTCGACCACCAGGTCCGCGAGGATTTCCCCCATCACCGGGACGAACTTGAACCCGTGCCCGGAAAACCCGCACGCCACCACCACTCGCGGATACTTCGGGTGCGGGGCGATCACGAAGTGCTCGTCCGGGGTGTTCGTGTAGAGGCAGGTCGCCGCTCGGCGGAAGGCCGCCGGGAGCGTCGGCATCCGGGAGCCGACGACGTCCGCGACCGCGCGTACCTCGTCGTCGTGGACCCGCCGGTCGATCGTGTCGGCGGTGCACGGCGTGCCGCCAAGGTGCACGGCGACTTTGACGCCTTGTGCGGTGTGCGCGGGAAAACCGTAGAACTGGCCGCCTTCAGTGGTTTCCCAAAGGTAGACCGGATGATCAGTGAACTGCTGCACGTCCGCTGGTTCGAACCAGTACTGGACCTGGCGTCGCACCTCGAAATCGACGCCTAGGTCCGCGAGCAGCACGGGTGCCCAAGCGCCGGGGCACAGCACGAGCCGCTCGGCGGTGTAGTAGCTCGAAGCGGTGCCGACGCGCACCCCGGTTTCCGTGCTGGTCCACGTGAATACCCGCTCCTCGTGGTGCAATTCGGCACCGTGGCGCGCGGCGAGTTGCAGGTGCGCGGCGACGCTTCCCTCCGGCGAGACGAAACCGGCACCCGGTTCCCAGAGTGCCACCTCGTCCTCGGCCGGGGTGATGGTGGGGAACCGGTGCCGGATCTCGGCCGCGTCCAGGATTTCGTGCGGGATGTCGAACTTCTCCGCGGAAAGCGTGCTGCCCGCGATCGTGCGCGACTCCGGCGGTCCGCCCATCACCGCGCCGCAGCGGGTGAACAGCGACCGCCCGGAGTCGCGTTCGAGTGCGTCCCACATCTCGTGCGCGCGCAGCAGCAGCGGCACGTAGTCCGGACCTTCGAGGTACGCCTGCCGCGTGATCCGCGACCCGCCGTGGCTCGAACCGAGGTTGTGCACCGGCGCGAACTGGTCGATCCCGAGCACCTTCTGGCCCCGTCGTGCCAGCCGGTAGGCGGCGGCGCTGCCCATTCCGCCGAGACCGATCACGATCACGTCGTAATGCGTCATTCGCTGCTCCTCAGCGGCTCCGCGGTCACCCTTGCCGCGAGCCGTTTTCCGAAGTGCTCGATTTCCACTGGCGACCGCGGCCGGGTGTCCTCGACGGGAAGCCAGGCATAGGCCAGATTTTTGTCGACGGTGTAGCCGTACGCGCCGCTCGTGACGTATCCCGCCGGACGGCCGTCGACGTACACCGGCTCCCGGCCCTGCATCACCGAATGCGTGTTGGCGATGGTCAAGCACGCCAGTTTCCGCCGTACCTTCGAGGGAGAACGGTGGAGAAGCGTGTCCCGGCCGAGGAAGTAGCCCTTGTCCATCCGCACCGCGAACCCGAGACCCGCCTCGTACGGATCGTGCTCGGTGGTCACGTCGATGCCGCAGGTGCGGTGGCCTTCCTCCATCCGGAGGCTGCGCAGCGCGTCCTCTCCGGCCGCGACGATCCCGTACGGCTGCCCGGCCGACCAGAGCGCGTCCCACAGCGACCGGCCGAGATCCGCGCCGGTGTGCAGCTCCCAGCCGGGTTCGCCCACGTCGGACACACGCAGCACGGTCACCGGCACGTCGCCGAGGTACGTCCGCCACGCGCGAAAGTCCGATGTGGACAGTTCGGGCAGCACCTGTTCGGCGAGCGGCCCCCACAAGCCGAGACAGCAGGTGCCGCCGGTGGTTTCGCGCAGCTGGACCGAGCCGTCGCCGGGCAGATGCCGGCGCAGCCAGGCGACGTCCCGATGATGGTGCGCGGCGACGTGAAACTGCTCCACGCCAAGCCGGGTGACGGTCAGATCGCTGCGGATCCCGCCGTCTTCGCCGAGCAGCAACGTGCTGGTGACCGAGCCGGACGGCCGGTCGAGCTGGTTGGTGGTCATCGTCTGCAGGAACGGCAGCGCGCCGCGACCGGTGATCTCCAGCCGCCGCCGCGGGGTCAGATCGAACAACGCCACCCGGCGGCGAGCCGCGACTGCCTCCGCGCGTCCGCCAGAGGGGTACTGCTGCGGCCGCGCCCAGCCGTCTTCCTCGCGAAACTCCGCGCCCAGCGCGACCTCGCGTTCGTAGCAGGGCGTGGTCCGCACCGGTTCCGCCGCCGGTCGCGGATGGCCCGCCGCCGCCAAACTCCGCTCCCGCACCCGGCCGGGCGCGAGCTGCAGCCGATCGAACCGAGCGAGGTCGACGGAGTGCAGGTCGAGGTGCGCTTGCCCCTCGATGAGCCAGCGCGTCAGCTCCCGCGCGACCCCGGCGGACCACGCGCAGTCCACCGCTTCGGCGACCCAGAACCCGTCGAGATCCGGATGTTCGCCCAGCAGCGGCAATCCGTCCGGCGTACCCGGGACCAGCTGCCGGACGCCCTCCTCGACCTTCGCGTCGGCGAGCGCGGGCACCAATCCGAGCGCGGCCGTCCACGACTCCTCGAAGCCCGCCGGAGCGAACGCGGCGTCGGTCTCGACCGGACCCAGCGCACTGATGCCCAGCCGGTCGACGTGTTCGCGCAGCGACAGCCCGGCTCCGCGCAGGATCGGTTTGTCCGCCTCGGTGAAGTGGTCGTTGTCCCCGGCGAGCTGCGCCAGCGGGGTGGTCCGCGCGTGCTCGACGGCGATCGGCACCACCGGCACCGCGAGATCGACCAGCCGGCCGAACTGCGGCCCGCGCACTCCGGTGCACGAGATGACCACGTCGGCGCGGAACCGATCGGTCGCGGTCGCCACCGCGGTCACCCGGCCCGCCGTGCGTGCGATCTCGACAATCTCTTGCCCGGTAAGGAATTTCGCGCCCCGCTCCTTCGCGCGACGAGCCTGGGCGAGCGCCGCGCGGATCGGTTTGACCAGCCCGTCGCCGGGAATGTGCAGGCCGCCGAACACCTTCGCGGAGTCGAGCAGCGGGTGCAGCTGGGCGCATTCGCCCGGTTCGCGCAGGTAGCCGCGCACGCCGGACGACGTCGCCCAGCCAAGCCGTTGCCGCAGCCGGGAAAGCTGCTCGGGCGAGGTCGCGAGTTCGAGGCTCCCGACCGGCTGGAAACACCAGCCGCCGTCGACGGTCAGCCCGCTGTACTTCTCCGCGGTGTACCTGGCGAACTCGGACGCCGTGCGGTCGGCGTGCGTGCGGAAGAGCAGCCCCGGCCCGGCGGAAGCGACCGCCGGTTCCGGTTCGAGGACGGTGACGTCCGTCCAGCCGCGTTCGGTCAGCTCGTCGGCGACCGCGCAACCGAGGAGCCCGGCGCCGAGCACAACCACCCGCGGTCGCACCGCCATCGCGAGGTACCTCCTGCCTGCCGGCCGTCGCGGACGGCCCGGCTCGGGACGAGACAGGCATGCCGGAACGCCCCGCCGGGGAACGGACGCGTTGCGGATGGAGATCGGTGTTCCGTCTGCTGCAACTCACAAATTGCGGGATCGCGGGCGCGCTGTCAAGAGAGCCGCCGCGGCCGCCGGGTCACGCGGAAAAGTAGCCAAGCTGAGCGGAAAGCTCCCGGGCCGCCTCCGCCATCGGCGCGACGATCTGCCGGATCCGCTGTTTGGACAACCGGTAGGACGGGCCGGACGCGCTCATCGCCGCGACGACCTCGCCGCCGGGGCCGCGCACCGGCACCGCGACCGCGTGCATGCCCAGCTCCAGCTCCTCGAAGGAGGCCGCGTAGCCGTCCTCGGCGACGCGATCCAGTTCGGCCGCCAGCTCGTCCCGGTCGACTGTGGTGCGCGGCGTGTACTGCTCCAGTTCGTGCGCGAGCATCCGCTTGCGCTCGGCGTCGTCCATCGCGGCGAGCAGGACCTTGCCGCTGGACGTGGCGTGCAACGGCGTGCGCTGCCCGGTCCAGTTCTGCGTGGTGATCGCCGCCGACCCGCGGGCCTGGCTGATGTTGATCGCTACGCCGTCGTCGGCGATCGCGATGTTGACCGTCTCGCCCAGTTCCTCGGCGAGCGACTGGCAGGTCTGCCTGCCGAGCTTCGCCAGGTCCATCCGGCCGGTCGCGGCGCCCGCCAGCCGGACGACGCCGAACCCGATCGCGTACTTGCCGCGTTCGCCAAGCTGCTCGACCAGCCCGTGCGCCTCCAGCACGCTCAGCAGCCGGGACGCGGTGGACTTGTGCACGCCCAGCTCGCCCGCGATCTCGGTGATGCCGATTTCGCCATTGCGGGCCAGCAGCTCCAGGACCGTGATCGCCCGGTCGACGGACTGCACCGCGCTTCCCGTTGCGTTTCCCGAGTCCTGGTTCCGCATAGCGCAACAGTAACCGTTCGGCTGCGATCTGTTCGGCTGAGCGGGCGAATCCGGTCGCGGCCGGACGCCCGAGGCGTCCGGATGGCCCAACCGGGCCGGTGATCTTGATCTTTCCGGTGGTCAAACGCGCGGGTCGTGCGCACGGGTGCGGGCGGTAGTGCGAACATGTGGTCATGAAGGCACGTGTCTTGGTGGTCGACGACGACCCGGCGCTGGCGGAGATGCTCACCATCGTCCTGCGCGGCGAGGGGTTCGACACCGCGGTGGTCGCGGACGGTTCGCGGGCGCTGCCCGCGCTGCGGGAGCTGAAACCGGACCTCGTCCTGCTCGACCTCATGCTGCCCGGCATGAACGGCATCGACGTGTGCAAGGCGATCCGCGCCGAGTCCGGCGTGCCCATCGTCATGCTCACCGCCAAGAGCGACACCGTGGACATCGTGCTCGGGCTCGAATCCGGCGCCGACGACTACGTGGTCAAGCCGTTCAAGCCGAAAGAACTCGTCGCCCGCGTGCGCGCCCGGATGCGCCGCACCGAGGCCGAGCCCGCCGAATCGCTCACCATCGGTGACCTCGCGATCGACGTTCCCGGGCACGAGGTCACCCGCGAAGGCAAGGCGATCCCGCTGACGCCGCTCGAGTTCGACCTGCTCGTGGCGCTGGCCCGCAAGCCGCGCCAGGTGTTCACCCGCGAGGTGCTGCTCGAACAGGTGTGGGGCTACCGGCACGCGGCCGACACCCGGCTGGTGAACGTGCACGTCCAGCGCCTTCGCTCGAAGGTGGAGAAGGACCCGGAGCATCCTGAGGTGGTGCTGACGGTGCGCGGGGTCGGGTACAAGGCCGGCCCGCCGTGATCCGCCGATGACCGGTTTCGCGGGGCGGCTTCGCGCCGCCGCCCGCGCCACGGCTCGGCTCTCGGCCCGGGTCGTGGTTTTCGCCCGCCGCCGCGCGGTGGCGTTCAACGAGCTGTGGAAGCACTCGCTGCAGTTCCGCGTCACGATCTCGACGCTCGCGCTGTCCTCGGCCGTGGTGTTCGTGCTGGGCATGGTCCTGCAGAACCAGATCACCGAACGGCTGCTGGACACCAAGCGCCGCGCCGCGATCGAGCAGACCCAGGCGCTGGCCGACACCGCCGCGCGCGAACTGGTCGGGATCGGCGGCGAGTCCCCGGAGGCGCTGCACACGCGCCTGCAGAACGCGCTCAAGAAGATCTCGACCACGTCCTCCTCGCGCGCGGGTTCCACCGCGGGCACCTTCGAACCGGTGCTGGCCAGCGTCGGCCGCGGCCAATCGGACGCCGACCCGGTATACGTCGGGCCGTTCCCCGCGGTGCCGGAGCGGCTGCGCCAGTTCGTCGAGGCCGACCATCTCGCGCGGCTTGAGCACACGGTCGACGAGAACGGCGCCCGGACCACTTACCTGATCGTCGGCACCCCGCTGGCGACCGCGGCCAGCCCGCTGCAGCTGTATTTGCTGTTCCCGCTCACCAGCGAGCAGACCACCGTGTCGACGGTGCAGAACACGTTGTTCGTCGCCGGCATCGTGCTGCTGCTGTTGCTCGCCGGCATCACGAACCTGGTGGTCCGGCAGGTGGTGCGGCCGGTCCGGCAAGCCGTCGCGGCGGCCGAGCAGTTCGCGGGCGGCGACCTCGACCAGCGGCTCGCCGTCGTGGGCGAGGACGATCTCGCCAAACTCGCGGTGTCCTACAACAGCATGGCGGCCAGCATCCAGAACCAGATCCGCCAGCTCGAGGAATTCGGCGGACTGCAGCGCCGGTTCACCTCCGACGTGTCACACGAGCTGCGCACCCCGCTCACCACCGTGCGGATGGCCGCCGACGTGCTGCACGCCTCCCGAGAGCAGTTCCCGCCCGGCTTGGCCCGCTCGACCGAGCTGCTCGTCGACGAGCTGGACCGGTTCGAGGCGCTGCTCGGCGACCTGCTGGAGATCAGCAGGCTCGACGCGGGTGTCGAGGAGCTGTCGGCGGAGTACATCGACGTGCGGCCGATCGCGACGCGCGCGGTCGAGCAGGTGCGGGTGCTCGCCGGGACCGCGGGCAGCGCGGTCGAACTGGTGTTGCCGGACGAGGACACCTCCGCCGAGGTGGACGCGCGGCGCATCGAACGGATCCTGCGCAATCTGCTGGCCAACGCCGTCGACCACAGCGAGGGCAAACCGGTGGTGCTGACGGTCGCGGTGAACGAGTCCGCGGTCGCGATCACCGTCCGGGACTACGGCGTCGGCCTGCGGGCGGGGGAGGCCGAGCTGGTGTTCAACCGGTTCTGGCGCGCCGACCCGTCGCGCAACCGGCGCACCGGCGGTACCGGGCTCGGCCTCGCGATCAGCCAGGAGGACGCGCGGCTGCACGGCGGCGTCCTCGACGCGTGGGGCGAGCCGGGACACGGTGCGTGCTTCCGGCTCGTGGTGCCGCGCCGGCAAGGCGTGCCGATCGCGGACAGCCCGCTGGTGCTGCCGCCGCCGGACGCTGTTTCGGAGATCACGCTGTCGCCGTCGTCGGTCGCCGAACTGCACCCCGCGCCGGAGGCGATCCTCGCCGATCCGGCCCCGGACCGGGAGGAGGTCGGTCAGTGAGGCGAGTGCTCGTCCTTCTCGCCTGCGCACTGGTGCTCGTGAGCTGCGCGAACGTTCCGCAGGAATCGCTGCCGGTCGTGGTGTCGGTNGTGTCGGTCGAAAAAGCGCCACAGCAGGCCAACAACGCGCCGGAACCGCCGGCCAACGCCGAACCGCTCGACATCGTGCGGCTGTTCATCAAGGCCAACGCCGATCCGCGGTCGGGCAACGCGGCCTCGCGGGCGTTCCTCGACGACAAACAGCGGGGCGCGTGGCGGCCGAACCGCTCGTTCACGATCATCGACAAGACCTTCAGCACGGTCTACGACCCCACGGCCAGCACCGGGCCCACCACGACGCCCACGCCGTCGTCGGCCGCGCCGGACCCGAACGTCCGCACGGTCACCGTGCGCGGTTCGGTGCTCGGCACGCTGAGCGCGGACTCCGCGTTCATCCCCAGCAGCGGCCCCGCCGAGCAGACCTTCCAGGTGCGCAAGCAGGCCGACGGCCAATGGCGGATCTCCAGCCCGCCCCCGCCGGTGCTGCTGGTGACCGACGACGAGTTCGACGGCAACTACAACCCGGTCGTGGTGAGCTTCTACTCCGGCGACTCCGGATCCTTCGCGCCGGACCTGCGCTACGTCCCGGCGAAACCGCAGTCGGGCATGCCGGGCCGGGTGATGGACCTGATCCTTCAGGGCCCCTCCGCCGGACTCACCGGCGCGGTGAAAAACCTGTTCGGCGACGGGGTGTCGCTTGAGAACAACGTGAAGAACAACGACGACGGCTCGCTGACCGTGCAGCTGAGCGGGCTCACCGGCGTCGGCCCGGACACACGGTCGCTGATCGCCGCGCAGATCGTGCTGTCGATGCAGACCGTCACGTCCACCCGGATCCGGCTGCTCGCCGACGGCGCGCCGCTCGTGGCAGGCCACGAATACTGGCGCAGCAGCGATTTGCCCTCGTACAACGCTTCCTCGTCGCCGAACGGCCTGATGACGGCCGGCGGCCGCGTCCGCTCGCTCAGCGACGGCGCCCCGATCGCGGGCGCGGTGGGCAACGGTGCGTACCCGGTGGTGAGCGCGGCCCAATCGATCGACGGCAAACGCCTCGCGGTGGTTGAGCAGGACGGCGACCGCGTGCGGCTGCGCATCGGCGACCTCGGCCGCGACCTGCCGACGGTCGACCTCGGCGGCGGTTCGCTGAGCCGCCCGACCTGGCGTCCGGCGCAGATCGGGGCCGGGCCGTCGAACGAGGTGTGGACGGTCGTCGACCATTCGATCATCGCGCGGATGGTCCTCGACCCGAACGGCCACTGGCTGCGCCAGAGCGTCAACGCGAACGACCTGCTGGCGCTGGGGTCGATCGGCGTCCTGCGGCTTTCCCGGGACGGCACCCGCGTGGCCGCGACGGTGAACGGCCAGCTGGTCGTGGCGTCGGTGGTGCGCAGCAGCGACACGGTCACCTTGCGCGAGCCGCGGGTGCTGCAGCCCGGCGTGCTGACGGACGTGCTGGACGTGGACTGGGGCTCGACGCCGGACACCCTGGTGGCCGCGACGTCCTCGCCCTCGCAGCCAGTCCAGCGGCTGTCGATCGACGGGCGGCGGATGGACGCTTACAACAGCTCGAACCTCACCGCGCCGGTGCGCGCGGTCGCGTCCGCCCCGAGCCAGCCGATCGTGGTCGCGGACGCCGGGGGGCTGTGGACGGCGACCGAGCTGGGCGAGGTGTGGCGGCCGCAGGCGCACTCGATGCAGAACGCGGATCCGTTCTATCCGGGGTGATTTCCCGGCTCCGGTGTTCGCGCGGCCGAAAACTGTCGGTGCTCGGGTGCACACTCGGAGTCATGTTGCTGAGACTGCTGTTGAACCTGCTCCTGCCGACCTACTGTGCGGGCTGTGCGACCCGTGGCGCGCCTGTGTGCGCCGGATGCTTCACGACGTGGGGGTCCCCCACTGCGGTGTTTCGCGCGCCGCTGGCGACCTTGGTCCCGGCCTATGCCTTGGCTCGTTACGCGGGCGTCGCCAAGCGGACCTTGATCGCCTGCAAGGAACGCCGCCGTCGGGACGTGGCCCCGTTTTTGGGCCGAGCGCTGGCGGCTGGGCTGATGGCGTTGCCTTCCGGTGGTCCTCGCGCCAGTCCGTGGTGTCTCGTACCGGCACCGAGCCGGCGGATCGCTTCGCGGGTGCGCGGAGGTCCGCACGTCCAGCGAATCGCGTCGGAAGCCGCTCGGCTGGCGGGGGCGTATGTCGCCCCTGCACTGGTGCTGAAGGGCGGACGGGACGCGGTCGGGCTGAGCCGGACGGAACGGACGGCCAATCTGGAGGGCCGGCTGCGGTTCGCCGCGGCCGGCCGTCCGCCGCCGGGTACGCGGGTCGTGGTGGTGGACGACGTGATCACCACAGGCGCCACGTCCGCCGCATGCGTCACGGCGTTGAAAAACGCGGGCGTGCCGGTGGTGGCGGTACTCGCCCTGCTGGCGACAGTCTGAAAGGCAGCGTGTCCCGTGTTCGAGACCTGGCCGGGTCCCTGGCTGTCTGCGCATCCGAGTTCTGTGGTCTCGGGAACCGGAATCGGGTTACCAGGCAGAGCGTGTCCCGTGTTCGAGACCGGGCCGGGTCCCTGGCTGTCTGCGCATCCGAGTTCTGTGGTCTCGGGAACCGGAATCGGGTTACCAGGCAGAGCGTGTCCCGCGTCCGAAACCCGGCCGCGTCCCGGGCCGCCTGCGCATCCGAGCCCTGCGTGCCACCGGAAGCGCTCCACGATCGGCTCCGGATCGCCGGGGCAGCGGCCCTGGAAACCGAAATCCGGTTACGCGGAAACCGATCGTCCACTCCGCACCCGGCCAAAACGGAACGATTCCAAAAACCGTCCGCCCGAAAACTTCCGCCCGCTTTCTCACCAGGGAGGCCACTCGCGTTCGAGCACCCACTACCGCCAGGCGTCACCTACACGAGTGACGTCAAGAGGGAACCTCCTGCCGTCGCCGCCCGTTGTCCGGGCATGAGGGTCAAGGCCGGAACCACCCCCGCGACGGGGCAGTCCACCGAGGTGGCGGCTGCGCCGGAGGGGCCGGTCACCCTCGGCGTCCGAGGTGCCGCTTTGTTGAGCCGTCCGCGTGAAACTTGGGCACGCGCGCTCGGCCTTCCGAGCGGCGGTTCCGGGCTGCGCACGCATGATTCACTGCGCCCCGTGACGAGTTCCCGGATCGTGACATCCCCCGGCTCGGGGGCTGTTGCGGACGGCGTGATGAAGCTAACGTGCTCCGCTATCAGCAATACCCGCAGGCAGGGAGGTGTGCAGCCCATGTCCCTGGCACCGGCGGCCCGCTGAGTCCGCGTTCGCGCTACCGCCACGAGACGTCGTGACCCGGTCGCGAATTCTTTATCAGCCCGCCGAATCCGTGCAGTAGCCGTTCAGTACCGGTGCCGTGAGAACACAACAGCTCGCAGTTTCCTCAGCGAGGGAGGTCGTGTATGGNCGTGTATGGACATCGTCGTTAAGGGCCGCAACGTGGAGGTGCCCGCGCATTACCGGGCGCTTGTCAGCGAAAAGCTGGCCCGCCTTGAGCGCTACGACAAGAAGGTCATCCGCTACGAAGTGGAACTCTTCCACGAGCCCAACCGCAGGCAGGCCAAGAGCTGCCAGCGCGTCGAGATCACCGGGAAGGGCCGCGGTCCGGCTGTCCGCTCCGAAGCGAGCGCGGCCGACTTCTACGCAGCGCTCGACTCCGCCGTCACCAAGCTGGAAAACCGGCTCCGGCGGACACACGACCGCAGGCGCGTGCATTACGGACGCAGCCGTCCGGAGTCGGTCGCCGAGGCGACGTCGATGGCCGGCGGATCCGATGCCGTCGCCGGGCCCGCGATGGGCACGGCCGTCCTGGACGCACCCGACGCGACCGAACCCATGGTGAACGGTTTCGCGGCGACGAGTGCGGGCGACATTCCCCGGCAGGGGCGCTGGGAGGACGAGGACCTGGGCCATCAGCCCGGCCGCGTCGTCCGCGAGAAGCAACACGACGCGGACCCCATGACGGTGGACCAGGCTCTCTACGAGATGGAGCTGGTCGGCCACGACTTCTACCTGTTCAACGACTCCGAGGCGGGCCGGCCGAGCGTCGTCTACCGGCGAAAGGGCTTCGACTACGGCGTGATCCGGCTGGGCTGACCCAGTCCGGGACAACCGCACCGGCGGCCCGCACGCGAACGCGTGCGGGCCGCTGGTGTGCCCGGAGCACGACCCGAGGCACGACCTTCGTCGGGACCTGTGCACACCTCCGTGACCTTCTGCGACGACGTGCGTGCGCGGACCAGCCCGCGTTCCCTACGATGGGGGAGACGGCGGCGGCGCACACGGGCGCCAGCCGTGGCGATTTACTGCCCGGGAACGGCCTGGGCGCGATCATGATCAGCTAGTGAGGTCGACCGGATGGTGCTGAACCGCCTGCTCCGCGCGGGCGAGGGCAAGATGGTGAAGCGGCTGCGCAACATCGCCGATCACATCAACACCCTCGAAGACGACGTGAAGGACCTGTCGGACGCCGAGCTGCGGGCCAAGACCGACGAGTTCCGCGAGCGGTACGGCAAGGGCGAATCCCTGGACGAGCTGCTGCCGGAGGCGTTCGCCGTCGCCAGGGAAGCCGCGCACCGGGTGCTCGGCCAGCGGCCGTACGACGTCCAGCTCATGGGCGGGGCCGCGCTGCACCTCGGCCAGGTCGCCGAGATGAAGACCGGCGAGGGCAAGACGCTGACCTGCGTCCTCGCGGCCTACCTGAACGCCATCCCCGGGGACGGGGTGCACGTCGTCACCACCAACGACTACCTCGCCAAGCGCGACGCCGAGTGGATGGGCCGCATCCACCGCTTCCTCGGGCTCGAGGTCGGCGTCATCATCGCCGAGCAGGACCCGCAGGAACGCCGCAAGCACTACAACGCCGACGTCACCTACGGCACGAACAACGAGTTCGGCTTCGACTACCTGCGCGACAACATGACCTGGTCGCTCGACGAGTGCGTGCAGCGCGGGCACAACTTCGCGATCGTCGACGAGGTCGACTCGATCCTCATCGACGAGGCGCGCACCCCGCTGATCATCTCCGGCCCGGCGGACCAGTCGTCGCGGTGGTACGTCGAGTTCGCCCGGCTCGCGCCGCTGATGCAGGGCATCGACACCACCACGATGGGCACGCGCGAGCGGGTCGAGAAGGCCAACCTGATCAACTCGAAGTACCACTACGAGACCGACGTCCGCAAGCGCACCGTCGCGGTCACCGAGAAGGGCGTCCGGTTCGTCGAGGACCAGCTCGGCATCGAGAACCTCTACGAGGCGGCGAACACCCCGCTGGTCGGCTACTTGAACAACGCCTTGAAGGTCAAGGAGCTCTACCACAAGGACAAGGACTACATCGTCCGCGACGGCGAGGTCATGATCGTCGACGAGTTCACCGGGCGCATCCTGGTGGGCCGCCGGTACAACGAGGGCATGCACCAGGCGATCGAGGCCAAGGAAGGCGTCGAGATCAAGGCGGAGAACCAGACGCTCGCCACGATCACGCTGCAGAACTACTTCCGGCTCTACAAGAAGCTGGCCGGCATGACCGGTACCGCCGAGACCGAGGCCGCGGAGTTCCACCAGACCTACAAGCTCGGCGTGGTGCCGATCCCGACGAACCGGCCGATGGTCCGCGCGGACCGCGCCGACCTGATCTACAAGAACGAGCAGGCCAAGTTCGAGGCCGTCGCCGAGGACATCGCCGAGCGGCACGAAAAGGGCCAGCCGGTGCTGGTCGGCACGACGAGCGTGGAGAAGTCCGAGCACCTGTCGAAGCTGCTGCTCAAGCTCGGCGTGCCGCACGAGGTGCTGAACGCGAAGTACCACAACAAGGAAGCGCTGATCGTCGCGCGCGCGGGCAAGAAGGGCCAGGTCACCGTCGCCACCAACATGGCGGGCCGCGGTACCGACATCGTGCTCGGCGGCAACCCGGACATCATGGCCGACGAGGTGCTGCGCGAGCGCGGTCTCGACCCGGTCGAGCACTCCGAGGAGTACGAGGCCGCCTGGCCGAAGGTGCTTGAGGAGATCAAGGAAGAGGCGCTGGCCGAAGCCGACGTCGTCCGCGAGGCGGGCGGGCTCTACGTGCTCGGCACCGAGCGGCACGAATCGCGGCGCATCGACAATCAGCTGCGCGGTCGTTCCGGACGGCAGGGCGACCCCGGCGAATCGCGGTTCTACCTGTCGCTGGGCGACGACCTGATGCGCCGGTTCAACGCGGTGCTGGTCGAACGCATCATGACCACGATGCGGCTGCCGGACGACGTGCCGATCGAGCACAAGATGGTCTCCAAGGCGATCAAGAGCGCGCAGACCCAGGTCGAGCAGCTCAACATGGAGACCCGCAAGAACGTCCTCAAGTACGACGAGGTCATGAACGAGCAGCGCAAGGTGATCTACGCCGAGCGGCACCGCGTGCTTGAGGGCGAGGACCTGCGCGAGCAGATCGAGCACATGATCATCGACGTGGTGAAGGCGTACGTCTCGGGCGCGACCTCCCAGGGGTACGCCGAGGACTGGGACCACGAGCAGCTGTGGACCGCGCTGAAGACGCTGTACCCGGTCAGCCTCGACTGGGACGACCTGATCGAGGACGGCGACCTCGACGCGGAATCGCTCAGCCAGGCGCTGGTCGACGACGCGCTCGACGCCTACGCCAAGCGCGAGGCCAAGATCGACGAACTGGTCGGCGAGGAAGGCTCGATGCGCCGCCTCGAGCGCCAGGTCATGCTCACCGTGCTGGACCGCAAGTGGCGCGAGCACCTCTACGAGATGGACTATCTCAAGGAGGGCATCGGCATGCGGGCGCTCGCGCAGCGCGACCCGCTGATCGAGTACCAGCGCGAGGGCTTCGACATGTTCCGCGCGATGCTCGACTCGCTGAAGGAGGAGGCCGTCGGCTTCCTGTTCAATCTTCAGGTCGAGCGCGCGGAGCCGGAAACCGTGCAGCAGCCGGAACCGTCGGCGCTCCCGGGCGGCGTCACGTCCGCGACCGCCGCGGCGGCGGGCGCCTTCGGCAACCAGGGCGAGGACGAGGGCAAGCACGCCCGCCCGGCCCCGCCGCAGCCCCCGGCCACTGACTCCGATTCGGTCCCGTCCGCCTTGCGCGGCAAGGGAATCGGCGGCGGTGTCCAATCCGGGCTGACGATGTCCGGCCCCTCCGAGGGCGGCGGTGTCGAGTCCCATTCGGACAGCGCGAACGACGCGGACGCCGGGTCCGCGGGCGGCACCCGCCGCGAACGCCGGGCCGCTGAGCGGGCACAGGCGAAGAAGGGCAAGAAGGGACCGCGTCGCTGACGCCGTCCACTGTGGATGGTTTGACCGGGAACGGCAGCACGAGAGCGCTCGTGCTGCCGTTCTTTTTCAGTTCCCCAGTGGACTCGATATAGGCTCAGTGTCCTGATGTTGAGGACGTCTGTCCCAATCGGGTTCAGGCCACCGAGGGCCGACCCGCCTGTGCGATCTCGGCGCGCGGCGCGAGCACGTGAAACCGCGTGCACACCCACCCCGTCCGCGTGCGCTCGAACCGGGCCGCCAGCGCCAGCACCCGAGGTCCGGAATGGATGATCGTGCTGGTCTCCAGCACGGTCTCGGTCGGACGGCAGACCCGCAACTCCCCGGCGACGTGATGGCGGATGCCCGGCATCAGCCCTTGACTGCTGAGCCGGGAAAACAACGCCTCGTCCACGAGCGGACGGATCTGCCCGGCCGAGCGTCGCCCGGCGAGGACTTCGAGGATGGCGTTGAGCCGTTGGCTGAGCCGCTGCCCGGTAGGCGGGTCGGCGAGCCGCGACAGCCGATGCCCGGCAGGCGGCAGATCGTAGGGCGAGGGCCACCGGCTGCGCCGATGCGTACGTCGGCCCTTGACCTCCGGGACCGCGGCCAGCGGCCGGAGGCTGTGGTTCGTCATTGAGTTCCCTCCCCGAAACATGGACGTCCACCCGCGGATTAGTGCGTGCTGCGGCCGGGTGATGGGACGGTGAGTGCCTGATCCGGCGAAAAGGGCAGATTGGCGCAGACGGGATGTGCCTGATGCGCTAAGGGGGAGGACTGCCTGGCCGATTCGGGTAGGCGAGCGGACTTGTGGACTGCGGGTGAAGTTTTGACCTGCTCGCGGCAGGAGGCCCGCGACGAACCCGGTCAGTTCGCGTGCCACGTTGAGCGGCGTACCGGAGGTGATGACTTGAATCCCGCGCGGGACTGCTTCTCGGGAATCCGTCCTGTCCGAATTGCCGCAACGCACACCGCACTGTCCGCCGAGAAAGCCTCAATGGGGTTCTCTCAGCAGCGGGCGCAGCGTCGTGGCGCGCGAAGCTGTACCTGGTCGATGGGCGTGGTCCGGCCGGTCGCGGGAGCGAAACCCGGTGGCTCGTCTCGCCGCAGGGGCTCCGAACAAGCAGATAGGCTGGCGAAGTGCTGAAAGGTTTGCTCGTCGACTACGCCGGAGTGCTGACCGACCCGGACGCCGCGCTGCTCTACGAATACCTCCGCGACGCCCGCGCGAACGGTACCCGCACCGCACTGGTCTCGAACGCGCCTGGAGCCGCTCCTGGGGTGAAAACCGAGCTGGCGCAATACTTTGACGCGCTCGTCTTCTCCGGCGAGGTCGGCGTCGCCAAGCCGAACCGCGAGATCTACCTCGTCGCGGCGGAACGGATCGGGCTGGCCGCGCCCCGGTGTGTGTTCGTGGACGACGCCGAGCGCAACGTGCGCGGGGCGGTGGCTGCGGGCATGGTCGGCGTGCAGCACCGCACCATCGCCGAAACGCTGGACGAGCTGGCGGCGTTGTTCAGCTGACCCCGCGCCGCACCAGTTCGAACGACAGCACAGCAGCCGCGGCGGAGACGTTCAGTGATTCGACGTCGCCGGGCATCGGGATCGACAGCCACTCGGTGACCAGCTCGGCAACAGCCTCGCCGACGCCTTCGGTTTCCCCGCCCAGCACGAACGCCGAACGCTGCGGCAGCTCTGCGTCGAACACTGACCTCGACGCTGAGGCACCGAGCGCGAACAGGCTGTACCCGGCCTCCACCAGCATTTCCGCCGCCTCTCGCGCCGATCCACAGCGCAGTACCGGTGCCCGGAAGGCAACGCCTGCCGAGGATTTCACCACCATCGGATCCAGCGCGGCGACGCCCCGGCGCGGCACGATCACGCCCGACAGCCCGGCGGCCGTCGCGGTGCGCAGGATCATTCCGACGTTGGCCGGCGTGGTGATGCCGTCCAGGAGCAGCAGCCGGGCGGGCGGGCGGCGGTCGTCGAGGGCCGCGGCGAGGGCGCGCATTCGCGGCGCGACGACGTCGGCCAGTACGCCCTGGTCCTGTTTTCCGTTGCCGGCCAGCACTTTCACCCGGTGTGCGCTCGCGCGCTGCACCGGTACCCCGGCGGCTTTCGCGGCGCGCTGAATCTCCGCGGCGGCGGGGCCGCGCGCGGTGTCGGCGAGGATCACCTTGTCCACGCGCAGGTCCGGATCGCCCAGCGCCTCCAGCACGGGCTTGCGCCCGTATACGGTCAGGAAGCGGTCTTTCGGCGAACCCGCCAGCTCATCACCCACACCGGTCAGTCTCGCATTGTGTAAGGATCGGCTCATGCCCGACCGCCTGTCCGCGCTGGACGCCTCGTTCCTGTACGTCGAGGACCAGACGACGCCGATGCACGTCGGGGGCGTGGCGATCTTCGAACGGCCGTCGTCCGGGTTCTCCTACGAGCAGGTGCTCGACCTCGTCGGCGCGCGGCTGGCGTTCCTGCCCCGCTACCGCCAGCGCGTGCTCGGCGTGCCGGGGCACCTCGCGCGCCCGGTGTGGGTGGACGACGTCGACTTCGATCTGAACTACCACGTCCGCCGTTCCGCGCTGCCCCAGCCGGGCAGCGACGACCAGCTGTTCGACCTGGTCGCGCGGCTGATGTCGCGGCGGCTCGCGCCGGAACGTCCGTTGTGGGAAGCGTATTTCGTCGAGGGGCTGGCGGGCGACCGGGTCGCGATGGTGACCAAAACGCACCAGTCCGTTGTGGACGGTGTCGGCACGATCGACCTCGGCCAGCTCATCCTCGACGAGACTGCCGAACCGCCCGAGCCGTTCGAGGACATGTGGGCGCCGCGGCGCGAGCCCAGCCGTGCGCAACTGGTGCTCGACGCGATGAGCGAGACCGTGCAACGCCCCGGCGAGCTGATCGAAAACGTGCGCGCGATCGCCGGTGATGCGGTGACCACGGTGAGCAAGGCTGTCGAGACGCTCGGTGGTGTCGCGGCGACCATCACGCGGCCCGCTCCGTCCGGGCCGTTGAACGTCCGGGTTTCCGGCGGCCGCGTGTTCTCGGTCGTGCGCACGCGGCTGGAGGATTTCCGCAAGATCCGCGCGGACCACGGCGGTACGGTCAACGACGTCATCCTGGCCGCGATCACCGGTGCGCTGCGGGAATGGCTGCTGTCACGCGGGGAGAACCTCACGCCGACCGAGACCGTGCGCGCGCTCGTGCCGCTGGCGGTCACCGACGCCGAAACCGCCGAGTTCGCCACGCCCGCGCTGGTCGGCAACCAGGTCGCGGCCTATCTGGTCGACCTGCCGGTCGGCGAGCCGAGTGCGGTGCTGCGGCTGCAGCACCTCGGTCACGCGATGGCCGAGCACCTGGATTCGGGAAGATCGGTGGCCGCGCGCGGGTTGCTGAAGGTGAGCGGGTTCGCGCCGGCGACGCTGCATTCGCTCGGCGCGCGGGCGGGCGGATCGCTGTCCGGGCGGATTTTCAACCTGATGATCACGAATTCGCCGGGGCCGCAGGTGCCGATGTACGCCGGAGAGGCGAGACTGGTGGAGATGTTCCCGGTGATGCCGCTGATGCGCACGCAGGCGCTGGCGATCGGGGTCACCTCCTACCACGGCGGTGTCTACTTCGGACTCAACGGCGACCGCAAGGCCGCGTTCGACGTCGGGCTGCTCGGCGGGATGATCGAAGAAGCACTGGAAGAGCTGAAGGGTGCGCATTGGTGAGGGTTTATCTGCCTGCGACGATCGCGATGCTGCGCGATCTGGAGGCCACTGGCGAGTTCCGCGCTCGCAGCGGCACCGGTTTCGCGCTGACGCCCGCCCTGCGCGAGGCGTATGCGAGCGGTTCCGACGAGGAACTGGAATACGCGGCTTTGCTGGAGGCGGCCCGTGCTTCGCTGCGCCTGATCGCCGCTGAGGAAAAGGCCGAACCGCGGCGAGCCGTGGTTTCGGTGGACGTCGACGACGCGACGCTGCGGCCGGATCTGGACGCGGCCGTCGTGCGCCTCGCCGGTCCGGTGCCGAAGTCCCAGATCGCGGCGATCCACGTGGACTCGACCGAGGCGGAGGACGCGGTGGCCGCCGCGGCAGCGGTGATCGACGCCGCCGACCTGGGCGACGAGGACGCCGAGTTCACCCTCGGCGACGCCGAGGACCACGAGCTGGCCTGGTACGCACTCCAGGAGCTGCCCTTCCTGCTCGAACTGCTCTAGCGGTCTGAGGGGGCACGCCTGGTGTGGGCGCGCGGGGTGTCGTGAGTGTTTATCGCGGTTCCAACCCTCTCCAGCACGTTCAACCGGACCGCCCCATCGAGACCTCCTCGGTAGCCGCTACACCCGGTCTCGCTACCCGCGCTGCGCAGCACCGCCCGGAACCGAGGGGCCCCTCACCGACGGGCGCACCAGCCAGACCGCACCCACACGACCAGGGGACGACTTCGCACCCCCCGCTACCGAGAAAACCTCAATGCCACCTCGGGTGCATGTGACGCACCCAAGGTGAGACGGTTGGGTCCGTAGGCAGCCGGAACGCGGTGCGCCCTAACCGGCATAACCCACTCGCGAGACTTCAGCCGCCGGTGAGGGTGCCGATGTCGGCCGGGGCGGGAGCGTTGACCGTGACCGGGGAGTTCCAGTCCGTGTAGCGCGCCTTGACCGTGGCGACGCCGGTCTGTCCGGTGGCCTGCATGACCGGCGTCAGGTCCAGGACCAGCTGCATCGGCCGGTGCTGCGGATCGAGCCAGAGGTCGAACGGGACCGTCTTGCCGCGGTCGCCGAGCCGGGTCAGCGCTTCGGCGGGCAGGCCGCCAGGCAGTTCGGAGCCGAGTTTCGCCAGGTCGACGGTCAGGTGATAGTGCTCGGCCGGGGCGCCGTCGAGGGTGGTTTCCTCGCTGGAGGCCACCGTCCCGGCCGTGCGGACCTGCGTCAGGGTGCGCGCTGGGTCGTTCTGCTCGGCCAGTTGCACCAGGCTGCCGCCTAGCACCTGCGAGAGCGGATCGGTGCCCTCGGGCGACACCTTCACCCACGCTTTGTGGTCGCTGACCTGGTCGCGCGCGCTTTCCGGGACCTTCGCGTACAGCGTCTTGTCCACCAGGCGCAGTTCGAGCGGCTCGCCGACGTAGTCCGTCGTCATCGACAGCGAGGTTCCGGAAGGGGAGAATTTCGCCTGGCCCTGCCCGTGGGACACGAGGGTGCCGGTGGTGACGTCAGCGGTGAACTTCGCGGTGTGCCCGGCCAAAGTCGCGGCCGACGCGGCGTCGGCGAGCGCGCGGGCGTCGGTGAAGCGCTGCGGTTCGGGAGCGCTGGAGCAACCCGCCGAGGCAATCGCCAGCAGCGCGGCGACACCCGTCACGGCCGTCCTGCGCATCCCAAAACCCTCTCTGACCGGCCGTAAGTGCCTCAAGCCAAGCACAACGGGCGGGTCCGCCCCGTTCGGGGGAACGCATGCTACTGGCAGTAGCGCCAAAAAACGGGCCCCGAGCCGGAATGGCTCGGGGCCCGCGAAAAGCCGAAGGGATCAGTGCCCCAGCTTCTTCATGATCTCGCCGAAGTCGGTGACCTGGTCGGCGGCAGGCGCGGCCACGTCGACCGGCTTGCCCCAGTCGGTGTACTTGACGGTGATCTTGCCGCCGGCGGCAGCGGCGGCGCCCGAACCCGTCGACGCGCCGAGCGACTTCATCATCTCGGACTGGTCCATGGTGACCTGCAGCGGAAGCTGGTCCTTGTCGATCCAGATCTCGGCCGGGATCTTGATGTTCTTGCCCGCGAGCATCTTCTTCATCTGCTCCTGGACCTCGGCGGGCTGGCCCTTGGCGTAGGTCTCGATGGACTTGCTGACGTCCAGTTCGACCTTGTAGTGGTTGACCTTCTCGCCGTTCAGGTCGACCTGGTCGGCCCCGATGATCTGGCCGGTCTTGGAGACCTGGTCGAGGATCTGCGTCGGGTCGCTCTGCTGGGTCGACTGCGCCATCGCCTTGCTGAACGACTGCGACATCGGGTCGGTGGCGTCCGGCGAGATCTTCAGCCACGGCTTGTCGGTGCCGAACTGCTTGGCCTGCGCGGCCGGGACCTTCATGTAGAGGGTCTTGTCGACGTAGCGCATCTCGGTGGCGCCCTGCGGGGAGTCCATGGTCATCGTCATGGCGGAGTTCTCGCCGTCGAAGCGCATCGAACCCTCGGCCTTCATCGACTGGCCGCCCATGGACATGTCCATCGACATCTTCGCCGACTTGGCCTTCTCCGTACCCTGCTTGGCCGCGTCGGCCAGCTTGAGCGCGTCGCTGAACGGCGACGCCAGGCCGGACCCGCCGTCCTTGGACTGCCCGGCCGGGGCGGCGGTGCCGTTCTCGGCGCTCGAGCCGCAGCCGGTCAGCACCAGCGCCAGCGCCGCACCGGCGGCGACAGCGAACGTCGTGGTCTTGCGCATCGTTCTCCCCCTAGGAAGGAATCGGTCTTTCACCTGCGTTGTCGCCGGCCGGCCATGGGGCCGCGTCCTTGCGTTCCGGCGCGCGGGCCACTGGCGGGGTGACTCCGCGAGGTTGCTCCTGTGACGCTGTCCGGCGGGAAAAGGTTCCCTCCGCCGGAGAGGTTTCTTCCGGTTTATCTTATCCGCCCAGGTTGTCCACCAGTTCCGCAGCCGGAGCCGCGACCTCGACCGGAGTGCCCCAGCGGCGGTACTGCACGGTCAGCACGGAGCCGGTCACGTCGGGGTCGAACCGGGTCATGGGCCGTTCGTCCAGGGTGACCTTGACCGGCCGCTGATAGTCGTCGAGCCACAGGTCCAGCGGGATCCGGACCCCCTTTCCGGCCAGTCGCGACCGGATCCGGTACTGCGACTCGTCGGCGATGAATCCGATCAGATGGTTCGAGACCCGGTCGAAATCAAGCCGCGCGCGGTAGTGCGTGAGCTTGCGGCCGTCGAGTTGGACCTGCTCCGACCCGGTCAGTTCGCCGGCTTGGCCGAGCTGGTCGACGGTGCGCAGCGGGTCGGTCTGCTCGGCGGTTTGCTTCGCGAGCGTCCAGAACGCCCTGGAGTAGATGTCGGCGGCGAGCGGGAAGAACCGGATCCACCGGCGAGCGGAGCCGAGCTGGTCGGGCTGTGCGCTGGGCGGCTTGAAGAACAGCGTCTCGCCGGCCATGCGCATTTCGCTGCCGTTGGACAGGCGCAGGTCGACCGCGGTGTGCGGGCCGTTGTAGAGGAGGCCGACCTCGACTTCGGTTGCTTTCGTGCCGCTCTCTTCGGACATGACCAGCCGCACCGTGCCGGTCTTGCCGAGGCTCTGGCGGACGGCCGCGGCGAGCGATCCGGCATCGGTGAACGGCTTCGCCGCCGACGCCGCGGGCGCGCCGCATCCAGCCAGCGTGAGCGCGGCGCAAACGGCCGCGGTGCCACCACGGAGCCGCATGGAATTTCCCCCTGGACTTGAGTGCTGTCGCACTCCGTATCGGCGGCCGACGCCAGGGGTTACGCCATTCAGGTCACGATTCGGTGCGGATGTCCCCGCTGCCGCCCGAGCGCGACACCAGGAGCCTGCGCAGCGAAGCCAGCCGCTCCGCTCCGGCGTTTCCGTCGGCGACCACGTCGTCCAGCGCGCAGTCCGGGTCCTCGGGCGGGCCGAGGTGGCCGCAGTTCGGCGGGCATTCCTCGGCGGCCTCGGCGAACTCCTCGAAGGCGTTCACGATGTCGTCCGCGGTCACGTGCGCGAGCCCGAAGGACCGGACGCCGGGGGTGTCGACCACCCAGCCGCCGCCCGCCAGCGGCAGCGCCACCGCGGCGACCGAGGTGTGCCGTCCCTTGCCGACCGAGCTGACGTCGCCGGTCGCCAGTTCGGCGGCGGGCACCAGGCGGTTGACCAATGTCGACTTGCCGACTCCGGAGTGTCCGACGAGGGCGGTGGTCCGGCCGGCGAGGCGTTCGCGCAGGCCCTCGGGTTCCTCGTCGTGCCGGGTGACGATGGCCGGGACGTCGAGGCCCGCGTAGCCGGCGAGCAGCGAATCCGGGCTGGCGAGGTCGGCTTTGGTCAGGCACAGCACGGGTTCCAGGCCGCCCGCGTAGCACGCGACGAGGCAGCGGTCGATGAATCCGGGGCGGGGAAGGGGATCGGCCAGCGAGGTGACGATCAGCAGCTGCGCGGCGTTGGCGACGACCACGCGTTCGTACGGGTCGGTGTCGTCGGCGGTGCGGCGCAGCACGCTGGTGCGCTCGTCGACGCGGACGATCCTGGCGAGCGTGTCCGGCCGTCCGGACACGTCGCCGACCAGCGCGACCAGGTCTCCGACGACCACCGAAACGCGGCCCATTTCGCGGGCTCGCATGGCCATCACGACGTGCCCCGGATCGGCGTCGACCGCGCACGTCCAGCGGCCGCGGTCCTTGCCGATCACCATCGCGGTGACCGCGTCGGCGTGCTCGGGCCTGCGCTTGCTGCGTGGCCTGGTGCCCTTGCCGGGACGCACCCGCACGTCGGATTCGTCCAGCCGCCTCCAGTCGCCTCGCCCCAAGCCGCCCACGTCCTCCCGGTCGCCCTTTGCCTGGTCGAATGATCCCATGCCAGTCGCGCCGGGCCCGGTTTGCATGCGACGATGGCGCCCGAGGCACCCCGAGGAGGTTGGCATGTGCGGCCGTTACGCCGCGACGAAAGACCCGGCGAAGCTGGTCGAGGAGTTCGCCGCGGTCGACCTGACCGAGGGCCGGGCGCGAGCGGACCACAACGTCGCGCCGACCAAGAACGTGGTGACCGTGGTGCAGCGGCATCCCCGCGACGCCGAGGGGCTCGTCCTGGAAGACGAACCGGCGGAGCGCTCGCTGCGGATCATGCGGTGGGGCCTGGTTCCGTTCTGGGCCAAGGATCCTTCGGCGGGTTCGCGGATGATCAACACCCGTGCGGAAACCGCGAAGGAGAAGCCCGCGTTCAAGCGCGCGCTGGCGTCGCGGCGCTGCCTCGTTCCCGCCGACGGCTGGTTCGAGTGGCGGCGCACCGGCAAGGAGAAGGAGCCGTTCTACATGACGGATCCCTCCGGAAAATCGCTCGCCTTCGGCGGAATCTGGGAAAGCTGGCGGCCGAAGGACGACGCCGGCGCCGAACCGCTGATCACCTTCTCGATCCTGACGACGGACGCCGAGGGGCAGCTCACCGACGTCCACCACCGGATGCCGCTGATCGTGCCGCACGAGCACTGGGCGGGCTGGCTCGACCCGGACCGCTCCGAAGTGGACGAACTGATGGTGCCGACCTCGCCCGCGGTCGTGGAAGCGCTGGAGCTGCGGCCGGTGTCGAGCCTGGTGAACAACGTCCGCAACAACGGCCCGGAACTGCTGCGGCGCACGGAAACCGAGCAACCCGTCGACTCGCTGTTCGACCTGCCATGACCACGCTTGAGATCGACACCGAACACGGGCTCGCGCGAGTCGAACTGCATTGCGCGCCCGACGGCGACGCGGTGCTGCTGCTCGGCCACGGCGCGGGCGGCGGCATCGGGGCGAAGGACCTCGTCGCGGTAGCCCAGGCGGCGAAGGCGGCCGGGACGCATGTGGCGCTGGTGGAACAGCCGTACCGGGTGGCCGGCCGCCGGGCTCCGGCCCCGGCCAAGCAGCTGGACACGGCGTGGCTGACGGTGGCGGACGAGATCTCCGCCCGGTTCGACGATTTGCCGCTGGTGTTCGGCGGTCGTTCTTCCGGAGCCAGGGTCGCCTGCCGGACAGCTTCGGCCGGGCAGGCGGTCGCGGTGCTCTGCCTGGCTTTTCCGGAACATCCGCCGGGGAAGCCGGAGAAGTCGCGGCAAGCCGAGTTGGACGCGGTCGAGGTCCCCGCACTGGTGATCCAGGGTGAGCGGGACCCGTTCGGGCGGCCTTCGGCGGCTCCGCATCATGAGGTCGTCATGGTGGCGGGGGACCACACGCTGGCCGGCGATTTGGACGCGGTGGCGCGGGCTGCCGCGGAGTGGCTGGGGCGGGTTGTCCGGCCGCATCTGTGATGGCCTCGGTTTGGCCGCGGTGGAGGTGCGGGAGGGGAAATCTGATTCCCTCAGGGTTCCCCTCACGCACCTCTGAGCCGACGCGAACTGGCCAGTGCGGACCGCGGCTGTCTCGATGTGCCTGCCGCATTGTCTGGCGCGTTTTCCGACTGTGCCGTCGCGGCGGCCTGTGGATAATCGTCTGCGAAGAATCCGCAGGCCAGCACCTGTTCGGTCGAGTTATCCACAACCTGGTGAGCCTGTGGGCAACTCAAGGAGAGCCCGGTCCTGCGCGGGTGCTGGCGGATAGACTGGGCAAGGGCAGCCCCCGTTATCGTTTTCGCAGTTTCTGATCAAGGAGCTGTGGTCGCCAGGCCCGGCATGTCTTTGTCCCCACCGCGGCTTGACGGCCACATAAGGACACCCCCGTGGCGGGCGGGGGTGCGCGCCGTCTTCTTCGGTCCGCGGCAGCGGCAGCGGCAGCGGCAGCGGCAGCGGCAGCGGCAACGGCTGCGGCAACGGCTGCGGCTGCAAGCGGCGGCAGCGGCTGCGGCAACGGCTGCGGCTGCGGCTGCAAGCGGCGGGCAATGGGTAAACCCGTGCCAGGGTGGATCCATGGCTGCCAACGCTTCCGAAGAGACCCTCGCCAACGACTACGACACTTTCGGCGAGGCCTACGCGATCGAAACCGAGCACAGTCTCATCAACGCCTATTACACCCGCCCCGCGATTCTGGACCTCGTTGGCGACGTGGCAGGCCGGAAGATCCTCGACGCGGGCTGCGGAGCCGGACCGCTTTCCGCCTCGCTGAGGGATCGCGGCGCGCGGGTGAGCGGCTTCGATTTCAGTGCCACCATGGTCGAGCTGGCCCGGAAAAGACTCGGCGAGGACGCGGACCTCCGGGTCGCCGACATCAGCCAGCCGCTGCCCTACGCCGACCAGCAGTTCGACGACGTCGTCGCGGCATTGGTGCTGCACTACCTGGAGGACTGGACCGCCCCGCTGGCCGAGCTGCGGCGGATCATCCGGCCCGGCGGGCGGCTGATCCTGGCCGTCAACCACCCGCTCCTCTACAAATTCGTCCACCCCGAGGGCAACTACTTCGCCGTCGAACGGTGGTCCGAGGAATACACCTTCAACGGGCAACAGGGCGTGCTCGCGTACTGGCACCGGCCGCTGCACGCGATGACCGACGACTTCACCCGGGCCGGTTTCC
The DNA here is from genome assembly GCF_001651785.1 of Amycolatopsis sp. M39. Classification (NCBI taxonomy): domain Bacteria; kingdom Bacillati; phylum Actinomycetota; class Actinomycetes; order Pseudonocardiales; family Pseudonocardiaceae; genus Amycolatopsis; species Amycolatopsis sp. M39. Next base: position 573,165 of record NZ_LWSF01000001.1, read on the forward strand.
GCGTGTCGGTGATCAGCGAGCCGTACCCGGCGGCGGGCGCCCAGGAGAAGTTCCCCGAGGAGATGCAGGGCAAGGAAGCTTTCCTCTGCTTCCTGTTCTTCGTCCTCGAAGTACCCGAGGCGCCCGAAGCCGCTTAACCCGCCGCGATCCCGGCCACGACCGCGCCGGTCAGCCGGACCAGTTCGGCCGGGTCCAGTTCCACCTCTAGCCCGCGCCGGCCGCCGGAGCAGAACATCGTGGGGTGGTCCAGTGCCGAGCCGTCCAGGACCACGGGCAGGCGGCTCCGGTGGCCGAGCGGCGAGATCCCGCCGAGGACGTATCCGGTGGCCCGCTGGGCCGCGGCCGGGTCGGCCATTTTCGCCTTTTTGCCCCCGGCCGCCGCGGCGAGTGCCTTCAGGTCCAGCTGGCCGGTGACCGGCACCACGCCGACGACCAGTTTCCCGTCCACGTCCGCGACCAGCGTTTTGAACACCCGGCCGGGCTCCAGGCCCAGCGCTTCCACCGCCTCCAGGCCGAACGACTCCGCCCGGGGGTCGTGGTCGTAGGTGTGCACGGTGTGCGCCACCTTCTGCTTCTGCAGCAGCGCCGTCGCCGGAGTGCCCTTGCCCGCCATGCCGGGGAGTCTACGAAACAGCTCGGGAATGCCTGGTCGGCACTCTCTGTTGAAGACAGCGTGACCACCACGCTCGCCACCCCCCGCCCCGCAAGGAGCCGTCCCGGGACCGGCTTTCCGAATCCCCGCGTAAACTCGGTACTGCCGTATGCGCAAACGCGCATCGACGCCGAACGGGAAGGGAACGGTTTGCCGAGCACCCCCAACTCCGCGCCGGAGACGGCGGCCGACGAACTGGAGCTCGCGGAGCGCTTCGAGCGCGACGCGATGCCCCTGCTCGACCAGCTATACGCGGCCGCGATGCGGATGACCCGCAACCCCTCCGACGCCGAGGACCTGGTCCAGGAGACCTACCTGAAGGCGTACGCGGCGTTCGCGTCCTTCAAGGCGGGCACGAACCTCAAGGCGTGGATGTACCGCATCCTCACCAACACCTACATCAACGGCTACCGCAAGCGTCAGCGGCAGCCGGTGCAGCAGCCGACCGACGAGATCAGCGACTGGCAGATCGCCCGGGCGGAAAGCCACACCTCGAGCGGCCTTCGCTCGGCCGAGGTCGAGGCGATGGACAATCTCCCGGACACCGACGTCAAGGCCGCTTTGCAGAAGCTGCCTGAGGAGTTCCGGCTCGCGGTTTACCTCGCCGACGTCGAGGGCTTCGCGTACAAGGAGATCGCCGAGATCATGGACACTCCGATCGGCACCGTGATGTCCAGGCTGCACCGCGGCCGCGCCCAGCTGCGCGACCTGCTGGCCGACGTCGCGCGCGAGCGCGGCTTCATCCGGGGGAACCGCGAGGAGGTGGCGAAACGATGAGCTCGGAAGACGTGCCCGCGGAGAAGATGCCCTGCGAGGACGCGCTCGCGGAGATCTACCTGCTGCTGGACCGCGAGTGCAGTCCGGAGCGGGACGCGGAACTGCGCAGGCACATCGAGGACTGCCCGCCGTGCCTTGAGGAATACGGCATCGACGAGCAGATCAAGCACCTGCTTGCCCGCAAGTGCGGCGGCGACCTCGCCCCGGCGGAGCTGAAGAGCAGGCTGCGCGCCTCCATCCGGCAGACCGTCGCCACCCAGGGCGGCGTCACCGTGGAGCGCACCGAGATCACCGTGGAGCAGCGCACCACCAGCGACTGAGCACCACACACGACAACGGCCCCCGTACCGATCCGGTGCGGGGGCCGTGTCACGTCCGGGCGCGGACTCAGGCGTTGGGCTTCTTGCCGTGGTTGGCGCCGTTCTTCTTGCGGTCGCGACGCTTGCGGGCGCGCTTCGACATGTTCTCTCCTCGGGTGTCCGCTGCATGTCCCGGGGCGGGGTTCGACACACCGACCGGGAACGGGTCAACCGTTCCAGTGTGTCATGCGGCCCCCGCGCTCCTCGGCGGCACCCGCGCCTACGCTCTGGTTGGATGAACTCAGGAGGTGCGCAGGCATGAACGAACACACCGCATTCGAGGACGGCCGGTAGCCGTGTCGACCCTTTCCGACCTGCTCGCCGAGAACACCGGCCTCCCCGGCGAAGCGGCCGACCATCTGCAGACCGTCGTCGCGGAGTGGCAGCTGCTGGCCGACCTTTCGTTCGCCGACTTCCTGCTCTGGGTTCCGGTTTCCGCCGAACACCAGCCCGACGGCGGCGATTTCGTGTGCGTCGCGCACGCCCGGCCGACCACCGCGCCCACCGCGCATCCCGAGGACGTCGTCGGCACCCGGTTCACCGTGGACGAGCACCCGCAGCTGGCCAAGGCCATGCGCGAGGTCAAGATCTGCCGCGAGGAAGACCCGCACTGGTACCGCGACCTGCCGATGCGCCGCGAAGCGGTGCCGGTGAGCTTCGCCGGCGAGGTGGTCGCCGTACTGAGCCGCGAGACCAACCTCGCCGCGCCGCGCGTGCCGAGCCCGCTGGAGATCGCGTACCTCGGCAGCGCGGGCGACCTGTGCCAGATGATCGTGGACGGCACCTTCCCACCGGCCGGGGGCAACCAGACCGACACGCACACCAGCCCGCGCGTCGGCGACGGTCTCGTCCGGCTCGACCAAGCAGGCACCGTCGTGTTCGCCAGCCCCAACGGCCTGTCCGCCTACCATCGGATGGGCCACGAATCCGACCTCGTCGGGCAGCGGCTGGCCCCGCTCACCCGGTCGCTGATCCGCGACCCGTTCGACGCCACCGAGGTGTCGCACCGGATCATCGAGGCCCTCGACGGCAAGCCGTCCACCCGCACCGAGGCCGACTCGAAGCGGGGCGCGGTCGTGCTGTTCCGGGCGCTGCCGCTGCGCCCGGCCGGACAGCCCGCGGGCGCGTTGGTGCTGGTCCGTGACGTCACCGAGGTCAAGCGCCGCGACCGTGCGCTGATGTCGAAGGACGCCACGATCCGCGAGATCCATCACCGCGTGAAGAACAATCTGCAGACCGTCGCCGCGTTGCTGCGGCTGCAGTCGCGGCGCACCACGAGCGAGGAGGCCCGGCTGGCGCTGGGCGAATCGGTGCGGCGGGTGTCGTCGATCGCGATGGTGCACGAGGCGCTGTCGATCTCCGTCGACGAGCGCGTGGACCTGGACAAACTGCTCGACAACGTGCTCCCAATGGTCGGCGAGGTCGCCACCGCGGAATCGCAGGTCGGGCTCACCCGCAAGGGCTCGTTCGGCGTGGTCGTGGCCGAGATCGCGACGCCGCTGGTGATGGTGCTGGCCGAACTCGTGCAGAACGCGATCGAGCACGCGTTCCCGCAGGGGCGGCCGGGCAAGGTCGAGCTGATCGTGGAGCGGTCGGCGCGCTGGCTGGACATCCTGATCCGCGACAACGGCCGGGGCCTGCCGTCCGGGTTCTCGCTGGAGCGCAGCGACGGGCTCGGGCTGCAGATCGTGCGGACGCTGGTGGAATCGGAGCTGCGCGGGTCGCTTTCGCTGCGCCAGGTCCGGACCGACGAGGCGGGCAACCGGGTGCCAGGCACCGAAGCGGCGCTGCGGATCCCGTTGTCCCGGCGGCTCTAGGAAATCCGGCGACAGCCTGCCCTCAAGCGGCGGCCGATCTGCTCAACGCCATCGAAACGGCCGACGTCATCGGCGCAAACTACACCGCCGATGCAGCTCTTCAAGGCCTGATCGCCGCGTTCGACGGCGCCGGACAAGCGCCATCGACATCCACCAGGCCGAGCACATCGCCGGGGCGAAAGAACTCTTTGTCGCACAAGGATTTTCGCCCGCCCGCTACTTCCAGCGCATGGAACATCCATTCGGGACGTCCGGCGAGGAGTCCATCCCGGACGGATTCCAGGTCGAACAGTGGACCCAGGACCTTGACGAGGAGTTCCGGCTCGTGCGCAACGAGTCCTTTCCGGGCCACTGGGGCGCGACCCCGGACGCGTGACAGAACAAGTTCGTCAACCACACCCTTCAGCCGGAGAACAGTTTTCTGCTGCGGGACAAGACAACCGGTGCTCCGGTGAGTCTCGTGCTGACCCTGTCCTGGGTGGCCGACACCGAGGCGACCGGCATTCGCGACGCGCACATCGGCACCATTCCCGGCTACCGGAACCGCGGACTTGCCAGCGCGGGCATCGCTGCGGGCCGCCGCCGCGAACGGGTACGACCAAGCCAGCCTCACCGTTGATGCGGCGAGCGCTGCTGGGGCTTCCGGGGTTTTCGAGCGCGCCGGGTTCGCGGCGAAGACGCGGTACGTGCGCTGGGCACGAGAGGCCTGAGGCGGCCGCCTCGGACCCCAGACGCGTTGAAGGGCCGGTACCAGTGAAGCTCGGCGGTACCGGCCCGTTCAACGTTCCGCGGGAGGACTGGGATAGTCCTTGGCGAGGCGGCACCCGGATGCGGGGTGGCCGACCTCGGTTGTTACGCTCGAACCGGGTATATGTCGCCATGTGCGGCACGGGCACGCGAATGCCCGCCGGGCGAAAGTCCGGTCCGAAGTGGTGGTGCTTGCGATTCTGGGTGCTGCAGCTGAGTCGAAAAGACTCAGGCGGTGGTACGCGTGCCGATGTGCGTACGGCGGCGCTTGAGCGCGCGTCGCTCGTCTTCGCTCATTCCGCCCCAGACGCCTGCGTCCTGGCCGCTGGCCAGAGCCCAGGCCAGGCAGTCAGACGCTGCGGGGCAGCGGTGGCACACGGCCTTCGCCTCGGAGACCTGCAACAGAGCCGGACCGCTGGTTCCCACCGGGAAGAACAGCTCGGGGTCCTCGTCTCGGCAGGCCGCGTCGTGGCGCCAGTCCATGTTCGTGAGCTCCTTCACAGTGACGCGGGAGGGCCGCGCCACAGTAGTGGCGGTCGTGTTTTTGGGTGCTTGTGAATGCTTTCACGAAGCACCGCGTTCGACAAGGGTTTCGACAAGATCGGTGAGTCAGCTCACCCGGCCGAGCTATGCCTCTGACCTGCGGTTTCGTTCTGAAAAGCTCCGCTCGCCGGAAGGCCGGTGCGGTGAACGGAGGGTTTGCGTCGCCGAGCGGCAGAACGCACTTTGCCGCAGGCGATCAGCGTTCACTTCGTCATCCGACTACGGTGAGTGCATCCGGGACGCTCTGAAACTCGACTCGGGTGCGTTGCCCGACCAGGTCCCCGTCGACCTGGAAGTTGACCGGTTCAGCTGCGTCGATGCGGATCAGTGGCACATCGTCGCGGCGGAGCAGCCGGCGGCCGCGCTGATCGCTCTCCGTGAGCAGAGCTTGCCGTACATGCGTGAACACGGTGGGCAATCGCAGACCGTTCAACGCGAACAGGCCCAATCCGGTCTCGAACGAGCAGCCGGAGTTGAGATGGACCGGACGTTCCCCGAGGTAAGTCCACGGATCGGTGTTGGACACGAACGCGGTCACCGCCTCGGCCGGTTCCTCGCCCGGGATCCGGACGGTCAGCGCCGGGCGCCCGAGCGGCGGACGGAAGTAGGAGCGCACCGCGGCCCGCAGGTAAAGGCTCGCGCTGGTTTGCTTGCCGCGTCGTTTCGCGACGCGGCCGACGACGTCGGCGTCCCAGCCGAGGCCCGCGTTGAAGGTGAACCAGTGCCCGTCGGCCAGCCCGAGGCCGATCCGCCTGCTCCGTTCGGTTTCCAGCGCGGTGAGCAGTTGGTGGGTCGCCTCGACCGGATCGGCGGGAAGGCCGACCGCGCGGGCGAACACGTTGGCCGAGCCGCCCGGCACGACGCCGAGCATCGGCACCGACCCGGAGCGTCCGGGAGCGCCCGCGGAATCGGCGAGGAGGCCGTTGACGACCTCGTTGACCGTGCCGTCGCCGCCGTGCGCCACGACCAGGTCGAAACCGTCGCGGGCCGCCGAACGGGCCACCGCGAGCGCGTGCCCGCGGTAGTCGGTTTCGACGACGTCGAGCTTCACCTGGCTGGCCAGCGCGTGCGCCAGCACGTCCCGGCCACCCGCGGTGGTCGAGGTGGCCTGGGGGTTCACGACGAGGATGGCGCGCACTACCGCAGGGTAGGTGCTTTCCGCCCGGCGGACGTACCTTCAGCGCCACATGGTGACGCGAAGCTCAGCCGCTCGCGCACGCCGTCCCGGCTCGGTGACCTGTGGCGACCCTGTGGCGGGCGGTCCTCCTCTGCAGACGGCGAAAACTCCGCGCGTCGTGACAAGTGCACCCGGGCCGACCGCCCGCTCATCGACGACTACCCCGATTTTCTCCGCGGCCGCCGCCCCGGAAAACGGCCGACCGGGTGGCATACGATCAGTAGTGCTCACGCACGGTGACTCGCGCTGGTCGGGTGGCTGTGCCCCGGCGAAGCTCCCCGCAAAGTTCCCGCACAGCAGCTGAAAGGGCCGCGCCCGTGTCGCATCCCGAGAACCCGCCGCCCACCCCGTTCGAGGTCCGTCTCGCCGGCGTCCTGACCGGGCTGCCCGGCCTGGGCCTGCTGGTCTTCGGCGTGGTGCTGCTGGTGCACGGGCTGCGGAACCCGCCGATGCCCGGCAACAACGTGTGGGCCGAGTTCGGCACCTACGCGGTGCTGGCGCTGGTCTTCCTCGCCGCCTCGGTCGGACTGCTGCTCGGCCAGACGTGGGCGCGTTCGCCCGGCGTCGTCGTGGCGCTGCTGCTGATCGGGATCGGCTGGTACCTGCTCGGGCCGTCCGGGCAGCCGCTGTGGGGCGTGCCGATCGGGCTGTGCGGGCTGGCGGCGCTGGTGCTGCTGTTCCGTCGTCCGTCGCGGGCGTGGGCGCTCGGAATGCACGACGACGAGACCGAGGAAGAGGCGGCCGAGCGCGGCGGTCTCGCGGGACGGCGTGCCGAGCGGGAGCGGCGCGAACAAGACTGAGCGACAGTGACGTCACGTCATAGCGGACAGGTGACGCGACGGCACTGGCAGCGGCACCCCTCAGCCGATGGAATCGGGACTGCGCAACCGAATTCACCCGAATTCCGAAGAGGGGAACCCATGCGGAGACTGCGTATCGTCGTGACCAGCACGGCGGTGGTGTGCGGGCTGCTCGCCGGGGTACTGCCGGCCGCGGCGGGCAGCGCCACAATCCCGGCCCGCTACACCGGGCAGGCGCTGGACTGGCACGCCTGCGCGCCGGACGAGCTGGCCGACCTGCCACCGGGCACCGATATCTCGGGGCTCGAATGCTCCGCCTATCGCACGCCCCGGGACTGGGATCGTCCGGACGACGGGCAGTACCTGACCATCGCGATCAGCAGGCTCAAATCCACCGGAGCCACGACGGCGTCGGTGCTCACCAACCCGGGCGGTCCCGGCGGTCCTGGCCGCTGGTTCCCGGTCGAACTGCGCGGCCAGGGCAAACTGCGCGAGCACCAGGAGATCATCGGCATCGACACCCGCGGCACCGGCCGCAGCACCAATGTCACCTGCGGCGGCGCGGCCAGTACTGGCGCCGATCTCGACCCGCGCGACCGCGATCCGCGCAATCTGAACCAGATCGTCGACGCGGTCCGGTACGTCGCGACCGCCTGCCACCAGACCGCGGGCGAACTGGGGGAGCTGATCAGCACCTTCCAGAACGTCCGGGACCTGGACCTGCTGCGCACCCTGCTCGGCCGCGACCGGATCAACTGGATCGGATACTCGGCGGGCACCTGGCTCGGCGCGCACTACGCCCAGCAGTTCCCGCAGCACACCGGCCGGTTCGTGCTCGATTCCTCGACCCAGTTCACCGGTACCTGGCAGCAGTCGTTCGACTTCCAGCCGGCGGGCTACGAACGCCGCTGGCGCCAGGATTTCCTGCCCTGGCTGGCTCGCTACGACGCCAAGTACCATTTCGGCGGCCGCGGCGAGGCGGCCCGGCAAACCTACGAAAGCGTCCGGTACGCGCTGACCCGCGAGCCGGTCGAGGTGAACGGCACGAAGTTCGGCGCGGTCGCGCTGGACTCCTTCATCGTCGGCGCGCTCAAGGCCAAGAGCCAGTTCCCGACGATCGCCGCCGTGCTGGTCCAGGTCAAAACGCTGACCGACGCGCGGGCTTCGGCGCAGGCCAAGGGCGACGCTCGCGCGGCGCTCGGCAAGACGTTGTCGGGAGCGAAGAAAGCCGGTCCGATGGACCTTGCGGTTCAGGCCGGTGCTGATGACGCGATGGTGTCGACGTTGATCACGACCCTGTGCAACGACGGGCCGTGGACGGGCAGTCGGCAGTCGCTGATCCGCCGGTCGCAGGAGTATCTCGACCGGGGCGTGACCCTGCACAGTTCGCTGTGGATGGGGCTTCAGGTCTGCGCCTTCTGGCCGGGGCAGCCGCGGCCGATGCCGGTGCTGAACGGCAAAGGCGTGCCGCCGGTGGTGATCGTGCAGTCCGAGCACGATCCGGCCACGCCGATCGAGGGTGCGCGGAAGGCCCGTGCTGAGTTTCAGAACTCGCGGTTGCTGACTGTTGCCGGGGAAGGCGACCACGGGATCTACGGCATCGGCGGAAACAAGGCGGTGGACAAGGTGGTCGACGAGTATCTGGTCGACGGGGTGGTGCCGGCGGACCAGAGTCTGCGGGGGCTGCCGTTGCCGACGCCGTGAGGGACTCGTGAGTGCTGATCACGGTTCTGACCGTGATCAGCACTCACGACTACGCCTCCTTGGCCAACCCCCGCAACGCCTCGTCCGTCAGCCGATACACCGACCACTCGTCCTGCGGCCGTGCTCCCAGCGCCCGGTAGAACCCGACCGCCGGGTTCCAGTTCAGCACCGACCACTCCAGCCGGTGGTAGCCCTTGTCGACGCATTCCGCGGCCAGTGTCGCCAGCAGCACCTTGCCGAGGCCCGAACCGCGCTGTTCCTCGCGCACGTACAGGTCTTCCAGGTAGATCCCGTGCGTGCCGCGCCAGGTGGAGAAGTTCAAGAACCACAAGGTGAATCCGGCGATCTCGCCGTCCACCTCGGCCACGTGGCCGAACAACGCCGGGGCCTCGCCGAACAGCGCGCCGTGCAACTGCTCGGAGGTGAGATGGCATTCCTGCGGGGCGCGTTCGTATTCGGCCAGTGCGTAGACGAGTTCCACGACGGCGTCGACGTCTTCCGGCCGGATCCGCCGTACGCGGGGGTCGGTCACTTCATCCCTCCAACGCGGGCAGCAGGTTCAGGTGCTCGATCTGCGGTTCGCCGCGCTCGTCGCCGAGCACCGCGAGACCGGCCGGGTCCAGTCCGAAGTGGACACCCGAGGTGCCGGGAAGGCCGAGCCAGCGCGCGACGAGCACGCGGCTGAAGTGCCCGTGCCCGACCAGGACGACGTCGCCGTTCTCGATTTCGCGCCGGGCGCGGTCGAGTACCTTGTCCGCGCGGGCCTGCACGTCGTCGGCGCTTTCGCCGCCGGGGACGGGGTGGGTCCAGACTGTCCAGTCCGGAACCGTCTCGCGGATCGTCGGCGTGGTGACGCCTTCGTAGTCGCCGTAGTCCCATTCGGCGAGGTCGTCGGTGACCTCGTCCACGCGCAGGCCGGCGAGTTCCGCCGTGCGCAGCGCGCGGCCGCGAGGGCTGGAGAGCACCAGCCCGGGCCCGCCGAGCAGGGTCCGCAGGGTGCCGCCCGCCGCGCGCGCCTGGTCCTCGCCCGCCGGGGTCAGCGGGATGTCGGTGCGTCCGGTGTGCTTGCCGTTCGACGACCATTCGGTCTGGCCGTGCCGGAGAAGAAAGAGCCGATGTGCCACGCGGCCGAATATAGCCGGGGCGGGTTTGCCCGGCAGGTTCGTCGTGTGCTTCGCTACTGGAGAGTAACTTCACTTCGGGAGGACTGATGGGTACGCCGTCGACGTACGGGCTGTGGCGCAAGCTGGCCGCCAAACCGGGCGGCAAGCAGCTGTTTTCCGCCGCGATGTGCCTGCGTGTGCCCTACTTCGGCACCGTGCTGCCCACCATCCGGGAGATCCGTCCCGGCCACTGTTCGGTGACCGCGCCGAAGTGGTGGGGTGTCCACAACCACATCCGGACCTTCCACGCGATCGCCGCCTGCAACCTCGCCGAGATCGCGATGGGGATGCTGGCCGAGGCCACCGTCCCGGCCACGCACCGGTGGCTGCCCAAGGGGATGGAAGTGAGTTACGTCGCGAAAGCCGGAACGGGGCTCCGGGCGATCGCCGCATTGCCGGAACTTCCCGAGTTCGGTCCCGAGGGATTCGATCTTCCGGTTCCGGTGCGGATCGTCGACGCCCGCGGGACCGAGGTCGTCACCGCGACGATCACGGTGTGGGTCACGCCCCGGAAAGCCGCCTGACCGGCGAAACCTGTCCGTCCCGTTACCCCGGCCGAGTGAAACTTAACACCGTTTACTGGGCAAATGCGAATAGCGTTCGTTTTAGCCTTGCCAGGGTGCGCGGGACCACGTCAGCATGCCGGGCATGGCCTCCCTCAACCGTCGCCGATTTCTCGGCCTCGCCGCGCTGAACTCCGCCGCGGCCCTCGGACTGACCAGCATTTCGGCGACGACCGCGCGTGCCGCGACCGTTGCACCGCTGCCGGACTATTCGCCCGCGGTGGTGATCGGCACCGGGTACGGCGCGGCGGTCACCGCGCTGCGGCTCGGCGAGGCGGGCGTGCCCACGGTGATGCTCGAAATGGGCCAGCTGTGGAACGAACCGGGCCCGGACGGCAAGGTCTTCTGCGACATGCTGAAGCCGGACCGGCGGTCGATGTGGTTCAAGAAGCGCACTGAAGCGCCGCTCGCGTCCTTCCTGTGGCTGGATATCGCGAACCACGACATCGATCCGTACGCCGGGGTGCTGGACCGGGTGAACTACGGCGGGATGTCGGTGTACGTCGGGCGCGGCGTCGGCGGCGGGTCGCTGGTGAACGGCGCGATGGCGGTGCAGCCGAAGCGTTCGTACTTCGAGGAAATCCTGCCGCGGGTGGACGCCGACGAGATGTATGGCAAGTACTATCCGCGCGCCAACGCTGGTCTCGGCGTGAACCACATCGACGAGGACTGGTTCGAGACCTGCAAGTCCTACCAGTTCGCGCGCGTTTCCCGGAAAGCCGCGCGGAAAACCGGGCTGAAGACGACGTTCGTACCGAGCGTCTACGACTTCGAGTACCTGAAGAAGGAAGAGGCCGGCACAGTCGAACGCTCGGCGCTGGCTTCCGAGGTCATTTATGGCAACAACCACGGCAAACGCTCGCTGGACAAGACGTATCTCGCCGCCGCGCTCGGCACCGGGCACGTGACCATCCAGACGCTGCACGAAGTCCGCGAGATCATCCAGCAGCAGGACGGCACGTACACGCTCGTAGTACGCGAGTCCGACGCGCTCGGCAACGTGCTCGCCACCAAACACCTGTCCACGAAGTACCTGTTCCTCGGCGCGGGCAGCCTCGGCTCGACCGAACTGCTGGTGCGCGCCCGCGACACCGGACGGCTGCCGCGGCTGTCCGAGGCCGTCGGCCAGGGCTGGGGCACCAACGGCAACGTGATGCTCGGCCGCGCCAACCACGTGTGGGACACGACCGGCAGCCTGGAATCGGGAATGCCCGCGCTCGGCATCGACGACTGGGACAACCCGGCGCATCCGGTGTTCGCCGAGATCGCGCCGGTGCCCGCCGGACTCGAAACGTGGGCCAGCCTGTACCTGGCGATCACCAAGAACCCCGAACGCGGCCACTTCACCTATGACGCCGTCAGCGATTCGGCGAAACTGCAGTGGACGCCGGAGCAGGGGCAGCCGTCGATCGACGCGGCGAAATCGCTGTTCGACCGGATCAACAAGGCGAACTCCACGATCTACCGCTACGACCTCTTNCGACCTCTTCGGCGACACGCGGGCGTTCGAGAACCGCTTCACCTACCACCCGCTCGGCGGATTGGTGCTCGGCGACGCGACCGACGACTACGGGCGCGTGAAGGGGTACCGGAACCTGTACGTGACGGACGGTTCGCTGATTCCGGGCAGCACCGGCGTGAACCCGTTCGTGACGATCACCGCGCTGGCCGAGCGCAATATCGAACGGGTCATCGCCGAGGACGGCGTGCGCGCCTAGCGGTGCGCTGACCGCAGCTTTTCGTAGTACGCCGCGCAATCCGCGTATGTCGGCAGCAGGCCCTGGCCGAGCGCTTCGGCCAGGGTCGGCGCCGCTTCGTCCTTTTCGGACACAATGGGCGTCAGATCCGCCGGCCAGGGAAGGTCCAGTGCCGGGTCGAGCGGGCTGATGCCGTGCTCGCGCGCCGGGTTGTACGGCTCCGAGCAGAGATACGCCATCACGGTGTTGTCTTCCAGCGCGATGAAGGCGTGCCCGATGCCTTCCGCCACGTAGACCGCGCGGAACTCGGCCGCATCGAGCCGCACCGAATCCCATTCGCCGAACGTCGGCGAGCCGACGCGCAGGTCCACCACCACGTCCAGCAACGAGCCGATCGGGCAGTAGACGTATTTCGCCTGTCCGGGCGGGGTGTCGGCGAAGTGCACGCCGCGGATCGAGCCCGCGCGGGAAACGCTGTGGTTCGTCTGCGCGACCCGCAGCGGATGTCCGGCGGCGCGGACGATCGCTTCCTCCTGGAACGGCGCGACGAACAACCCGCGTTCGTCGGGGAAGACACGCGGGACGAACTCGAAAGCGCCGGAGACCTTGAGCGGGCGGAAGTCCATGCCCGCCACCCTATCGAGTGCGAATTGCGGCCCCGGAACGGAACTGCTTCCGAAACCGGACGGACGTCTTGGGAATAGCGAATCTGTGACATGAGCCGCACCGAGGGGTCGGGTGCGACCGGGGGCCTGTCATGATTGACGAACCGCAGCGTCGGCGGCCATCGCCACACCCCACGGATCGGATGGCCGTGCAGACGCCTCGCCGACAGGCCGGCGCTACCGCGCTGGGCTGCCGTCCGGAGGACGAGTTCCCACACGCGACGGGCGTGTTCGCCCGTCGACCAGGTGGTCCCCCGCTCGCAGTCCCAGGAGTACGTTCGATGACCCAGACCCATCCGCCCGCTTCCGTCATTTCCACGACAGGAACCCCGATGACCGACCAGGCCAGCACCGTCGAGGCCGTGACCGACGCCGAGATCTTCACCGGGCACGAGGGCGGCAAGCTCTCCGTGGCGGCGACCCGGCCGATCTCCGACCCGCGCGACCTCTCGATCGCCTACACGCCCGGCGTGGCGAAGGTGAGCCGCGCGATCGCCGAGGACGCGGCCAAGGCGAAGCGGTACACCTGGGCGGACCGGCTCGTGGCAGTGGTCAGCGACGGCACCGCGGTGCTCGGCCTCGGGGACATCGGCGCGAGCGCGTCGCTGCCGGTCATGGAGGGGAAGTCGGTCCTCTTCAAGACCTTCGGCGGGCTGGACTCGATCCCGCTGGTGCTCGACACCACCGACGTCGACGAGATCGTCGAGACCCTGGTGCGGCTGCGCCCGTCGTTCGGCGCGGTCAACCTGGAGGACATTTCCGCGCCGCGCTGCTTCGAGCTGGAGGACAAGCTCAAGGAGGCGCTGGACTGCCCGGTCATGCACGACGACCAGCACGGCACCGCGATCGTCACCCTCGCCGCCCTGCGCGGCGCGAACCTGGTGCTCGACCGTGACATCGCCGGTGAGCGGGTCGTGGTCTCCGGGGCGGGCGCGGCTGGGGTGGCCTGCGCGAAGATCCTGCTCGCGGCCGGGGTCGCGGACGTGACGGTGCTCGACTCGCGCGGCATCGTGCACGCCGGGCGCGAGGACCTGAACCCGATCAAGCGGCAGCTGGTGGCGACCACGAACAAGGCCGGGCTCACCGGCGGTCTCGCCGAGGCGCTGCGCGGGGCGGACGTCTTCCTCGGGCTGTCCGGGGCGACGATCGACCCGGCGCTGCTGTCGACGATGGCGGACGACTCGATCGTGTTCGCGCTGTCCAATCCGGACCCGGAGGTGCACCCGGCGGTCGCCGCACAGCACGCGGCGATTGTCGCGACCGGGCGGAGCGACTTCCCGAACCAGATCAACAACGTGCTGGCGTTCCCCGGGGTGTTCCGCGGGGCGCTCGACGCCGGGGCGCGGGCGATCACGGAGAACATGAAGCTGGCTGCCGCGGAGGCGATCGTGGCGGTGGCTTCGGATGATCTCGGGCCGGATCGGATCGTGCCCAGCCCGTTGGACCCGAGGGTCGCGCCCGAGGTGGCGGCCGCGGTGGCCAAGGCGGCTGAGCAGGACGGCGTGACTGGCTGAGTGTTCTTGGGAAGGGCTCTCCGGCTTTGGTTGCCGGGGAGCCTTTCTTGCTGGAGTGGTGTGGCCTGGTGGTCCGTTTTTCGTTCGGGTGTTGACCGCTCCGGCGACGGCCGCCGAGATCGGGCAGCTGGGGTTGCTTCGGCGGCGGCTCGTCGCCTGGCGGCGACCTTGCGCCCGGTCGTGTTGGGGCACCCCGAAGCCCATTGTGATGACAGTCTGCGGGGGCTTGTCAAGGCGGGAAAGATGCCTTGACAAGCCCCCGCAGACTGCATTTCCGGCTTCGTATCGGGGTGCGGGGGTGGTGTGGGTGCCTGGTTTCGTGGGTGCATCACGGGCGGCGGGCGGCGGGTCGTGAGGGGGTCCCTGACGGACTCTGATTCCCTCAGGGTTCCCTCACGACCATGCGCCGGGAGCGCTGCGCGCGGATCAGCCGGGGAGCAGCTCCGCCAGCCGGTGTCGTGGGACGTCCACCAGGCGCAGGTCGGCCAGGTCTTCCGGGACGTTCAGCGCGGCATTGGCCAATCGGGCGTGGGCGCGGGTGAGCAGTTCGGAGGGACGGTCGACCAGGTCGGCGGCGACGATGGCGTGGCGGTTGTCGGGGGTGCTGCGCAGCAGGCGAAGGCGGTACTTGTCCGCCACCAGCGTGGTGAGCGCGGCCTGGGCGGCTGCGTCCGCGAGGTCGGGGTGGTTGTTCGGCAGCAGCAGTGCCAGGCGCCGGGCGTTCGTGCCCAGCAGGGTGCGCAGGAGCCAGGGGCCGGGGTCGGCGGAGAGGTCCATGGCGACGGCATCGCCTTCGGGACCGGACGTGGCCCAGCCGACGGGGCGGGTTTCCAGGGCCAGGCCGCCTTCGGAGGCGATTTCCCGGGCGGCGGCCAGGAGGCCCGGTTTGGTGCCGGCTGATTCGACTGATTGCGGGCCGTGCGTGTAGATGGCGGAGCTTCCCTTGCGGGCGAACGATTTCTTCGCTTTCGCGGTTGGTTGGCAGACATACAAGTCCGCCGCGCTGCCGATTGCTTGGGCGCCGGTGTAGCGGTTGAAGTCCGGGAGGATTGCTTCGAAGGTCAGGCCAAGGGTGGCGAGGGAGCGCTGCACCTGCGCGCCTAGGGCGGGGTGGCGTGGGCTGTAGCCGTAGGCCAGAAGGATTCGGCCTTCGGTGGGTTCGCGCAAAGCTTGCACCGCGCGGGCGGCGAAGAGGCCCATGCCTTCCGGCGTGTAGGGCGGGTCGCTGAAGACCAGGTCTGCCTTGCCGGTCAGGGCCGGGGGCAGGCCGACGCGCAGGTCGGCGTGTGCGGTGAAGATGGTGCGTTCGCCGGTTGTGTCCAGGTAGGACAGGACGCGTTCGTCCAGGTCCACTACGGACAGTTCGGCTTCCGGGCACACCGCGCGCACGGCTAGCGACGTCAGGTCGTGGTCGCCGAGGAAGAGCACCTTGCCGCGGCGGAGGTCGTAGCGAGAGTTCAGCCACAACGCGCGGCGCAGCACGGTCTCCGGGGTCGCTTGCACGTGGTCCAGGGCGGCGAGCGGGGGCGGGACGGCGGCGATTCGTTCGGCCAGCATGGTGAGCAAGGCCGGTTGGGCGGCGACTGCTGCTTCGAGCGGGTCGGGCAGGGACGGCAAGGAGTACGGCGTGTAGGCGGCGCGTGCGTGCGGGGCGATGCGGACGCCGGCGGCGGAGCGTTCCAAGTCCGGTTCCAGCGCCGCGAGAAGGTCCTCGATGCTTCGGCGTGGGGCGGCGGTGAGCCGCACTAGGTCGGCCAACTCGTACGAGCCGCTGCGCAGCAGGGCGAGCACTTCGTAGAGCGGGCGGACGGCGGCGCCGTGTGCGGCGAGGGCGTCGTCTAGGGCGGTCACGGGGTCCGAGGGTAGTCGGCCACGCTGCGGGACAGGCTGCCAAGGCCGCGCGAGTGGGCTACCGTCGGACTCTGCACCAGGACGTGGGGAGAAGTCTGTGACCATCGAATTCCGAGACGTCGTCAAACGCTATCCGGACGGCACGGTCGCGGTCGACGGCCTCTCGCTCACCGTGGAAGACGGCACGATCACAGTGTTCGTCGGCCCGTCCGGGTGCGGGAAGACGACCTCGCTGCGGATGATCAACCGGATGGTCGAGCTGACGTCGGGCGCGGTGCTGCTGGACGGCAAGGACGTCAGCGAAGGCGACCCGGCGGTGCTGCGCCGCGGCATCGGCTACGTGATCCAGCACGCCGGGCTCTTTCCGCACCGGACAGTGCTCGACAACATCGCTACCGTGCCGCTGCTGTCCGGATGGGACAAACGCAAGGCGCGCGCCCGGGCGGCCGAGCTGCTCAAGACGGTCGGCCTGCCGACGGAACTCGGGAAGCGTTATCCGGCGCAGCTGTCCGGCGGGCAGCAGCAGCGCGTCGGCGTGGCTCGCGCGCTCGCCGCGGATTCTCCGGTGTTGCTGATGGACGAGCCGTTCTCCGCGGTCGACCCGGTGGTCCGCGAAGGGCTTCAAGACGAGTTGCTGCGGCTGCAATCCCAGCTGGGCAAGACAATCGTGTTCGTCACGCACGACATCGACGAGGCCGTGCGGCTCGGGGACAAGGTCGCGGTGATGCGCGTCGGCGGGAAGCTCGCGCAGTACGGCACGCCAGCCGAGGTGCTGCGGCATCCGGTGGACGACTTCGTCGCGTCGTTCGTCGGCCGGGACCGGGGGTATCGAGGGCTTTCGTTCCTGCCGGCGAGCGGTGTCGAGGTGTCGCCGGCTCGCACGATCGAGCTCGGCAGCAAGATCGACGGTCCGTCGGAGGGCTGGCTCCTCGCGGTGAACGACGAGAAGCAGCCGCGCGGCTGGTTGCCACCAGGCTCCACAGTGGACGGTCCGTTGGCGGAAACCGACCTCGTGGCAGGCGGATCGCTGTACGTGCAGGGCACGCCGATCCGCGGGGCGCTCGACGCGGCGCTGTCGTCGCCGGCCAGTCTCGGCGTCGTGGTGGACGGCGGGAACCGGGTGCTCGGGACGGTGGTCGCGCACCAGGTCCTGGACGTGATCGAGGCCTCCCCGCAGGCGTCCTGATGGGCGGCTTCTTCGGCGAACTCGGCCGGTACCTGTCGAGTTCCAGCAACCGCGGCGAAATCCTCGCCAACCTGCTTGAGAACATCTATCTCGCGCTGGTGCCGCTGGTCGCGGGCATCGTGCTGGCGATCCTGCTCGGCTGGCTCGGGCATCGCTGGCGGCCCGCGCGCAGTGTGCTGCTGGTCGTGGGGAATCTGCTGTACACGATTCCGTCGCTGGCGCTTTTCGTGGTGATTCCCGGCATTATCGGCACAAAAATTCTCGACAGTGTCAACGTGATCGTCGCGCTGACCATCTACACCACCGCGCTGCTGGTGCGTCCGGTGCTCGACGCGCTGGAAGCCGTGCCACCGCACATCGTCGCGGCGGCCACGGCGATCGGATATCGCGGGCCGCGCCGGTTCTTCAGCGTCGAACTGCCGCTCGCGGTACCGGTGCTCGCGGCGGGGGTCCGGGTGGCGTCGGTGAGCAACATCAGCCTGGTCAGCGTCGGTGCGCTGATCGGGACCGGGGCGCTCGGCGTGCTGTTCACCGACGGGTTCCAGCGAGAGTACTTCTCGCCGATCGTGGTCGGGATCGTGCTGACCATGCTGCTCGCGTTGATCGTCGACCTGCTGCTGGTGCTGCTGCGCAATCTGTTGACGCCTTGGGAGAGAGCGGGTCGCGCGCCGGCCGCGGAGGTGGCGGGATGATCGGCGACGTCTTCACCTGGTTCACCACGGCCGCGAACTGGCAGGGCACGGACGGCATTCTCGCCCGGCTGGCCCAGCACGTCGGCTACGTCGCGCTGGCACTGGTCATCGCGCTGGTGATCGCGATCCCGATCGGACTGTTCGTCGGGCACACCGGCCGCGGCGGCGTCGTGCTGGTCGGTGTCGGCAACGCGATCCGCGCACTGCCGACGCTGGGGCTCGTCACGTTCCTGTTCCTGCTCTTCACCGAAAGCACCACGGCGACCATCATCGGCCTGGTGGTGCTGGCGATCCCGCCGGTGCTGGCGGGCACGTACGCCGGTCTGCAAGCGGCCGAGCACGACGTCGTCGACGCCGCGCAAGGCATCGGGATGACCGGCTGGCAACGACTGTGGCAAGTGGAGGTGCCGATCGCGCTTCCGCTGGTGCTGGGCGGAATCCGCAACGCCGTCCTGCAGCTGATCGCGACCGCCGCGGTGGCCGCGTACGTGGGTCTCGGCGGCCTCGGTCGGTTCCTGCTCGACGGACTGGCCATTTTGGACTACACCGAGGTCGTCGCGGGCGCGATTCTCACCGCGTTGCTGGCGATCGTGATCGACCTGCTGCTCGCCGCGGCACAGCGAGCCTTGGTGCCCAAGGGGGTCCGGCTGGCCGCGCAGGCAGCGTCCGGCCGGGCAGTGGCTGCGGGAGGAGCGGCGTGAAACGGTGGGGCATCCTGGTGGCCGGGCTGGCGCTGCTGGCGTCGGCATGCGGAAACCCGCTGTCGGGCGGGGGTGAGGGCGGCAGTACCGGCGATATCATCATCGGTGCGTCGGATGTCGGGGAAAGTTCTTTGCTGGCCCAGATTTACGCCGGGGCCCTGCGGAATGTCGGTGCGCACAACGTGACGGTTCGGCCACCGGTCGGCAGTCGCGAGGTCGTCGTGAAAGCGTTGCAGGACAAGTCGTTGTCGGTGGTGCCGGATTACTCCGGGAACTTGCTGCGGTACTTCGACAAGAATACCGCGGCGACGACTTCGGAAGATGTCTACGCGCAGCTCAAGCAGAAGACCCCGGGTGGATTTGAGGTGCTCGACCAGTCGCCCGCGCAGGACAAGGACTTGCTCGTGGTGGGCAAGGAACTCGCGGCCACCGGCGTGAAGACGTTTTCCGACCTCGGACCGCGGTGCGAAGACCTGGTGATGGGCGGGCCGGGGCAGTGGAGCAGCCGGTGGAAGGACCGGATCAAGCAGCTGTACGGATGCGAGTTCAAGGAAATCCGCACGACGGACACCGGCGGACCGGTGACGGTGGCGGCGTTGAAGTCTGGCGATGTGCAGGTGGCGGACCTGTTCAGCACATCGGCGACTATCGCGTCCAACGGGTTTGTGCCGCTGGAGGACGACAAGCACATGTTCCCGGCGCAGAACATCGTGCCGCTGGTGTCGCGGGGGACGTTGAATGACGCCGAGACGGCGGCGTTGAACCGGGTTTCGGCTGCGCTGACTACCGAGCAGTTGACCGAGTTGAACGTGCAGTACACGGATGAGAAGCGGAATGCCAAGGATATCGCTGGGGAGTTCTTGCGGCGGAACGGGCTGGCGGCGTCGTGAGTGGCGATCCCGGTGAGAACCGGGATCGCCACTCACGACGCGTCCTCAGCCATTGCTCACAGCCGGTCGAAGGCCGCGGCGTAGCGGAACGCTCCGCGGTTTCCCGGGTTGTACGCCGCGAGCGGGAGGGCCTGGAAGTGCGGCGCCCATTCCGGCACCGGCGGTGTGACGCCGAGCTTCTCGGCCAGGACGAAGCCGAAGCGGGAGTAATAGCCCGGGTCGCCCAGGAGCACGATCAGGCCGTAGCCGAGTGCGTTGGCGGCGCCGATCGTTGCGTGGACCAAGGCGGAGCCCGTGCCGCCGCGGTGGTGGGCGGGGAGGACGCCCAGCGGGCCGAAGCCGATGGCGGAATCTGGATCGTCGTCGAGACGGCCTGGGCTGGAGCAGGCGTGGCCGATCACCTCTCCGTCGCGGAGGGCGACGAGCGAGAGCGCGGGGAGCAGATCGCCGTCGGCGGTGAGTTCGGCGACTAGCTTCGCTTCCGGCATTTCGCCGGTGACGTCGGGGTTGTGGGCGCGGAACGCGGCGGTGTGCACGGCGTGGATCGCGGGTGCGTCGTCGGCGGTCGACTGGCGGATCTGCATGCGTCCAGTTTCCGTGAGCGACGGCCTGTGCGGAAATTGATTTTGGCCGGCCGCGTCAGGAGAACCGGGGGACGATGAGCGAGTCGGTGGCGATTGGGGCGCGGGCGAACACCTGCGGGGCGGCCGGCGGGTTCGGCTGGCGTCGATGGAGGAGCGGCTCGACCCGACCGACACCGTGGCCGGCTGTCGTTGCGTATCGGCGAGCGCTGATCAGGCCGTCGCTGTCTGCGGAGCAACCCGCGCCGGGCGGTCGTCCCGCATGAAGAGGAGGACCAGGGCTCCCACGAGCGGTCCGGCGGCCAGGGTGAGGAACGCCGAATAGAACGAGCCGGTCGCGTGGAAGACCGGTCCCACGACGGCGGGCACGATTACGCTGCCCAGTTGCCAGAAGGCGTTCACCGCGCCAGCGGCGGAACCGGCTAGCCCGGCACCGGTCAGGGCGGGGATCATGGCAGCTGTCAGCGGGCTGTAGGCGTACGCGCCGATGCCGAGAATCGGGGCTACCACTAGGAAAGCGCTGTAGCTGCTGAGGGAACCGAAGACCAGCAGCGCCCCGCCGAAGAGGATGAGGACGGCGATGATCGGGATTCGCCTGCCTAGGCCGGCTTTGTCGGTGAGCCAGCCGATCAACGGCTTGATCACGACCGCGGTGCCGGAGAAGATGACCAGGACTACGCCAGCCCGTACGGGGTCGATGTGTTCGCCGCGGATCATCAGGGTGTTGGACCACGTGACGAAACCGTAGGTGCCCCACAGGCCGCCGAAACCGGCCAAACCCAGCAGCAGTAGGTCGCGGTTGCGGAAGAGCGGGCGGGGATCCGGCAGTGCGCGGCGGGTGGAAGCGGAGACGGTGCCGTTGCGGATGAAGGCCAGGCACAGCAGGCCGAGTGCGACGGTGACTCCGCCGAAAAGGTGGTACGACACTGGCCAGCCGCTGTTTTTCACGAGCGTGGGCACGACGGCGTTGGCTACGACGGTGCCCAGTGACGTCGCGGTCATGAAGACGCCGCTCGCGAGACCGTGTTCTTCTGGGCGGAACCAGGTGGTGATCAGCTTCAGCCCGGCCGAGAAGTCGACTCCGGCGAAGAGGCCTAGCAAGGCTTGCAGGACCAGGCCCCAGGCGATCGAGGTGGTCGAGCCGAACCCCACCATCAGCGCGCCCGCGACCAGCGAGCTGATGCCCAGGACCGCCCGGCTGCCCAGCCAGTCGGAGAGGAAGCCGCCCGCGGTGTTGGAGACGACGTAGCCGAGGTAGTAGCAGGTGGCGAAGATTCCGAGCGCGGCGAGCGGGACGCCGAGCGAATCGCTGACCGCCGCCGACGCGGGGCCCCAGGTTGAGCGGTCTACCGAGGTCATCGTGAACACTGCCCAGCAGAGCAGCAGGACGACCCAGCGATAGCGGCTCGGCATGGGGGCTCCTTCGACCGGGCGGATGATCAGGGAAGGTTCCCGTCGCCGGCGGTGGCGGGTCAAGCCAAGGCGCCCTGCCGGTGCAACTCGGCCCGGATCGCGCGAACATCGTGGGCTCGGCCGCCGACGTACTGGGCGGCGGCGATTCCCGCGGCGTGGCCGGTGGCGAAGGCGGTGCCCATGACGCGGACGGAGGCGTACGCGTCGTCGTCGGAGCTGGTCAGCCGGCCGGCTGCCCAGAGGTTCGCGGTGTCGGCGGAGCAGATCGCGCCGTAGGGGAGGTCGTACCAGCCTCGGTCGGCGATCGGTTCGTAGCGGGTGACGCCTGGGCCCGCGTGGTCTTCGATCGGCCAGCCGCAGCGGCCGATGGACGCGCCGGGGCGTTTGCGGGCGGTCAGGACGTCGCGGCCGGTGAGTTGTTCGCGGCCTGCCAGGTGCCGGCCTTCGCGGATGCCCAGCTGGGGGCCGGTTTCCTCTAGGCGCGCCGACGACCAGCCGGAGAGGTGTTTGCGCAGCGCGTCCAGGTATTGCCATGCCTGGCGTCGCGCATTGGCCTCGTCGCGGCTCAGCGAGACGGCGTCCAGGACGTCGGTTTGTTCGTCCACCAGGAGTGCGATGACGTCGCGGGTCAACGGAAGGTGCACGGCGATGCCGTAATCGCGGGACAACTGGACGCCGGTTTCCCGTTGGTACGCGGCGACCGCGGCGCGCAGGCCCTCGCGCGAAAGGTCGGCATCCTCGGGGACGCCGGAGAATCGGCAGACGAGCGTGCTGGTTTGCCGCTCGCGCACCGGGGCTAGGCGGACGGCGGCTCCAGCGGCGGCCAGGAGTGCGCCGTCGCCGCTGGTGTCGATGAACGCACCGGCGGTGACCCGTTCCCGGCCGCCGCGGTGGTGCAGTTCGACCTCGGTGACGACGCCGTGCGTGCGCCGCGCGCCGATGAGTTTGGTGTGCAGGAGGACGTCCACGCCGGCGTCGGCGGCCAGTTCGTCGTAGACCAGCTTGGTGGTTTCCAGGTCGAGCAAGACGATCTTGTTGCCGGTCCAGCCCATCGTCTTCTCTTCGTAGGCGCCGCGGTGGCGCAGCCGCCGCAGCACCTCCTCGCCGACGCCCGCGACGACCTGCTGCCCGGTCTGGTCGAAGAAACCGCAAAGGGTCAGCACGGAACTGATCGTCGCCGCGCCGCCGAGGT
The DNA here is from genome assembly GCF_001651785.1 of Amycolatopsis sp. M39. Classification (NCBI taxonomy): domain Bacteria; kingdom Bacillati; phylum Actinomycetota; class Actinomycetes; order Pseudonocardiales; family Pseudonocardiaceae; genus Amycolatopsis; species Amycolatopsis sp. M39. The sequence continues at coordinate 595,849 of NZ_LWSF01000001.1, forward strand.
ACGGGTACTGCTCGACCAGCAGCACCCGCGCCCCGGCCCGCGCCGCCCCGGTCGCGGAGGCGATACCCCCAGCACCGCCTCCGACTACGACGACGTCGTAGTGCACTCCAGCCCTCCTCGGGTGTTTGGCACCCAGTGAACTGGGTCCGGCCGGGACGTCGCCACTGCCTTTCCGGCACCCCGGGCATACCCGCGAGGTATATATATGGATGCCAGAAAGTATGAAACTCATACGAGTTGGCGTATGATCGAAGGCATGGACACGAAGGCCGCCGGATACCGGCGCAAGGTCAACACGATCAACCGGGTCATCACCGCCCTGCAGCGCGCGGGGCTCGCGTTCGGGCCGATGCAACTGCTCACCGTCCCCGGACGGCGCAGCGGCGAGCCGCGGACGTTTCCGTTGGCAGTATTGAAAGTCCAGGGCGGGGAGTACCTGATCCAGGCGTTCCCGAAGGCGGCGTGGGTGGCGAACGTCCGCGCGGCCAAGGAAGGCACGCTGTCGCGCGGGCGGCGGCAGCGGCGGGTGCGGTTCGTGGAGTTGCCGGTCGCGGAGCGGGGGCCGGTGTTGCGGGAGGTGGTCGCGGGCGGGCCGCCGAGCGTGGGGCGGCGTTACGTGACGACGGGGTTGGCGGAGTCGCCGACGCCGGACGGGGTGGCGGCCGCTGCGGCTGCGGGGAGGATCGCGGTCTTCCGGGTGGAGGCAGCGGGGCTGGGGTCGTGAGTGGCGATCCCGGTGAGAACCGGGATCGCCACTCACGACCACCCCACAACGGCGAAGGCCGCCGCGGGAACGATCCCGCGGCGGCCTTGCGCGTAACTGAGGATCAGTCGAACGCCTTGGCGATCAGCGCCTTCTGCTCGACGTCGTGCACCTTCGACGAACCGGCCGACGGGGCGGCCATCGGGCGGCGCGCCACCACGTCGAGCCCGCCGAAGAACTCCGGGAACTTCCGGGGCAGGTTGAGGCCGAAGAACGGCCACGCGCCCTGGTTTTCCGGCTCTTCCTGGACCCAGGCGATCTGCTGGGCGTTCGTGTAGCGCTCCACCGCCGCCAGCAGCTTCTTCTTCGGCAGCGGGTAGTACTGCTCGATCCGCACGATCGCGACGTCGTCCGCACCGCGCTTCTCGCGCTCGGCCACCAGCTCCCAGTAGAGCTTGCCCGAGGTGAGCAGCACCTTGCGGACCTTCGCCGGGTCCTGGGTGGCGTCGTCGATCACCGACATGAAGCGGCTCTGGCCGGTGAAGTCCTCGACCGTCGACGTCGCCGCCTTGTTGCGCAGCATCGACTTCGGGGTGAAGACGATCAGCGGACGCTGGATGCCGTCGAGGGCGTGGCGGCGCAGCAGGTGGAAGTAGTTCGCCGGGGTGGAGGGCACCGCGACGGTCATCGACGCTTCCGCGCACAGCGACAGGAACCGCTCGATCCGGCCGGACGTGTGGTCCGGGCCCTGGCCCTCGTGGCCGTGCGGCAGCAGCAGCACGACGTCCGAGCGCTGGCCCCACTTGGCCTCGCCGGAGGAGATGTACTCGTCGATCACGGTCTGCGCGCCGTTGACGAAGTCGCCGAACTGCGCTTCCCACATCACCAGCGCCTCGGAGTTCGCCACCGAGTAGCCGTACTCGAAGCCGACGGCCGCGTACTCCGACAGCGCCGAGTCGTAGATCATCACGCGGCCCTGGCCCTCGGCAAGGTGCTGCAGCGGCGAGTACTCCTGGCCGTTCTTGCGGTCGATGAAAACCGAGTGCCGCTGGGTGAAGGTGCCGCGCCGGGAGTCCTGGCCGGACAGCCGCACGAGACGGCCTTCCAGTGCCAGCGACCCGAACGCGAGCAGTTCGCCGAACGCCCAGTCGACGCCGCCCTCGCGCGACATCTTGTGCCTGCGCTCCATGACCGGCTTGACCCGCGGGTGCGGGGTGAAGCCCTCGGGCAGGTTGACGAACGCGTCGCCGATCTGCTCGACGACCTCGCGCGACACGGCGGTGGTGACCTTCGCCGGGATCTGCTGCTCGCCCTCGACCGACGGGCTCGCCTTCGCCGGGTGCTTCTCCAGTTCGCGCACCTCGTTGAAGACATGCTCTAGCTGGCTGGAGAAGTCGCGCAGTGCGGCCTCGGCCTCTTCGACGGAGATGTCGCCCCGGCCGATCAGCGATTCGGTGTAGATCTTCCGGACCGAACGCTTCGTGTCGATGATGTCGTACATCGCCGGCTGCGTCATCGAGGGGTCGTCGCCCTCGTTGTGGCCGCGGCGGCGGTAGCAGATCAGGTCGATCACGACGTCCTTGTGGAACGCCTGGCGGTAGTCCATCGCCAGCTTCGCGACCCAGTGCGCGGCTTCCGGGTCGTCGCCGTTCACGTGGAAGACCGGCGCGCCGATCATCTTCGCGACGTCGGTGGCGTACTGGCTGGAGCGCGAGTGCTCCGGCGCGGTGGTGAAGCCGACCTGGTTGTTGACGACGATGTGCACGGTGCCGCCGGTGCGATAGCCGCGCAGCAGCGCCAGGTTCAGGGTCTCGGCCACGACGCCCTGCCCCGCGAAGGCCGCGTCGCCGTGCATCAGGACCGGCAGCACGGTGTAGCCCTCGCCGCCCTTGTCGAGGACGTCCTGCTTGGCGCGGACGATGCCCTCGAGGACCGGGTCGACGGTCTCCAGGTGCGACGGGTTGGACGCCAGCGACACCCGGGTCTCCCCGTCGCCGAACATCCGGAAGTACTTGCCCTCGGCCCCGAGGTGGTACTTCACGTCGCCGGAGCCGTGCGCCTGGCCCGGGTCGAGGTTGCCCTCGAACTCCTGGAAGATCTGGCTGATCGGCTTGCCGACGATGTTCGCCAGCACGTTCAGCCTGCCGCGGTGCGGCATGCCGATGACGACCTCGTCCAGTTCCGCCTCGGCGGCCTTGTCGAGCACCGTGTCCAGCAGCGGGACCAGGGTCTCGCCGCCTTCCAGCGAGAACCGCCGCTGGCCGACGTACTTGGTCTGCAGGAAGGTCTCGAACGCCTCGGCGGCGTTGAGCTTCGACAGGATGTACTTCTGCGCGGACGGCTCCGGCTTGTTGTGCCGGACCTCGACGCGCTCCTGGATCCAGCGCCGCTCCTCGGGGTCGAGGATGTGCGTGTACTCCACGCCGACCGTGCGGCAGTAGGAGTCGCGCAGCACGCCGAGGATGTCGCGCAGCTTCATCCGCTCGCGGCTGGAGAAGTCGCCGACCGCGAACTCGCGGTCCAGGTCCCACAGGGTCAGGCCGTGGCTGAGCACGTCAAGGTCGTGGTGGCTGCGCTGGCGGTAGTTCAGCGGGTCGGTGTCGGCCATCAGGTGGCCGCGCATCCGGAACGCCTCGATCAGCTCCATCACGCGCGCGGTCTTGTCGACCGGGCCGTCCGGGATGTCGGCGACCCAGCGGATCGGCTCGTAGGGCAGCCGCAGGCTGGTGAAGACGTCGTCGTAGAAGCCGTCCTCGCCGAGCAGCAGTGCGTGAATGCGCTTCAGGAACTCGCCGGACTCGGCGCCCTGGATGATGCGGTGGTCATAGGTCGAGGTCAGCGTCATGATCTTGCTGACGGCGAGGTCGACCAGGGTCTTCTCGCTGGTGCCCTCGAACGACGCCGGGTACTGCATCGCGCCGACGCCGATGATCGCGCCCTGGCCCGCCTGCAGCCGCGGCACCGAGTGGTTCGTGCCGATGCCGCCCGGGTTGGTGAGCGAGATGGTGGTGCCCGCGAAGTCGTCCGCGGTGAGCTTGTTCGTGCGGGCCTTCTTGACGATCTCCTCGTAGGCCTGCCAGAACTGCATGAACGTCATGTTCTCGGTGGCCTTGATGGAGGCCACGACGAGAGTGCGGGAGTCGTCCTTGCCCTTCATGTCGATGGCAAGCCCGAAGTTCACGTGCTCCGGCGTGATCGCGAACGGCTTCCCGTCGATCAGCTGGTAGTGCCGGTTCATGTTCGGGAAGTCCTTCAGCGCCCGCACCATGGCGTAGCCGATGAGGTGGGTGAAGGAGATCTTGCCGCCGCGGGTGCGCTTGAGGTGGTTGTTGATGACGATGCGGTTGTCCGCCATCAGCTTCGCCGGGACCGCGCGCACGCTGGTCGCGGTGGGCACGGTGAGCGAGGCGTCCATGTTCTTGGCGATCGCCGCCGCGGCGCCGCGCAGCTGCTTGGACTCCGGCTCGGCGTCCTTCGCCGGAGCGGACTTGGCGGGCGCGGAAGCCGCGGGCTTCGCGGCCGGGGCGGGCTTGGCCGGAGCCTTGGCCGCCGGGGCCGCGGCGGCCTTGGCGGCCGGTGCTGCCGGGGCCTTCGCGGCGGGCTTGGCCGCGGGGGCGGACGCGGCGGCCTTGGCTTCCCCGTTCCCTTCCTGCGTACCGTTGCCGCCCGGAGTGGGCTTGTAGTCGGCGAAGAAATCGTGCCAGGCGGCGTCTACCGACTGGGGGTCCGCGAGAAACCGCTCGTACATTTCTTCGACGAGCCACTCATTGGCACCGAACTGCGATGCGGGACTGCTGCTGGCCACGGCTGGCTCTCGCCTCTATCCATTCTCGATCCGATATCACAAGCATCTGCTGACCGCCAGGCTAGTCCCCTGCCGGTGGCCCGAAACACGCCACCTGGACGCTCGTGAGACAGGTCATTGTCTGGATCGGTTGAGAGGCCCAGCCTGACAGACAGCAGGGCCCACCGTACGCGTCGCAAGGGCCGAATGCCGTCACCTCGGCCGCTCTGGGGTGACCTCGGCCACAACACAGCCACAGCTTTCTCCGCGGCGCGGCCGGGGTCAGCTCGCCGCGGCGGGCAGCGAGCGCACGGGTGCTGGTCCGAACCACGCGCGCAGGGCTTCGCGCAGATCGGCGGGATCGGTGTCCGGGCTCGCGGCGAGCCAGGCGACGTGCCCGTCCGGGCGGAGCAGGAACGCGGCGGGGACCTCGCTGGTGCACGGGGTGCCGGAGACGAGGTCGAGCCGGTCGAGCCACGGCGCGGCGGTGCGGGCCACGGCGGGGCCGTCGGTGAGGTCGACGAGCACGCCGCGGCCGGAGTGCAGCAGCTTCATCGTGGTCGTCGCGGTGCCGTCCACGACGATCGACCACTCCGGAACGCGGGTCCCGGCCAGCGGGTGGTCCGAGGCGGGGAAGGTCGGGTAGCGCACGTCGAGCGCGGTGATCATCTCCGCGAGGTAGCGGTTGACCTCGTCGAATTCCATCAGCGTCCCGAACAGCTCGCGCAGCGGGCCGATCTCCGGGCGCGGGTCCATCAGCGCGAGCTGGGCCTGGGTGTTGAAGCAGACGCGCGCGCCGACCGGATGGCGTTCTTCGTGGTAGGTGTCGAGCAGGGCGTCGGGGCTGCCGTTGACGACCGCGGCGAGTTTCCAGCCGAGGTTCACCACGTCCTGGATGCCGGTGTTGAGGCCCTGTCCGCCGGCCGGGAAGTGCACGTGCGCCGCGTCGCCGGCGAGCATCACGCGGCCCTTGCGGTACTGCGCGGCCTGCCGGGTCGCGTCGCCGAAGCGTGACAGCCACACCGGGTCGCGCATCGGGAGCTCCTGGTCGGTGACCCGCTTGACCGAGGCGGCGAGTTCTTCCAGCTCGACCGGGTCGTCGCGGTGCGCGGCAGGCGGCCGGAACTCGACCGACACGACGCGGTAGAGGTCGCCGCCGAGCGGGACCGTGCCGAACACGCCGCCCTGGCAGCGGGCCAGGTGCGGGCCGTCGGGCACCTGGTCGAGGTGGACGTCGGCGAGCATCGCGTCGATGTTGGAGGCGGTGCCGGGGAAGTCGATGCCGGCCAGTTTGCGGACCAGGCTGCTGCCGCCGTCGCAGCCGACGAGGTAGCGGGAGCGGATCCGGTACTCGCCGTCCGGGCCGGTCACGGTGGCGACCACCGCGTCGGGCCCGTTCTCCAGTTCGGTGAGCCGGTGCCCGCGGCGGATCTCGACGTCCAGTTCCCGCGCGCGCTCTTCGAGGATCGCCTCGGTGCGCGACTGCGGGACCATCAGCGCGTAGGTGTGTCGTCCGTTGAGCTTGCTGAGGTCGAGCAGCCGCATGCCGGCGAAGTGCCCCTTCGGCCACACCGGCGCGCCCTCGCTGAAGCGGGGCAGCAGGCCGCGCTGGTCGAGCACCTCGACGGTGCGCGAGTGCAGGCCGAGCGCGCGGGACTGCCCGCTCGGCTCGGGAAGCCGCTCCAGCACCAGCACTCGGCCGGGCCGCAGCCCCAGCTCGCTCGCGAGCATCAGCCCGACCGGGCCGCCGCCCACGATCACCACGTCGTACTCGACATCCATCCCGGTGCTCCCCATATGTCCCGTCCCTGTTGTCAGTCCGGTCAAGCCTGGAGTACCGCGCGGGTTCGCGGCTATACGCGCTGTGCTGGGGATTCAGCGCTCGCCGAGCGGTCCTGGACGCTGCGCGAGCGGGTCCGAGGCGGGCGTCGGCGGAGGTCGAGAGCGTGTTGAGGGGCCTTCGAGATCCGGCCGGAAACATCGCCGCACACGAGGATTTCCGCGGCGGTGCCGCCCGCGGACCACCAGAACGGAAGGCAGGTACGACCCGGGATGACTGCCCACACCACCGTGGACGCGCAGGCGATCGCCCGCCTCAACATGTTGTTCACCCAGTCGAAGATCCTGCACAGCGCGGTCGAACTGGGCGTGTTCGAACTGCTGGCTTCCGCGCCGCGGACGATCGACGAGATCCGGCAGGAACTCGGGCTGCACCAGCGGTTCACCGGCGATTTCGTCCAGGCGCTGGCCGCGCTCGGCCTGCTGGAACGCGACGGCGAGAAGTTCGGCAACACCCCGGCGGCCGCGGAGGTGCTGGTGCCGGGCGCGCCTGGCGGCGGTTACCTCGGCGCGCGGGTCCGCACGACCGCGCAGCGGCATTACGCGATGTGGGGCAAGTTGTCCGAGGCGCTGCGCGACGGCGAGCCGAAGGCGGATATCGGCGGGCACGGCGCGTTCGCCAAGCTGTACGAGGATCCGGTGCGCGCCAAGGCTTTCCTGGTGCACATGGACGCGAACAACGCGTTGGTCGCGCCGCAGCTGGCCGAGCACGTGGACTGGTCTTCCTACAAGAGCTTTGTCGACGTCGGCGGCGCTCGTGGCAACGTCGCGGCACAGTTGTGCCTCGCGCACCCGCACCTGCACGGCGGGGTGTTCGAGCTTCCGCCGATCGAACCGCACTTTGCCGAGCTGATGGCGGAACTCGGTGTCG